>JAXJPR010000001.1:0-24457 GCA_036311565.1 Lachnospiraceae bacterium
ATTTTTGCAGTCAGCATAATAATTGGGAAAAACCATTTTTTCCGGATACTTTTACATAGGGTGAATCCATCGGTATCCGGAAGCATAATATCCAGGATTGCCAAATCGATCCTCTCTTTTTCCAGGTACTCTAATATTCCTTTTGCAGTATAAAATTTATGGACACAATAGCCCTCATTGGTGAGATAGATTTCTAATAAATCTGTAATTTCCTGTTCATCATCAATGATTAAGATATGTTTCGTTCCATTTTTCATAGCGATTCTCCATTTATATATTTCATTTTATTATAGCATAGGAATTTGGGGAATTTCTTACAATAAACTTAAATGTTAAGAAATAGATACAAATAGTATGAAAAATGGTATTGTTTGTTGGTGGTAAATTAAGATTTTCTATGTCATACTTATAGCAGGAGGTATGAATAATATGATTAGTATGAACATTCATATATTACGAAAACGAAATCATATGACACAGGAAGAACTGGCAGAACGGATTCAGGTTTCCAGACAGGCAATTGCAAAATGGGAAAAGGGAATCAGTACTCCAGATTTGGAGAAATGTATAGAATTAGCCAGAGTATTTCAAGTATCTGTAGATGACCTGATTCAGTATGATGAGGAAGAAGAAAAATTACCGATTCCACCAAAAGGAAAATATTGTTTTGGAAGTGTAACAGTAGGAGAGCGTGGGCAGATTGTTATACCAAAAAAGGCTAGAGATATATTTTCCATACATTCTGGCGATCATCTTCTAATATTAGGAGATGTAGATCAGGGACTTGCCATTATTCCAGAGAATGCATTGCAGCAGTTGTTTGATCTGGTTCATGAGAATCGCATTCTTTTAAGAGAAAAAAATAATAGAAGGAGTGGTGAACGAAAGAATGAATAATATGAAAATCGCATTTTTTAGTATTCCAGCACATGGGCATACCAATCCAACTTTAGAGGTGGTCCGTGAACTGGTTCAGCGTGGGCATGAAATTCGATATTATTCTTTTGGGCCGTTTCAGGAGAAAATTGAAGCTACAGGTGCCCAGTTTTGTTCTTGTGATTTTGTCAATGAGCAAATGGAGATTACAAAAGAAGAGGGAGCAAACGTTGGTCAGGACGTAGGTTTATCCATTGAATTGTTGGTGAATACAACACTTGCTTTAGATGAAACCATAAGCATTGAGATGAAAGAGTGGAGACCGGATTGCATTGTGGCAGATTCTATGGCAGTGTGGGGAAAGTTTGTGGCATTAAAATTTAACATTCCATTTGTATCATCTACGACCACCTTCGCTTTTAATCAGTATTCTTCCAAAATCATGAAGCAGAGTGTGGGACAGATGTTTGGGTTGTTAAAATCCATGCCCAAAATCCAAAGAGCGTTAAAAAAACTAAAAAAAGCTGGATATCCAGTGAAGAACTTGTTATCAATCATACAAAATGAGAACGATACCAATACCATCGTATATACATCACGGGAATTTCAGCCGTGTGCAGAGACCTTTTCTGAAAATTATGCATTTGTGGGACCGCTGATTCGACAGACAGAAATGGAACCAGACAAAGAGCTGATAGAAATGCTGGAAGGAGATAATGGAAAAAAACTCATTTACATTTCTCTTGGGACGGTAAATAATAAGTTTGTAGAATTTTATAAAGCATGTATCAAAGGGTTTGGGAATACACAATATCAGGTGATTTTATCCGTAGGAGAAATGACAGAGCTTTCTGAATTTGAGGAAATACCAGAAAATATCATCATCAGGAATTATGTCAATCAAATTGAAGTGTTGAAAAAAGCGGATGCATTTATATCTCATTGCGGTATGAACAGTGTCAGCGAGAGTCTTTATTATGAAGTTCCTCTTGTGCTGTATCCACAGACGGCTGAACAAGGAGCCGTTGCCAGACGAGTATTTGAACTTGGAGCAGGAAAATACCTGAAAAAGGAAGATGCAGATAGTTTGAAGAATACTATTTGGGAGATTCTTACAAATCCTGGATATAAAGAAAATGCCAAAAGGATTGGAGAGGGATTTCGAAAGAGTGGAGGCGTAAAAGAAGCAGTTCATCGAATTGAGAATATGAAAAATGGCAGTCATTTCTGACTGCCGTTTTTCATTTTAGCTGCTGATTTAATTTTCGTATACAGCATGAACGTAGTTGATAAATTCATTCTTTTCTTCTTCGGTTTCTACCCTGACTGTCCACATATGATTTCCCATTGCTCCAGAGATTGCTTCTGGAATTTCTTCATCCAGGACAATTTTATCTGCGTAGCGGCTGCGGATATCATCGTGTGAATGAATATAAGGTTTACCATAACGCTGACTTGCGTATACGGCAAAGTATTTTTTCTGTGTCAGATCCACATATGTTTTATCATAAACGACCATGTCGGCCCAAATACTATAGACATCAACGCTGTTTGCATAATTGTACATATCTGGAGTCCATCCGCCAGCTGGACGCATATTTACTTCTAATGCTACGATGTCACCTTTTTTGCCCAGCCCTTCTTTGTCTTCTACCAGACGGAAGAATTCTAAGTGGAAGAAGCGGCTTCTTACATCAAAAGCTTTGATGGTCGCACGGCCTTTTTCACGTAAATCTTCTGGAAGCATATTGGCTGTATAATATGCAAGATGGTCTTTGTTATTTACGATATCTGCAATACTTCTTGGCCATGATACAACAGATTCGAAAATAATATCTCCGTTGCTGTCAGAAATTCCATCATAAGACCAGATATCACCTGTAATAAATTCTTCCATAATATAGGTAACATCCTGTTTTACAGAATAGAACCATCTCAAATCGTCTTCATTGCTGAGTTTGTAGCTGTCTTCAGCACCCATACCACCATCCGGTTTTACGAATACTGGGTATCCAACGTTGTTGGCAAAAGTAAGTCCTTCTTCTAAAGTTGTTACCATATGATATCTTGCAACAGGAACGCCGGCCTGTTCGTAGAATTTTTTCATTGTAGATTTTCTACGTACATTGGCGACTTGTTCAATTTTCATACCAGTTGTAATGTTAAAGTCTGTACGGAGTCTGGCATCTTGTTCTAACCAGTATTCATTGTTACTTTCCAGCCAGTCAATTTTTCCATATTTGTGAGTGAAGTAGCCGATGGCACGTACCATCTGGTCATAATCTTCCATATTTTCTACACGATAATATTCGGTGAGACATCCTTTTAACTGATTGGATAGACCATCATAAGGGGTATCACCAATTCCTAATACATTAACACCTCGCTGTTTTAATCTGTCGCAAAAATTCCAGTAAGAATCTGGAAATTGCGGGGAGATAAATACAAAATTCATAACTTCTCGCTCCTTTATGTAGTTTTATAAATTTATTCTTAAAACCTACTTTATCACAAAATAGAAATTTTGAACATCATACTGCTTTATTTGTACATTGTTGTTTTTATACAAATATGCTAAACTTAAACACAATGAAAAATAGAATTAAAAAAAGAGGAATAGAATATGAATCAGGTTGAATTACAATTGTTATATGCTCTTAAGGCATTTATGAAGCAAGAACCAGCTGAAATAGCTTTAGAGTCTTTGGAAGACTGGATGGAACTTTATAAATTGTCTATGCAGCATTCCATTTTTCCTATTGTTTATGATGTATTATATGGCTCTTTTATGACACTGGATATGCCAAAAGATTCTTTAATGGGACTTCAGAGAGGGGCCATGATGGAAATCGTGCAGCAGGCACAGAAAACAAGAAGATTTTTGGATTTATATAAGGAATTAAATAAAGGAAATATCAAAGCGCTTGTAGTAAAGGGATTAATCTGTAGAAATATCTACCCTAAATCAGATTGTCGAATATCTGGAGATGAGGATTTATATATCAGGGAAGAACAGTTTCAAGAATGTCATGAAAGTTTCTTAAATAAGGGAATGATTGTCATCGATGGAGATATGGAAAAGGGGCAGGTAGTGACCTATGGATGTCCGCAAACTGGCCTTCATATAGAACTTCATAGAAAATTGTTTTCAGAAGAATCCAAAGCATATGGAAAATTAAACCGGGCATTTGACCATGTATTTGACCATGCTATCCAGATCAAGATTGATGGGACCAGTCTCTGGACCATGGAAGAATCAGAGCATATGTTATATTTAATTTTTCATAGTTTTAAACATTTTCTGCACAGCGGGTTTGGGATTCGCCAGGTATGTGATATCGGACGATTCGCAGAGGCATATGGGCAGAAGATTGATTGGGCATTTATCAAAGAGCAGACGAAAAGCTTCCGGGCGGACATCTTTGCAGTGAATTTGTTTGAAATCGGCAGAAATTATCTGAAATTTTCTTATGAAGCAGGCGGTGAATTATACCAATTTATGAATGAATATAAAGAAGTGATTGATTGTGATGAATTGCTAAATGATATCTTTTCGGCTGGAATTTATGGAAAATCCAGTGAAAGCAGAGTGCACAGCAGTTTGATTACCTTAAGTGCAGTCTCTGACGAAGGAGGCAGTAAATCTGGTAATGTCCTAAGAGCCATTTTTCCATCTGCATCCGAATTAAAAGGAAGATATGCTTTTTTAGAAAAAGCACCAATTTTATTACCAGCAGCATGGGTGCACCGATTGGTGGTCTATCTTACTCGGCAAAGAGGCCAGAAGGACAATTCTATGATGGAAAGCATTGAGATTGGAAATCACAGAGTGGAAATCATGAAAAAATATAAAATTATCAAGGAATAAAAAATTTTTTCTAGTGATATAAAAATGGAGGGAAACCCTCATTGATTGACTTTCCTATAGGCCTTGTTTATAATAAATACATATATTTTATGTCAAAAAATGATATTGTTTTCGCAGTATGTTCGAAAGAATGATAGAAAAGGGGAATGGACAATGAAAAAGAGCGGCAGTAAAAAACTCTGGAAAGTTGTGTTTCTTATGGCATTACTGGTATGTGTTGGCTGTGTTTTATATTTTGGAATTACTACTTATCAAAATTATCGGGCCGAGAAGCATCGTCAGGAAATCTTAGAAGCTATGGAAAGTACGGAATTTACAGGAGAAATGGAAGGTGATGAACCAGACATTCCAAAAGGAATCCGTCATGGGGAAGAGGTAGATTTTGAAAAGCTTCAGAAGATTAACGAAGAATTGTATGCCTGGATTTATATTCCAAATACAAAAGTGGATTATCCAATTGCCCAGAGTAAGGATGATAACGGATATTATCTGAAATATAACATGAACAAGGAACCGGAATTTGCCGGATGTATTTATACAGAGAATTATAACAGCAAAGATTTTGAAGATCCCAATACAGTGATTTATGGTCATAATATGAGAAATGATTCTATGTTCGGAAGTCTTCATGAATTTGAAGATCCGGAATTTTTTGAAGAGAATAAGTTCGTTTTTATTTATACACCAGAGAAGACTTTGACCTATCGGATTTTTGCAGCGTATGAATATGATGACAGACATATATTAGGAACATTTGATTTTAGTGATAAAAAAATATATGAGGATTATCTAAAGAGTATTTATGAAGTAAATACCATGATTTCCAATTATAGAGAAGACGTAAAGGTTACAAGTGATGATAAAATTATTACGTTAAGTACTTGTGCCAGTGGAAAAACAGAATCTCGATATTTAGTACAGGCGGTGTTAGAAGATGTCAAGACAAGATAATATGGATTTAAAGAACTTAAATGATGAACTAAGTCAGGAAGTGAAAAATTATCATTCTGATCATGAACAGAATTTTGAAGGAAAAAGAAAGAAGAAGAGACCAAAGAAGAAAAAAATAAAATTGTGGAAAAAGATTTTAATTATAGTGATTCTTTTACTGGTTCTTTGCATGGCAGCAGCAGCGGTGTTATTCGCCTCAGGAAAAAGTTCTCTTTTTCAGGATCTGGTCAACATGGAAAATGCTATTGATGGGGCACAAACAGAGGAAAATGGGGATTTAGTTATTTACAATGGTGAAAAATACCGATATAATAAGAACGTAACCAGTATCTTGTGCATGGGAATCGACAACGAAGAAATTGCAGATGATGAGACTTTAAAAGAAAAAGGGGCCGGACAGGCAGACACCATTTTCCTTCTTGTTATTGATACAGAAAAGAAGAAAACGACAATTTTAAATATTTCCCGTGATTCTATCGTAGATGTCAATGCTTATGATGAGAATATGAATTATCAGGGAATTAAGAATGAGCAGATTTGTCTTGCTTATGCATATGGTGATGGTAAGGAAAAAAGCTGTGAGAATATGATTACATCAGTTAAGCGTCTGTTATATGGAATGCCAATAGATTCTTATATCAGTATGAATTTATCTGGAATTAATGTATTAAACGATGCAGTTGGTGGAGTGAATGTTACAGTGTTAGAAGATTTATCAAAAACTGATCCAGAACTGACGGAAGGTGCCAATGTTACACTGATTGGTCCACAGGCAGAGACTTATGTTAGATACCGTGATGTATATTCTAGCAATATTGCGACGAATAACAATCGTATGGCCCGTCAGAGACAGTATGTAAGTGCATTTATCAGTAAAGTCCTGTCAGAGAGCAAGCAGGATATTACACTTCCAATTGATTTATATCAATTGGTTTCTGAATATAGTGTGACGAATATAAAAGGGTCTGAAATGGCAGCACTGGCATCAATGGCGACGGATTGTGGAGTTTTGGATTCTGAGATTATTACAGTACCTGGTACGGTTACGAAGAAGAATGGATTTGCAAATTATAATGTAGATGATAAAGCATTGTTTAAAATTATATTAGACGTGTTTTATAATAAAGAATGAGATTCAATTAATAAGGAGGTAAAATTCTATGAAAAAAATCACAACACTTTTCTTAACAGTAGTGATGATGTTATGCATGTCTATGAGTGTTATGGCCAATGACGGTGGATCTGAAGCGAATCCAAGCGTTAGTAAGGAAACAGATACAGTAAAACCATCTGGCGGCGGAGAAGAAAAATCACCAAAAACAGGTGAAACAGCTATGCCAATGGCAGTTGCATTTGCAGCTTTGGCAGCAGCAGGAGTTGCAGGATTTGCAAAAAAAAGAATGTCTGAATAAGAAAGCAAAGATCAAGTCTCCTCTTTCTGAAATTAGAAAGAGGAGCTTTTTTGTGATTCTGTTGTTTTTTTTCCAGGGGTTTTCTGATATAATACTGAGCTGAGGTGATATAATTGATTGATATTCATACGCATATTTTGCCGGGGATTGATGATGGGGCAAGAAATATGCAGGATGCGCTGATGATGGCAGAGATGGCTGTAGAAAGTGGTGTCCATACGATTGTGGCAACCCCCCATTGCAATATCCCTGGATATTATGATAATTATTTTAGCCCTTTTCTTTATGAACAATTACTAAGATTTCGAAAAAGGCTGGATCGGGAAGGGATTCCTCTTCGGGTTTTTAGCGGTATGGAAATCTTTACTACCGAAGATGTTCTTGAAAAGATTGAAGAGGGAAGGATGATTCCAATGAATCATTCTCGTTACTATCTAATGGAGTTCCCATTTGATATTATGCCGGAAGATATGGAAGAAAGGCTGCTTCGCGTTTTAGAAACGAAAAGGGTGCCAGTGATTGCACATCCGGAACGATATTATTGTATTCAGGATATGCCGCAACAGTTATACCGGCTGTTAATGAAAGGCTGTATTACTCAGTGCAACAAAGGAAGTTTTTTTGGAATGTTTGGGCGGACGGCCCAAAAGGCAGCAGAATTATTTATGGATTATGGATTCGTACATATGGTTGCAAGTGATGCACACAGTCCTTATGAACGAACAACATTTATGGGGGAGATCAAAGAGTACTTGGAACAAAAGTATTCTTTTGCGTATGCAAAAAAAGTGTTATATGACAATCCCAAAAGGATCATTGAAAATCAGACGATACCTTTTGAGGGAAAAGAAATAGAAAATCGAATACTATGGTATTAGTAGCAGGAGGAGTATAAAAATGACAAAGAAAAAATTAACAAAGATCTGCTTTGCTGTTTTTGTCGCTTCACTTTTATTAAGCGTAGCATTTTGGTTTATTCAGATTAATTCTCTAGATAGAGTTGGACCGGAAATTAAGATGGATAAAAAAACGCTGACAGTGAATATTAAAGCGGATGAAGAAGATTTCCTAAAAGGAGTCACAGCAGTGGATGACAAAGATGGAGATGTCACAGACAGTCTTGTGGTAGAAAAAGTATCGAATTTTTTGGAAGATGGAAAACGTCTGGTTACTTATGCAGCAGTGGATAAGAGTACCAACGTGACCAGAGCCACAAGAGTTGTAAAATATAAAAATTATAAATCTCCAAGATTTGATTTGGAAGAACCATTGGTGTTTGCCAGCACTAGTCAGAATAATGTAGACATCACTGAAAATTTGAAAGTAAAAGACAAGATTGATGGTGACATTTCCGATCAGATTAAACTGTTTGCAGAAGATACGGTCGCACTTTATGAATCAGGTAATTATAAAGTAAGTTTTCGTGTGACTAACAGCGCAGGGGATACCATTACACTGCCAGCGACGATTGAAGTATATAATAGTGACAGAAAAAGTGAACGGCCTTTTATTTATTTAGATAAATATATTGTGTATACTAAAAAAGGTCATGAGCTCAATCCTTCCAAATATATTGATAAAGTGGCGGTCGGAACCGGATATGATATAGATCCGGACGACATTACATCAGAAATTAGTACGAGTAAAGTAACGTATGATGACGATGATGTGAACTATGATAAACGCGGAACGTATGAAATTACATATAAAGTAAAAGAAGATTCTCATGTTGGGACCGTACGTTTAATCGTAGTCGTATATTAATGGGAGGATTGAATATGAAAGAATATGAAAATCAGCAGAAGTTCTCGCGCGATTTTGATAATGGAATGAGTTTCGACCCATATACTACTTTCAAAGATGTAAAACAGTGGATCGTTATCTTTGTATTGATCGCAGCTTCTGTTAGTTTATTAATGTATGTAAACCAGGGAAGAAAGTACGTAAAAATGTATGAATCATCTAGTACATTTATTGTGTCTTCCAGTGGAACGAATAATAATGTATATAATAATTTAACAACTGCAACTGAAATTTCAACGAAGTTTTCTGAAATTTTAAATAGCAGTATTCTTCAGAAAAAAGTAGCAGAAGAAATGAATATGGATTCTTTCCCAGGTACCGCCACTGCAGAAGTGGTTCCAGAGACGAATTTACTAGTATTAAAAGTCCAGGCTACTTCACCGGAGATGGCATTTCGTTTGACCAAAGCCATTATGAATAATTATGATATTGTATCTGATCTGTTAATTGGAAATGTAGTTTTAGATGTTCTTCAGGAGCCAGAAGTGTCATCGGAACCGATTAATGCATTTATGCCATTTAGTATTATGCAAAAAACATTTTTAGTTACATTGATTGGTCTTATTATTGTGACAGGTATTTGGTCTTATATGAAAGATACCATCCGGAAACCAAAAGAAGTGGCAAAGAAATTAAATACAAAACTTTTGGAAACTCTTTATCATGAAGAGAAGAATAAAACCCTGATGGCAAAAATAAAACGGGAAAATAATAAAAATAGTATTTTGATTACGAATCCTTCCACAAGTTTTCGTTATGTAGAAACGATGAGAAAGTTAGGACGTAAAGTAAAGAGCAGCATGGATGAAGCGGATGCTCAGGTTTTATTGGTAACCAGTGTAGAAGAAAAAGAAGGAAAATCTACAGTTGCAGCAAACCTTGCGTTGGCGTTAGCAGAAGAAGCAAAAAAAGTGTTGTTAATTGATGGAGATTTAAGAAGACCATCTCAGTATAAAATTTTTGGTTTTGACGAAGACAAGATTGAACAGTTCGGCGAAGTGTTAAATGGTAATAAAGAAGTAGACAGTCTTGTTGATCAGGTGGGAAACACCAATCTGTATGTATTGTTAAACAGCATCAGCTATTCCGATTCTACAGAAATGCTGACTTCTGGATTATTTAAAAAAGTGTTGGAATATCTGAAAACACAAGTAGACTATATTGTAATTGATACTGCTCCTATGGCTCAGGCAGCAGACGCAGAAGAACTGCTGGAAATGTCAGATGTATCAGTTCTTGTTGTAAAACAGCACGTTGCCCAGACAAAAAATATTAATGATGCTATTGATGCATTATCATCTACCGATTCTAAATTGTTGGGATGTATTTACAATGATGTATTTGTTGGTCTGGCAGAAAAAACGAGAAATTATGGATACGGCTATGGCTATGGCTATGGATACGGTTATGGCTATGGCGGTTACGGCGGCTATGGCAAATATGGCTATGGTGGCGATTATGCAAAAAATCGTTCAAAACGTGTAAAGGAGTAGAGGAGGCAATATGGAAGACAGACAGAGAAAATACTCCGGTGAAGAGGAGAATTTAATAGATATTACTACTTTGCTGCATGATATGGTAAAAGCAGTTATATATTTTAAAGTTCGTTTTATTGTAATTATTTTAGTTTGTATGGTGTTATTTTGTGGTTACAAGAGAATTATATATGTTCCATATTATGAAGCATACAAAACCTATACAATTAGCTCCAGTATTTCAGCGGAATCATCCAATGTATACTTAGATAATGAAACTGCCAATCAGATGGCAAAGACTTTTCCTTACATTTTAAAAAGTGACATTTTAAAAGACATTGTAAAAAGTGATTTGGGGGTAGAAGAGATACCAGGAACCATTTCTGCAGAAGTTATGGACGGAACCAATTTGTTTACGTTAAAAGTATCGGCCAAAGATCCAGAAACAGCAGAGAAAATTTTAAAATCAGTGGTAAAAAATTATCCTTCTGTGGCCCAGTATGTGATCGGAAGTTCTCATTTGGAACTATTAGATGAATCTGGGGTTCCAAGTGCAACAGTAAATCCATTTAACTATAAAAAGGAAGCGGCCATCGGAGGACTGATTGGAATAGCCATTTCCTTTGTTATGATTTTAATTTATGCATTTACACGGAAAACTATCCACAAGGAAGAGGATTTGAAGAAGATTTTAAATGCACCGATTATGGGTGTGCTGCCAAAAGCAAAATTCAAACGAAGCAGCAAACAGAAATCCGAATTAGTTTTAATTGATAATAAAAAGATTCCAAGCAGTTTTTTGGAATCCACAAGAACCATTCGTACCCGTTTAGAACGTATTAGTAAAGAAAAAGAAATTAAATCCTTCCTTATTACCAGTGCTATGCCTGGGGAAGGAAAATCTACGGTTTCTGCTAATATTGCATTGTCATTGGCAGCCAAAGGAAAATCTGTTATTTTAGTAGACGCCGATCTTCGTAACCCATCTACTGCAAAAGTATTTGGAATCCATGAGCGGCGGGAAGGAAATGGAACGTTAGAAGTATTAACAGGAAAAGTATCTTATCAGAAAGCATTAATTCCATATAAAGATACTTCAGTGAAACTGCTTCTTGGTTCACAGCCAATTTCTGATACGGCTTCTGTCTTAAGTGGCGATACCATGAAAAGTTTTATTAAAGAATTGGAAAAACGTGCCGATTATGTAATTATTGATACGCCGCCAAGTGGATTATTATCAGATGCGGCAATTGTTGCCCAGTATGTGCAAGGAGCGATTTTTGTAGTAAGAGAAGATTATACATGGACAGACCGGATTATTGAAGGGACTGAGATCTTGGCATCTTCCGGTGTTCAGATTACAGGAAGTATCTTGAATGATGCCACAGCGATTCAGGCGAAACAAGGATATAAAGTTTCTGAAGAACGGCATTATAAAAAAGCGTAGATAATGTTTTGATTAAAAATGAAAACGAGGGAAACTCCTGATAAAAAGAGTTTCCCTCGTTTTCTATGTAATAAAGATAAAAGAAAGCTAATTGCCAAGCTGTGTCAGTGTATCGTAGAAAGTAGGATAGGATACATCAACACATTCTGCATCTTCAACAATGGTCTCTCCATCTGCATTAATACCTGCAATGGAGAAGGACATTGCAATACGATGATCATATTTGCAATGAATACTGATTCCGGTCAATGGCTTACCACCATGAATAATCATACCATCTTCTGTTGCAACGGCATCAGCACCCATGCGTACTAAGTTATTTACCATAAGGTCAATACGGTTTGATTCTTTTACTTTTAATTCTTCTGCATTTTTAATCATTGTTTCACCTTCTGCGAAACATGCCAGTACAGCGATAATTGGAAGTTCATCAATCAAGGTAGGAATTAAATCGCCTCCAATGACCGTTCCATGGAGCTTGCTGCTTCTTACTGTAATATCTGCAGTTGGTTCTCCGTTCTCATCTTGTACGTTGGAAAGGGAAATATCTGCACCCATAGCCTGACATACTTTGATGATTCCATCTCTGGTCGGATTGATTCCCACATGTTTCATAGTGATTTCAGAATCCGGGGTAATAAGCCCTGCTACAATAAAGTAAGCGGCAGAAGAAATATCACCAGGGACAATGATGTCTTGTCCAATCATCTTTTTAGGAGGGTAAACAGTTGCAGTTTTGCCTTCGCATCTGACATCAACGCCGAAAGACTGAAGCATTAGTTCAGTATGATTTCTGGATACAGCAGGTTCCGTTACGCTGGTAGGTCCATCTCCGTAGAGACCAGCTAATAAAACTGCGGATTTTACCTGTGCAGAAGCCACTGGAGAATCATAATGAGATGCCTTAATTTTGCTGCCCTTAATGGAAAGAGGCGCACATCCATTGTTGTTGATACTTGTAATATTGGCGCCCATAGCATTTAATGGGGTCATAATACGCTTCATAGGGCGGCTGTTTAAAGATTCATCACCGGATAAAGACACATCAAAATCCTGGCCGCTCAAAATTCCGGAAATTAAACGGGTAGTTGTACCACTGTTTCCAACATCTAATGTCTTATCCGGCTTTGTAAGACCATGAAGTCCTTTTCCGCGTACGGTTACCATTTCATCGGTAACTTCAATATCAATTCCCATAGAACGGAAGCAGTCAATCGTAGCAAGACAATCTGCCCCCATAAGAAAGTTCTTTATAGTTGTAGTTCCTTCCGCAATTGAACCGAACATAATGGAACGGTGGCTGATGGATTTATCCCCCGGGATAGATATTGTCCCATGGAGCCCTTTTGTGCGTGTAAGTTTCATAATGATTATATGCTCCTTTGTGTTTTATTTTCTTTCATATACAACATAGTTGTTGTCTCTAAATATCTGTGCTGCTTTTAATGCAGATTCGTTATCATATAAGACAAGTTTCAGACACCCTTCTTCGTATTCACGGTTATGAATGATACCGACGTTTTTGATGCTGATATGATGAGGTGCAAGAAGGCTTAACGCAGTACCTAAGGTACCAGGTTCATCTGGAATATCCAGGAATAATTCGTAAGTCTTTTGCATCAGACCAACAGCATTTTCTGGTACAGAATCACGATAATTGCCGGCCATTTCGAAATATTTATTAATGTAATCATTTTCTGTGGCATTAACTGCATTCAAAAGTTCTTGTAAGTCTGAAATAATATTCTCCAGCAAATGAGAAATATTTTTGCGGTTGGAAACGGTAATCTGTTCCCATACTTCTGGAGAGGAAGAGGCAATACGGGTAATGTCTTTAAACCCTCCAGCACAAAGCTGTTTTAACATGCCATCACGAGTGTCCATCTTCCGCACCGTATGTACCAGTTCACAGGCAATCAGGTGAGGTACGTGACTGATGGCAGCGGTGATCTGATCGTGTTCCACTGCATCCAGATGGATTGTCATAGCTCCTAATTCCTCAATAAAACTGTTTAACTCATTGACTTTTTCCTGTGGAACCTTCTTGGTTGGTGTTAGGAAATAATAAGCATTTTCAATTAGACGGTCGCTGCAGGCGCTGTAACCACTCTTTTCAGAACCAACCATAGGATGTCCGCCAATAAAGCGCTTTTCCATGCCTAATGTTTTGACCATTTCATGTATTGGGCCTTTGACACTTCCGACATCAGTAATGATGCAGTCTGGATTCAGACATTCCTGCAAAATAGAAAGATATGCCATGTTGTGTCCAACTGGTGTACATAAAAATATATAATCGCATGGATAAAACTCGGATTTTACATTATGTACTGTTACATCCAGGGTGCCGTCTTCTTTGGCAGTCTGAAGTGCTTCTGCATCGGTATCAAATCCAATTAGCTTGTAGTTTGGAAAGACTCTGCGGATCGCCTTGGCTATGGAACCACCAATTAATCCTAATCCAACAAAGCCAATGCATAAAGTATCGCGTTTGTCTTGTTTCATATTATTCACCAATCTTTCGATAAAAATCTTCAATTCATTGTACACAAAATTAATACTAAAGTCAATACATTAATGCTTTAAGGTGATAAAGTAAAATTTTCTAGTTATTTTTTGTATAAAATAACCAAAAGTATTGAATGTTTCTATGATTTCTAGTAAAATATGAATAACGAATTTAGTATTGGAGGGCTAGAAGATGAACGTATATGAGTCAGACAAAATCAGAAACGTAGTATTACTTGGACACGGCGGAAGCGGAAAGACAATTTTGCTTGAGGGATTGGCATATGCAGCTGGTATGATTAATCGTATTCGTACGATTGAAGAGGGCGGAACTATCAGCGATTATGATAAAGAAGAAATCAAGCGTAAGTTTTCTATCCAGACTTCCGTTGTTCCAATTGAATATGACGGAATCAAAATCAATCTTTTAGATACACCAGGATTTTTTGATTTCTCTGGGGAGGTTTATGAAGCATTAAGTGTTGCTGATGCAGCAATTATTTGTATTTCCGGTACAGATGGAGTACAGGTGGGAACGGTAAAAGCTTTTGAATATTGCCGTGATTATCATATTCCATGCATGGTATTTGTATCTAATATCGATAGCGAAAAAGCAGATTTTATGGGTGTAGTAAATAAATTAAAAGATTTGTATGGACAAAAAATTGCACCATTCCAGCTGCCATTATGGGAAAATGATAAATTCATGGGATTTGTAAATGTTGTTAAGATGGCAGGCCGTCGTTACAATCCAGATGGAACTTATGAAAAATATGATATTGACGAAGGTGAAATTGATGAATTAGACGAATGCAAAGATATGCTGATGGAAGCAGTCGCAGAAACTAGCGAAGAATTCATGGAACGATATTTTGAAGGGGAAACTTTTACAAAACAGGAAGTATCCTTAGCACTTCGTCAGACAGTAATTGAAGGAGATATCATTCCTGTTTTAATGGGTTCTTCTGTTATGAGATATGGTCCTCATGCAGTATTAAAAGCTGTGAAGAAGTATTTCCCATCTCCAGTAAAAGACAATGTTATTTACCATGGAGTAAATCAAAAGACAGAAGAAGCTTATGTAGCAGAATATGACAGCAGTAAGCCAGTATCTGCTTATATTTTTAAGACAATCGTAGACCCATTTGTAGGAAAATTCTCTCTCGTAAAAGTATGTGACGGTATTTTGAAGAAAGATACGGTTTTATATAATGCTGAAAAGGGAGAAGAAGAAAAAGTTGGTAAGCTGTATATACTAAAAGGAAAAGAAAATATTGAAGTAGAACAGCTTCAGGCCGGTGATATCGGAGCAATTGCAAAACTTGCTGTTTCCCAGACAAGAGATACGTTATCTACGAAAGAATGCCCAATTATTTATGAAAAAACGCCAGTTCCAACTCCATATACTTTCACAAGTTATGTAACAAAGAAAAAAGGAGAAGAAGACAAAGCATCTTCTGCAATTAAACGCTTGATGGAAGAAGATTTAACATTAAAAGAAGTAAATGATAAAGAAAATCGTCAGGTACTCTTATATGGTCTGGGCGATCAACATTTAGACGTTGTTGTAAGTAAATTAAAAGAACGTTATAAAGTAGAAATTGAACTGACTAAACCTCGAATCGCTTATAAGGAAACGATTCGAGGAAAAGTTACCGTACAGGGTAAATATAAAAAACAATCTGGTGGACACGGACAGTATGGTGATGTTAAAATGGAATTTGAACCTTCTGGCGATTTAGAAACAGCATATAAATTTGATGAAAAGATTTTTGGTGGAGCAGTACCTAAAAACTACTTCCCAGCAGTTGAAAAAGGTGTTTCTGAAAGCTGTGAGTCAGGACCTTTGGCAGGATACCCGGTAGTAGGAATTAAGGCAACTTTATTAGATGGATCCTATCATCCAGTAGATTCTTCTGAACTTGCATTCAAGATGGCTGCAAAACTTGCGTTTAAGAATGGTATTATGGATGCAAATCCAGTACTGTTAGAACCAATTGTAGCATTAAAAGTAGTTGTTACTGACAATTATACCGGTGATGTTATGGGTGATCTTAACAAACGCCGCGGACGTGTGCTTGGAATGAATCCATTAGATGGCAAGCAGGAAATCATTGCAGATGTGCCATTAGGCGGATTAGTTGGATATTCTACTACATTACGTTCTATGACTGGTGGAAGTGGAGAATTCTCCTATGAATTCAGTCGTTATGAACAGATGCCATTTGATGTCCAGGAAAAGATATTAAAAGAAGCGAATAACAACTAGTGGAGGAAGATAGCATGCTGGAAAAAGCGGTAGTATTTGCGGCCAATGCCCATAAAGGACAACGAAGAAAGGGGACTTCTCTTCCTTATATTGTTCATCCCATGGAAGTTGCAGCCATAGCAGCTGGACTTACGGATGATTTAGAAGTGATTTGTGCAGCTATGTTGCATGATGTGTTAGAAGATTGTGAACATGTTACGTATACCCATTTAGAGCAGGAATTTGGGTCAAGGGTTGCATCACTGGTGGCTATGGAATCCGAAGATAAATCCAAGTCCTGGCAGGAAAGAAAGCAGCATACCATTGATTTTTTACATTACGAGGCATCAAAAGAGATGAAGATCATTGCCTTGTCAGACAAATTAGCTAATATTCGTGCTTTGAAAAGAGATTATTTAAAAGTTGGCGATGAGTTGTGGCAGAGATTCAATGAAAAGGATAAGCGCAAACAGGGCTGGTATTATTATGGCATGATACCAGGACTATCCACGTTAAGTCATTGTCCAGAATATCAGGAATACGCGCGATTAGTACAGGATGTTTTTCACGATGTTATGAAGTAAAAAATCCCTCTGGTCTGTAAAGGCCAGAGGGATTTGATTGTTTATGAATAAAATTTTTAATTCTTTGCTGGAACAATTTCAATCCAGTATCCATCAGGGTCTGTAATAAAATAAATGCCCATGGAAGGATTTTCAAAACAGATACAGCCCATTTTTTCATGTTTTTTATGCGATGCTTCGAAATCATCAGTGGTAAAAGCCAGATGATATTCTAAATCACCTAAATTATATGGTTCTTTGCGATCACGAAGCCAGGTGAGTTCAAGCTGAAAGTCACTGGTCCCATCACTAAGATATTTTAGGATGAAACTATTATCACTGGCAACGATTTCGCGTACAACGTCAAGTCCAAGTGCCTCTTTGTAAAAAGCCAGGCTCTTATCTAGATCTAATACGTTAAAATTAAAATGATTAAATTGAAACATGCAATCTACCTCCTTTTTGCGTTTAAGTATAGCACATTTTGTAAAAAAAATAAATTAACCCTACCATTCTTTTCAAAAAGATAGTATAATTAAATACGTTAGTGTTTAGATAAAAGATTAGGAGGAAAAAAGATGAAAATTAAAAGATTACTTGCCGGTTTTCTTGTTTTCGTCATGTGCTTTACCTGTGTGACAGCACAGTCAACAGTAGATACAGAGGCAGCATCTTATAATGGAAAGTATTGGATTAAGGTTAATTATCAGAGGAACGTTGCAACTGTATATAAAAAAGCAGACGGAAAATGGAAACCAGTAAAAGCTATGTTGACTTCTTGTGGAACGAAT
The DNA here is from genome assembly GCA_036311565.1 of Lachnospiraceae bacterium. GTDB lineage: Bacteria > Bacillota > Clostridia > Lachnospirales > Lachnospiraceae > Fimousia. The sequence goes on from JAXJPR010000001.1 coordinate 17,943, forward strand.
ACACCAAAAAGTGGTTCTTTTTACACAACTGCAAAATACCGTTGGAAATATTTAATGGGACCAAGTTATGGTCAGTATTCTACACGTATTGTTGGAAGTATTTTATTCCATTCTGTGTGGTACTATTCAAATGGAAATAGACAGTCCCAGTCTGTAGCGCAGTTTAATAAATTAGGAACGACGGCATCTCATGGTTGTGTACGTTTATCTACTGCAGATTCAAAGTGGGTCTATGATAACTGTGCAGTTGGAACAAAGGTAACATTCTATAAGAGTTCTGATCCAGGTCCTCTTGGCAAACCTGCAGCCTATAAAATGCCAAGCAGTGCTGGAAAGATGAACTGGGACCCTACAGATGCAAGTGCGAATAACCCATATTATCAGACACTTCCTGTTTTAACACAGAAATATAAAACAATCAGCTATGGTTCTAAGAATAATACACCAGAAAAATTAGTAACTGCAAAACAGAAAAATGGAACAAGCTTACAGAGTTTAACAACAACTACTACTAAGTGGGATGCTTCACAAGGAAAGTATGTTTCTGCAAAATTTAGTACGAAAAAAGAAGGTACCTATAAAATCAAATACAAAGCAGTCAGCACAAAAGGAGTATCCATTACAAAAACATTTAAGTTTGTTGTAAAAGACACTGCAGCACCTACAATCAAAGCTTCTGATAGAACAGCTGCCCTAAATTCAACAAATGCTGTAAAAGGAATGACAGCAACAATGAAGAACGGGACAGACCGTACAAAAGCTGTAAAAGTATATGTGAAAGCGCCTGGAAGCAGCAAATTCAGTGCAGCAAAATCTTATACAACAGCAAAAACATATAAATTCTCAAAAACAGGTACTTATACAATCAAATATACAGTAACGTGTAAGAACAAAACACTTTCTGGAAAATATAATACAGCGACTAAGACGATTAAAGTAACGGTAAAGAAACCTACAATTACCAGAAAATATAAGAAAATTTATCGTGGTGTTGGAACAGAAATTACAGCATCTGCATTGAAAAAATATGTAACTGCAAAAGATCATGCTGGTAATGCTTTAAATGTATCCGTAGAAGGAGTAGAAGACATCGATAACACAACTGCTGGTGAATACAAAGTTACGTTTACTGCTGTAGATAAGAGTAAAAATAAAGTTACTACAATGATGACTGTCGTAATCGTAGATCTTCGATTTGAAGCAAATGAAGGTTATGAAGAATTAACGGATGGAATGACCATCACAGTTCCATCAATGGACGAAGAAAGTGTAAAAGCGGCAGTAGAAGCTTATGGAGAATTCAAATTTGACGGATCCAAAACAACTACTTTAACGCCAGAATATACAATCGACGAAGCAGCTGGTACCTGCACACTTTCCTTTGTAAAAGTTCCTGGAAGAACAATTACATTAAATCTTCTTGTACAGGAAGCAGCAACAACAGAAGAACAATAGAATAATCGATAATGAAAAAGCGGCATGAGTATTCATGCTGCTTTTTTTGCCATAATCAGGGAACTCAAATATTGACAAGAAAATTCAATATGGTACAATATAAAAGTTAAAGTAGATAAAAAATCTGTGCATAATTACAGATATCATTAGGAGGAATAGATATATGGCAACACCGTATAACCATAAGGCCATTGAACAGAAATGGCGCAAAAAATGGCAGGAAAATCCTGTAAATGTTGATGATGGTAAAAAAGAAAAATATTACTGTCTGGATATGTTCCCATATCCATCAGGAAGCGGACTTCATGTAGGTCACTGGAGGGGATATGTAATCAGTGATGTTTGGAGCCGTTACAAATTATTACAGGGATATTATTTGATCCATCCAATGGGATGGGATGCATTTGGTCTTCCAGCAGAAAACTATGCAATTAAGATGGGAGTACATCCAAGTATTTCTACAGAAGAAAATATTAAGAATATCAAACGTCAGATCAATGAAATTGCAGCCATTTATGATTGGGATATGGAAGTAAACACCACAGATCCTGAATTTTATAAATGGACACAGTGGATTTTTGTTCAGATGTTCAAAAAAGGACTGGCATATGAAAAAGAAATGCCAATTAACTGGTGTCCTTCCTGTAAAACAGGTCTTGCAAATGAAGAAGTCGTAAACGGATGTTGTGAACGCTGTGGTGCTTCCGTAACAAAGAAAAATTTAAAACAGTGGATGTTAAAAATCACTGCATATGCAGATCGTCTGTTGGCAGACTTAGATAAATTAGACTGGCCGGAAAAAGTAAAAAAAATGCAGGCAGACTGGATCGGCAAGAGCCATGGTGCAGAAGTTGATTTTGCAATTGACGGAAGAGATGAAAAGATTACGGTATATACGACTAGACCAGATACCTTACATGGTGCAACATTCATGGTATTAGCTCCAGAACATGCACTTGCAAAAGAATTAGCAACCGAAGAAACAAAAGAAGCAGTTGAAGATTATATTTTCAAAGCATCTATGAAATCTTCTGTAGACCGTCTTCAGGATAAAGAAAAAACAGGTGTATTTACTGGAAGCTATGCAATCAATCCACTAAATGGCGCACAGGTGCCAATCTGGTTATCTGATTATGTATTAGCAGATTACGGTACAGGAGCAATCATGTGTGTACCTGCTCATGACGATCGTGACTTTGAATTTGCAACAAAGTTCAACATTCCTATTATTCAGGTCATTGCAAAAGATGGAAAAGAAATCGAAAATATGACAGAAGCTTATACAGAAGCATCTGGTATTATGATTAATTCCGGAGAATGGAACGGAATGGAATCTTCCGTATTAAAAGAAGAAGCTCCTGAAATAATCGAAAAGATGGGATTCGGTAAGAAAACAACAAATTATAAATTAAGAGACTGGGTATTCTCCCGTCAGCGCTACTGGGGTGAACCAATTCCTATTATTCATTGCCCAGATTGTGGATGTGTTCCTGTTCCAGAAGACCAGCTGCCATTAACATTGCCAGAAGTTGAAAAATACCAGCCAACTGGTACTGGAGAATCTCCATTAGCAGATATTGAAGAATGGGTAAATACAACTTGTCCAGTTTGTGGAAAACCAGCAAAACGTGAAACAAATACAATGCCTCAGTGGGCAGGATCTTCCTGGTATTTCTTACGTTATGTGGATAACAAGAACACAGAAAGTTTGGTTTCTAAAGAAAAAGCTTCCAAATATTTACCAGTTGATATGTATATCGGTGGAGTAGAACATGCAGTTCTTCACTTATTATATTCTCGTTTCTATACAAAATTCTTATATGATATTGGAGCAATTGACTTTGATGAACCATTTAAGAAATTATTTAACCAAGGTATGATTACTGGTAAAAATGGTATCAAGATGAGTAAATCAAAAGGAAATGTAGTATCTCCAGATGATTTAGTAAGAGACTATGGATGTGACTCTTTAAGATTATATGAATTATTCGTTGGACCACCGGAATTAGATTCTGAATGGGATGAAAGAGGAATTGATGGTGTATACCGTTTCTTAAATCGTTTCTATAATCTTGTTATGGATCAGAAAGATAAAGATGTAAAAGAAACAAAAGAATTAGTAAAAGTACGTAATAAATTAATTTACGATATTACAAACCGTCTGGAAAACTTTAGCTTAAATACAGTTATCAGTGGTTTCATGGAATATAACAATAAATTAAATGATATGGGGAAAAAAGGTGGCGTAGACAAAGCTACCTTAGAGACTGCAGTTGTATTAATGGCTCCATTTGCACCTCATGTTTCTGAAGAATTATGGGAGGAATTAGGTCATACCGGAAGTGTCTTTGAAGCTGGATGGCCAACCTATGATGAAGATAAGATGAAAGATGATGAACTTACAATTCCTGTACAGGTAAATGGTAAGACAAGAGCAACCATCGTTATTGCAGCAGATGAAGCAAAAGATGATGTTCTTGCGAAAGCAAAAGCTGCAGTTGAAAGTAAGATCAGTGGAACAATCCGTAAAGAAATTTATGTTCCAGGTAAAATTGTAAATATTGTTGCAAAATAAAAAACAGTATGTAAATAACATGAACAGAAGTGAAACGGCGGGAGCAATGCAATGCATTGTTTGCGCTGTTTTTCTTTTATAAGAAATTTCAAAATAAAACATGAATAAGAAGAATGGGAAATAAAAATGGGTAAAAGTGTAGAAAATGATTTAACAAAAGGAAATGTGGGAACCCAATTAGTCAGATACGCCATCCCGCTTGTAATGACCAGCTTTATGCAGTCATTATATAGTCTGGTAGATATTCTGATTGCAGGAAATTTTATTGGAAGCAATGGAATTTCTGCGATTAATAATTCTAGTCAGGTGATTTTGATTATTACGAAAATTGCCATGGGAATTACCCAGGGTGGAAATATTATCATCGGACAGTATTTTGGGGCTTCTGAAGAACAAAAGAAAAAAGATGCAGTAGGAACGTTGACCATATTATCTTTATTTTTAGGAATTATCAGTATGATAGTCTTCTATATGGGAGCAGAATGGATGCTAATAAAATTAAAGGCTCCTGCATTAGAAGAAGCAATGGCATACCTTCAAATCTGCGCCATCGGTCTTGGTTTTGTGTGGTTATACAATGCATTAAGTGGTATTTTAAGAGCTATGGGTAATTCCCGGATGCCTATGCAATGCATTATGATTTCTACTTGTGTAAATATTGTATTGGACCTTGTATTTGTGGCAGTATTGTCTATGGGAACCAGAGGAGCAGCTTTAGCGACGATTATTTCGCAGGCAGTTTCTTGTATTGTGGCGATGATATTTATTATCTATCATAGAGAAAGTTTTTGCTTTACTTTGGATTGTATGAAAATAAAAGCAGAACAGGTAAAATTGATCTTTCGTCTTGGAATTCCATCCGCGTTACAAATGACGATTGCTGGAATTTCATGGTTATTCGTTACGTATCTGATTAATCAATATGGAGTAGATGTATCAGCAGGAAATGGTGTCAGTATTAAAATCAAAGATATTTGTCAATTATTTTTAAATGCGATGAGTCTTGCGACTTCAACAATGGTTGCGCAGAATCTGGGGGCTAAAAAATATGACCGTGTTATGGAAATTGTTCATACGGCCATCCGTATATCTTTGATCATGGCAGTGGTAACCATTATTGCTTGTCAATTCTTTGCACCATTTATGGTAGGATTCTTCACAGATAATACAGCAGCAACAGCAGCAGCTTCTTTAAACTTAAGAATTGAAATTTTTGGGCAGATCTTCTATGCAATTTTTCTTATTTACAATGCATTGGCCATTGGAGCAGGACAGGCGGAATTTGCCATGTTTAATTCGTTTATGAATTGTATTGTGATAAGAGTTGTACTATGTTATCTTTTTGACCATATTTGGGGAGTGACCGGCATTTATGCTGCCTGTATGATTGCAACGTCTATATCTGTTCCAATTGGGTGGTGGTATGCCAGATCAAAGAAATGGAAACGAAATATTTTAACGAAGTAATTTACAAATCATTAGAAAAAGTGGAGGTGAAAACCTCCACTTCTTACAAACATTATTTCATTAGGGACTGCAAAAAAGCTAGTTTTTGTTTTTCAGCAGGGGTCATACCTTCTTTTAATACATCAATGATTAAATTGGTTTCTTCTTTGGTAAAGGACATGCCAGCTTTTTCTAAAGACTGGCTTGTTCTTAAAAGGATAGGGAGGAATTCTTCTGGTGTTTTTCCGTTGGCCTGTTCCATAAGAAGTGCCATTACGGTCAGCTTTTCCGGAGGAATATTCCGTACTCTGGCGTCATTCATCCAATCTTGTTTCATATTTTACACCTCAGCTATTTTTTTTGATTAAATCACTCAGTAATGTTGTCAGCATATCATTGGAAGAAGTATTTGTTTCCAACGAAGAAGACAGAGTCGGATTTTTCTTTAAAAATTCCTGATAATTTTGATATATTTTCATCATATTCATTGTATTTAAAATCATTTCAATCTGGCTGGCAACTTCGGGAGTGGCTCTGGCTTTCATAGCCAGAAGCATTTGTTCTACATTAATGTTGTTAGAATCCAAACTACAGGCATTGATCATTTCTTCCGTATCAAAATCGTTAATGACCCGCTGTAATTCCTGAACTTTTAAAAGTGTGGCAATGGGGCGTTTCGCAGAAGTGGAAACATAGGGGAATGCAGCTTCCAGCATATCAGCATAAGTCTCATCCATAAGACACAACCTTTCATTTTTTTCATAACCTATTTTATGGGGAGGTGATGAAAATTATGAGTACCAAATTAATTGAAGAAGAAAATACAGTATATGAAATTGACGAAGAATGTATGATGCAAAAAGAATCCGCAGAGAAAAATAGAATACAGGAAGAAACGACTGGCAACGAAATGGTACGATTTCAGGAATCATGCAACAGTACAGCGCGTAGAGGAATATCAAGAATGTGTATAGTATTACTTCTGTTATTGTGTATGAAATAATAAAAATGGATATGAAAAAAAGGCGCTCATGGGAGC
>JAXJPR010000002.1:0-94883 GCA_036311565.1 Lachnospiraceae bacterium
CAGTTGTATTCGTAGTATCCATTTTATTAAATCTTATTCTTCCTAAGAATATGGAAGTGGATAAAATAGAACAATAAAAATAGAGTGCCAAAGCAATTATAAGACTATAAATCGATTGAAAGGAGTTCATGGATATGAAATATGACGTAATTATTGTAGGGGCTGGTCCTGGCGGTATTTTTGCTGCCTACGAACTGGCAAAAAAAGGTCCGGATCTAAAAATTGGAGTGTTTGAAGCGGGGCATGCATTAGAAAAAAGAAAATGCCCCATTGATGGAGAAAAAGTAAAATCCTGTATCAAATGCAAAAGCTGTTCTATTATGAGTGGATTTGGCGGCGCAGGAGCTTTTTCTGATGGAAAATATAACATTACAAACGATTTTGGCGGTACGCTGTATGAGTATATTGGAAAAACAAAAGCCATAGAGTTAATGAAATATGTGGATGATATCAATATGGCCTATGGAGGAGAGGGTACAAAGATGTATTCTACAACTGGTACCCAGTTCAATAAGATTTGTCTGCAGAATAAGTTGAAACTATTGAATGCATCTGTTCGTCATTTGGGTACAGATATTAATTACGTGGTATTAGAAAACCTTTATAATGAGCTGAAAGAAAAGGTAGATTTCTATTTTGATACTCCAGTAGAAAAATTGGAAATGATTGATGGCAGATACGTGGTTCATTGTAAAGACAAAACATATGACTCCGAAAAATGCATTATTTCTGTAGGAAGAATTGGAAGCAAATGGATGGAAACGATATGTAAGGACTTAAATATTCAAACAAAGTCTAACCGTGTCGATCTTGGTGTGCGCGTAGAACTACCGGCAGTCATTTTTTCACATTTGACAGACGAACTGTATGAGAGCAAGATCGTATATCGTACTGAAAAATTTGAGGATAATGTTCGTACGTTTTGTATGAATCCTTATGGAGCAGTAGTAAATGAAAATACGAATGGGATTGTTACGGTAAATGGACACAGCTATGATGATCCTGAAAAACATACGAAAAACACAAATTTTGCTCTGTTGGTAGCAAAACATTTTTCAGAGCCATTTAAAGACAGCAATGGATATGGAGAAAGTATTGCCAGATTATCCAATATGTTAGGTGGCGGAGTCATCGTCCAGAGATTTGGAGATCTGGTTCGTGGACGCCGCAGTACAGAGAGCCGTATTGAAGATGGAATGGTACGACCTACGCTTTCTGCTACACCAGGGGATTTAAGTCTGGTACTTCCAAAACGTATTCTGGATGGCATTATCGAAATGATTTATGCACTGGATAAAATTGCACCAGGAACTGCCAATGATGATACTCTTCTTTATGGTGTGGAAGTAAAATTCTATAATATGGAAGTGGAAGTGGATGAAAATCTGGAAAGTAATCATAAAGGATTATATATTATTGGAGATGGCAGCGGAGTGACCCATTCGTTATCTCATGCATCTGCAAGTGGAGTGCATGTTGCCAGAAAGATTATCGAAAATATATAAAACAGCATAGATGATAAAGAGGAATAAAATATGCAGGGTGAAAGCCGGAAGACAGAGCGTCTGGCTTTCACCTTATGAACCATGTGCCATTATACCTTTGGTAATAAAATAGAATCAGAAAAAAATGATTATACCAGACTTTACGAGGCAGGAATTAGAATTCCGCAAATGTTTGACATTGATTTCGCAGAAGAGAGAATACTAAAGGAATGTATTGATGTGCCAACAATCTTTGATTTGGTTGCCAATGATAAGATGAAAGAATCTTATTTTACACAAATAAGAGAAATGGTGCAGCAGGCTTATAAAGCAGGAATTAATATCGATTATTTCCCAACCAACTTTGTAGTGCAGGATGAAGTTCTCTATTATATTGATTATGAATGCAATGATTATATGGATGAGTGGAATTTTGAGAACTGGGGAATGAAATACTGGTCTAAGACACCAGAATTTCTTGAATATGAAAATAGTCATAGTTGAAGCTGTAAGAATGAAAAAAATTAATAGATTTAATGGTATAACAAGAGGACTTGAAAATTAGGATTATCAAGTCCTCCTTGCATTTAACGATGAAATTCTTCGATTGTTTTTCCTCTATAACTTACGCTTCCTACATCTCCTACGGAAATGATGATGGTATTTGCTTGAAAACTTCTGAGTTTTAGGCATTCACCATTTTCTCATCCTCCATTCGTAGTTTTGTTTGTCAAATTTATTTTTGACTATAGTTATAAACCACAGTGAGACTATTATACCAGTAAGAATATAGAATCTTGTCTCTACAAGATATTCATTATTGCACACCCCTCCACGAATCCCCATAAAACATGGCTTTTCCATAGTTATGGCGGCTGGATTCAAAAAATAATTTTTGTGGTTTTTCAGCTGCAGATAAGGTGGTAGGAAAAGCAGCAGCATTTTTGTATATACAGCTAAATATTCAACAGTTGCATGCTCAAATTATTAGCCGACATGCTTTAAAAGTATTACAGCAATATGGAATTTGGACAGAATATGATGTGCTAGCAGATGCGATTCGCAATCGAGCAGATACTGGATTTTGTCCTATGGAAAGTGCCGTATTGAAGATTGAAGAACCTAATGTAACAATCGAGGAACTTAGAAAAAAGGTATTGGAACTTACAATAAAAACATCAGAAATATAAATATTTTATAGGAATCTGTTCCCTTATGCAGTCAGTTTTTTAGCAACTGGGGCTGGTAAGTGGAGCAGGTTTTTTATTATTGTAATACTCTAATGAGTAAAAGTCTAATTTTTGCACGTAAAAAATATATAAATTTTCCATTTTTGTACCGTGCAAATTGTGCATTTTATATGATTTTTTAGTACATTTCTTGGACTTTACCTTTTTTTATGAATTCGTTATTATAGACATATGGAAAGCGCAAGGAGGTAGCAAATGTCAATTGTATACAATCTGGATGTAAGATGTTATGACATATTGAATTATCTATTGTATCAGGATGGATATACAACAGTACAACAGCTTGCAGAAGAGAAAAAGATTTCGAAACGCAGCGTATATTACGATATACGTAAAATTAACGAATGGCTAGAAGCACAAGAACTTTTGCCTTTGGAAATTGAGCGAAAAAAGGGAATATGGATTGACGAAGAGCAGAAAAACCTCATTCGTACAAAATTAAAAATGATGCCATCAAAGCTTGCCTATGTCTTTACACCGGTAGAAAGAATTAAAATCATTATTTGTTCTATCCTGCAAAGAAATAGAAATCTGTTTTTAGATGATTTCATCGAACTTTGTCAAGTCAGTAGAAATACCATAATTAATGATATGAAAGAGGCAACAAAAGTAATTTCCGAATATCAGCTGCAGCTTATTTATGAAAACGGAAAGGGCTATCATATCGTAGGGGATCTGGTACGAAAGAGAAGTATTTATTTTGCATTCTTTGGCTCAATTGCTGACTTTTATAAGAAGGAGATCCTTCCTCTGGATGTTCCAGAGAAAGTTGAGCAAAATCTTTGCAAATTAAAGGACATTGAAGACGCGTTAGATGTCCAGTATGTAAAGGGAACCTTATATACCATTGCGGTGTTCTTTTCAACTATTGATAATCGTTCAGATATTTTAGAATTTTCTGAAAATGAAAAATCTGAAATTATGAATACCAGGGAGTATGAAATGGTTTCAGAACGATTTGAAGAATTAGATGAAAGTGAACAATTATACCTTGCTTTGCATTTGCTGGGTTCAAGGATACAAAGTATTCCAGTGAACTTTATGAGTGAAGAAACCGGGCAGGAAACGCAGAGGCTTTCCAAAATATTAGTAAAAGCGTTTTCCAGAATTGCTGGAATTGGTTTTGTCAAAGAAAATGAATTAGTTCAGGCGATAGCAGCTCATTTGAAAACATCTTTGTATCGTTATCGATATGGAGTGCAGATTGCAAATCCGATGCTTGATAATATTAAAAATGAATATGGAGATTTATTTGAGATTACAAGCAGAGCCTGCAAACATTTAGAAAAAGAAATTGGCGTGCCAATACCAGAAGGAGAAGTTGCATATATTACACTACATTTTGGGGCATTTATTACTTCAGGTCAGCAGGAAGAACAAAAATTAAGAGTTCTGATTGTCTGTCCAAATGGATTGAGCACAGCAAATATGATACGTGGCGAAATTCAGACTTTAGTTCCAAATGCACATGCAGTGGATATTCTTTCTTTAAAAGAATATCGAAAACAGCATAATTATAATGTGGTTATTTCTACGATTGTCATTGAAGACGAGAAAAACTTAATACTAGTGCATCCGATCTTAACTGATAATGACCGGATCGCGGTATTAAAGAAATGTATGAAATATGAGCATAACAATCATGTAAATGTGACGCAGATTGCGGAACTTGCATCAAAATATATGACAGAAGATAATTTGAAGGAATTTAAAGCAGAATTAATTGAGCATTTTTCAAAAATTGCGCTGAAAAAGTATGTGAAAAAGGGAATTTCTCAAAATGGAATTCGGGAATTGTTAGAAGAATCATATATACATATTGTAGAAGAAGTGGAATCCTGGAAGGAAGCAATTCAGGTTTCTGGCAAAGAGCTGTTGGAAGATGGATTTATCAAGCAGACTTATATTGATAGTATTATTCAGAAAACAGAACAATATGGACCATATATGTTCATTACTGATCATGTATTCCTTTCACATTCTGAAATTGCACAGGGAGCAAAAAAACTGGGAATCTCGTTAACAGTATTTAAACAGCCAGTTGCCTTTAAGGCACTGGATGGGCAGGAAAGAACGGCAAAAATTATATTAACATTATCTGCTCAGGATCAAAAAACACATATTAAATTGTTAAATGACATTATGACAATTTTTGCAGAAGAGAAAAATGTAGAAAGAATCTGGAATGCAGAGTCTGCTGCAGTGATACGAAAAATTATCTGTCAACTTGTATAGGAGGAAACATGAAAGATATTTATAATATGCTGAAGCTGGAAAATGTACGAATTCTTCCAGGAGTTAAAGACTGGAGAGAAGCAGTTCATGTTGCAGTTCAGCCATTAGTAGATGATGGTTATTGCGAACCGAGATATATTGACGAAATTATTAAAAATACAGAAAAGCTGGGTCCTTATTATGTGCTTTGTGAAAATCTTGCGCTTATTCACGGTAGTACAGATCAGGGTGTTTTAAAACGTCAGATTGCGATTACACTATTGAGAGAGCCAATCAAATTTAAAGAAGACAGCCATAGTGTACGCATTATGATTGCTCTGGCTGCTACAGATCCGGAATCCCATTTGTCAATTTTACAGGCAATATCACAGCTATTTTCTGATGAAGAGAGTATGAATACCGTATTAGAAGCTGCTACAGAAAAAGAAATCTTTGATTTATTTGTTGAGGCAGCGGAAATATAGTTGAAAATTGTGGAAAATATGAAGGAGGATAAAAATGAGTTTTATTATTAACGTGTTATCAACACCTGCCATTTTAGTAGGTCTGATTTCTTTAGTAGGTTTAATTTTACAGAAAAAACCAATTGAAGAAATTGTAAAAGGAACTGTTAAAACTATCGTAGGATTTTTAGTACTGACTGCAGGATCAAGTTTCTTACAGACAGGCTCATTAAATGATTTTGGTACCATCTTTAACTATGCATTTAATATGCAGGGAGTAGTACCAAACAACGAAGCAATTGTATCTTTAGGATTGGTAGACTTTGCAAGTGATACTGCTTATATTATGTGTATCGGAATGATCGCTAACATCGTTTTAGCAAGATTCTCAAGATTACATTACATTTTCTTAACAGGTCATCATACATTATACATGGCTTGTATGTTAGCAGTAATCTTAAATGTAGGTAACTTAACTGGACCAACATTATGGATTGCAGGCGGATTAATTCTTGGATTGATCATGGTAATTTCTCCAGCTATTTGTCAGCCAACAATGAGCAAGATTACAGGAACAGATGAACTTGGATTTGGTCACTTTGGTGGATGCGGATACTGGTTCTCAGCTCAGATTGGTAAATTATTCAAAGGAAAAAGTAAATCAACAGAAGAAGTTAACTTTCCACAGAGAATTTCTTTCTTACGTGATACAACAGTAGCAATCGGTTTAACAATGACAGTATTTTTCATCATTGTAACATTCGTTGCAGTTGTAATCAGAGATGGTATGAGTGATCCAACAATTTCTGCATTCTTTGCAGGTGAAACACAGACACATTGGTTAGTATGGGCAATTACAAAAGGCTTAAGCTTCTCAGGCGGAGTTTACATCATCTTAAGTGGTGTACGTTTAATTATCGGTGAAATCGTTCCTGCTTTCCGTGGAATCGCAGAAAAAATCGTACCAGATGCAAAACCAGCAATTGACTGTCCAGTAGTATTCCCATATGCTCCTAACGCAGTATTAATCGGATTTTTAGTATCTTTCTTAGGTGGTATTGTAGGATTATTCATCCTTGGTGGAATTAATACAGCATTAGTTCCAGTAGCATTAATTTTACCTGGTGTTATCCCTCACTTCTTCTGTGGAGCAACTGCTGGTGTATTTGCCAACGCAGAAGGTGGTTTAAAAGGATGTCTGGTTGGATCTTTCCTTCATGGATTATTAATTACATTCCTTCCAGCAATCTGTATGCCAGTTATGGGATCATTAAACTTTGCAAACTGTACATTCTCAGATGCTGATTTCTCTATCGCAGGTATCATCTTAGGAAACATTGCACAGTTTATTCAGGGTGGCGGATTATTCGCAGTATGCGTAATCTTATTCTTACTCCCAATTATTTATAATGTAGTTGCACCTAAAAAATCAAAAAAAGCATAAAATAGTAAAAAACCTGGGAAGCTTTAAGCTTCCCGGGAAAAACTATTATAAACAAAAGTAAATGTATTATTTTCAGGAGGTATCGTTATGATTAAATCAATTATGTGTTGCTGTGGTTCAGGACTTGGTTCTAGTATGTTAGTAAGAATGAATGTAGAAAAAGCATTACAGAAATTAGGAGTTTCCGGAGTATCTGTAGCACATTCTTCTTTATCCGATGCTGCAGAAGGAGCTGCAGATTTATTCGTAGTTGGAAAAGACCTTTCTAACTTTGTAAAACAGCTTCCAAGAGTTATTATTTTAGATAATATTATGGATAAAGCAGAATTAGAAGCTAAATTAAAAGAAGAATTAGATAAATAATAAGAGGATTATCGTATGGAAAAGGATAAACTACAGGATTTAAAGGTTCTTTCGGCTAAAATTCGTAAGGATGTTCTTGAAATGCTGGAAAGACGTGGATATGGTCACATGGGAGGATCATTATCTATCGTTGAAGTAATGAGTGTATTATATGGAAAGCAGCTAAGATATGATGTGAAGAATCCAAAATGGGAAGACAGAGATATGGTAGTGCTTTCTAAAGGACATGCAGGTCCAGCCTGGTATTCCGCACTTGCAGAATGTGGATTCTTTGAAGAAGACTGGTTATTTACCTTAAATGATGGTGGAACCAATCTTCCATCTCATCCAGACCGTTTAAAAACACCTGGTGTTGATATGACAACAGGTTCTCTTGGACAGGGAACTTCTGCAGCAGCAGGAATTGCAACAGGATTTCGCATGAAAGGAACTGATCAGTATGTATATCTGATTGTAGGAGATGGAGAACTGAATGAGGGACAATGTTGGGAAGCTTTCCAGTATCTTGCTCATTATAAATTAAATCAATGTATCGTGATTATAGATGAAAATAAGAGACAGTTAGATGGTACAACCAAAGAAGTCATGAATCCTTTCAGCATTGCCGATAAGATGAAAGCATTTGGGTTCTATACTCAGACCGTAAAAGGGAATGATGAAGAAGCCATCGATGCAGCCATCGAAAATGCAAAAAATACAAAGAATCAGGCTGTTTGTATTGTGCTTGATTCCATTAAAGGTTCTGGGGTACCTTATTTTGAACAGCTTGCAGGCAATCATTCTGTTAAGTTTAATAATGATGAAATCATGCAGGCAAATCATGAGGCAATCGAGGCTTTAGAAAAATTCATAGAAGGAGGTGCCAAATAAATGTTTCAATTAGCCAAAAATACACAAGAAAAAGGACGCGAATTAAGAATGTGTGTGGTAGAAACCATTCAGGAAATGATGTCCTATGATGATAAAGTGGTAGCTTTAGAAGCGGATTTAGGCGGTGCCAGTGGATTTACAAAAATTCAAAAAAGCAATCCGGACCGTTTTGTACAATGTGGAATTGCAGAAGCCAATATGATTGGGGTAGCAGCTGGTTTATCTATTACAGGATTTAAACCATTTGTGCATACCTTTGGTCCATTTGCAACGAGAAGAGTATTTGATCAAATATATTTATCTGGAGCTTATGCAGGAAATACCATTAATATCTATGGTTCTGATCCAGGATTTAGCGTTGGTGCAAACGGCGGTACTCATACTACATGGGAAGACGTAGCGTTAATGAGAGAAATTCCAGGAGCAGTTATCTGTGATGCAGCAGACGATGTTCAGATGGAATGGATTTTAAAAGAGTTTGCTACAATGGAAGGAATTCATTATGTCAGAGGAAGTAGAAAAGATGTACGAAATCTATATGAAAAAGGTTCTACATTTACTCTTGGAAAAGGAAATGTTCTAAAAGAAGGCAGTGATGTCTTGATCATTGCAGCAGGCCAGTTAGTTTCTGATGCTATGGATTGTGCAAAGGATTTGGAAAAAGAAGGTATTCAGTCCGAAGTCGTTGATATGTTTACAATAAAACCGTTAGATAAAGAATTGATTTTAGAAGAAGCGAAAGGTAAGAAACTGATCGTAACGATTGAAAATCATTCTATCTATGGAGGTTTAGGCAGTGCTGTTGCTGAAGTGATTGCCGATGAAAATGTAAATGTTCCTTTGAAACGAATTGGCGTGGATGAACGTTTTGGACAGGTAGGAACAGCAGATTATCTCCAAAAAGAATTTGGATTAACTGCAGATCAGATGAAAAATACGATTAAGGAATGCTTATGAATCAAAAAGATATTTTAAATAAGGTAGATCATACTTTACTTCGCCAGACAGCTACCTGGGCAGAAATGAAAGAAATCTGTGATGATGCAATTTACTATGAAACAGCATCTGTATGTATTCCGCCATCTTATGTAAAAAGAGTAAAAGAATACGCGGGAGATCAGATAAAAATTTGTACAGTCATCGGATTTCCCAATGGATATCATACAACAGCCGTAAAAGAATATGAAACAAAAGATGCCATTTTGAATGGTGCAGATGAAATCGATATGGTAATTAATCTTGGTGATGTAAAAGATGGTAATTACCAGCTTGTCTTAGAAGAAATTAAGACATTAAAAAAGGCTTGTGGTGATAAAGTATTAAAAGTTATTATTGAAACATGTCTGTTGACAAATGATGAAAAAAGAAAGCTTTGTCAGATAGTAACCGAAGCAGGAGCAGACTATATCAAAACTTCTACTGGTTTTTCTACTGATGGTGCGACATTGGAAGATATTCTTTTGTTTGCTGAAAATGTAGGAGAACAGGTGAAAATAAAAGCAGCCGGGGGAATCAGCTCCTTTGAAGACGCACAAAAATTTGTGGAGGCAGGAGCAGATCGTCTTGGAACAAGCCGATTAATAAAAATCGTAAAAGAAAATCAATAGTTTTATTTTAAATGAAAAAAGACATTCGAAACGGATGTCTTTTTTTCATTGATGAATATACTCAATCACAAAACAAACAAAAATAAATAAAAACAAACAAAAGCAAAGAATAAATGTTTACATATGTTTAAAAAGGTGTTAAATTATAAGTGAGGAGGAAAGATAACGAACAAAAACGAAAATATATCGTTATCGAGAAGTAAGATGAAAAAGTTAACAAAAAAAGCAAGTGAAATGACAATAAAAGAATTGGCTTCTTATATCGATTATTCCGTACTAAAACCAGAATTTACAGAAGAAAAAATTATTGAATTAACAAAGGATGGGGTAAATTTAGGATGTGCAACCATCTGTATCAATCCAGGATATCTGGATTTGTGCGAACCATATGTAAAGGGAACAGACACTATGCTATGTCCAGTATGTGATTTTCCATTTGGAACAAGCTCTACAGAATCAAAAGTAAAACAGATCGAAATTGCAGCAAAATACGATACGGTAAAGGAAATCGATATTGTTGCAAACTTTGGACTTATCAGGAGTGGTCAGTATGAAAAAGTAACTGCCGATCTTAAGGCATGTACAGAAGCTGCGCACAAACATGGAAAAGAAATTAAAGTGATTTTTGAAACAGATGCATTGAATGAAGAACAAATCAGAAAAACATGTCATTGTTGTATCGAAGCAGGCGCTGATTTTGTAAAATCATCTACAGGATTCTTAACTGGACATGAAACTGTTGGAGCAGCTCCGGAAGTGATAAGAATTATGCAGGAAGAAGTTGGAGACCAATGCAAAGTAAAGGGAAGCGGAGCAATTCGTACAAGAGAACATTTTTTACAATTAATTGATATGGGAATTGATCGAATGGGAATTGGATATCGCTCTGTTCCAGTTGTTTTAGGATTAGATAGATAAATATAAAAGAATAACTGTCAATAGATTCACAGGGCTGTGGTACGCGTGTACTGCAGCCCTATAATCATTTATTCGACACTATTGGAAACAAGAGCTTCAAAAACTTCTTTTTTCATGACTTTTTCTAGTACCTTGATTGCGTGTGAATATTCATTAATCGCTATTCCATAGGTATCTCTACGGCATATATGAAATCCAAAATCCTGATAGAGTTTGATAGCCTGATAAGAGCTGGGCTGAGTGTGAAGATAAATCGGCTCATCGGGGTTTTGCCTTTCGAAAATCTGCAAAATAAGTGTAATTAAAATCCGGGCAAATCCCTGTCCGCTAAAAGTATCAGAAATAGCAAGCCAATGTAGAATTGGAATGCTGGCAGAACCTTTTTTTGCGTTCCAGGCCATGCACGTTCCAATAGATTGATTCGTCGTTTTTTCTCTTAAAAAAAGACAACGTTCTTTTAACAACTCTTTTTGGTTTCCAAAGCGATCAATAAAATAGCAAGTCGCTTCTGAATTTGATTTGGAAGAAAACTCACCAGCGGCTTTTTGAATGTCTACCCAGACTTTTTCCATCCCATCTTCATAATAATCAATAATTACATTTTCTGGTATTTTACGGTAAGCGAAATGGTTGATTTTATCACACCGCATAATAATACTTCGATATTCAATGGAGGTATCCATCATTCTTATCACTCCTAGATCTGTATTTTCTTTATTATAACAAATTTTATCTACCCATGACATTATTCCTGGATTGTATTATAATAAAACGATAAAGAATTTCAGGTAGTAGGAAGCGAATGAAAAATGGTAGGAGGATCAGGATATGCTGGCGGAAGAAAGACAGAATGCAATTGTCGCCCAGGTAAATGAAAAAGGATCGGTATTAGTAAAGAATTTGAGCAAAGAATTTCAGGTAACAGAAGACAGCATTCGTAAAGATTTGACCTTGTTAGAAAAGAAAGGGTTATTGAAAAAGACTTATGGGGGAGCCGTAAAAGTCCGGGTAAATGTCCATGATTTTTATGTGTCTCATCGGAAAGAGAGAAACATTGAAGATAAGCAAAAAATTGCAAAAAAGGCCATGGAACTGATTCAGGAAGGCGACATGATTTTTCTAGATATTTCAACCTCTAATTTAGAATTGGCAAAACTGCTTTTAAAGAGCGATCGGAATGTAACAGTGGTCACTAATATGATAGAAATCATGCTTCTGTTTATGAATGAAAGCAAAGTAAAGCTGATTTTTATCGGCGGTAATATGAGTTCTGCAAAAGAAGGATTTGTAGGGGCACTGACCAATCAGGAGTTAGAGAAATATCGATTTGATAAAGTGTTTATGGGGGTAGTTGGTGTAGATTTGGAAGAAAATCGTGTAGCAACTTATGATGCAGAAGATGCATCTACTAAATCAGCCATTCTTAAGGCTGGAAATAAAGCATATATGATGGTAGAGACTCGAAAATTTAATGCTGAAGGAAACTGTAAATATGCAAAAGTTAGTGATTTTACAGGAGCGATCTTAGATCATGAGCCGGATCTGTCAGTAAAAAAAGTTATGAAAAAATATGAGATTGACTGGTTATAGAGAAAAAATCTTCAGGAGTTTTTGCGACTGAAGATTTTTTCTCTATTTTTCTATGAAAGATAGAAGGAATACATTGACAATAAGAAAGAATGATGATAAATTCTACTTAGAAACAATAAAAAACAATAACAACTAATAAAAAACAAGAATAAAATTGGGAGGGAATATTATGACAGAACGGATTCAGATTTTAAAGGAAAAGATGCTGATGCAGACAAGATATGCATCCATTGAACAGGCTAAAATTATTACAGAATCTTATCAATGCCATGAAGGTGAATCAAAAATTATGCAAAGAGCATATGCTTTAAAAGCGGCATTAGAACAATTAGAAATTGCTCTGGAGCCGGAAGAGCTGATTGTAGGAAACCGTACTGCAGGTGTTAGAAATGGAGTTGTGTTCCCTGAAAGCGGAAGTTCTTGGGTAGATCGTGAATTTGAGACCCTGCCAACAAGACCGCAGGATAAATTCCAGGTAAGAGAAGATGACATTCATTATTTTAGAGAACATATCAAGCCTTATTGGGAAGGCAAATCTTTAGAAGATGTCCTGAAGAAAAATTATGGAGAAGAAATTGAGCAGATTGCAAAAGTAGTAAAAATCAACCAGAAAGACCATGCGCAGGGACATATTTGCCCAGATTGCAGAAAATGGCTGGAAAAAGGACCAGCTGGTTTAAAGCAAGATGCAGAAGAAAAAGGAAAGAGCGCTGTAAATAAAGAACAGAAAGAATTTTATCAAAGTGTGTGTCTTGTAATGGATGGAGCAATTGCGTTTATGAATCGTTATGCTGATCGTTTGGATGAAATGATGGAACAGGAAAAAGATGAAAAGCATCTTGCAGATATGAAGAAAGTAGCACAAAATTGTAGAAATCTTTCAAAAAGAGGCGCTCAAAATTTTCATGAAGCGTTACAGAGTATCTGGTTCTTATTTGTTATTTTACATATGGAATCAAATGCTTCCTCTTTTTCACCAGGACGTCTGGATATGATTTTACTTCCATATTATGAAAAAGATTTAAAAGAAGGGATTCTTACGAAAGAAGCAGCATTGGAATTGATCGAATGTCTGTGGTTGAAATTTAATGAAATTGTTTATATGAGAAA
The DNA here is from genome assembly GCA_036311565.1 of Lachnospiraceae bacterium. Classification (GTDB taxonomy): domain Bacteria; phylum Bacillota; class Clostridia; order Lachnospirales; family Lachnospiraceae; genus Fimousia. The sequence goes on from JAXJPR010000002.1 coordinate 13,315, forward strand.
TCAGCATAGTGCAAAGTATTTTGCAGGATTTCCAATCGGATTTAACATTGCGGTAGGCGGCGTTGATAGAAATGGCAAAGATGTAAAAAATGATTTATCTTTGTTATTCCTGGATGCACAGGAACATCTGGGACTTCCTCAGCCAAACTTATCAGTCAGACTTCATGAAGGTACCGAACAGGACTTATTGGAAAAATCAATTAAAGTAGTGGCAAAAGGAAGCGGCATGCCGCAGTATTTTAATGATAAAGCTGTGATTCCGGCCTTAGAAGCGCTGGGAGTCAGTCATGAAGATGCCTTAGATTATGCAATTGTTGGATGTGTGGAACTGACGACACAGGGAAATAACCTTGGCTGGAGCGATTCTGCCATGTTCAACTTTAATAAAGTTTTAGAACTTACTTTAACTGGCGGAAAATGTCTTATAACAGGAAAGCAGCTAGGAGAAAATTATGGAAGTCTTTTGACTTATCAGTCTTATGAAGAATTAGAAGCAGCATTCCAAAAACATTTGGACTATTTTATTGAGAAAATGCTTCTTGCCTGTGAAGAAGTGGAGAAAGTGCATATGGATTTACTTCCAACACCATTTCTTTCTTCTGTAATTGGAGATTGTATTGAAAAAGGTATGGATGTGACTGCAGGCGGTGCACATTATAATTTCTCTGGAATTCAGATGATTCAGATTGCCAACCTGGCAGATTCTCTGGCTGCTATGAAGAAACTGGTATATGATGAAAAGAAAATTTCACCAGAAGATCTGCTCCATGCATTAGAACATAATTTTGAAGGATATGAAATTATTCGTCTGATGCTTCTTAATAAAGTTCCAAAGTATGGAAATGATGTGGAATGGGTAGACACTATGGGAGTAAAATGGGCAGAATACTTCAAGCAGAAATTATCAGAATATACGAATTATCGTGGCGGCAAATATCATACAGGAATGTATACGGTTTCTGCACATGTTCCAATGGGAGAAAATGTAGGGGCATCTCCAGATGGCAGGTATGCGGGTACACCTTTGGCTGACGGAGGAATGTCACCTGTTTATGGAAGAGATGTAACAGGTCCGACTGCTGTATTAAAATCCGTTTCCAGATTAGATAAAACATTGACCAGTAATGGTGGTCTGTTAAATATGAAATTCTTGCCGGAATTCTTTAAGAATGAAACCGGAATCCGTAAGTTTGCACAATTTTTAAGAGGATTTGTGGATTTGGAAATTCCACATGTTCAGTTCAATGTGGTAAATAGGGAAGATTTGATTGCAGCAAAGAAAAATCCAGAAAATTATAAAGGATTGACGGTTCGTGTAGCAGGTTATACCGCATATTTTACAGAACTGGCTGGAGAATTGCAGGATGAGATCATTGCAAGAACCTCATATGGAGATATTTAAGAATGAAAGGTACAATTTTTGATATTAGACGGTTTTCTACTCATGATGGAGAAGGACTTCGGACAACGATTTTTATGAAAGGATGTCCGTTGCGCTGTGTGTGGTGCCAGAATCCGGAAGGAATACCAGTAGAAATCTATCCAATGCATTTTTCAAATCAGTGTGTCGGGTGTAAAACTTGTCTAAAAGTTTGTAAGTTTAACGGAATATGGGAAGAAAATGGAAAGATCCATATTGATAGAAATGCAAGGGAAGATTGGGCAGCCATATCTGATGCGTGTCCGGCAGAGGCTATTGTACTGGATGGGAAAGTCTGGAATGCAGAAGACGTATTAAAAGAAGTTAAAAAAGATAAGGTATTCTTTCGACATGGAGGCGGTGTTACCATTTCTGGCGGGGAACCTTTGATGCAGGCTGATTTTGTTGTAGAAATCTTTCAAAAACTAAAAGAAGAAGGCATTCACACAGCCATTGAAACGTCCTTGGGAGTATCGAAGGAAGCAGTAGAAAAAGTAGTTCCATATGTAGATCAGATTTTTGCAGATATGAAGCTTGAAACAGAAGAACTTCATAAAAAATATACTGGTGTATCAAATGTCCAGATAAAGAAGAATCTTACCTTTTTGCTCACATCACCGTATAAAGAAAAAGTGACGATCCGAACTCCTTTGATACCAGAGCATACAGCTACGGAAGAAAATTTATCTGGTATTGCGGAATATATTTCAGGATTATATCCAGAAGTAAAATATGAGTTACTTAATTATAATCCGCTGGCAGAAGCGAAGTATCATTTGGTCGAACGCAGCTATTGTTTTGAGGAAAATCCAAAATTATATACAAAAGAGCAGATGATCGCATTTGGTGAAATTGTAAAAGCACATGGTATAAAACGTTTGATTATGGAGTTATAGAAAAATTTCAATGAATGGAAATCGGAGGTAAAGGAAATGAAGAAATTGAATTGGGGAATTTTGGGAACCGGATGGATTGCACATGAAATGGGAGAGGCTTTAAATGCAGAAAATGGAGAAATTTATGCAGTATGTGGGACAAACCTTGCAAAAGCACAGAAATTTGCAGATGAATTTGGTGTACAAAAGGCTTATGGAAGCGCGGATGAAATGATTGCAGATGAAGAGATTGATATTGTGTACATTGCTTCCCCTCATAATACCCATTATGAATGGATGAAAAAGTCGATTGAAGCAGGAAAACATGTATTGTGTGAAAAATCCATTACTGTTAACAGCAGTCAGCTGGAAGAATGTGTTATTCTTGCCAAAGAAAAAGGTGTGGTAATCAGTGATGCAATGACCATTTTCCATATGCCTCTTTATAAAAAGTTAAAAAGTATGGTAATAGACGGTATCATCGGTGAGGTGAAAATGGTACAGGTAAACTTTGGAAGCTGCAAAGAATATGATGTGACAAATCGTTTCTTTTCAAAGAATCTGGCAGGAGGCGCTCTTTTAGATATTGGAGTTTATGCTACTTCATTTGCAAGAATGTTTATGAAGAGTAAACCAAATGTTGTGTTGACAACAGCAAATTATTTTGAAACTGGTGTGGATGAAACCAGTGGAATTCTTATGAAAAATCCAGAGGGCGAAATGGCCGTTATGGCACTTACAATGAGAGCAAAACAGCCAAAACGTGGTGTTGTTGCTGGAGAAAAAGGGTTTATTGAAGTATATGATTATCCAAGAGCAGCCAAAGCGACCATTACATTTACCGAAGATGGTCATACAGAAGTGATCGAAGCTGGAAAAACAGAAAAAGCACTGCAGTATGAAGTGCAGGATATGCAGGAATATGTATGGAATCATAGTGGAGAAGAAAATCTTCAAATGGTATGCGATGTAATGGATACGCTGACCGCAGTGAGAAGCCAGTGGGGAATGGTATACCCATTTGAATAAAATAATATGGAAAAAAATCAATCAAAAGCCATATGCAGAGGAATCTGCATGTGGCTTTTTGTGGTATAAGAATAGATAAAATATTATTTATTAAAAATAGTAGTGGTGGTAGTTATTATTCTAGGATTTTACCGTCAGTTGTAATTGTTACGACCTGCCATGGAATAAATTTTCCACTATTTTTTAGTGCCTGTGTTGCTGCATGTTCAATACCGCCACAACAAGGAACTTCCATGCGTACAATGGTCAGACTCTTAATATCATTATTTGTAATAATTTGTGTCAATTTCTCTGTATAATCGACAGAATCCAGCTTTGGACAGCCAATCAGTGTAACACGATTGCGAATAAAATCTTGGTGAAAATTTCCATAAGCATAAGCAGTGCAGTCAGCAGCAATTAATAAATTTGCATTTTGAAAATATGGAGCAAGAACAGGAACTAATTTTATTTGAACCGGCCACTGAGAAAGCTGACTTGTTGCAGGAATCGTTGCTGTATGTTCTGAAGCCTGGTCACGAACCAATGTTTTTGTACGCATGCCAGGACATCCAACATGAGGTGAGGCAGTAGCCTCTTTTTTGGCTTTTGCTTTGAGAACAGCAGCCTCATCGTAAGCAGGAGCTTCTCGTTCTTCAAAAGATATGGCATCTACTGGACATGCAGGAAGGCAGTCGCCCAATCCATCACAGTAATGTTCACGGGTTAATTTTGCTTTTCCATCAATCATTTCTATTGCGCCTTCATGACAGGCAGTGGCACAAGCGCCACATCCATTACATTTTTCTTCATCAATACGAATAATTTTTCTGATCATAATTTTCCCTCCCAGGTATATATCTTGATTTTATGATTATAGTTTAATATATTGTGGCTAAGATGTATGTTGGAATTCCAACAAAAGGAGTAGAAAATGAAAAAAGTTTTGTGGCAGCAGCATTAGAAGTGTTAGGTATTACTGAAAATCGTTATTCCGGAATACCAACAATTCAAAGAAGTATGAAAGAATATGGAGGAAAGGAACCGTAGTTTTTGGATCAACGAGGAACTTTTATTGGCAAATTTTATAAAGATGTAATAGAAAAGAAATATGTGAACAATTGGATTATCTTCTGTCACATATGCAATTCAAAAACATATTACTCTATTGGTGCGACAAGGCTTTATCCAATTAAGCATACCATAAAAGTCAAGCGGTCCAAAGCAATTATCTTTTAGCACAAAAGATTGATAGATTAATTAGTAAACATCGGTGTTATTGATAAGAATGCTTTTTTATTGTATAATTATAAAAATTAATTTAAAAAGGGGAGCTTGCAGGAGCAGGCTGAGAGCAGACTGATACCGTCTTGACCCGTAACCTGATTTGGATAATGCCAACGTAGGGATAGAACGTGTGATAACATTGCGGATATACCGATTTTGGTATATTCGCATTTTTTGTTTTATCAATTGTTGGGAAAACATATAGGAGGATAAGAAAATGTTAGGAAATTGTATCGAAAATGTAAGAAAGAAAACACCATTGGTACACAATATTACGAATTATGTAACAGTGAATGATGTGGCCAATGTTATATTGGCATGTGGAGGGAGCCCGATCATGTCAGATGAACCATTGGATGTTTGGGATATTACATCCATATGTGGAGGATTAAATATCAATATCGGTACCCTGAATCAAAGAAGTATTGAAGCGATGCAGATTGCAGGAAAAAGGGCAAATGAATTAAATCATATGGTACTTTTAGATCCGGTAGGCGCAGGAGCAAGTAAACTTCGTACGAAGACCGCCAGTGAGTTATTGGAAAATGTTTCATTTACAGTTATTCGAGGAAATATTTCAGAAATTAAAACACTGGCAAAAGGAAGTGGAACAACAAAAGGAGTGGATGCGGATGTGGCAGATGCTGTAACAGAAGACAATTTACCAGAAGCAATCTCATTTATTCAATCATTTGCAAAGAAAACTGGCAGCATAATTGCCATTACAGGAGCCATTGATTTGGTCAGTGATGGAAAAACTTGTTATATTATTCGTAATGGTCGTCCGGAGATGGGAAAAATCACAGGAACGGGATGTCAGCTTTCCGGTATGATGACTGCATTTTTAACTGCAAACCGGGAAAATCCTTTGGAAGCAGCAGCGGCAGCAGTATGTACGATGGGCCTGGCAGGAGAAATCGCCTGGGAACGTATGCGGGATGGAGATGGAAATGCAACATACCGGAATCGCATTATTGATGCCATTTATCATATGGATCAGGAAACATTGGAAAAAGGAGCAAATTATGAAGTGCAATAAGAAAGATTTATTATTATACGCAGTAACAGACAGAAGCTGGTTAAAGGGAGAAACTCTTTATAGCCAGGTAGAAAAAGCATTAAAAGGTGGTGCGACTTTTATACAGTTAAGAGAAAAAGAACTGGATGAAGCATATTTCTTAGAAGAAGCAAAAGAATTAAAAAAATTGTGCAAAGAGTATCAGGTGCCATTTGTGATTAATGACAATGTAGAAATTGCATTGGCGATGGATGCCGATGGCGTCCATGTGGGGCAAAGTGATATGGAAGCTGGTAATGTGAGAGAAAAGTTAGGAGAGGATAAGATCATCGGTGTATCTGCCCATACGGTAGAAGAAGCTGTGCTCGCCCAGAAAAGAGGAGCCGATTATCTTGGCGTTGGTGCAGTATTTCCAACTGGCTCCAAGGCAGATGCAGAAGATGTTCGTTATGAAACGTTAAAAGAAATCTGCCAGGCGGTGGATATACCAGTGATTGCCATTGGAGGCATTCAAAAAGAAAATGTAAAAGAATTATCAGGCAGCGGAATTTGTGGAATTGCCGTAATCAGTGCGATTTTTGCCCAGAAGGATATTGAAGTAGCTACTGCTAAGTTGAGAGAAAGAACGGAAGAAATGATAAATGCATAAGGAGGAGTTAGATGAAAACAGCATTGACAATTGCAGGAAGTGATTCCAGCGGAGGAGCAGGGGTACAGGCAGATTTAAAGACGATGATTACAAATGGTGTATATGGCATGAGTGCCATTACAGCCCTTACTGCACAAAATACGACCGGAGTATCTGCTATTATGGAAGTAGACACTGCATTTTTAGGTCAACAATTAGACAGCATTTTCACTGATATTCGTCCGGATGCAGTGAAAATTGGAATGGTATCCTCCAGCGATCTGATTTGTATGATCGCAAAAAAATTGCAAGAATATAAAGCCGAAAATATTGTAGTAGATCCAGTTATGGTGGCTACCAGTGGAGCGAAACTGATCAGTGATAAAGCCATTGCCACATTAAAAGAAGAATTATTTCCACTGGCTTGTGTATTGACACCAAATATTCCAGAAGCAGAAGTACTTTCTGGAGAAAAAATCTTATCAGAGGAAGATATGATCACTGTTGCCAAAAAAATCAGTGAGACATATCAGTGCGCTGTATTATTAAAAGGGGGACACCAGTTAAATGATGCCAATGACCTTTTATATAGAAATGGTTCTTACCAATGGTTTTATGGAAAACGGGTTGATAATCCCAATACTCATGGAACGGGATGCACCCTATCTAGTGCCATTGCTTCTAATCTGGCAAAAGGCTCTTCCATAGAAGAGGCGGTAGAACGGGCAAAAGAATATATTTCTGGAGCGTTGGCAGCAATGCTTGATTTAGGAAAAGGAAGCGGACCGATGAATCATGGATTTCAGTTAAGTGAAAAATGATTATTATTCATAAAAACCAGAACTGCAAGCAAAAAATATTGAAAAAATCCTAGAAAACCGCTTGACAAAGCTGCAGAATCAGAAGATAAAACAACTCAGGCGTCAGAAAATGGTGATTTAAAAGAAATTCAAATTGGTTTTCCAAGTTCAGGATCTGACTGGGCCAATGGAACTTTAGCCGTTGCACAAGAAAAAGGATATTTAGATGAATATTTAGAGCCTTTGGGATATAAAGCTGTTTTAACACCATTTACCGGAGCAGCACCGGCCATTCATGAAGCATTAGTATCCGAAGAATTGGATTATGCTTATTATGCAGGATTTGCAGGAGTAGCTGCAAAATCGAATGGAATTGACACAAAATTACTTGCCGTAACATCCTTTGGTTCCACCTGGCAGCTTGCGGTAAGCAAAGATTCTGGAATTGACAGTCTAAAGGATTTAAAAGGTAAGAAAATTGCATACCAAAGAGGGGCAACTCCTCAAATGTATATTCTAAAAGTATTAGAGGAAGCAGGATTGGACGAAGAGGATGTAGAACTTGTAAATAGTACAATTCCAGAAGGAATTTCAAGTCTTTCTACTGGGGCTATTGATGCGGCTGTTATTTCCTATGGACAGGTGGAAGAATTGGTTCAGGCTGGAAAAGCATCTATCATCCATATAGGGGTTGAAGGTGATGAAGATACCTTTTATGAACCAATGGTCTTAACTGGACGTACAGAATTTGTGGAAGAGAATGAAGATGTTACTGTAGCAATTATTAAGGCAATGTTAAAAGGAAAGGAAGAAATTAAAAAAGATCCAGATGCATTTTATGAATTAACATCTGAGAAAAGTGGATTGCCATTGAATCAGGTAACCGGAGTGGCAATTGACGATATTGATCTGGCTTATCCTGTGAATTTAGAAGAACAATACCTAAATAGTCTGAAAGATATCGAACAGTTTGAAGTAGATAATGAAATTATTTCATCAAATATCGATTTTGATGACTGGGTAGATTCCTCTTATTTAGATCAGGCAGTAAAAGAATATAAAGACGGAAAATAAGGAGGCAGGAAAGATGCAGAAGGATAGAACAAACATACTGACAAATAAAATCTTTCTTTTGTTAAATGTTAGTATTTTACCAATTGGAATCTTTGTGGCCTGGCATTATGCCTCCACCAGTGGAGCAATGTCAACCCTGATTCTGCCTCAACTAAGTACCGTTTTGCAGACATTTATTCAGCAGTTAGAGGAAGGTACCTTAATTTCTGATATTACTATTAGTTTAAGCAGAATTATAAAAGGATATGGACTGGCCGCCTTTGTAGGAATCATACTGGGAGTGGTCATGGGAATGAATCTCTATGTAAACCGGTTTTTTATGTTTACATTCACTGCTATACGGCAGATTCCAATGATTGCCTGGGTGCCGATCTTAATTATGTGGTTTGGAATTGGAGAAGAATCTAAGGTTGCAGTTATATTCTTAGCATCATACTTTCCGATTCTTGTAAATACCATTGATGGAATTCAGCGTACAGATCCCAAACTAATTGAAGTAGGGAAAATGTATCAATTTAACGGATGGCAGCAATTTACAAAAATATATCTGCCATCAGCGTTACCATCCATCTTTGTCGGATTGAAGTTGGGACTGAGTGTATCCTGGATGGCTGTAGTAGGTGCAGAAATGATAGCTGCAACATCAGGAATCGGATTTCGAATCAATGATGCAAGAAGCTTGATGCAGTATCCTATTGTATTTTGTGGAATGATTGCAATCGCAGTCGTAGGCGTCTTGATGGATTGTATTATTACAACTTTATCAAGAGTATGTACACCTTGGGAAAAAAATAAAAGAAAAAACAAATAGGAAAGGCTTGGTAGCATCATGAGTAAAGATTTAAAGATCAAAGACGTGAACAAGGGGTTTATCGTAAATGGCAATAAAATTTCTGTTTTAGAAGATATCAACCTGGATATTAAAGAGGGTGAGTTTGTAGTTATTGTAGGACACAGCGGATGTGGAAAAAGTACATTGCTGAAAATTATTGCAGGATTAGAAACTGCAGATACAGGAGAATTGACTATTGGCGAAAAAGAAATTACCGGTCCAGGAATGGATCGAGGTATGATTTTTCAGGAGCACCGATTATTTCCATGGATGACAATTGGTAAGAATATACAAATTGGACTGGAAAAATATTCGAAAAAGGAAAAGGAAAGAATCACAGAAACTTACTTAAATATGGTAAAACTTTCTGAATTTGAGCATGCCTATCCAAACCAGTTATCTGGAGGTATGTCACAAAGAGTTGCCATTGCAAGGGCATTAGCAACAAAACCAGAGATTTTATTATTGGATGAGCCGTTTGGGGCACTAGATGCCTTGACGAAAATAGAATTACAGCAACAAATCTTATCTATTCGGAAACAATGTAAGAGCACAATGATCATGGTGACTCATGATATTGAGGAAGCTGTATTTTTAGCAGACAGAATTGTAGTAATGTCATCAAGACCAGGAAAAATTAAAGATATTATAAAAGTGGATCTGGGAAACTACAGAGACCGTGGAAGCAGTAGTTTTGCTGGTTATAAGAAGAAAATATATGATTATTTCTTTGAAGATCAGACCAAACAACCAGAATATAATATATAAAAATCAAAAAACCTAGTTGACAAATAGGAAAACTGGGAATATAATAACACTATCAGAAAGAAAGCATAGTATTTTGATAGAGAATATAGGAGGAAGCGAAAATGGCAAATATTTATAAAGGAACCGTGGAATTAATTGGAAACACACCATTAGTAGAAGTAGTGAATGTAGAAAAGGAATTAGGATTGGAAGCAAAGATTTTAGTGAAATTAGAATATTTCAATCCTGCAGGAAGTGTAAAAGATAGAATTGCAAAAGCAATGATCGAAGATGCAGAAGAAAAAGGTATCTTAAAAGAAGGTTCAACAATCATCGAACCTACTTCTGGAAATACAGGAATTGGTTTAGCAGCTATTGCAGCTGCCAAAGGATATCGTATTATCTTAACAATGCCAGAAACCATGAGTGTTGAAAGAAGAAATATCTTAAAAGCATATGGAGCAGAAATCGTATTAACAGAAGGTAAAAAAGGAATGAAAGGTGCCATTGAAAAAGCAGATGAATTGGCAAAAGAAATCAAAGACAGCTTTATTCCGGGTCAGTTCGTAAATCCAGCAAACCCAGCAATTCATAAAAAAACAACAGGACCAGAAATCTGGAAAGATACGGATGGAGATGTTGATATCTTTGTAGCGGGTGTTGGTACTGGTGGTACTTTAACTGGTGCAGGAGAATACTTAAAAGAACAGAATGAAAATATAAAAATCGTGGCAGTAGAACCTGCAGGATCTCCAGTTTTATCAACAGGAAAAGGTGGTCCTCATAAAATTCAGGGAATTGGAGCAGGATTTGTGCCTGATGTTTTAAATACAAAAATATATGATGAAATTCTTCCAATTGAAAATGAAGATGCTTTCGCAACTGGTAAATTATTAGCAAAAGCAGAAGGAGTATTAGTAGGAATTTCATCAGGAGCAGCATTATATGCAGCAATTCAGTTAGCAAAACGCCCAGAAAACAAAGGAAAAACCATCGTGGCTTTACTCCCAGATAACGGAGACCGCTACTACTCAACCCCATTATTTGCCAACTAATGAGCCATGCAAAGACGTGCAAAAGTGTACCTGACATTGTGCTTGCACAAATGCAGGTGCGGTTTTGCACGGATTTATACGGCGAAGCCGCACAACGAGATGAAGCGAAGCAGAATCGAGGTGCATGGCGGAAGGATTCAAAGAAAAGATTGCCATGGAAAGGGCGAAGCCGGCCGCACAACGAGATGAAACAAAAAAAACAGAGGAAAGGACGATATCAATGAAATTTTCAAAGAAAAGCAGATATGGACTCAGAGCGTTGATTGATTTATCCGTAAATTCGAAAAATGCTCATGTGTCATTATGCAGCATTGCCGAACGAAATAATATTTCCTTACAGTATCTAGAGCAGGTATTTGCCAGCTTAAGAAGAGCAGGTATTATAAAAAGTGTGAAAGGACCTCAGGGAGGATATTTATTAAACAATGCCCCAAATGAAATCACAGTAGCAGAGATTTTAAGAGCTTTAGAAGGGGATTATCATATTGAGGATGAAAGCGTTGTAGAAAACAGTAGTTATGGGGGAATTTCAATTACTATTCAGAATTTGGTAGTTGATAAAGTAAATGAAAAGTTAGACGAAGTATTAAAGAATTTAACATTAGCTGATTTAGAAAAAGAATATTCAGATTATTACAAAGATGGTCTGGATATGTATTATATCTAGGAGTTTTTATGGGAGATACAAAAGTAACAAAAGATGATTTATTAAAAATTAAAGAATTTATCGAAAGTATTCGCTTTGGCCATGTAACAGTCATTGTACAGGATGGAAAAGTGATACAGATTGAAAAACATGAAAAAGTAAGATTAAATAGTAAATAGAAAGAAAATCGGCTGGAAAACTAGAGATTCTAGATTCTCTAGTTTTTATTTTTTTAATGGAAAAGGGAATGAAAAAATAAAGAATTATATAAAAAAAGGAAATTTTGGATTAGAAAAGGAAAGCTTACGAGTAACGCCAGAAGGATACTTATCGCATACCAAACATCCATTTGGAAACAATCCTAAAATTGAAAGAGACTTTTGCGAAAATCAGACAGAACTGATCACTGGTGTTTCAGATAGTGTAGATCAGGCGTGGGAAGAACTGCGATCTTTACATATGCAGGCAGTAAAAAAACTACTTCATTTAGAGACGGGAAAAGAACTGCTCTGGCCATTTTCGAATCCTCCATATGTTAAGGGAGAACAAGATATTACGATTGCCAGTTTTTATGGAGAATTAAAAGGAAAAGAAAGATATCGGGAGTATCTTGCAAAAAAATATGGAAAAAAGAAAATGCTGTTTTCTGGAATTCATTTTAATTTTTCTTTTTCAGAAGAGATGCTTGAGGAAGGATATCGTCAAAGTGAGAAAAAAATCTATCAGGAATATAAAAATGATATATATATGGAACTGGCAAAAAAACTGACCAGATATACATGGTTACTTGTATATTTGACAGCAGCGAGTCCTGTCTTAGATGGATCCTTTTTCAAGGATGATGCTTTAGGTAGAACAGTTATAAAAAATTATGGTTCTGCACGATGCAGTGAAATCGGTTATTGGAATGATTTTGTTCCGCTCTTAAAATATGAAAACTGGAATACTTATATAAAAAGTATCGAAGAATATATAGAAGATGGACAGTTAAAGGAAGCATCCGAATTATATTATCCGATAAGATTAAAACCAAAAGGGGAGAACTCTTTAGAAACCTGAAACAAACAGGTGTGAATCATATTGAGCTTCGAATGCTGGATTTAAATCCATTGTCACCAGTGGGAATAAAAAAAGAAGATTTGCATTTTTTGCATATCTTTATCTTATATCTGATGTCTTTGCAGGATAAGGAATTCGAATATTTTGAACAGATCATGGCGATTAGAAATATAAAAAAATCCGCAGGCTATGAGGAGAGAGATTTGGATTGAGACTGGATGGAGCAGTTCTGTTCCAATTAGAGATGCTGCCATCAATGTTCTCTTTGAGGTAGAACATTTTTGTCAGAAATATTTGGGAAAGGAAGAAGTGAAAATCATTCAATACCAGATTGATAAAATTATTCATCCTCAAAATCGTTATGTAGTACAGGTAAAACGGGATTATCAACATCAGTATGTAACCAATGGACTAAAACTTGCCGAAAAATACGCAGGAGAAATAGAAAAAGCGAGGTCATAGTATGTGCGAATTATTTGGGATTAGTGGAAGGGAATCTTTTATTGTAAATGAATATTTAAAAAAATTCTTTGACCGCAGTAATCTGCATCCACACGGATGGAGTCTGGCATGTATGGAGGCTAATGAAGCATTTATTGAAAAAGAACCAATGCAGGCATCAAAAAGTAATTATTTAAGAGAAAGACTGTCATTGAATATGGAAGTGAAAAATGCCATAGCACATATTCGATATGCTACAATTGGAAATGTAGAATATCCAAATTGTCATCCTTTTACGAAAAAAGATAAAAATGGGAGAAGATGGACACAAGTGCATAATGGAACGATTTTTGATTATCCGCCATTGAGGAAATATACGGGAATTCAAAAGGGAAGCACCGATAGTGAACGAATTCTTCTTTATTTAGTGGATCAGATAGAAAAGGAAGAACATTTGGCAGGGCAAAAGTTAAGCGCCATAGAACGTTTTCGGATTTTAGATCATATTTTTGTACAGATGTCCAGAGGAAATAAATTAAATCTGCTTTTATACGATGGGGAGTGTATGTATGTGCATACGAATTACTCCAAATCACTGTATTTTTTGGAAAAAGAGAAATATACATTATTTTCAACGGTCCCATTAACGGAGGAAGCATGGGAACTCCTTCCGATGAATACCCTTCTTGCATACCAGGAAGGAAAATTAATATATAAGGGAACAGATCATGGAAATGAGTATATAGACAGCGAAGAGAATATGAAGTTCTTGTATCAGATTTTTTCTCATTTATAAACAAAAGATAGAATTAGGAGTAATGGTATGGAAAAAGAATTAATCAGGGAACGGTTGTATCAAAAATATATCCAACCAACCAAAAAAGAGCGAGAAGATTATATAGGAATTGAAATTGAAATTCCTATTATAAATCTGAAAAAAGAACCTGTAGATTATGGTGTGGTCCAGAAGATCACAAAAGAATTTATGAACTATTTTGGTTTTCGCGTAGTTGGAAAAGATGACAACGGGGATATTTATGCAGCAATCGATGATGTAAGCGGAGATATTCTTTCTTACGATTGTTCGTATAATAATCTGGAAAGAGAAAGAATTATGGACCTTATATCAGAGATTTTCAAAATATTATACGTATTTAAAGAAAAAATTTGAAACATATCATCATACATTAACAGGGATGGGAGTAAATCCTTATCGTATTTATAATAAGAAAGTACCGATTCAAAATGGACGGTATCGGATGCTGTTTCACCATTTAAATTCTTATAAAAAATATGAACATCTGCCAATGTATTTTCATGAATATCCGGATTTTGGACTATTCTCCAGTGCATCGCAGGTGCAGTTGGATGTTCATTATGAAGATTTGCTGTTGGCGCTGGATGTATTTTCTAAAATTGAACCAATCAAAGCGCTGCTATTTTCCAATTCTGTGTTATTAGATGAGCATGAAGAACTTTTATGCTGTAGAGATATGTTCTGGGAAAATAGTACTCATGGAATTAATCCGCATAATATTGGAATGCTGGAATGCCAGTTAGAAACTATGGATGATTTGCTTGCTTATATTGAGTCTACCAGTATTTACTGCGTGGAACGAGAAGAAAAATACATCAATTTTCCGCCAATTAAGATTATGGAATATTTTAATCAAGAATCTATTACTGGAGAATATTATGAAAATGGAGAATATAAAACCATAGAGGTACATCCAAAGTTAGATGATATCGAATATTTAAGGACGTTTAAGTTTGAGGATCTAACATTCCGGGGAACCATCGAATTTCGAAGTGTATGCTGCCAGCCAATCAAAGATTGCATGACAATAGCAGCCTTTCATCTTGGACTTATGGACCAATTGAAGGAGTTGGATGAAATTTTAAAAAATGATCGTGTGATTTACCATAAAGGATATACTGCCACAGAATTACGAAAAATGTTCGTTCAGAGCCAATTGCCAGATTTTGTAGAAATCGATGGAGTGTATCAGTTAGCAGAACAAATTGTAAACTTATCCTGGAAAGGATTAAAAGCCCGTGGATTCGGAGAAGAAACGATGTTAGGACCTTTATTTGAGAGAATAAAAGAACGGACAAATCCTGCAAAACAGATGCTTACACTAAGAAAACAGGGAGTTAGCCTGGAAGAGATTATAAAAGAATATGGAAACCTATTGACATAGTAGGAAATAAGTACTATAATTCATATTATTCTGATATGTATTATAGGTAACAAAAGGGAGTGATAGATTGGATACCGCATATATGCTTGAAAAACTACCAATATATATTGAAGCAGCAAAATTGACTTTTCAATTGGGAATCATAGGAATTTTACTTTCTTTGGTCATTGGATTTGTCTGTTCTCTGGTTCAGTACTATAAAGTACCGATTGTGCAGAAAGTGGCAGCCATATACATAGAATTATCAAGAAATACACCATTATTAGTACAATTATTTTTCTTATATTTTGGTCTGCCAAAGATAGGAATCCATTGGTCATCAGAATCCTGTGCCATTGTTGGACTTAGTTTTCTGGGAGGAAGTTATATGGCAGAAGCATTTCGCAGTGGATTGGAATCCATTGAAAAGATTCAACTGGAATCCGGATTGAGTGTTGGACTTAGCCATATACAAGTAATGAGATATATTATCTTTCCACAAGCTTTATCTGTATCAGTTCCGGCACTTTGTGCCAATATAATTTTTTTAATAAAAGAAACATCAGTTTTTAGCGTAGTAGCACTGGCCGATTTGATGTATGTAGCAAAGGATTTAATCGGACTGCATTATAAGACGGAGGAAGCATTGCTTATGCTGGTAGTGGCATATTTGATTTTACTTCTGCCGATATCAATTCTGGCCACATTACTGGAAAGGAGGTTACGATATGCAGGATTTGGGGATTAGAGTCTTGTTTATGGGAAATAACTTCGTAAGACTTCTTACCGGTCTATGGATTACTGTGAAGATCTCTTTGATAGCAGTGATTCTTTCAATTATATTTGGAATTCTTCTTGGTGTGATTATGACCATGAAAAATCCAATTACAAAAAGTATTACAAAGGTATATTTAGAATTCATACGAATTATGCCTCAGCTGGTATTATTATTTCTGGCGTATTTTGGTCTTACAAAAGCTTTTGGCATTAATTTGTCTGGTGAAGTATCTGCAGTCATTGTATTTACTATGTGGGGAACCGCAGAGATGGGAGATTTGGTGCGAGGAGCACTGATTTCAATTCCAAAACACCAATATGAAAGTGGAGCAGCGTTGGGGCTTTCTAATATACAGATTTATCAGTCGATTATCATTCCTCAAACATTGAGGAGACTGATTCCTTTAGCAATCAATCTGACTACAAGAATGATTAAAACAACATCATTGGTTGTATTGATTGGAGTTGTTGAAGTAATGAAAGTAGCACAGCAGATTATCGAGGCAAATAGATACACCGTGCCGGATTCTGCATTGTGGATATATGGAACCATCTTTTTTCTCTATTTTATTGTATGCTGGCCGATTTCTCTTCTGGCTAGAAAATTAGAGAAGCGATGGAAGAATTGAGGTGAAAGGATTTGGGAAAAACAGATAAATTGTTGGAAATACAAAACCTACATAAAGATTATGGAAATGGTCCGATTCTGAATGGAATATCTCTGGACATTCATAAAGGAGAGGTAGTCGTAGTAATTGGTCCTTCCGGATGCGGGAAAAGCACATTTCTTCGATGTTTGAATGGACTTGAAACAATTCAGTCGGGGAATATTTTGTTAGATGGTATAAATATTATCGATGGAAAGACAAAATGGACAGAAGTCCGACAAAAAATTGGAATGGTATTTCAAAGTTATGATTTATTTCCGCATATGACAGTTCTTGATAATATTTTACTGGGACCATTAAAGGTGCAGGGAAGAAAAAAAGCAGAAGTGGAAAAAGAGGCAGAAAAACTTTTAGAAAGAGTGGGCCTCTTAGAGAAAAAAGATTTCTATCCGAGACAGCTTTCTGGAGGACAAAAGCAAAGAGTTGCTATTGTCCGGGCATTAATCATGAAGCCGGAAGTGATGCTTTTTGATGAAGTAACCGCAGCGTTAGATCCTGAGATGGTCCGGGAAGTTTTAGATGTTATGCTGGAACTTGCCCAAAGTGGCTCAACAATGGTGATTGTTACACATGAAATGCAGTTTGCACGTGCAGTAGCAGACAAAGTTGTATTTTTAGACGGTGGAAAAATTGTTGAAATGGATACACCGGAGAACTTTTTTACTAGCCCAAAGACCGAGCGGGCACGCCGGTTTTTAAATACATTTACATTTAATTCAATAGAAAAGAAAGAAGGATGAGAATCATGAAAAAATTTATTGCATTATTATTAACATTAGTACTTACAGTCTCAACATTTACTGCATGTGGCGGATCTGGTGATGACAAAACAGCAGATAGCAGCAAGGATGACGTTGTCTATCGTACATTGGATGAAATTAAAGAAGATGGCACAATCAGAGTCGGAGTATTCAGTGACAAAAATCCATTTGGATATGTAGACGAAGAAGGAAACTATCAGGGATATGATGTTTACTTTGCTGAACGTCTGGCAAAGGATTTAGGTGTAGAAATTGAATATGTATCAACAGAAGCTGCTAACCGTGTAGAATACTTAGAGACTGGAAAAGTTGATATTGTTTTAGCAAACTTTACAGTAACAGAAGAACGAGCAGAAGCAGTTGACTTTGCACTTCCATATATGAAAGTTGCACTTGGGGTAGTATCTCCAGAAGGTAATTTAATTACAAAACCAGAACAATTAGAAGGTAAGAAATTAATCGTAGCAAAAGGAACAACTGCAGAAACTTATTTTGAAGAAAATTATCCAGATGTTGAATTAGTAAAATTTGACCAGTATACAGAAGCTTATAATGCTTTATTAGATGGACGTGGAGATGCATTTTCTACTGATAATACAGAAGTACTTGCATGGGCATTACAGAATGAAGGATTCTCTGTTGGAATTACATCTTTAGGTAATACTGATACAATCGCACCTGCAGTATCAAAAGGAAATGATACCTTAAAGGATTGGATCAACGATGAAATTGAATCTTTAGCAGAAGAAGAATTCTTCCATAAAGATTATAAAGAAACATTAGAACCAGTATATGGAACAGAAGTAGATATTGACAGCCTGGTAGTAGAAGGCGGAAAAGTCGAAGAATAAGATAGAAAAATGTTTCTAAAAAGGATACTGCCGAATATGGGAATGACTATATCTGGCAGTATCTTTTTGTATAAAAAAAGGGATAAAACTTGCAAACACAGGAGGAAAAGAAAATGGGATTAGGGGTTGAGACAAAATGTTTGCATTTGGAAGGGTCGGAAAATGGATGTGATAGATCCGGTGCCGTCAGCTTTCCAATCTATCAGACAGCTACATTCGCGCATAAGGCAGTCGGAGAGGGGACCGGATATGATTATAGCAGGCTCCAAAATCCGACCAGAGAACAGCTGGAGAAAATAGTGGCATCTTTAGAAAAAGGGATTGATGCACTAGCATTTTCCAGTGGAATGGCAGCAATTTCTGTTTTGATGGAATTATTTCAACCCGGAGATTATCTGATTATCGACGAAGATCTATATGGAGGCAGTATTCGTCTGTTTGAACATATTAGCAAAAAAAATGGTCTGACATTTTCCAGAGTAAATTGCAGTCAGGAAGATATTAGATTATATGTAAACGAAAATACAAAAGCAGTATTTATCGAAACACCCACGAATCCAATGATGAATGTCAGTGATATTCATAAAATAAGTCTTGTGACAAAGGAAAAAGGACTTCTTTTTATTGTGGATAATACCTTTTTGTCTCCATATTTTCAAAATCCACTGGAATTAGGAGCAGATATTGTTGTTCACAGCGGGACAAAGTACCTTGGAGGGCACAATGATACACTGGCTGGATTTTTGGTTACCAATGACGAGGAAATTAGTGAAAAATTAAGATTCATCATAAAAACAACAGGAGCGACCCTGGCGCCAGTGGATAGCTGGCTGATATTAAGGGGAATTAAGACCCTGGCAGTCCGAATGGAACGGATTGAAAAAAATGCAAAGCAAATTGCCAGTTGGTTAAAGACACAGAAAAAGGTGACGAAAGTAATTTATCCAGGAATGTCAGAACATCCGGGACATGAGATTATGAAAAAGCAGAGCAGAGGATTTGGCGGTATGGTGACTTTTGAAGTAGAAAGTGAAGAACTTGCCTTATCAATTCTGCGAGATGCAAAATTAATTCACTTTGCAGAAAGTCTTG
Source organism: Lachnospiraceae bacterium (assembly GCA_036311565.1). GTDB lineage: Bacteria > Bacillota > Clostridia > Lachnospirales > Lachnospiraceae > Fimousia. The sequence continues at coordinate 32,534 of JAXJPR010000002.1, forward strand.
GAGGAACAGAAACCCTGATTACCTATCCGATTACCCAGACTCATGCAGATGTTCCAGTTGAAATGTTAAAGCGGAATGGAATTACAAATCGGATCTTAAGACTTTCGGTTGGAATTGAGTCTATAGAAGATTTAATACAGGAACTCAACCAGGTTCTCAACAAATAGAAATGAGAGGAGGAACCAAAGATGGGAGAAAAAAATCTTAATTTTGATCAGGTGATTAATAGAAAGAATACCAATTGTCTGAAATATGATTTTGCAAAGCGTCGTGGAAAACCAGAAAATGTTTTGCCTTTATGGGTGGCGGATATGGACTTTCGAATTTCCTCTTATATTCAGGAAGCGTTGATTTCTCAGGTGGAACATGGAATTTATGGATACAGTGAAGTTCAGGATGAGTACTTTAAGGTTTTGCAATCATGGATGCAGCGTCATTATGAATGGAAAGTTGAAAGAAATTGGCTCATAAAAACACCTGGAATTGTCTTTGCTCTTGCCATGGCTGTAAAAGCATATACAAAAGAGGGAGATGGAGTCCTGATTCAGCAGCCGGTATATTATCCTTTTAGTGAGGTAATTGAAGACAATGGACGCAGAATCATCGATAGTACTTTGATCAGAGATGAAAATGGCCATTATCAGATTGATTTTCACGATTTTGAAGAAAAAATCGTAAAAGAAAATGTAAAACTCTTTTTTCTCTGTAATCCACAAAATCCTACTGGGCGAGTTTTTACAAAAGAAGAATTAGAAAGACTGGGAGACATTTGTTATCGTCACCATGTTATTGTTGTCAGTGACGAAATTCACGCAGATTTTGTCTGGCACGGAAAGCATCAGGTGTTTGCAAATTTGAAAGAGGAGTACAAAGAAATTACGCTTACTTGTACCTCTCCAAGTAAAACATTTAATATTGCAGGATTACAGCTTTCGAATATTTTTATTCCAAATGCGTCTTTGCGAAGAAAATTCCGCAAACAAGTAAATGCAGCAGGATATAGTCAGTTAAATGCAACAGGATTAGTAGCAGGGGAAGCAGCCTATCGGTATGGAGAACAATGGCTTACGGCAGTTCGCAGATACATTAAGGATAATATCCGTTTTACAAAAAGATATTTAAAAGAAAATCTTCCAAAGGTAGAGATGCAGGAGTTAGAAGGAACTTATCTAGTATGGCTTGACTTTAAAAAACTGGGCCTTTCTAACGAAGAGTTAGATGATTTGATTATCAATAAAGCTGGTCTTTGGCTGGATAGTGGCGCAATTTTTGGAGAAAGTGGTGCAGGATTTCAAAGAATTAACGTGGCGTGTCCTAGAAGTGTCTTAAATGAGGCATTAAATCGTCTGAATAAAGCAGTATCGGACTCCATTGAGTAATATCTGTAAATTTATTATTATATATATAAACTATGAGAACTTTGGGCAGGGGCTCAAAGTTCTTTTTGTTTGGAAACAATTTGAAAATACAAATTATAAATGCTATAATATCAGAGATTAGCTATATCTCATCGACATAACCTGAAACGAGGTGGAATCTTTGATTAATGAAGAAAAAGTAAAGTTAATGACCAAAATGGCAATTTATGAATCAGGGGAAGGAAAGAACGATTTAGAAATCAGATATTTTCATATGAAAGAATACATAAGAATGGAAATGATCAAATCAATAATCCTGAATACGATTGTGTATTGTGTTATACTTGGTGTTGGTCTGCTATTGGTTTTAGATAAAGTGATGGAATGTGTTCACAATCATCAACATATGAAATATGTATTGCTGTTTTTTACTATATATTTAGTGTTTATAGCTGTAGAGGCTTTATATACAAGAAGCAGGGCAAAGAGCCGATATATGGAAGCTTGGCCTAGAATTAGAAATTATAAAAAAAATCTTACAAAATTACATTTTATGTATGAATTGGAAGAAGAAAATATTGTAAATCCGAAACAGGAAAAATTAGAAGAAAAGATCGAGGAGGAATTAGATGGAGAAACTATTGATTTTTAGAGAAAAAGTAAATTCTTTTATAAATAAAAGAAATCTGATTCTGCGCGTTTTTGGAAAATTTCTCGCTGCAACGATTGTAATCTGGTATTTGAATGATTTACTCGGATATTCTTCTTTTTTACGACAGCCATCCATTGCTGTAGCTTCAGCAATTATCTGTGTATTTATACCATTTTCCTATAGCTATGTTGTATTTGGCGTACTATGTGTACTGCATTTGATAAATGTATCTATGGATGTTACGTTATTGTTTGTATCGGCAATGCTATTATTTTATATTATTTATAACCGAAATTTTATGAAATATGGCTATCTCTCCGTTCTTACAGTAGTTCTGTTACCAACCAGACTTTCAGCATTAGTGCCAATTTTTGTAGGGGTTTTTAGTGGACCTTTAGGAATTCCTCCGATGTTAATGGGAATTATTATCTATTTCTTTTCTACCACTTTGGACCGTGCTATACTAGAAATGACAAAGAGTGCAGATTCCCAGCAGCTTTATCAGATGGTATTGGAATCACTGATGGATAATAAAGAGATGATTTTATATTTGCTTTGCTTTGTTATTACTGCCCTGGTAGCAGGACGTCTTTATCGCACGAAGATAAATTATGCATGGAATGTAGCAATTCCAGTTGCAGGAGTCGTCAACGCGCTCATTTACCTTTATGGAAGTTTTTTAATGGAAATTGAAAGTTCTATTGCTGGAACGATTGTTTCTTGTATACTTTCTATTATTATACTGGAGATTTTCCAGTTTTTCCGGTGTGTGATTGATTATTCCAGAGTAGAAAATCTGCAATTTGAAGATGATGAATATTATTATTATGTGAAGGCAGTTCCCAAGATGACTGTTTCAGAAGAAGATATTAATGTGAAAAAGATAAATGTACGGAGAAAGAGTTTGATCCGACGAAGAGAGAAGAAAGAGTAAAGGGGATTTTTTGTGCAAAATATATTGATGAACCTAGAAGAATATTTAAATTTATTTTCCTTACCGCATGTTCGAATTAATGATGTCATCGATATTTTAATTGTAAGTATAATTATATATGAAGTTGCGCGCTGGATTCGCAATACCAGAGCGTGGATGTTATTTAAAGGACTTTTGGTATTGGTAATCTTTACGATTATTGCTACAGTGATGCAGCTGCATACAATTATGTGGATTTTGGATAAGATTTTTAGTATCGGGATTACTGCAGCGATTATTATCTTTCAGCCAGAATTAAGGAGGGCGTTAGAGTCTTTAGGAAAGAAGAATATCATTGCCAATTTCTTTACATTTGATGATGCGAAAGAGGAAGAAGTTTTTGATGACCGGAGCATACAGGCAATTACAAAAGCTTGTGTAGAGATGGGAAAAGCAAAAACAGGTGCGCTGATTGTTTTGGAACGAGAAGTTGGTCTGGGCGAGTATGAACGTACAGGAATACCAATTGATTCTAAGATAACCAGTCAGCTTTTGATAAATATATTTGAACATAACACTCCACTTCATGATGGGGCTGTTTTGATTCGTAATAACCGGATTGTATCTGCGACTTGTTATCTGCCGTTGACAGACAGTCTGGAAATTGGAAAAGAATTAGGAACAAGGCATCGTGCTGCTATTGGAATCAGTGAAGTATCTGATAGTATCACTATTGTTGTTTCTGAGGAAACCGGAGGTATTTCCATTGCAGAAGGCGGAAAATTATACCGTAGAATGAATGCAGAGTCTTTGAAAAAATATTTACAGACATTAAAAAATGGAAGTTCCGATTCTAAAATATTTAAATTATGGAAAGGAAGGGGTAAGAATGAAACAAAAATTCACCATTAATTTATCCAGTAACTTATCCTTAAGAATTCTTTCCATCTTTTTGGCAGCATGTTTATGGGTCTTTGTCATTAATACAGATGATCCGATTACGACTCGGACCTTTTCAGGTATGGAAGTTACGATTATTAATACAGAGGTATTAAGTGATTTAAATCAGACTTATCAGATTACCGAAGGAGAAAAAATTTCATTTTCGATTAAAGGGAAAAAAACGATTGTAGATAAATTAAAAAAATCGGATTTTGTTGTGACTGCAGATTTGGCAGAATTGTCCAGTGTAAATGCTGTGCCAATTAAGATTCAGGCAAAAAAATATGCCGACGAAATCGAAATTGTATATGGAAATGAAAAAACATTAAAACTGGAGATAGAGGATTTACAACAGGCTCAGGTTCCCGTAGTGGCTGAAACAGTCGGGGAGCCAGCGGAAGGTTATACGGTAGGCGAAAAGACGACTAATCCAAATTTGGTCAATATTAAAGGACCAGTCAGTATCGTTAAACATATTAAACAGGTAAAAGTAGAAGTAAATGTACAAGGAATTTCCAAGGACATTGTCACAAGGATTGAACCCGTCTGTTATGATTCTGATGGGGAAGAAGTTGATAACAGCCGTATTACTATGGATGTTAGTAGTATAAAAGTCAAGATATCCATGTGGAAAACAAAGAAAATACCGCTGAGTATTGAGACGACAGGAGAACCTGCAAAAGGTTATACAGTAGGCACCATTGATTATGAACCAAAATATATTTATGTAACAGGAGAAGAAGTAGATTTAGAAGAAATTTCTGAAGTTGAACTTCCTTCCATTGATATTGATGGTAAAAAGTCTACAGTGGAAGAAACCATTAATTTAGATTCAATTACTTTGCCAGACGGGATTTCCCTGGCTCATCAGGAGAAAGAGGTTATGGTAAAGGTTAATATTGATAAATCATCGGAGAAGGATTTAGAGATATCATCAGAAGATATACAGATTTTAAATAACATTCATCAATATGAAGTGGAATTTTTAGATTCTAAAATTGATATTCATTTGTCTGGATTATCTTCTAATTTAGAGGAGGCAACTCTGGATAATTTAAAACCAAGAATTGATATCGAAAGCTTAGGACCAGGTGAGCATACAGTTTCCATTATTCTGGAAGATATTAGTAATGTGAAGATTTCGGGGGACCAGACAATTCAGATTGTCATTAAAGAAAAAAAAGAAGATTCACAAACTGAGGAGGACTAGAAATATGGTTTCAAAAAAAATTACAGTAATGAATGAAGAAGGTCTGCACATTAGACCCGCTGGAGTTCTATGTAAGGAAGCACTAAAATTCGAATCTAAGGTTCATATTGTATTTGATAATAAAGATGCAAATGCAAAAAGTGTATTAAATGTATTATCTGCCCGTGTGAAAAAGGGAGATGAAGTAGAATTAATCTGTGAAGGTGTCGACGAACAGGAAGCACTCCGTTATTTGACTCAATTAATTGAAGATAAATTCGACATAGAATAGGAAACATTTTTTTGATAGCCGTCCTAATGGAGATTTTTAGGGATTAGAAAAGCTCCTCTTTTAGGATGGCTATTTATGGTTATGAGGTGAAAAATTGAAGAAAGCGGTAAAAAGATTTTGGCTTGATTTAACGAAGTACCAATTTCTTCTTTGGGAATTAGTAAAAAAAGGAATTGTATTAAAATATCGAAGATCATACCTAGGGCTTTTTTGGACGTTATTAGAGCCATTATGTACGATGATGGTATTGACCATTGTATTTGGCGGTTTTTTTGGACAAGGAGACCGATTATATCCGGTTTATATTCTGTCCGGGCGTTTGTTGTATAGCTTTTTTAATACTTCCACGAAAGGATGTATGCGTTCGATGAGAAGAAATGCTGGAATGATGAAAAAGGTTTATGTACCGAAATATATGTATCCATTATCAAGTGTACTTTTTAATTATGTGATTTTTTTGATTTCACTAAGTGTGCTAATTGTCATCGGTGCAGTTTTAGGAGTACGTCCGACTATTTATATGTTGCAGGTAGTGTTTCCTTTGGTTTTATTGTTGGTTCTTTCCTTTGGTACAGGAATGATTTTAGCTACGTTAGCAGTCTTTTTTAGGGATTTGGAGTATTTATGGGGAATTGCATTGATGCTGATCATGTATACTTCTGCTATCTTTTATCAGCCAGAGCGGGTGATTAACACTGGAAATGGATGGATCTTTCGGATAAATCCATTATATGCATGTATTGATATGTTCCGGAGTGCAATTTTCGGGAAGCGACTTGATGGTTCTATGCTTTGGCTGGCCATAGGTGCCTGTTTATTAGTGGTCGTAGTTGGTATTTATCTGTTTCATAAAAAAGAGGATGAGTTTATTTTATATCTTTAGGAGAGAGATTATGGATAACATTGCATTAAAAGTGGAACATGTGGGAATGAAGTTTCGTTTGAATACAGAAAAAGTGGATAGTTTAAAAGATTACGTTATCCGGAGACTGAAAGGTCAGATGCAGTATCAGGAATTCTGGGCACTGAAAGACATTACTTTTCAATTGAAAAAAGGGGATCGATTAGGAATCATTGGATTAAATGGAGCAGGAAAAAGTACGCTTTTGAAAGTAATTGCGGGTGTTTTAAAGCCTACAGAAGGAACGGTGCAGGCCAAAGGGAAAATTGCTCCGCTGCTAGAGTTGGGAGCTGGGTTTGATAAGCAATACACCGGTGCTGAGAATATCTATTTATATGGAGCCGTACTGGGGTTTTCTAGAAAATTTGTACAGGAAAAGTTTGATGAAATTGTTGATTTTTCTGGATTGCGGCCTTTTATTGATGTACCAGTGAAAAACTATTCTTCTGGCATGCGTTCCCGTCTTGGATTTTCTATTGCAACTCAGGTGAATCCAGATCTATTGATTTTGGATGAAGTTTTAGCTGTGGGTGATAAAGATTTTCATGAAAAAAGCGAAAAAAAAATTATGGAAATGTTTGATCGGGGTGCCACAGTACTATTTGTATCTCACTCTATGGAGCAGGTTGAAAGAGTTTGCAATAAAGCAATTCTATTAGAAAAAGGAAAAATTAAAGCAATGGGAAGTGTGCAGGAAATAAAAGAAATTTATGAAAATGCTTCACAGACATAAAAAATGCAGGACAAAAAATTGCCCTGCGCTTTTTTATTGATAATAACCAGTCTGAGACATAATTTTTTCGTTGATTCTGTTCAATTCATCACTGATTTGATAATTAATAGTTCCGAATAAATTCTCGTGAAGTTTGATTACGTTCTCTTCCAATGTAGTTGGTACATCGTAATAGATACCGTCGGAAAGTCGTACCTCGGTATGATCATATGGAAATCCTTCCTGATCCACAATTTTATAGAGGGGAGCAGAAAAGACCATTTTCATCAAGTCATTAGTAGTCATATTCGTCTGTATCTGTGGCAGTACATCATTCATTGCTTTCATAAAAGTAACTGGATGAGTCTTTGCTTTATCCATAATGGCTTTTAGTACGATGCGCTGGCGATTGGCACGACTGATGTCTCCATTTTGATTATGGCGGATTCTGGCATATGCAACTGCCTGATTGCCATCAAAAGTATAGGTGCCGGCAGATGTAAATCCAGGAGAATTTCCTCCATTATAATAGTTCACACTTTTTATGTATTTATTCAGATCATCGATAAAATCAGCTTCTACCTCTAATTCAATTCCACCAAGAGCATCTATAATATTAGCCATAATTTTAAAGTTTACAGTGGCGTATTGACTGATGTTCAAATCATAATTCCGATTAATTGTGCTGATAGCAAGTTCAGGACCGCCATAAGCATAGGCATGATTAATCTTTGTATAGGTTCCGTTTACACTGACATAAGAATCTCGATAAATGGATATTAGTTTTACCTCTTTGGTGCTGTTATTAATACTTGCAACGATAATTGCATCGGAACGGCTTGCTTCACTGCTGAGATCTGTAGAGCGGGTATCAACACCGAAAAGTACAATATTTGTATAATTTTCCATATTAATATCTTCGTTCACAGTTACCAGTTGAGATTCATCCAAGGGAGTTGTACTTACATTAGAGATACATTTAATTGTCAGTCCGATGAGAATAAATACTGCAATGATTAAAATCTCTAAAAATAAGAGAAACTTATATAAGGATGAAGTTTTCTTTTTTCTTTTTTTCTTCTGTACTTTGCTCATGGTAAATCCCCTCTTTTTATTTTTGTATGTTTATTCTACAATATTCTAATAATAGAAACAATGACAATTTTCTTAAGAAAAGTTTTTAAAAACATAATTTTAACACATTTGCCTGTTATGATGGTAAAAAGAAAAGAAATACACTATAATGTTGATGAGTCAAAAGAAAGGGGAATGAATATGAGTGATCAATTTGATAAAGATATAAATAATGAAAATAATCAAGAGGAAGTAGAAGTTGAAGAAATTTCTGTAAATGAAACAAATGAACAAGAAAATGAACAGCAGAAAGACAGCACCTATCATTTTAGTTATGTGGACAAAGAACCAGAAGTTGAATATGTAGAAGAAATTATCGAAGAAGTTGTGGAAGAAAAACCTCCGAAAAAGAAAAAAAGAAAATCTTCCGGATTTGGGAAAAAATTAGTCAAGGCAGCAGCCTATGGATTAGTCTTTGGATTAGTAGCAGGGGCTTCCTTTCAAGGAATTCGATATGGATTAAAGAAAGCGGGAATTACTGAAGGCAGTGATACACAGCTTGCTACGACACAGACAGTGTCTACTTCTTCCGGAGAAAAAAGTGATTTATCAGCAGTGGCAGAAAGTGTTCTTCCTTCCATCGTTTCTATTACAGGAACATTTCAGATAAGTGGATATGGATATTTTGGAGAATCGACAGGAGAATCAGAAGGAAGCGGTTCTGGAATTATTGTAGGCAAGGATGATTCTTATATCTATATTGCGACAAACAATCATGTTATTGAAGATGCAACTTCTCTTGCGGTCGGATTTTGCGATGATACTTCCGCAGAAGCAGAAGTAAAAGGAACAGATGCGGACGCAGACTTGGCAGTTGTTGCAGTAAAACTATCAAATATAAATGATGATACTCTGGATGAAATTAAAATTATTACCATGGGTGATTCTGATAAATTAGAAGTAGGAGAACAGGCAGTCGCTATTGGGAATGCCCTTGGTTATGGACAGTCTGTCACCGGTGGATATATCAGTGCATTAAATCGTGAAGTTCAGTTGACCGATAAGACTATGACATTAATTCAGACAGATGCAGCAATCAACCCTGGAAACAGTGGTGGCGCATTGTTAGATGGTGATGGAAGATTAGTCGGAATTAATACAGTAAAGTATTCTTCTGAAGAAGTGGAAGGTATGGGATATGCAATTCCAATTAATACTGCAAAACCGATTATTGAAACTTTAATTGAAGAAAAGACAATTCCAGAATCCCAACAGGCATATTTGGGAATCGTAGGTACAGATATGACGGAAGAACTGGCAAATGCATATGGAATGCCAACTGGTATTTATGTAAAAGAAATTCAACAAGGTTCTCCTGCACAAAACGGTGGAATAGAGGCTGGAGATGTTATTGTAGAATTTGATGGAAGTTCTGTAACGACCATGGAAAGTCTGCAGAACAGACTGGCTAAAAAGACGGCAGGAACCAAGGTAAGTATGAAGGTAAAACGTCAAAATCAGATGGGACAGTATGAAGATGTTACACTTACTGTTACATTAGGAAGTAAAAGCGACGCAGAGTAATTTATCCATGAATCCGTAAAATATGTTATAATGTTCAAAGCAATAACTAAGAACGGAGAAGATAATATGTTGGCGTTACAGATCGAAGATGTGAAACAATTTATGATTCATTTGTTTTCAAAAGAGACGTTTGATGGATTTTGGCTTTATGAAGCAAAAATCAAAATGGCAGCTTCCTATGTTGTGGATGGTTCTTTGAATATGGATTTTTACGACCAGGCAGAAAAGGAATTGTTAGATGGAAGAACCTATGCCTTATGGAAAGAACAGAAGAATGTTGTGTTTTCCATGATTCGGGGACATAAAACTCCGGAAACTATGCAAATCGTATTAATGCTTTCTGCATCTAATGTGGAAAAAATGATTTTACAAAATAACCTTCCCTTTCATTTATCTGATGTAAGAGGTTTATTTTTAAACATTCATTATAGACAGGGGAATTTAAGCTGTACCACAGGAGTATCGCTAAAAACTTTTACTTTAGAAAAAGGATTGGAGCAGGTTTGGGATGAAATGCTTCAAGCATACTTAAATCAAAAAAAAATTATTAGCACTCATCTTTAATGAGTGCTAATTTTTTCTTGACATTCGATTTTGATGGTATTAATATATATATCAAATGAAATGATGATAATAACAATAGAAATATAATATTAAGAAGAAGGAGATGTTACAGTCATGAGTAACAAAAAGGGAAGTTTATCAATTAACAGTGAAAATATTTTTCCAATTATTAAAAAATGGTTGTATTCAGACCATGATATTTTTTTACGTGAATTAGTGTCTAATGCATGTGATGCCATTACAAAATTAAGGAAATTAGACATGATAGGAGAATTTGAAGAACCAGAAGGAAATCAGTATCGCGTAGATGTTATTGTAAGTCCAGAATGCAAGACCATTAAAATTATTGATAATGGACTTGGAATGACTGCAGATGAAGTTGAAGAATATATTAACCAGATTGCTTTTTCAGGAGCGGAAGATTTCCTGGCAAAATATAAAGATAAAACCAATGAAGATCAGATCATTGGACATTTTGGATTAGGATTTTATTCTGCTTTTATGGTAGCAGATAAGGTAACGATTGAAACTCTTTCTTATAAAGAAGGGGCAGAGCCTGTTTATTGGGAATGTGATGGCGGTACAGAATTTACTATGGATAACGGGGAACGTACAGAACGTGGTACTGAAATTACATTATATCTTGGAGAAGACAGTGTAGAATTTGCCAATGAATTCCGTGTTAGAGAAGTGCTTAATAAATACTGTTCTTTTATGCCGGAAGAAATTTATTTTACAAATGAAGATGTAAAAGAAGAAACAAAAGAAGAAGTACCTGAAGTTGTGGATGAAGATGGAACACCAGCAGATGAAGAAGAAAAGGTAGAAGTAAAAGAACCAGAAGTTCCTAAACCAATCAATGATACGATTCCTCTTTGGGCAAAACATCCAAATGAATGCAGCGAAGAAGATTATAAAGAATTCTATCGCAAAGTATTCATGGATTATAAAGAACCTTTATTCTGGATTCATTTAAATATGGATTATCCATTTAACTTAAAAGGTATTTTATACTTCCCTAAAATTAATTATGAATATGAATCCATCGAAGGAACAATCAAGTTATATAATAATCAGGTATTTATCGCAGATAATATTAAAGAAGTTATTCCAGAATTCCTGTTATTATTAAAAGGTGTGATTGACTGTCCGGATCTTCCATTAAATGTATCAAGAAGTGCATTACAGAATGATGGATTTGTGAAAAAAATCTCTGATTACATTACAAAGAAAGTGGCAGATAAACTGGCAGGACTGTGCAGAACAGAAAAAGAATCCTATGAAAAATACTGGGATGATATTAGTCCATTTATCAAATTTGGCTGCTTAAAAGATGAAAAATTCAATAAGAAAATGAAAGATTATATCTTATTTAAGAATTTAGATAAAAAATATGTGACATTACCGGAATATTTAGAAGCAGCTAAGGATAAAAATGAAAATAGGGTATTTTATGTTACAGATGAAGTGGTGCAGTCACAATATATCAATATGTTCAAGGAACAGGAAATGGACGCAGTATATCTAACTCAGAACATTGACAGTGCATTTATTACTCATTTGGAACAGGCCAACCAGGAGGTTAAATTCCTTCGTATTGATGCAGATGTGGCAGATACCTTAACAGAAGAGTCTGATGAAGAAGAAATGAAGTCTATGGCAGAGACTTTAGGAGGTATCTTTAAAAAAGCACTTGAGAAGGAAAATCTTAAAGTACAGGTAGAAAGACTGAAAAATGAAAATGTTTCTGCTATGATGACTCTTAGTGAAGAAGCGAGACGTATGCAGGAAATGATGAAGATGTATAATATGGGTCAGGCAATGGATCCATCTATGTTCGGGCTGGAAGATGGAGAAACATTAGTATTAAATGCTAATAACAATTTAGTTAAATATGTAATAGAACATCCAGACGGAGAACATACAGATTTAATTTGTAAACATCTGTATGATTTGGCCGAATTAGCTAATAAACCATTAGATGCAGAGTCTATGACAAAATTCATCGCAAGAAGCAATGAAATTTTAGGATTATTGTTATAGGAGATTTTATGGAATTTGTAAAAGATATTTTAAAAGGTTCGTTGGTAGGGGTTGCCAATATTATTCCGGGAGTCAGTGGAGGAACCATGGCTGTTTCTATGGGAATCTATGATAAGCTGATTTCTGCAGTTACCCATATATTTAAAGATGTCAAAAAAAGTCTCAGGATATTAATGCCCATTGCAATTGGGGTATTGCTTGGAATTGGAATTCTGGCATTTTTGATTGAATGGTTATTTGCCAATTACCCGATACAGACCAATCTCTTGTTTATCGGACTTATTTTGGGCGGGCTGCCTATGATATGGAAAAAGACCAGGGAACATAGAATTACTATGGGATCGATTCTTATATTTTTGTTTTTTGTGGTGTTGGTCATCCTTTTTCCAATCCTAGGGAGTGGAAAAGGGACAGAAGTAGTTTTTGTTCCTGGAATGCTGATGTTTTTAAAGCTTTTTGGAGTTGGTTTGATTGCATCTGCTACAATGGTGATACCAGGAGTCAGTGGTTCTATGATGCTAATGGTTATGGGATATTATAATCCGATCCTAAATACCATTACAGGATTTCTTACTGCTATGATGGGTGGAAATCTAGTAAAAATGTTTGATTATATGTGGATATTACTGCCTTTTGGAATTGGAGTGGTGGTTGGAATCTTTGCCATTGCCAAATTTGTAGAGTATGTTTTTGAACATGCACCATCTTTTGCATACTGCGGGATCTTAGGATTGATCGCAGGTTCTCCGGTTGCTATTTTAGCGATGGCCGAGATCTCTGGGATCACAATTCTTACAATTTTTACTAGTGTAATTGCATTTATCGTTGGACTTTTCATTGCATGGAAGCTGGGGGAATAAAAAATATTTGTGAGACCGGTTATTTTATTAACAGAAAATGGGAAATATCTTTTTACAAATACTTGCTTTTTTAGCGAAAAATATATCAACAACAGGGATTGTACAAAAATTAGTACAATCCCTGTTTTTTATGCAGTTTTTTAATGAATAAAATTAAAAAAATAGAAAACACAAAATCCGTTTTATTGGACTGAAATAGAAAGTGGTTAAAAATATAACGATACAAAATGGCTTATTCAAGCCAAAAATAAAGGTTTTTAGTGTTAATTTATTAACGCTGTTTTTTGAGTTTTGCTATTGTTTTTTCATATAAACCTATTTATAATATTTATAAAACGCCTAGAAAGGAGCAAGTAGTATTTATGAGTAGATTAATAATTCAGACACCGGATCGCGCCCAGTTAGTAGTAGAAGGATTGTATAAAGGTGTAGAAAGTCGTATCGTTGCCAGCCCTCCGGGCCTATGTCCGATTGATATGTCACTTTCCTTTTTAAGATTATGTCATGCCCAGACATGTGGAAAATGTGTTCCATGCCGAGTAGGTCTTGGACAATTAGCAAATTTAATCGAGGATGTATTAGAAGGAAGAGGAACACTTTCTCATATTGATTTAATTGAAAAAACAGCAAGAGCGATTGCCAGTGCAGCAGACTGTGCCATTGGTTATGAAGCAGCAAAGATGGTATTAAAAGGAGTATTGGGGTTCCGTGAAGACTATATAGAACATATTACAAATGGAAGATGTATCTGTAACATTGATTTACCAGTACCTTGTGTATCTTTATGTCCTGCAAGGGTCGATATCCCGGGATATATCGCATTAGTAAAAGAAGGACGTTATGCAGATGCTATCCGTCTGATTCGTAAAGATAATCCATTCCCTACGACATGTGCTCATATTTGTGAACATCCATGCGAAGCACGTTGCCGTAGAAATATGAAAGATACATCCATTAATATCAGAGGGCTGAAAAAAATGGCAGCAGACAATGCAGGAGACATACCAGCTCCGGCGTGTGCAGAGTCTACTGGAAAGGAAGTAGCAGTTATTGGAGGAGGACCAGGTGGATTAAGTGCAGCATATTATCTTCAGTTGATGGGACATCAGGTGACTGTATATGAAATGCAGCCAAAACTTGGCGGCATGTTAATGTATGGAATTCCAAATTATCGACTGCCAAAAGATCGTTTGCAGGAAGATATTGATGCAATTCTCTCGACAGGAGTAAAAGTGGTTCATGGAAAACGGATTGGAACGGATTTAACAATTAAAGAATTGCATGAACAGTATGATGCTGTATTAATTACAATTGGGGCAAATACAGATAAGAAATTAGGAATAGAAGGAGAAAATGCGGATGGTGTTATTTCGGCAGTGCAAATGCTGCGTAATGTAGGTTATGGAACTCCTATGGATTATACAGGGAAAAAAGTATGTGTTATTGGTGGAGGTAATGTAGCCATGGATGCTGTTCGTACATCTATTCGTTTGGGAGCTGAAAAAACGAGTATTATATACCGCAGAAGACAGGCAGATATGACAGCGCTTCCGGCAGAAATTGAAGGAGCCATTGCAGAAGGGGCAGAATTATTAGGATTAAAAGCTCCGCTTAGGATTGAAACGGATGAACAGAATAAAGTAAAGGCTTTATGGGTACAGCCTCAGATGATCAGTAAAGTTGTAAGAGGACGGGCAAGTGTAAAAGCAACAAACGAGCCAGAAATATGTTTAGAAGCGGATATTATCATTGTAGCAATTGGTCAGGATATCGAATCAGAGCATTTTGCAAAATTCGGACTTCCGGTCGAACGGGGAGTGATTAAGGCAAGCAGCACAACAGCATTCAATGGAATGTCTGGTGTATTTGCAGGCGGTGATTGTGCAACAGGACCATCTACGGTAATACGTGCTATTGCTGCTGGAAAGGTTGCAGCAGCTAATATTGATGAATATCTAGGATTTCACCATAAGATTAGCTGTGATGTGGAAATTCCATCTGCGAATTTGGAAGACCGGCCACCATGTGGAAGAGTCGAAATACCGGAAAGAGAAGCGAATGAAAGAAAATGTGATTTTGAAGGTGTGGAAGGCTGTATGACATGTGAAGAAGCAGTGCAGGAAGCTTCCAGATGTTTGCGTTGTGATCACTTTGGTTATGGAATCTTTAAAGGAGGAAGGGAAACGATATGGTAAATCTTACAATTAATCATAAAAAAGTATCTGTACCGGAAGGTACTACAATTATGGAAGCTGCAAAACAAGTTGGTATCCCGATTCCAAAGCTTTGTTATTTAAAAGAAATCAATGAAATTGGTGCCTGCCGTGTTTGTGTCGTTGAGCTGGCAGGAAAGAATCGATTGATCGTTGCCTGTAATAATGTTGTAGAAGAAGGGATGGAAATCTATACCAATAGTCCTCGTGTGCGGGAATCAAGAAAGACAACCGTTCAGTTCCTTTTATCTCAGCATGATTTTCGATGTGCAACTTGTGTTAGAAGCCGTAATTGTACATTACAGACATTGGCCAATGATTTGAATATTTTAGATATTCCATATAAACAGGAATATGTAAAAAAAGCCTGGACAAAAGATTTCCCTCTTGTACGAGATTCTTCTAAATGTATAAAATGCATGAGATGTGTACAAATTTGTGATAAAGTTCAGGGATTAAATATTTGGGATGTAGCAAATACTGGTTCCAGAACGGATGTCGATATATCCTTAAATCGTAAAATTGAAGATGCAGACTGTGCATTGTGCGGTCAGTGTATTACTCATTGTCCAGTTGGGGCGTTAAGAGAAAGAGATGATACAGAAAAAGCGTTTAAAGCATTTGGTGATCCGGATAAAATAACGGTTGTTCAGATCGCACCAGCAGTACGTGCTGCATGGGGAGAAAGTCTTGGATTAAAAAGAGAAGAAGCAACGGTAGAACGTCTGGTAAATGCAATTCGTAAAATGGGCGCAGATTATGTATTTGATACGGTATTTACGGCTGATTTGACAATCATGGAAGAAGGAAGTGAATTTTTGGAACGATTACAGAAAGGTGATATGAAAGAGTATCCAATGTTCACATCCTGTTGTCCTGGATGGTTGCGTTTTATCAAATCACAGTATCCGGAATTAGTATCGCAGTTGTCTTCAGCAAAATCTCCACAACAGATGTTTGGGGCAACTACAAAATCTTATTTTGCACAAAAATTAGGAATCGATCCGGAAAAAATCTTTTGTATTTCTATTATGCCTTGTCTTGCAAAGAAACAGGAAAGCACAATGGAACTATTCCATGAAGAATTTGCAGGAAGAGATGTGGATTTGGTATTAACAACAAGAGAAATTGACCGTATGATCCGTGCAGACCACATCGATGCCAGTCTTTTAGAAGAAGGTGAGTTTGATGATCCGTTAAAAGATGGAACAGGAGCTGGTGTAATCTTTGGGGCTACTGGCGGTGTAATGGAAGCGGCGCTTCGCTCTGCTTATTATCTGGCAACCGGTAAAAATCCTGATGCGGATGCTTTCCGTGATGTTCGTGGTCTGGATGGATGGAAAGAAGCGACCTTTGATATTGCAGGTAATGAAATTAAAGTTGCAGTGGTTCATGGACTGGGAAATACAAGAAAATTAATTAAAGCCCTGAAAAAAGCAATGGTAAAATATCAGTTCGTAGAAGTTATGGCATGTCCTGGAGGATGTGTAGGAGGCGGCGGACAGCCAATTCATGATGGTGAAGAATTAGCTGGTATCCGTGGTGAAAATTTATATTTTCTGGATAAAAACAATGAAATGAGATTTTCTCATGAAAATCCATCTGTCTTAAAAGCTTATGAAGAATATTTTGGAGCTCCTCTATCTCAGAAAGCCCATGCCCTGCTTCATACCGACCATGATGCATGGGAAATGCCACAGGCACCAGTAAGAAAATAAATAGAATAAAAATGCAGGATATTAGAAGAAATGCAGGATATCCTGCTTTTTTTATTAAAGGGAAAAAGTGGTTTTTCTACGGTTTTTCAAGGAAAAACCATAAGCGCTTGAAAAAAATTTATGAAGTATTTTACAAATGAAATTTCATATTGTATAATAGAGGACAATGATAAAAAAATGCTTTTTGAAAGGCATAAGAAAGAAAAAAGTGTATTTGTATAAAAAGGAGAATGTAATATGGATAAGATTAAAATGACTACCCCGTTAGTTGAAATGGATGGAGATGAAATGACCAGAATTCTTTGGCAGATGATCAAAGATGAATTATTATGTCCATTTATTGACTTGAATACAGATTATTATGATTTGGGCTTAGAACACAGAAATGAAACGGATGATCAGGTTACTGTAGATTCTGCAGAAGCAACAAAGAAATATGGTGTTGCTGTAAAATGTGCTACAATCACACCAAATGCAGCCCGTATGACAGAATACGACTTAAAAGAAATGTGGAAAAGTCCAAATGGAACAATTCGTGCAATCTTAGATGGAACTGTTTTCCGTGCACCAATTAAAGTAAAGGGAATTGAACCAACCGTTAAAAAATGGAAAAAGCCAATTACAATTGCAAGACATGCATATGGAGATGTTTATAAAGGATCTGAAATGAAGATTCCTGGTGCTGGTAAAGTAGAATTAGTTTATACAGCAGAGGATGGAACAGAAATGAGAGAATTAGTACATAATTTTACAGCTCCTGGTATCGTACAGGGAATGCACAATATCAATGGTTCTATTGAAAGTTTTGCAAGAAGCTGTTTCAATTATGCATTAGATACAAAACAGGATTTATGGTTCGCAACAAAAGATACCATTTCTAAAAAATATGACCATACATTTAAAGATATTTTCCAGGATATTTATGATGCTGAATATGCTGACAAATTTGAAGCAGCAGGTATTGAATATTTCTATACATTAATTGATGATGCAGTGGCCCGTGTAATGAAATCAGAAGGCGGATTTATCTGGGCATGTAAAAACTATGATGGAGATGTTATGAGTGATATGATTTCTTCTGCATGCGGCTCTCTTGCTATGATGACATCTGTATTAGTATCACCACAGGGATATTATGAATATGAAGCAGCACATGGTACTGTTCAGAGACATTACTACAAACATTTAGCTGGAGAAGAAACATCTACAAACTCTGTAGCAACTATTTTTGCATGGACAGGAGCATTAAGAAAACGTGGAGAATTAGATGGAATTGCTGACTTGATGACATTTGCAGATAAGTTAGAAGAAGCTACATTAAAAACAATTGAAAATGGAACAATGACAAAAGATCTGGCATTGATCACTGAGTTAGAAGAAGTAAATGTAGTAAATAGTGAAGGATTTATTAAGGCTGTTCGTGCTACATTAGAAGAAATGTTATAAAAAACCATGGAACGGTGTTTGCGCTATACCATTGGCAGAGAAGATGAATATAAGAGAATTGATCTGTATTTAAAAGAACATGGATATTCCCAAAAGGTGATTGTGGGCTTAAAAGAAGCACCCAGCCAGATATTATTAAATCAGGATCCCGTTTTTGTAAATAAAAGACTGAAAAATGGAGATTTTCTTGAAATATATATATCAGAGGAAGAATCCTCTCCAAATATTATACCGGAAATGATACCTTTAAACATTATATATGAAGACGAAGATCTTCTAGTTGTCAGTAAACCTGCAGGTATGCCAATACACCCTTCTGTGAACCATCATACTGGCACATTGGCCAATGGAATTGCCGGATATTATAAGAAGCAGGGAATTTCGTATGTATTTCGATGTTTGAATCGTTTAGATCGGGATACCAGCGGGTTGGTACTATTAGCAAAAAATCCATTAAGCGGAGCAGTTTTGTCGAAATGTGTAAAAGAATGTGGATTGCATAGGGAGTATCGGGCTGTCGTTTGTGGAAAACTTCCTCAAAAGGGAACGATTGCTGAGCCAATTGGAAGAAGACCAGACTCTATTGTTGAACGCATGGTAGATAAAAAATATGGACAAAAAGCCGTTACCCATTATGAAAGATTATCTTGTCAAAATGGATATTCTTATGCATCTATTCAGTTAGAAACTGGACGGACACATCAGATCCGGGTGCATATGAAATATATTGGGCATCCGTTACCAGGTGATTTTCTATATTATCCTGATTTTACAGATATCAAAAGACAGGCATTGCATTCTTATCGAATTTGGTTTCCTCATCCTATTACGGGGAAACCAATGGAATTTGTCGATGATATTCCGGAAGACATGAAAATGTTGATAAACAAACGGGCAGAAGATTAAAAAAATAGTCTTCTGCCTATTTTTTTCTTGACATTTTTTCAATGTTCGAATATAATATTTGAATGAATTATAAGAAAAAAGCGTTGACGGAGACAGTAACCTTTTTCAGAACGTTTGAGCGAGCCGGAGATGGTGGAAGACCGGTACTAGTAAGAGATTGGCGAATATCACTCCAGAGTTGTCGGGTTGAAGTGAGTAGGCCAGACCGGGATCCACCGTTACATGGATAACATATGATAGTATGTGAAATAGGTGGTATAATGATAGTTTATTAGGCTTTCATCCTGTTTGCAGGATGGAAGCTTTTTCTTTTTGTTACTATATTCAATGAAATAGTAACGTGTATGATAACGAAAATTAAAAGGAGGAAAAACTATGTTGTACAAGAAAGTCAGCCCAGACTTAAACTTTGTAGAAAGAGAAAAGCAGACAGAAAAATTTTGGCGTGAAAATAATATTTTCGAAAAAAGTATTAAATTAAGAGAAGGAAGTCCAAGTTATACGTTCTATGATGGACCTCCAACTGCGAATGGAAAACCTCATATCGGTCATGTATTAACACGTGTTATCAAAGATATGATTCCACGTTTCCAGACAATGAAAGGAAATATGGTTCCTCGTAAAGCTGGTTGGGATACACACGGTCTTCCAGTAGAATTAGAAGTAGAAAAATTATTAGGCCTTGATGGAAAAGAACAGATTGAAGAATATGGATTAGAACCATTTATCGATCACTGTAAAGAAAGTGTATGGAAATACAAAGGAATGTGGGAAGATTTCTCAGGAACCGTAGGTTTCTGGGCAGATATGGATGATCCATATGTAACTTATGACAATAACTTCATCGAATCTGAATGGTGGGCATTAAAACAGATCTGGGATAAAGGATTATTATATAAAGGCTACAAGATTGTACCTTATTGTCCAAGATGTGGAACTCCATTATCCAGCCATGAAGTAGCACAGGGATATAAAGACGTAAAAGAACGTTCTGCAGTCGTACGTTTTAAGGTAAAAGATGAAGAGGCTTATATCTTAGCATGGACAACAACTCCTTGGACCCTTCCATCTAACGTAGCTCTTTGTGTGAACCCAGTGGAAACTTATGTAAAAGTACAGAAAGATGAATATACTTACTACATGGCAGAAGCTTTAGTAGAAAAAGTCTTAGGAGAAGATGCTAAAATCTTAGAATCTTACACAGGTAAAGATTTAGAATACAAAGAATATGAACCATTATTTGACTTTGTAGCTCCGAAGAAGAAAGCATATTACGTAACATGTGACAGCTATGTAACATTAACAGATGGTACTGGTGTCGTTCACATTGCGCCTGCTTTCGGGGAAGACGACAGCAAAGTAGGAAGAGCTTATGATCTTCCATTTGTACAGTTGGTAAATGCAAAAGGAGAAATGACGGAAGAAACCCCTTGGGCTGGAACCTTCTGTAAAAAAGCAGATATGCCAATTTTACAGGATTTAGAAGACAGAGGATTATTATTTGATGCTCCTAAATTTGAACACAGCTATCCACATTGCTGGAGATGTGATACTCCATTGATTTACTATGCTCGTGAATCATGGTTTATCAAAATGACAGATGTAAAAGAAGACTTAATTAGAAATAACAATACCATCAACTGGATTCCAGAAAGTATTGGAAAAGGACGTTTTGGTGATTGGTTAGAAAATGTACAGGACTGGGGTATTTCCCGTAACCGTTACTGGGGAACTCCATTAAATGTATGGGAATGTGAATGCGGACATCAGCATGCAATTGGTTCAATTGAAGAATTAAAATCTATGTCTGATAATTGTCCGGATGATATTGAACTTCACAGACCGTATATCGATGCAGTTACGATTAAATGTCCACACTGTGGAAAAGAAATGCATCGTGTACCAGAAGTGATTGACTGCTGGTTTGATTCTGGTTCTATGCCATTTGCACAGCATCATTATCCATTTGAAAATAAAGATTTATTTGAACAGCAGTTCCCGGCAGACTTTATTTCAGAAGCGGTTGACCAGACTCGTGGATGGTTCTATTCATTATTAGCAATTTCTACTTTGATTTTCAATAAAGCACCATACAAGAACGTTATCGTATTAGGACACGTTCAGGATGAAAATGGACAGAAAATGAGTAAATCAAAAGGAAATGCGGTAGATCCATTTGAAGCATTAGAACAGTATGGAGCAGATGCAATTCGCTGGTATTTCTATATCAACAGTGCACCATGGCTTCCAAACCGTTTCCATGGAAAAGCGGTTATGGAGGGACAGCGTAAATTCATGGGTACTTTATGGAATACGTATGCGTTCTATGTACTTTATGCAAATATCGATGAATTTGATCCTACAAAATACCGATTAGAATATGACAAACTATCTGTAATGGATAAATGGTTATTATCTAAGTTAAATTCAGTAACAAAAGCAGTGGATGAAAATCTATCCAACTATAGAATTCCAGAAAGTGCAAGAGCATTACAGGAATTCGTGGACGATATGAGTAACTGGTATGTAAGAAGAAGCCGTAACCGTTTCTGGCAGAAAGGAATGCCACAAGATAAGATTAATGCATATATGACACTTTATACAGCATTAACAACTATCTCTAAGGTTGCTGCACCTATGATTCCGTTCATGACAGAAGAAATTTACCAGAACTTAGTGAAGAGTGTAGATGCATCTGCGCCAGAAAGCATTCATTTATGCGATTTCCCAGCAGTCGATGAATCTATGATCGATGCTGAATTAGAAGAAAATATGGAAATGGTATTAAAAGTAGTTGTTTTAGGCCGTGCATGCCGTAACTCTTCTAATATCAAGAACAGACAGCCGATTGGACAAATGTATGTAAAAGCGGATACACAATTATCTGAATTCTACAAAGAGATTATTGAAGATGAATTAAATGTAAAATCAGTAGAATTTAAAGATGATGTATCTTCTTTCACAACTTATGAATTTAAACCACAGTTACGTACTGTAGGACCAAAATATGGTAAAAAATTAGGCGGTATTCGTGCATATCTTTCTGCAATCGATGGAAATGCAGCAAAAGCAGAATTAGATGCCAATGGTAAAATCGTATTTGAGGTAGACGGCGATACGATTGAACTGGCAGAAGAAGATTTATTGATTCAGATGATTAAAATGGAAGGTTATGTAACCGAACAGGATAAAAATGTGACAGTTGTTCTGGATACAAACTTAACAGATGCATTAATTGAAGAAGGATTTGTTCGTGAAATTATCAGTAAAATTCAGACAATGCGTAAGGAAGCAGGGTTCGAAGTTACCGATAAAATCACAGTTTCAGCGCAAAACAGTGTGAAAATTGCCGAAATTATGGATAAAAATGGACAAATGATCAAAAATGATGTATTATGTGAACGAATTATGCTTAATGAAGCTGTAGGATACACAAAAGAATGGAACATCAATGGGGAAGACGTAATCTTAGGTGTAGAAAAAATCTAAACGAATCGAAAGAGGGATGATTATGGAATTTAACAAAAACAAATTTAAAAAAGAAGTAGTGGAAAATGTAAAAAGTTTATATCGTAAAGATTTAGACGAAGCTACAAATGAACAAATTTATCAAGGTGTTGCATATGCAGTAAAAAATTTGATGATCGATGATTGGATTAAATCACAGAAAGAATACAAAAAACAGAATAAAAAGACTGTTTACTATCTTTCTATGGAATTCTTAATGGGACGTGCATTAGGAAACAACATGATCAACTTAACTTATTATAAAGAAATGGCAGAAGCATTAGAAGAGTTAGGCTTAGACATCAATGTAATTGAAGATCAGGAAAGAGATGCAGCGTTAGGAAATGGTGGTTTAGGCCGTCTTGCTGCATGCTTCTTAGACTCACTTGCAACATTAGGATATCCTGCATATGGATGTGGTATTCGTTATCACTACGGTATGTTCAAACAGGCAATTGAAAATGGTTACCAGATTGAAAAACCAGATGACTGGTTAAGAAATGGAAACCCATTTGAAATCCGCCGTGATGAATATGCAAAAACAGTTAAATTTGGTGGATATGTAGATGTAGAGATTGACGATAAAGGAAGACAGAACTTTGTTCAGAAAAATTATCAGCAGGTTCGTGCAATCCCATATGATATGCCAATTTTAGGATATGGTAATGGTATTGTAAATACTCTTCGTATCTGGGATGCAGAAGCAATTCAGACATTCAACTTATCTTCTTTTGATAGAGGAGAATATGATAAAGCAGTAGAAGAACAGAACCTGGCAAGAAATATTTCTGAAGTATTATATCCAAATGACAATCATTATTCAGGAAAAGAATTACGTTTAAAACAGCAGTATTTCTTTGTATCAGCATCTGTGCAGTCTGCAATTTCAAGATTTAAAGAAAACAATGATGATATTCATGAACTTCCTAATAAAGTAACCTTCCAGTTAAATGATACTCATCCAACAGTTGCAGTTGCAGAATTAATGAGAATCTTAGTAGATGAAGAAAAATTAGGATGGGAAGAAGCATGGGATATCGTATGCAAAACATGTGCATACACAAACCATACAATTATGTCTGAAGCATTAGAAAAATGGCCAGTAGAATTATTCTCAAGATTACTTCCTCGTATCTATCAGATCGTAGAAGAAATTAACAGCCGTTTTGTAAAACAGATTCAGGAAATGTATCCAGAACAGCCTGAAAAAGTTTCCAGCATGGCAATCGTATATGATGGACAGGTACGTATGGCTCACCTTGCAATCGCAGGAAGCTTCTCTGTAAATGGGGTAGCAAGACTTCATACAGAAATTCTTAAGAAACGTGAATTAAAAGATTTCTATGAAATGGCTCCAGAAAAATTCAACAATAAAACAAACGGAATCACTCAGAGAAGATTCTTATTACATGGGGATCCACTGTTAGCAGACTGGATTACAGATAAAATCGGTGATGAATGGATTACAAACCTTCCTCATCTTGAAAAACTTGCAATTTATGCAGATGATGAAAAAGCACAGCAGGAATTCTTAAACATCAAATATAAGAACAAAATCCGTTTGGCTAAATACATCAAAGAACACAATAATGTAGATGTAGACCCTCGTTCTATTTTTGACTGTCAGGTAAAACGTCTGCATGAATACAAACGTCAGTTATTAAATATCTTACATGTAATGTGTTTATACAATCAGATAAAAGAACATCCAGATATGGATATAGTACCTCGTACATTTGTATTTGGTGCAAAAGCAGCTGCTGGTTATAGCAGAGCAAAATTAACAATTAAATTAATTAACTCTGTAGCAGATCGTATCAACAACGATCCAGCAATTAAAGGCAAGATCAAAGTTGTATTTATCGAAGATTACCGTGTATCTAATGCGGAAATTATCTTCGCTGCTGCTGACGTTTCTGAACAGATTTCTACTGCTTCCAAAGAAGCTTCTGGTACAGGTAATATGAAATTCATGTTAAATGGTGCTTTAACATTAGGTACTATGGATGGTGCTAACGTAGAAATCGTAGAAGAAGTTGGAGAAGAAAATGCATTTATCTTTGGTTTAAGTGCAGATGAAGTAATGAATTACGAAAAGAATGGTGGATATAATTCACGTGATATTTACAACTCTAACATGGAAATCCGTAAAGTATTAACTCAGTTAGTAAATGGATACTATTCTCCAGAAAATCCTGAATTATTTAGAGAAATCTATGATTCTTTATTAAATCAGGATCAGTACTTCACATTACTTGACTTTGATTCTTACGTAAAAGCCCAGAGTAAAGTAAATGAAGCATACAAAGATGAAGCTGCATGGGCAAAATCAGCAATCTTAAATATTGCAAAATCTGGTAAGTTTACAGCAGATAGAACAATCGAACAGTATGCACAGGAAATCTGGAACTTAGAAAAAGTAGTATTATAATCGAATATACTCATACAAAGCAGGTGGAATATTCCACCTGCTTTTTTCATACAATAAAATAGTGCTTTTTCATAATTTGAAAAGACATTGTGATACAAAACGGGAAGAGAGGAAGACCATAATGAAATTTATATCCAATGTATTTGTGGTAACAGGAATTATGATTGGATTACCAGTGCTATTTTATCTGATTTTTCATGGAACCAGAGTGGACAGGCTTCCTGATATTGAAGATGTACAAAGTGGTTATACCATAACAAATGGGACAGATTATGATCTGGATCAGTATTTAATTGGAGTGCTGCCAACGGAAATGGATCTGGATTCTGAATATGAAGCAATTAAAGCACAGACGGTCATTGCCAGAACCAGTATTCTACAGCAGATGAATGGAAAAAAACAGATCGATGGAAGCAAACTGGAAGAATCTTACATATCTGCAGAAAAATTAAAGGAACAAATTGGAGAGCGGGAATATACAAGAAAATTACAGCTTTTAACAAAAGCTGTCTTGGAGACCAGAGGAATCATTATGCAATCAGAGGGAGAATATATTGTGCCTCTGTATCATGAGGTCAGTATTGGTACTACCATCAGTGCAAAAGAGTTATACGGAAAAGACATTTCTTATTTACAATCAGTAGATAGCAGCACAGATGTGGAATCTCCCAATTATATGAAAGTGGAAGAATGGAATTATGAGGATGCTCTTTCTTTGATTCAAAAGAAACGCCCAGAAACAAAGGTCACACAGGAGCAATTGGAAGAAGAGATTGTAGTGATGTCAAAAACAGATTCTGGCTATGTAAAAAAATTAAAAGTGGGGGATTCTATATTCACGGGAGAAGAATGGAAAGAGATTTTTTCTTTAAATTCTACTAATTTTTATATAGAGGATTATGATCATAAACTCCGCATGGTCACTTTAGGAAAGGGGCATGGGCTTGGGCTTAGCCTTTATGGGGCCAATGAATTGGCAAAACAGGGGATAAAATATAAAAAAATACTGATGCATTATTATGAAAATATCGAATTTGCGACGGCCTATGAATAAATATTCCTTTTTTACGTATGGTATCTTTTGAAAAGAAAACTATCCAATTGTGCAAAGTGTAGAATCGTTTTTTTCTTTTTAAATTATCTTTAAAATATGAATATCCCCTTTGATTTCCGGCAAGAATATTTACTGAGGTGATGATTATGAAAGAAAATAAAAAAGGCTCCTCTTTTCTATCTCAAAAGGCTTATTATATAGCAGTTGGAATTGGTCTTATTGCATTGATTACATTAATGGTAATTTATAGTCAGCAGATGAAAAATAAGCGAGAACTTGCGCAACAGGAAATTAGCCTGGATGAAGTGGGAAATGAGGCAATTCAAAAGACGGAAACACAGACGGAAACAACTACAGAAGCAGTGACAGAAGCACCAACGACTGAGATAAACACCACAGAGACAGCCACAGCAGCTGTGTTATCATATGATGGAAAAACAAAGCTTAACTGGCCAGTGACAGGGAATATTCTTCTTCCTTTTAGCATGGATACAACCGTATATTTTGAAACACTCGATCAATATAAATGTAATCCCGGAATGCTCATTGAAGCAAAAGAAGGACAAGGAGTTGGTGCTTTGACCAAATGTCAGGTGCGTGAGATAACAAAAAGTGATGAATTGGGAAATCAGGTGGTATTAGATTTGGGGAATGATTATACCGCAGTATATGGACAGCTGAAAAATATCAAAGTAAAAGAAGGAGATATTTTGGAAACTGAGGATACCATCGGATATGTTGCAGCTCCTACTGATTATTATACCCTGGAAGGTACACATTTATATATAGAAATTGACCATAAAGAAACACCGGTCAATCCGATGGATTATTTAAAATAAGAATTCTTTCTGGTAGAGTTTTTAAGAGAAACATGTTATAATAAAACAGCTTTTGTCGAAGAAAGAAACGAGTAAAGCATTTGCCTAATGGGTGAATGCTTTCTTTTTTGCTATATTAATGAATGTTAAGGATGGAAATGATGAAGGATTATACCTATATGGTACAGTGCAGTGATGGAAGTTTTTATACTGGCTGGACCAACGATATTAAAAACAGAATCAGGATCCACAATATGGGAAAGGGTGCAAAATATACAAAAAGCAGGCTTCCAGTTAAGCTGGTGTATCTTGAAGAACACAGGACAAAACAGGAAGCCATGCAAAGAGAATATGCAATAAAAAAGCTGACAAGAAAAGAGAAGCTGAAATTAATTGCTGATTTAAAGGAAGGAATACATTACGACGAAATGACAAGCGCTTCCAGCCATGACGAATAAATGAAAGATTTCATGGGAACCGAAATTTTTATGTTTACCATTAAAAATTGGAAGTTTTAATGCGTAAATCACTCCACCAATGGTATAAATCACTCCTCCTAATGCCAACCAGATAAAGGCAAAACGGGAAAGAGAATGAATGATTGGTGAAATTGCTAAAATACAAGTCCATCCCATAGCAATGTACATGACGGAAGAAATCCATTTTGGACAGTAGACCCAAAATAATTTAAAACAGATTCCTAAAAGAGCAATACCCCAAACCAAAGCTAAAAGGCCATAACCTACAAAACCTTTTAATGCGATGGTGCACACAGGTGTATAGGAACCAGCAATTAAGATGAAAATCATGCAATGATCTAATTTTTTTAATCGACGGTTTACTTTTTCTGTACTATCAATGGAATGATACAGGGTACTGGCTGAATATAATAAAAACATACTGATAACAAAAATTGCCAGTGATACGGTTTTTATATAGTCGCCCGTCATAATAGAAAGTATGATCATTGGCATTGCAACGATAAGAGAAAGTATCGCACCAATCATATGGGTAATGGCACTTCCAGGGTCTTTTAATTTTAATTTCATAAGAATACCTCCTAAAGTAGTTTGTATTAAGTTTTCATGTAGTTTTTAAAACTATGTTATGTTATATTTATGCTACTACTGGAATTTAAAGTTGTCAAGGGAAAGATGAAAAGTTTCTTCGATAAAATAGTGCAAGGATATAGAATAGAAAGGAACAGATATGGATACAATAAAATTTGATGATCTAGAATTAAAACCACAGATTTTGCGTGGAATTAAAGAAATGGGATTTGAGGCAGCATCACCGATTCAGGCAAAAGCCATTCCGGTTGCTTTATCCGGACAGGATTTAGTCGGACAGGCGCAGACAGGGACAGGAAAGACCGCTGCATTTGGAATTCCAATTTTACAGAAAGTAGATCCTTCTATTAAAAAGGTGCAGGCATTGATTCTTTGTCCAACCAGAGAATTAGCTATTCAGGTGGCAGATGAAATTCGTAAATTGGCAAAATATATGCATGGAGTAAAAGTACTCCCGATTTATGGTGGACAGGACATTACAAAACAGATTCGTTCATTAAAAACAGGGGTCAATATTGTAATTGGGACTCCAGGACGTGTTATGGACCATATGAGAAGAAGAACATTAAAACTGGATCATTTGACAATGATAACATTAGATGAAGCAGATGAAATGTTAAATATGGGATTCCGCGAAGATATTGAGACGATTTTAGATAAAGTGCCAGAAGATAGACAGACCATGTTATTTTCTGCCACAATGCCAAAAGCAATTATGGATATCACCCGTAACTACCAAAAAAATGCTAAGGTGGTCAAAGTGGTGAAAAAGGAACTGACCGTTCCCAATATTGAACAGTATTATTATGAAGTGCGTCCGAAAAATAAAAAAGAAATATTATCAAGACTGTTAGATATTCATGATCCAAAACTTGCAGTAGTATTTTGTAATACGAAACGTATGGTAGATGAAGTTGTGGAAGATTTAAAAGGACGTGGATATTTTGCAGAAGGACTGCATGGGGATATGAAACAATCCCAGAGAGACCGTGTTATGAATAGTTTCCGAAATGGAAAAACGGATATTCTGGTAGCAACAGATGTGGCTGCAAGAGGGATTGATGTAGATGACGTAGATGTCGTATTTAATTATGATCTTCCTCAGGATGATGAATATTATGTGCACCGCATTGGGCGTACCGGTCGTGCAGGAAGAGTAGGAAAAGCGTTTACTTTTGTAGTGGGAAGAGAAGTATATAAGTTAAAAGATATCAAACGATATGCAAAAACAAAGATTAAAGCACGCCCAATTCCGTCACTCAATGATGTTATGGAAACAAAAGCAGAAAAAATCTTTGAACATGTGGATCATCTAATCGAGGAAGAAGATTTAAGACGTTATGTAGATATGGTAGAAAATCTTGTAAATGAAAAAGATTATACTTCTCTTGATGTAGCAGCAGCCTTTTTAAAACAGATGCTTGGCGATAATCAGACATCAGAAGAAAAACAGTATGAGCGATTTACAGATACCGGAGCCGGCGAAAGTGGAATGGCAAGATTGTTTATCAATATTGGAAAGAAACAAAATGTGCGCCCAGGTGATATTTTAGGAGCTATCGCTGGTGAAACTGGAATTCCAGGAAGCTTGGTAGGAGCAATTGATATGTACGACAAATATACATTTGTAGAAGTACCAACAGAAGTTGCTGCAGATGTATTAGATGCTATGTCAAAGGGGAAAATTAAAGGGAAAACAATTAATATTGAACCAGCAAATGCAAAAAGATAGGATTGACAGAGTTCCAGATTATCCTTATAATAATAGTAACAGTTATTGTTATTGGAAATAAGGAAGGAGCCCTGATATGAAGACAGGACTAAAAAGAAGTAAACAAAGAGACGCAATTCTGGATTATCTAAAATCTACAAAAGAACATCCAACTGCAGATATGGTTTATTTAAATGTAAGAGAAGTATTCCCTAATATAAGTTTAGGAACTGTTTACAGAAATTTAAACCTGTTAGCCGAGTGTGGTGATATAATAAAACTCAGTTGTGATGGGAAATCTGAACGCTTTGACGGTAATATAGAACCCCATTATCATATTATGTGTACGGAATGCGGAAATGTTATGGATCTTGATATGGAACCATTAAATCATATTAACATTTTAGCAGAAAGTGCATTTGAAGGAACGGTTCAGGATCATGTAATTTATTTTAAAGGCATTTGTAAAAAATGTTTAAAAGGTATTGACACAGTAGATAAGTAATGATATTATAATATCAGTAACAGTTACTATTATTAACTAAAGAAATTAAAAACTATGATTTATAAAAAAGGAGATTCTATTATGAAAAAATTTGTATGTTCAGTATGTGGTTATGTTTATGAAGGTGAAGCAGCTCCAGAACAGTGCCCAGTATGTAAAGTAGGCGCTGACAAATTTAACGAAGTAAGTGAAGACAAAGTTTGGGCTGCAGAGCATGTTGTAGGAGTAGCAAAAGGTGTTAGCGAAGATATCATCGCTGATTTAAGAGCGAACTTTGAAGGAGAATGTTCAGAAGTAGGTATGTACCTTGCTATGTCTCGTGTAGCTCATAGAGAAGGATACCCAGAAATCGGTTTATACTGGGAAAAAGCTGCTTGGGAAGAAGCAGAACATGCTGCAAAATTTGCAGAATTATTAGGTGAAGTTGTAACAGATTCTACAAAGAAAAATCTTGAAATGAGAGTAGAAGCAGAATTTGGTGCTACAGCTGGTAAAGTAGATTTAGCAAAACGTGCAAAAGAAGCAAACTTAGATGCTATCCATGACACAGTTCATGAAATGGCCAGAGACGAAGCTAGACACGGAAAAGCACTTCAGGGATTATTAGAAAGATACTTTGGCTAAACTACAAGCCATGCAAGGATAAAAGCAAAAAAACTCCGGAAAGAATATGGATATTCTTTCCGGAGTTTTTTGTTTTTAGATTTATAGGGCGTCAGCCCTGCATCGAGACGAAAGTCGAGATGGAGCATGGCTTGTTCAAAACTCAAATGGACATGTAAGTGGCGGCAGCCCTACATCGAGAGAAAGCAAGTCAGCAATGTTTTGCGTCCATTCTCCATTTACGTTCCTAAATATTATCTTTTATATGCTTTTACATTAGACCATGGTCCGTAAATTTTACTTCCATTTACAGTTTTGTAAGCTCTTATTTTATAGTAATAGGTTTTACCTTTTGTTGCACTTACCAGTTTATATGTACCTGTTGTTGTTTTGTAAGTAGATACAATATTTGTGCCTGTTTTTTTTATAGATTTGGAAATCTGATATCCTGTTTCGCCACTAATATTTTTCCATTTTACTTTTACTTTTGATCCACTCTTTGAGAAAGTACTTAGAGTTACTTTCTTCAGAGTATAAGTATATGCTGTGGAATATTTATTTCCTTCTCCATAAAAAGTGTTATATGTGCCTTCACATTTTTTATATGGAACAACTTTTACATTGTATTTTGCACCTGCTGTAAGGTTCTTAATTGTTACAGTATTCTTTGTTGTTCTTCCCCAAAACTTATAGGAACCTGTTCCTTTTTTGTAGTATATAGCATATCCTGTAGCACCACTTACTTTATTCCAAGTTGCTTTGATGTTGTTGTATGATCCAGATAGATTTACTTTTAAGTTTCCAGGTTTGTTCATGTTTTTATATACAGCAATGGCATCTTGCGCTGTGGTTCTCCAGTTGGATGGTGTTGCCAAACTTCCTGATTGGATTGTAATATTTGTTCCAAAATTGCTGCCGTTGCTGGATATTGCTGGTACACCATAGTATTCAGATTCAAAAATACCGGTATCAATTGTTATATCACCGCCATTTGAAAATAGTGCCCATCTTGCAAGATAGCTTCCTTTGGAAACAAATACAGAGGAATTTTTATTAGCAGAGATTCCGTATGCTTCTTCCATAAGAATGTCGGTATCATAGATATCAACTTCACTGCCAGAACCAGCCAATAGACCTACACCTTCATCAAATATAATTAAACATTCGTCTACGGTGGCATATCCTCCGTCAGCAACATATACACCATTTACAAATTCACTAGTTATATCGAGAATACTTCCGCTAAGAAACATACAATCTGTAAATTCAGTAAGAGAACCTTCACCTACCAGAACACCGCTTGTATCTTCTGCAGTTGTAGTAAAAGACATTCCATCCATCAATACATCAGAGGTTCCTAAAACGGCTAATCCATTACCAGAACCTATATTCATAATATATCCGTCACGCAATGTAACTTCGGAGTTATAAATAATCATCATTGCATCAGAATATGTTCCTCCGAGATAATAATCATCGAAGTCAATTGTAATGTCTTTATCAGAAATTATAACACCTTCAAGAGAAATATTATCAATGAGATAGATAGTATCTCCATCTACGGCATCATCTACAGCTGCTTATAAAGAAGTGTAAACATAATCTCCTAATTCTGCAACATAGGTATTAGCAGAAGACTTTTTATGAGATAGAGCTTTCTGCGCATTTGAATATGTTGTTTTTGCTTCTTTGGTAATTGTAGGTTCTACAATAGTTGTCTTTTTTTGGCCTTCACGAGAGACGTTATTCTTGTAAGCGTCAAGATTAACGTCATCTGCCATTTCAGCAGCCATCTGTTTTATTTCCTTTGTTGTCGCTGTCTTTTCTGCTGATTCTGCAAATACCATTGATGGAATCATGGTAAATACCATACACATGGTGAGAATCATTGATAATAATCGTTTCATTTTAACCACCTTATCCCTTTCTTTTATACTAAAATATTAATATAAATTATATACTCTAGGAAGTTCAGGGTCAATTGTATTATATTACACGATTGTGACAAGATATGTTGTATGTATTATATATGAGAAATTCAGTTTAAATCTTATAATAAAATGTATGACTTTCTTTACTCTTTATGAAACTTCCATCTATATCTGGATAAAATAAAGTGGGATTGAAATATACATAATGATAGCATAGCAATTATTTTTGGCAGAAATATAGACATAAGTGCTGCACCAACAAAGGACCAGCTAAAAAAGTACTTAGAAATTATACAAAGGAGACGATTGTAAGTTTTAAGTATGCAGAATATAACAATAATAAAAAGCAGGAAGCCTTTGTTTTAACAGGGAAGGAAATCTAAGATGATTTTAGGGGAGATAATACCTGTTAAGAGACAGTTTGGTTTGTCAATTTTAAAAAGACAGTGAAATTACAAAGTTTTAATTCTTTATACTGGGAAAAGTGAATGGAAAGTATGGAAGAATCTTTACATTTGGTACGAAAAAATGAGTATTTCAACAGATATCTCCAATTTGGGAAAACGATTATGTATGGAATGTAAGTGAAACTTCTTCTATACGGACAAAAATGTCAGGAAAGATCAATGGATATAGCATAAAATATGATGATGCCTATGATTCTGATATGAAGATGTGAACAGGGAAAATATCTAAAAGCATTAGTTCCATCTAGGGAAACTTATCCAAAGTCTTTTTAAGAAATTTTATATTCTATATGTAGAAAAAAGTAATACTCCCGGAGAAATTCTAAATTTCTCTGGGAGCATTGTTCTTACCCATGAAATAATTCTTCCTTATGTAATTATTTTATACAATTCTGCAAAATGAAAAAAATTGTAAGAAAAAAATTCATAAAATTTCCATTAAGGATATGGAAATGAGCTGTTTTCAAGATGCCATTTTATAGTAAGCATGTTATAATAAACATGGAATTAGGTCTGTAAAAGGGGTATATAGGATGAAGAAAATGCATGATGAATTTGAAGATGATCAATTTATAGATGATGATATTTTAAAAGAGGAAGAAGTTTTTCTGGTTCCAGATCGCGGGGATGAAAATGAAAAAAACTCTGTAAAAGAAGAATTGTCAGAGGGGTTAAAAAAGTTGATTTTTGAATTTCATTCTTTAAAAAATAAGAGAGAAGTCGAAGAATTCCAACAAGATCCTGAAAAAGTCAAAGATACCAAACAATCAGAAACATTGATGATAGAACAAGAAGTGACGGAAACTCCTGGGACAGTAACTTTAGAGCCAGAAAGCGACGAAGAATCAGAGAAAACGATTGTAGAGCCAGTAATAATTCAAAAACCAGTTCATAAAAATTCATCTTCTGGAAGAGGAAAAAAAGTATTTTTAATTGTTTTAGGATTTATTTTACTCATGCTCATTGCTATGGGTATTGTATGGGGTTATCAATCTTTACAAGATACTTTAAAATTTAACAAAGAGCAGGAGATAACAACCGAAGAAGAAACAACGCAAATAACTACAGAAATAAAGAAGGAGCAAATAACGGAAGCCACAACAGTCACAACGGTAGCGACAGAACAAGTAACAACTCCCGTAGAAGAAAATCAGGACGATTATAATGATGATTCCGATTACTATGATAATCAGAGGGAAGATGATTCTAATGAAAATACAAATGAACCAGCAACTGAGGCTACGACTACAGAAACACCAGCGACAGAAGCTCAAACAACGGAAGTACCGGCTACAGAGGAGACGGTCACTGAGGCTCCAGCTACAGAAGAATCAACAGAAGTTGAGTCTGGCTCGGTGAATGAAGGATAGAAGGTAAAAGGAAAATGGCAGATTGAAAGAAAGGAGAACGAGGTATGGAGTTTTTTAATAAGTTAGGAGAAACAATTACAGAAAAAAGCCGTGAAGTGGCACAAAAAACGATGGATATTACAGAAATTTCCAGATTGAAGAAAGAAATTGATGTTCAGTGGAAGAATTTAGATGAAACTTTTGAAACCATTGGTAGAAAATGTTATGAAGCCAATAAAAATCAGGAAGATCATCCATATGCCCGGCTATTTCGTAAAGCAGAAGAAATCTCTGACCGCATTGAAAAGATGCAAAAAGAATTTTATGATTTAAAAGGTGTAAAAATCTGCCAAAACTGTGGGGAAGAAAATCCAAAAGAAGCAGCTTTTTGTGCAGAATGTGGAAATGAGCTCAAAATAATATAACAATTGTATAGAAATTTAAAAATACCAGTTGTCTGGGATTTATTGATAAAATCAAAGACAGCTGGTATCTTTTGTAGGTTTAATTATGGTATTATATGATTATTTTGCTTTGTTAGATTCTTCCGTTGTTTCACTTTCTTCTAATTCAATACGCTCACACTTGTGGAACATTTCTATAATATCATACAGAGAATCTTCCAGTTCCTTTTCGATTTTTTTCATTTGTTCTTCAGGCACTTCATAGTTTAAGAACAATTCTTCAATATGAGCAGATACATGATGTCCCAGATGAGAAATCAACAGGAATGTATTAAAACTCTTTTTATCCTTTACATTTCTAAATTTGGCAATATCTTTGCGGATAAATTCAATTATTTCACTTTCTGTCGCGTAAAAACCTTCGTTTAATGCATATGGGCGCATACGCTGAAGGAAATATTTGTTTTTACGGGTAACATTATATACGTAGGAGACCATCAGACCATCGCCTAAGTCGAAGTTTACGATGTTCATTTTGCTGTCAAAATGTTTGATATCAGTAGCTCCCAGCTGCTTAAGCATCATGTTGATATAGTCTCCACTAAATGATAATTTCATAACTAACTCCTCCTTTTATGCAAAACGAACCAGTAGATAAATGCTGCAGGCAATAATAGATAAAATCATCATTGGAAATCCAACCTTAAAGTAAGAGGCAAAAGTAATCTTATGACCTGCCTTGTTACTGATTCCAGAAAGTACCACATTGGCAGAAGCTCCAATTAAGGTACCGTTTCCACCAAGACAAGCACCTAAGGAAAGTGCCCACCAAAGAGGAGTAATATCCATACCAGTCTCTCCAATGGTCAAAATCATAGGAATTAAAGTAGCTACAAATGGAATATTATCCAGGAATGCAGAGACAATGGCTGCAATCCAAAGAATTGCCATCATGGTTATCACTAAGTTTCCACCAGTCAGACCGATTAAGCCTTTTGCAAGACTGTCGATAATTCCTACCTTTTCAAGTCCTCCTACAACGACAAACAAACCGATGAAAAACAGAATGGTAGACCATTCTACGGATGAAAAGATTTCTTCTGGATCTTGTTTCCCAATTAAAAGCATAATGCAGGCTGCAGATAATGCGATTACAGAAGATTCCAGATGTAATTGTCCGTGGAAAACAAATCCAACTGCAACAAGCACGAACATAATGAGACTTTTCTTCATTAAGGCAGGGTCTGAGATGGATTTTTTCTCATCCAGCTGCATAACCTTTTGAATGTTTTCTTCATCTACGATCAGCTGTTTTCTATATAATACATAATAACAGAAAATACTGATAATTAAAACAATCAAAGATACAGCACCCGTATTTAAAAGAAAGGCACCAAAGCCAAGACCTGCGGAGCTGCCGATCATAATATTTGGAGGATCACCGATTAAAGTTGCCATACCACCAATGTTAGATGCCATAATCTGAGATATGATATATGGTACTGGGTTTACTTTGAGCATACTAGTGATCGCCAAAGTCATAGGTCCTACCAGTAAAACAGTAGTTACATTATCAAGAAAACCGGAAAGAAGAGCGGTAATGATAATAAAGATTACCATAATCTGCCATGGTTTTCCTTTGGCCAGTTTTGCGGATTTGATTGCTATGTATTCAAAGATACCGGAATTTTTTACAATTCCTACGAAAATCATCATTCCGACTAACACGCCAAGAGTATTAACATCAACGTATCCAATTGCTGAATCAAGGCTTAATACTCCAGTTACAAGAAGAAGAATAGCCCCGGTCATAGAAGCAACAGATCGGTGCACTTTTTCTGTCATAATTGCAGTCATAGTTACTAGGAAAATAACAACTGCAATGATTTGTTGGGTTGTCATGTTCATTCCTCCTTTTAATAAGAATAAAATCTTGTTGACTAATGTAGTCCTATTTTTTGAAAAATTCAATATTTTTTTTTAATGTTTTTTATTTCATACAAAAAGGAAAAAAAGCATTGCATGATAAGAAATGGCTTAGTATAATAGTGGGTGTAAAAGAAACATAGTTAAATAGCTTGACAAAGGGGGCTTTCAAAGGTATACTTTGACTATCAAACTATTTAAAATGATTATTAGGGTTAATTAAAGGAGACTAAAATTATGTTAGAAAAAATGAAAGAAATCATTGCTGAACAGTTAGGTGTAAGCGAAAGTGAAGTAGAATTAGAAACATCTTTTAAAGATGATTTAGATGCAGATTCTTTAGATTTATTTGAATTAGTTATGGCTTTAGAAGAAGAATATGATGTAGATATTCCATCTGAAGACTTAGCAAACTTAAACACAGTAGGTGACGTAATCAACTACTTAAAAAATAAAGGTGTAGAAGACTAAGAATAATACACGGCTTATAACCAGCATAAATTGGTTATAAGCCACTTTTTTAAACGAATATTAGTTTGGATTTCAAAGTATTAGACTTTGAAAGAAATTGATGTCAAGTAAGAAAGCGGATTTTAACGAGGTGTAATATGGGAAAAGTTGTATTTATGTTCCCTGGACAGGGAGCACAGTATGTAGGGATGGCGAAAGATTTTTATGACCAGTTTGAAGACAGCAGAGAAGTATTTGAAACAGCTTCTAAAGTCTTAGGATTTAGTATGGAAGAACTGTGTTTTGAAGAAAATGATAAGATTCATATGACAGAATATACACAGGCAGCTATGGTAACTGCAAGTATTGCAATTTTAAAACAAGTAGAAAAAGCAGGAATCAAAGCAGACATCACTGCTGGCTTAAGTCTTGGAGAATATTGTGCATTAGTAGCCAATAAAACAATGTCATTCGAAGATGCTGTAAAAGTAGTACGACAGAGAGGAATTCTTATGCAGGATACAGTGCCGGTAGGAAAAGGGGCAATGGCTGCAGTATTAGGAATGAAAAAAGAACCAATTGAAGAAATTTGCGCAAATACAGAAGGAATTGTAACCATTGCGAACTACAACTGCCCTGGACAAATCGTAATTTCCGGGGAAACGGATGCAGTAAAAAGAGCAAGTGAAGCGTTAAAAGAAGCAGGAGCAAGAAGAGTGGTTCCATTAAAAGTAAGTGGACCATTTCATTCTTATATGTTAAAAGAAGCAGGAGAAAAACTGCTGGATGTATTAGAAGATGTGGAAATCAAAGAGCCAGAAGTGCCATATGTAGCAAATACAACGGCTGATTTTGTCGATCAGGCATCTCTTGTAAAAGAATTATTAGGAAAACAAGTTTATTCTTCTGTCCGTTGGGAACAATCTGTAGAAAAGATGTTGGAAGATGGAGCGGATACTTTTATTGAAATCGGACCAGGAAGAACATTATCTGGATTTGTAAAAAAAGTAAACCGTAAAGTGAAGATCATGAATATAGAAAAAGTAGAAGATTTAGAAAAACTCAAGGAGGTAACTTCATGTTAGCAGGAAAAATTGCCATTGTAACTGGTGCAAGCCGTGGAATTGGACGCCAGATTGCAAAGACATTAGCAGCATATGGAGCGGCAGTGATCGTCAATTACTGTGGTTCAAAAGAAAAAGCAGACGAAGTCGTAAAAGAAATCAAAGAATCAGGTGGACAGGCAGAAGCTTATCAGGGAGATGTTTCTGATTTTGACACTGCAAAAGACATGATTACTTATGTAAAAAAAGAATATGGACGCATTGATATTTTAGTAAATAATGCAGGAATTACAAGAGATAATCTTGTAATGAAAATGAAAGAAGAAGATTTTGATAAAGTCATCGAAGTAAACTTAAAGGGTGCGTTTAACTGTATGAAGCATGTATCCAGAATTATGTTAAAACAGAGAAGTGGAAGCATTATTAATATGTCTTCTGTTTCAGGTGTTATTGGAAATGCTGGTCAGATGAATTATTGTGCTTCTAAGGCAGGATTAATCGGGATGACAAAGTCTTTGGCAAGAGAAATCGGATCCAGAGGAATCCGTGTTAATGCAATTGCACCTGGATATATTCGTACAGAAATGACAGATGTACTTCCTGAAGAAGTAAAAGAAGGCATTTTAAGCCAGGTTCCATTAAAGAGAATGGGAGAAGTAGAAGATATCGCAGAAGCAGTTGCATTTTTAGCATCTGATAAATCAACATATATTACCGGACAGACATTACAAGTGGACGGCGGAATGGGAATGTAGAGGAGACAGACTATGAAGAATTTAAGAAGAGTAGTTGTAACAGGTATGGGAGCCATTACTCCAATTGGAAATTCAGTAGAAGAATTCTGGAGCAGTATTAAAGAACAGAAAATCGGATTTGGTCCAATCACATATTTTGATGCAAGTGAATATAAAGCGAAATTAGCAGCAGAAGTTAAAGATTTTGATCCGAAAAAATATGTCAGTGCAAGAGAAGCAAGAAGATTATCTTTATTTTCTCAGTATGCAATTGCGGCTTCCAAAGAAGCAATTGAAGATGCAGGGCTTGATTTAGAAAACGAAGATACAGCAAGAATTGGTGTTGCTGTTGGATCTGGTGTAGGAAGTTTACAGGTTGTAGAAAAAGAATGTGAAAAATTAGCAAATAAAGGTCCAAACCGAGTTTCTCCACTTATGGTGCCAATGATGATTTCCAATATGGCAGCAGGAAATGTAGCCATTCAGTTCGGACTCCGTGGAAAATGTGTTAACGTAGTGACTGCATGTGCAACAGGTACCAATTGTATTGGTGATGCATTTAGAAGCATTCAGGTAGGAGAAGCAGATGTTATGGTCGCAGGTGGAACAGAAGCAGCGATTACACCAATCGGTGTGGCAGGCTTTGCGGCATTAACAGCTCTTTCTTCATCAGAAGATCCAACAAGATGCTCTATTCCTTTTGATAAAGAAAGAGATGGATTTGTCATGGGAGAAGGTGCCGGAATCGTAGTTTTAGAAGAATATGAACGTGCAAAAGCAAGAGGTGCGAAAATTCTGGCAGAAGTTGTTGGATATGGTTCTACAGGAGATGCATACCATATTACTTCCCCAGCAGAAGATGGAGAAGGTGCAGCAAGAGCTATGGAATTTGCCATGAATGAAGCTGAGATTAAACCAGAAGAAGTGGATTATATCAATGCACATGGAACGAGTACTCATGCAAATGATGCATTTGAAACATTAGCAATTAAAAAAGCATTTGGAGAAAGTGCAAAAGACGTCAATATCAGTTCTACAAAATCTATGATTGGTCATGCATTAGGAGCAGCAGGAGGAATTGAATTTATTGCCTGTGTAAAATCCGTAATGGAAGATTACATTCATCCAACAGTAGGACTAAAAGTACCAGATGAAGAGTGTGATTTAAATTACACTTTAGAACCTGTTACAGACAGAGTTGTGAAATATGCAATGTCCAACTCTTTAGGATTTGGCGGACATAATGCCACATTATTAATTAAAAAATATGAAGGGTAGGGGTTATCATGGAAGTAAAAGACATGATGGATTTGATTAAAGCAGTTTCTACTGCAAATATCGAAGAGTTTAAATACGAAGAAGATGATTGTAAGATTTTAATAAAGAAACCACAGGTAGTGGCAGCTACAGCAGCGACAGTGCCTGTAAATACTGCGCCAGTTGTTACAGGAAACTTTGAAGAAGAGCCAGTAATCGATGGAAAAGAAGTGGTAGCTCCATTAGTAGGAACTTTTTATGCGGCTCCATCAGAAGGTGCAGAACCATTTGTACAGGTTGGAGATACAGTAAAAAAAGGACAGACTATCGGAATTGTAGAAGCAATGAAGCTGATGAATGAAGTGGAAAGTGAATATGATGGTGTTGTAACAGCTATTTTAGTGGAAAATGAGCAGATGGTCGAGTATGGTCAGCCACTTATTGTTGTGAAGTAGAAAGGAAATCATTATGGTATTAGATACAAAACAAATTCAGGAAATCATTCCTCATCGTTCTCCGTTTTTATTAGTAGACCGAATTGAAGAATTGGAGATTGGACAAAGAGCAGTGGGAAAAAAATGTGTCACATTCAATGAGCCATTCTTTGCAGGACATTTCCCTGAAATGCCAGTTATGCCAGGAGTATTAATCGTAGAAGCATTGGCACAGGTAGGAGCTGTATGTTGTCTGGCAGCAGAAGAGAACAAAGGAAAATTAGCGTTCTTTGGAGGCATCAATAAATGTAAATTCCGTGGAAAAGTAACACCAGGGGATGTATTAGAATTAGAAGTGGAAATGATTAAAGTAAAGGGACCAGTAGGAGTTGGAAAAGGAACTGCCCGTGTAGATGGAAAAGTGGTATGTTCTGGAGAATTGACATTTATGCTTGGATAAGCACGGGGGTTTGATATATGTTTAGAAAAATATTAATTGCCAATCGTGGAGAGATTGCAGTTCGTATTATCCGTGCCTGCCGGGAAATGGGAATCTTATCCGTAGCCATTTGCTCAGAAGCAGATAAAGATGCGCTGCATTCACAGCTAGCAGATGAAACCATCTGCATTGGTCCTGCAGCTGTAAAAGACAGTTATCTGAGCATGGAAAGCATCATCAGTGCTGCTTTGGCATGTGGTGCAGACGCGATCCATCCAGGATTTGGATTTTTATCAGAAAATAGTAAATTTGTAAAAATGTGCGAAAAGTGCAAAATTACCTTTATTGGTCCTTCAGCAGAAATTATTGATAAAATGGGAAATAAATCAGCAGCCAGAAAGACGATGATGGATGCAGGAGTTCCAGTTGTACCAGGTACAAAAGAAGCCGTTTATGATGCCCAGAAGGGAAAGAAAATAGCAGATGATATGGGG
Source organism: Lachnospiraceae bacterium (assembly GCA_036311565.1). Classification (GTDB taxonomy): domain Bacteria; phylum Bacillota; class Clostridia; order Lachnospirales; family Lachnospiraceae; genus Fimousia. The sequence goes on from JAXJPR010000002.1 coordinate 74,549, forward strand.
TATCCTGTTATGATCAAAGCTTCTGCAGGAGGCGGTGGAAAAGGTATGCGTATTGCAGAATCTGGAGAGGAATTTGAGGGGCAGTTTAAAACAGCACAGATGGAAGCAAAAAATGGATTTGGTGACGATACCATGTATATTGAAAAATATATTAAAAATCCTCGTCATATTGAATTCCAGATCATTGCTGATAAATTTGGAAATGTCATTCATTTAGGTGAACGTGATTGTTCCATTCAGAGAAGACATCAGAAATTAATTGAGGAGTCTCCATCTGCAGCCATCAGTGAAGAATTAAGAGAAGAAATGGGAGCAGTAGCGGTAAAAGCGGCCAAAGCAGCTGGTTATTACAGTGCTGGAACCATTGAATTTTTATTAGATCAGGATAATCATTATTATTTTATCGAAATGAATACCAGAATTCAGGTAGAACATCCAGTAACTGAATGGGTAACAGGCGTAGATTTGATCCGGGAACAGATTTTAATCGCAGATAATAAAAAACTGGCATATAAACAGGAAGATATTAAGATCCATGGACATGCTATCGAATGCCGTATCAACGCAGAAGATACAGAACGGGATTTTATGCCTTGTCCAGGGGTGGTAACAGATGTGCATTTTCCAGGAGGAAAGGGCATTCGTGTGGATTCTGCCCTATATTCCGGATATAAAATTCCACCATACTATGATTCTATGGTGGTGAAATTAATCGTTCATGATCAAACAAGAGAGCTGGCAATTAAGAAGATGAACAGTGCTCTTGGAGAACTTGTACTTCAGGGAGTAAAAACAAATATTGACTACCAGTATGATATTATTAATCATAAAGATTTTATTGAAGGAAAGATAGACACTGGTTTTATTGAACGATTTGCCAAAGAACGAGAAAAAGCAGGTGAATAATCATGGCATTAAAAGATATGTTTAAAAAGAGAACCATTTCTTCCAGTGAAAGAAAGCTGATGGAAAAGGTGAAAAAAGCAAAAGAATCTTTATTAGAATATGAAACACCAGATGGCATTTTCAAAAAGTGTGAAGCGTGCGGAAAACCAGTATACGGGGAAGATATCGTAGAAAATTATCATGTTTGTCCACATTGTGGAAGCTATTTCCGTATTCGTCCAAAAACCAGAATTGCTATGATTTTGGACAAAGGAAGTTTTGAAGAATGGGATACTGGCTTAGAAACCAGTGATCCTCTGAATTTCCCTGGTTATAAAAAGAAATTAGAGCATACTCAGTCAGTTACAAACTTAGAAGAAGCGGTAATTACCGGAAAAGGAACGATTCGTGGAGAAGAAGTAGTTCTTGCCGTTATGGGTGCTGATTTTATGATGGGGAGCATGGGAGAAATTGTTGGAGAAAAAGTGAGCCGTGCAGTAGAACGTGCTACAGAAATGAGACTTCCAATCATTATCTTTACTTGTTCTGGCGGGGCCAGAATGCAGGAAGGAATGGTATCCTTAATGCAGATGGCAAAAACTTCCCAGGCACTGAAAAAACATGACGAAGCAGGACTTTTATATATTACTGTTCTGACAGATCCGACTACTGGAGGCGTAACGGCAAGTTTTGCAATGCTTGGAGATGTAATTTTAGCAGAACCAGGAGCATTGATTGGATTTGCAGGTCCTCGTGTCATTGAACAGACCATTGGACAGAAACTTCCAGAAGGATTCCAGACAGCAGAATTTTTATTGGATCATGGATTTGTTGATAAGATTGTAGAACGTAAAAATATGCGCCGCGTATTAAGCGCGATTATAAGGAGTTGTAATTATGGCAGATAAATTAACTGCATGGGACCGTGTTATGATTGCCCGCAGTGCTCAGAGACCAACCAGCTTAGATTATATTGGAACCATTTTTGACCGTTTTGTAGAATTTCATGGTGACCGCTATTTTGGGGATGATGGTGCAATCGTAGGAGGCATTGCATCCGTAGATGGTCGGTATGTAACGGTGATCGGACAGCAAAAAGGTCGTACAACCAAAGAAAATATTAAGAGAAATTTTGGGATGCCTTCTCCAGAAGGATATCGAAAATCCTTACGTTTGATGAAACAGGCAGAGAAGTTTCACCGACCAATTATCTGTTTTGTAGATACTCCAGGTGCATTTTGTGGTCTGGAAGCAGAAGAACGGGGACAGGGAGAAGCGATTGCCAGAAATTTGTTTGAAATGTCTGCATTAAAAGTACCAGTACTATCTATTTTTATTGGAGAAGGTGGTTCCGGTGGTGCACTAGCTATGGCAGTGGCAAATGAAGTATGGATGATGGAAAACTCCATGTATTCCATTCTTTCTCCAGAAGGATTTGCATCCATTCTCTGGAAGGATAGTAAGAGAGCAGCAGAAGCCGCAGATGTTATGAAAATTACTGCAAAAGACTTAAAAGAGCTTGGAATTGTTGAAAAAATTATTGAAGAAGAAGAACCAATCTCTTTGAAAAATATTTTAGATGTAACCGATCAGATGAAAAAAGATATCATTGATTTTATTGATTGTAATATGAAGAAATCAGGGGAAGAGCTTGCGAACGAGCGTTATCAGCGCTTTCGCAGTTTTTAATCTGCATGGAGGTATCAAATGTTAAAACCTTTAAAAATTGGTAATTTAGAAGCAAAGCTTCCAATTGTACAAGGGGGTATGGGCGTTGGTGTCAGCAAAAGTTCACTGGCTGGCGCAGTTGCAAAAGAAGGTGGAATTGGTGTAATTTCTGCAGCTCAGATTGGGTATGATGAGCCAGACTGGAATTCCAATAAGTTAGATTCCCATATGCGTGCATTGGATAAACATATTAAACGTGCAAAAGAAATTTCCAACGGTGGAATTATTGGCGTAAATATTATGGCAGTAACCAACCATTATGAAGAATATGTAAAACAGTGTATCAAGAGTGGTGCGGATATGATTATTACCGGAGCAGGACTGCCTATGGAGCTTCCAGAAGCAGCAGCAGGAAGTGACATTAAACTGGTTCCAATTGTATCTTCCAAAAAAGCAGCAAATATTATTTTAAAACGCTGGGATAAAAAGCATCAGATTGCACCAGATGCCCTTGTAATTGAGGGACCATTAGCTGGCGGACATCTGGGATTTAAGCCAAAAGAATTAGAAAATATTGATATTCAGGCTTATGATGATGAAATATTAAAAATTATGGATGTGGTAAAGCCATATGAAGAAAAGTATGGAAAACATATTCCAATTATCGTAGGCGGTGGCATTAGCGATAAAGAAAAAATGAATCACTATCTGGAACTTGGAGCAGATGCAGTACAGATTGCCACTGCATTTGTTACCACCGAAGAATGTGATGCAGATATCCGTTATAAAGAGGCGTACATAAATGCCAAAGAAGAGGATATTATAATTGTTAAAAGTCCAGTGGGACTTCCAGGACGTGCAATTAATAATGCTTTTATGAAACGCGTAAAAGAGGAAGGACGAATTGCACCAAAACGCTGTCATCAGTGCATTAAGACTTGTAATCCGTCCGAAACACTGTATTGTATTACAGAAGGATTAGTAAATGCGGTCACTGGAAATGTAGATGAAGCACTTTTGTTCTGTGGTGCAGACGCATGGAAAGCAGATCGGATCAAAACAGTAAAAGAAGTCATTGATGAGTTTGTAAAATAAATCTAATAAGGAATGCTTAAGACGAAAAAAGGGCTTTAAGCATTCCTTTTTTGTTGTGCTGTACTTTTTATTGTGGAGCAATTTAAGTTGGTAAATGCGCAACTAAAGCAGGCAATTGTAATATTATTAAAAAAAAGTGCCATACTATGATATATCTTTTGCAAAGGAGATTTGATCATGTTTCAATCAGGCATAAATTATAAAACACTGGTGGTACAACTTTTATGGGAAATCGCAGGAAGCATTCTTGTAGCTGCAGCCATTTACAATTTTGCAGCACAGGCAAAATTTCCAATGACTGGTTTTTCTGGGATCGCACTCATTATTTATCAGATGACCGGAATTCCCATTGGTCTGTCTACCATTCTTTTAAATATTCCTGTAGGGCTGCTCAGTTATCATCTCCTTGGAAAGAAATTTTTTATAAGTTCCATTCGCTGTATGCTCATAGCTTCTGTTTTTGTAGACTACGTTGCTCCATTATTTCCTGTTTATCAAGGAAGTCGTTTACTGGCAGCTCTCTGCACCGGTGTGATTGGAGGAATTGGTTATGCAATCATTTATATGCAAAATACTTCTACTGGTGGAGCGGATTTTATCATTATGGCTGCCAAAGCATTAAAGCCATACTTATCCCTTGGAAAAATTGCTTTTTTAACCGATGTAGGAATTATTTTGATTGGAGGAATTATTTTGCGGGATATGGACGGAATCATTTATGGCATGATCGTAAATTATTTATTTGCAATTGTTGTAGATAAAATGATGTACGGGATTAATGCTGGAAAACTTGCTGTAATCGTGACTTCCCATGGAAAGAAAGTGATATCTGTGATTGATAAAAGCTGTGGCCGTGGTTCTACTTTGATTTCAGCCCGTGGTGGGTTTAAGGGAGATGTACGAGAGGTGGTGTTATGTGCCTGCAATAATAAGGAAATGTATCTGGTACAGCGCGCCGTCAAAAACGTTGATCCAGAGGCTTTTTTAATTGTACTGGAATCAAATGAGGTGCATGGAGAAGGTTTTAAACGAATTCAGATTGGTGAAAATTAATATTTGTTTATGTTTTGTTTATAAAGTTTCATTGTTTATACATTGAATTAGCAAGGGAATTTGTTATACTTAAACCATAGTTTTTCATATATTTTTTATCCTCTCTTTTCAAAATAAATATAAAAAACGAAAGAGGTTGTCAGCATAATTGTGCGGGCAACCTTTTTTTGGTCTGCCAAAAATTTCTGAACAAAAATTGGACTAGTATTTTCCCATTCCTCATGATAGAGTAATTTTAGACAACATTTCTTTTATATGAATTTAACAATGATGTGTTAATTTAAAAAGGAATTGAGAAAAAGGAGGTTTTGTTATGATACGGTTGATTGCATCAGATATGGATGGTACATTATTAGATAGTTACCGACAGATCACGCCGGAGAACATTCATGCAATCCGTAAGGCACAGGAAATCGGGATTGAATTTATTATTAATACAGGCAGAGAATATCAAAATGTGGTCAAAATTCTTGGAGAGGCAGATTTGTCCTGCGATATGATCTGCAGCAATGGAGCCTGTGGGTATGATAAGAATGGAAAATTATTATTTGAACATGAAATTCCAAAAGAAACAGTAAAAAAGATTTTTGAAGTTTTTCATAAATATGATCTGGTACCAACACCATTTTCACAAGATGGAAGAGTATCTGTTCTTTCTCTTGAAGGGTTAAAAAAGTATACAAAGGAAGTTATGATTCCGGCTATGCAGGTAAATCATCCAGATTTTGTATATACGGAAAAGGAATTTGATGACTTAATTAGGGAAGTGGTATTTTCTGATGGAGAACAGGGGTTACTAGAGAGTAATGATCGTATTTTAAAAGTTATTACCCAGTCAACGAATCCTGAAGTATTAATCAAAGCCCGTGCAGAGATAGAAAAAATTGAAGGTCTGGCGGTAGTATCTACAGTTCCTACTGACTTGGAGATTACTTCCATTGCGGCGCAAAAAGGAATTGGACTTATGGATTATGCAAGGGAAAAAGGATTTACAGTAGATGAAATTGTAGCCGTAGGGGATAGCGAAAATGATTATTCCATGTTATCAATTCCGGGGCTTCATTCAGTAGCCATGGATAATGCAGTTGAAATGATCAAAAATATATGTATATATCAGACCAGAGCAAATACAAGAGATGGAATTGCTTATATCATTAAATGTATTTTAGCGGATACAGATAATTTTAAATTACAATAAAAGCTTTGATTTTACGGGATTTCTGTCGAAGAAGCTAGTATTTTCTTAATTTTTGTTTAAGAGTGCAAAAAGGATTTGAATTTTTCTAGATTTTGTTTATAATAATAAGAGTATATGTACATGAGGAATAAACAAATTTAAAGATAGAGATATGAAAGGGGATAACTATGGCATCAGGCACAGATATCGGAATTGATTTAGGTACTGCGAGCGTACTTGTCTATGTAAAAGGAAAAGGAGTTGTGTTAAGAGAACCATCCGTGGTTGCTTTTGACCGTAATACGAATAAAATTAAAGCAATTGGAGAAGAAGCAAGATTAATGCTTGGTAGAACACCAGGTAATATTGTTGCAGTTCGTCCTTTACGTCAGGGCGTTATTTCTGATTATACAGTAACAGAAAAGATGTTAAAGTATTTTATTAGTAAAACAGCTGGTAAGTCTTTATTTGGAAGAAAACCACGTATCAGCGTGTGTGTTCCAAGTGGGGCAACAGAAGTAGAAAAGAAAGCAGTTGAAGATGCAACATATTCTGCTGGAGCAAGAGAAGTTAATATTATTGAAGAACCTGTTGCTGCAGCAATCGGCGCAGGAATCGATATTTCTAAACCATGTGGAAATATGATCGTAGATATCGGTGGTGGTACTGCTGATATTGCAGTTATTTCTTTAGGAGGAGTAGTAGTAAGCACTTCTATTAAAGTTGCTGGAGATGATTTTGACGAAGCATTGGTTCGTTATATGCGTAAAAAACATAATTTATTGATTGGTGAAAGAACTGCAGAAGAAATCAAGATCAACATTGGTACTGCATATAAAAGACCAGAAAATGTTACTATGGATGTACGTGGACGTAACTTAGTAACTGGTCTTCCAAAAACAGTAACAGTAACATCTGAAGAAACAGAAGAAGCATTAAAAGAACCAGCATATCAGATTGTTGATGCTGTACACAGCGTATTGGAAAGAACTCCACCAGAATTAGCGGCAGATATTTCTGATCGTGGTATTGTATTAACAGGTGGCGGTGCATTGCTTCAGGGATTAGAAGAATTAATTGAAGAAAATACTGGAATCAATACAATGACAGCAGAAGAACCATTAACTGCTGTTGCAATTGGTACTGGTAAATATATTGAATTTTTAGCAGGAGAAAGAGATCCTGAATAAAAAGGATGCACATCGGCTGGGAACAATTATGTTTCCGGCCTTTTTCAATTTATGTACTTTTTATTTTAAAAGATAGGTGGTGAAAGTATGAGCCGCGTAGAAGGATATGTGGAACATATAAGATTTCGGAATCCGGATAATGGATATACAGTGCTGAGCCTGGATATGTCAGGTGATGAGGAAACATTGGTTGGAATCTTTCATTATATTAACGAAGGGGAATACATTGGAGCTGATGGAGAATATGTGGATCATCCTGTTCATGGACCTCAGTTTCATGTAGAAACTTATGAAATATTGGAACCAGATGATATTGACAGTATGGAACGATATTTAGGATCGGGAGCCATAAAAGGTCTGGGGGCAGCCTTAGCCAAAAGAATTGTTAAAAAATTTAAAAAAGATACCTTTCGTATTATCGAAGAAGAAGGAGAACGTCTGGCTGAAGTGAAAGGAATTTCAGAGCGAAAGGCAAGAGATATTGCAGTACAGTTTCAGGAAAAACAGGATATGCGCAATGCAATGATGTTTTTGACCCAATATGGAATTGCCACTAACTTTGCTGCCAAAATTTATAAAGAATATGGAGATGATTTATATGAAGTCATTCAAAATAATCCGTATAAGATGGCAGAAGATATTCATGGGATTGGATTTAAAATTGCAGATGAAATTGCAGAAAAAGTCGGAATAGGAGTCAGTTCGGAATTTCGTATTCATTCTGGAATTTTGTACACATTGCAGCAGGGAGTGGGAGCAGGACATATCTACCTGCCTAAAGAAATGCTGTGCCGAAAAGCTGCCCAGCTATTAAGTTTGGATCCTGCCATGATCGAGACTCAGATCATGAATCTGGTGATAGATAATAAAATTGTGGTGAAAATCAGTGAAGAAGGAGAAATCGTCTATCTTTCTCATTTTTATTATATGGAATTAAATACAGCGAAAATGCTTTGGGATTTAAATATTGACTATGACGTATCAGATGAAGAATTAAGTAAGACCATTGAAAAAATTGAGAAAAATACGGAGATGCAGTTGGATGAAATGCAGAAAAAAGCAATTGAAGCAGCTGCAAGAAATGGAATCGTAGTTATTACCGGGGGACCAGGAACAGGAAAAACGACAACGGTACATGCCCTGATCCGCTATTTTGAATCAGAAGGCATGGATATATTCCTATGTGCACCCACGGGACGTGCAGCAAAGCGAATGACAGAAGCCACAGGTTATGATGCATCCACGATTCATCGTATGCTGGAATTAAATGGAGGAACGGAAGATGGTGGTACGATGCGGTTTGAACGAAACCGGGAGTATCCATTGGAAACAGATGTGATCATCGTAGATGAAATGTCTATGGTAGACTTGCATTTATTCCATGCTCTTTTAACAGCAACATTGCCAGGGACCAGGCTGGTCATGGTAGGGGATGTAAATCAGCTGCCAAGTGTAGGTGCCGGAAATGTCTTAAAGGACATTATTGCTTCTAAAAAATTTGCAGTAGTGGAATTAAAGAAGATTTTTAGACAAAAAGAAGGCAGTGATATTGTGATGAATGCCCATAAAATCAATGATGGGCAGCATATTTTGCTGGATAATAAAAGCAGAGATTTTTTCTTCTTGCGAAGAATGACCATTAATGACATTATTGGCGTCGTCGTGTATCTGATGAGAGATAAACTGCCAAATTACGTAGATGCCACTCCATTTGATATTCAGGTCCTAACTCCCATGAGAAAGGGAGAGCTTGGCGTAGAGCGGTTAAATACTGTTCTGCAAAGATACATCAATCCTCCTTCTTCTGAGAAGCAGGAGAAAGAAACTTCCTTTGGTGTACTTCGGGAAGGGGATAAAGTGATGCAGATAAAAAATAATTATAATCTGGAGTGGACCATCAAGGGAAAAAAAGGATTTGTTGTAGAGGAAGGAACTGGTGTATTTAATGGCGATATGGGAATTGTCAAAGAAATCAGTACATTTTCTGAAATAGTGACCGTGGTCTTCGATGAAAATAAATATGTGGATTATGGGTATTCTATGCTGGATGAACTAGAACTGGCATACGCAGTTACCATTCACAAATCTCAGGGAAGTGAATATCCGGCGGTCATTATGCCGCTTCTTACTGGACCACAGATTCTTATGAACCGGAATCTTTTATATACTGCTGTGACCAGAGCAAAAAAATGTCTGACCATTGTAGGAAGTGATCAAACGGTACGAAATATGATCGATAATGTGACAGAAATGAAAAGATATTCTACATTAGATAGAAGAATTCAGGAATTTAAGATATAATAAAGATAGATTGATAAGGGTGTAGGTATAAGTTCATGTAATTGCAACTCCCATTGTAAAGGGAAGATGTTTAAGGAGGAAACGATGAGAAAAAGCAAGTATTTATTGGGCAGCATATTCATATGCCTGATGGCATTGGGATTTTTATTTCCGGCAAAGGCAACTATGGCCAGTGATGGAAAAGGGACATGGGAAAATTTATCCTGGTATTTTGCAGATGATACTGATACACTGACCATCAGCGGAGAAGGATTTATGCCTGAAATTAGTGGTGGGAAAGTTCCATGGAAGTCTTATAGTTCTAAAATTAAAACTGTTAAGATTCAAAAGGGTGTAACAAGTATTTCAGGAAATGTATTTGCCACATCTTTGATTAACTATGATAGTATGACTACGGTTATTTTACCGGAGGGATTAGAAACTATTGGTAAATATGCATTCTGGGGTTCAAAAATTCAGAAAATCAATCTTCCATCAACGCTAACAACTATAGAAACAGCTGCATTTTTAAAATGTGAAAAACTGACTTCTATTTCGATTCCAGGTTCTGTGAAGACGATACCAGCCGATGCATTTGGTTACTGTGATCAGCTGACAAGTGTAAAGCTGGGAGATGGAATTAATGTTATTGGAAAAGAAGCGTTTATGGCAGTTCCAATAAAATCGCTGACTCTTCCAGACTCAGTTACAAATATTTCTTCCGATGCTTTTCATGGATGTAGTGAGTTAACGTCTTTGAGCATTCCATCTTCTGTAACCTATGTAGGAAATGAGGCCTTTGCCTTTTGTAGTAAATTGCAATGGATCGATTATAAAGCGACAACAGCCTTAACAGATGGTGTCTTTAGCGATTGCAGCAACTTAGAAGTTGTAAAACTGGCAGAAGGTGTTCCTTCTATTGATGAGAATGCCTTTGAAAATAATTATAAATTGGCAGCAATTTATATTCCTGAATCGGTAAAAACAATTGATGAAGATGCTTTTTATCGTTCTTATGCCAAAGAGATAGAACTAAAAATATATTGTATTCCATCATCAGCAGCAGATACTTTTGCATGGTCCAAAAACGGGATTACACCAGTCGATGTATCGACTTCTGCCGGAAAAGCACAATGGGATAAAATATGGCAGGAAGTAAGAGCTGCTGTTATTACAAATTCCAATGCAATCATTAAATTATCCACAACTTCCTATACATATAATGGAAAAGTCCGTACACCATCGGTAAGTGTCAAATATGCAGGAAAAACATTAACAAAAGGAACGGATTACACAGTGACTTATGGAAAAGGCCGAAAGTTAGTAGGTAAATATTCTGTAAAACTGACGTTTACAGGTAATTATAAAGGCACAGTTACAAAGTATTTCACGATTAAACCAACCAGTACATATATTACAAGCTTATCAAAAGCAAAAAAATCATTTACGGTACGCTGGAGCAAAAAAACAACACAAGTAACCGGATATCAGGTCCGTTACTCAAGAAAGAGCAGTTTTTCCAGTTATTCGACAAAGACAATTACCAGTTATAAAACAAATTATAAAAAAGTAACTGGATTGAGAGCAAAAACAAAATACTATGTAAAAGTAAGAACCTATAAGACAGTAAATGGAACAAGATATTATTCTGGATGGAGTAAGGTAAAAACAGTTACAACGAAATAAAACAGGGGGATTAAGACAGCAATAATAAAAGAAGTGACATAAGATAGGGGGTATAAATATGAAAATAAAAGCAGTAGCATTATGTTGTATGATAATGTTAGTTTTTTCATTTGTATTACCGGTATCTGCATCTCAGGATGAGAAACAAAATCAGGAAAAAAAGGGACGCGGTCTAATTTCTTCTCAGCTAAAGGTAGAATATGAACCGGAGAGCAATGATGTCCAAAATCTTCCATCTAAGTTTCTTCCTAAAGAGGCGAAAGAAGATTTGGCGGATTATTCGGCACCAATTACATCAGTGAAGGATCAGGATACACTGGGAACCTGCTGGATTTTTGCTGCATATGGCAATATGGAATCTTATCTGAAACAAAAATATGGTCTAGAGTATGATTTTTCTGAAAATCATGCGAAAAATTTATTGGCAAAAGGAATGACTTTAGAAAAAAATCCATATAGTTTTGACTATGATATTCATGCAGGTGGAAATTTTGATATGATGATGGCTTACTGGACAAGAGAGAATGGGAGTGGACCAGTCTTAGAAAAAGAGGATCCCTATAATACCGATGGAGAAAAAAAGGTAAATTTGTCAGAAGCATTGTCAAAATCTACCACAGGACATTATGTTACGGGTTCGAAGACCTTAGGGACGATAAGCTTTCGTTCTTCTGAAAAGAAGAATTGGTGGAATTCCACAAAACAAAAAAGTTATGTAAACGATATGAAAGCTATGATCAAACAGTATGGAGCAATTTATGTTTCCTATTATTCCAGTGCGGGGACAGATCATATATTTACTTATGAAGATGGAACAACAGGTGCTGCATATTTAAGCGATAAGAAAAAGAATGACCGCATTGATATTATGTATACCGATCATGCGGTTACAGTCGTTGGCTGGGATGATACATTTTCCAGAAAAAATTTCAGTGCATCCTGTCGTCCGGAGAAAAATGGAGCATTTTTAATCAAAAACAGCTGGGGAACAGAGGAAGGGGAAAATGGATATTTTTGGATTTCCTATGAAGAGTATTTTTCTCAGGCAAGTACAATTACGGGTATTGAGCAAAGAGCCGATCTGTATGATCATCTATATGAATATGACCTGCTGGGAACAACAAATACACAGTATTGTTTTAATTCCAGCAAGCTGGTCTATATGAATCAGTTTTACAGAATGACTACAAAGCAGCAGAAAGTGACAGCAGTATCCAGCTTTTTTGCACAGTCCGGGGTTACGGCCAATGTCTATGTATCTCCGACCAGAGATTCCAGTAAGTTAAAACTGGTTGCAACAAAAGAGATAAAAGATACAGGTTTTCAAGTGATTAAATTTGACAATCAGGCGGTAACCATTACAGATTCCAGATATTTAGTAGCAATTGAACTGATTAAGAATAAGAATGATTATCTAGAGTATCCGGTCGAGGATCAGTGGAGTGATTATACTTCCAATGCCCAGGCATCCAGTGGACAAAGTTATGTCACAATTGGAGGAATCTCTGCTGTCCGGAAAGGAAATTATACGGACGTGACAAAGAAGTCTGGTTACGAAGAAATGAATGTCTGTATTAAAGCGTATACGAAAGATACTGGTGTGAATTTAAAGAGTCTTTCGAAAGCGATCATTACAAAATGCTATCATAAAACTTATATAGGAGAGGCGACCAGTCAGAATCCAGAAGTAGAATTAGATGGAAAAATATTAAAAGAAGGTACAGATTATCGGATTTTCTATAAAAATCATAAAAATCCAGGAATTGCGACCATGACTATCGTGGGAAATGGAAGATATAGTGGATCTATTACAAAAGAGTATCAGATCGCACCAAAATCTCCAACTATTGCTTCTATTTCAAGCACTTCAAAAAGGGGCTTAAAGCTTAAATGGAACCGTCCGTATAAGGCGGATGGTTTCCAGATCTATATTAAGAAGGCAGGAAGCAGTAACTATGTATGGAAAAAGACAACTTCATCTGACAGTACCACATTGACAAACCTTTCAGCTAAAAAAAGGTACTATGTAAAAGTAAGAGCCTATAAAACTGTAAATGGAAAGCGGATTTACAGCGCATTTAGTAAATGGCGTTCGAAAACGATAAAATGAGAATCTAATTCTATAATTTGGAAGGGAATCTTTGTAGTAAAATGTCAGATAAGATGGTACAATTAGGATACTAAAATTAACATTATGATGACATAGACAGAAAGGGGTAGGATATGAAGAAAAAATTAATGGCATTGTTTCTTATCGGTACATTTCTTTTACAGACATCCATGCCGGTTATAGCAGCCGGTACGGAACTTTCCAGTATAAAAGAGCAGGCTAATGGGGGAAAGATTCCTTCTAAAGTACAGATTGAATATGTTGCAGGAGAAGGCAGTGAGGAAAATCTTCCATCAAAGATGATTCCTAAGACAGCAGCTGCAGATTTGAAAGAATATACAGCAGAAACAACTTCAGTCAAAGACCAAAATCCCTTAGGAACATGCTGGAGTTTTGCTACGTATGGTAACTTAGAATCATTTTTGAAGAAAAAAACAGGCGTGGAATATGATTTTTCAGAAAATCATATGAAGTATTCCATGACGGCCAGTGATGCAACATATGATAATCCATACGGATATGATTTAGAAGCTAATGATGGGGGAAATTATTTTATGTCCTTAGCTTATTTAACGAGGGACGGAGATTTAACAGGTCCTGTTTTGGAAGAAAATGATCAATATGATAGCGGAAGCATTCGCTCACTTTCAAAGACCAGGGCAAAAGAAAAGACGGATTATTATGTTACCCAGGTCAAAATGCTTGGAGACCTTAATTATACCGGAAATTCTGAAGAATGGTGGAAAAAGACAAAATATCTAAATTATATCGATGATGTGAAATCTATGATCTATAACTATGGTGCTATTTATTCTGGATATTATTCTACCGACGTGGATGCGGCTAATTATCATGAATTTGATTATGGTAATGGAATAACAGGGATTGCCTATTTAAGTAATCTTCGGGAAATTGGAGGAAATACCCCACTTATCTATCGATCCAATCATGCAATTACCATTGTGGGATGGGATGATAATTTCTCAAAAGAAAAATTCTATGAAGGATGTCAACCAGATAGTGATGGAGCTTTTCTTGTAAAGAATAGCTGGGGAGAAGACTGGGGACAGAATGGATATTTCTGGATGTCCTATGAAGAGTTTCTATCTGAATCCTGTGCAGTCATGAAAGTGGATACAAGAAGTAACTTATATGATCATTTATATGAATATGATTTATTGGGAGTTACCGATACATTAAATGTAAGTGGGAAAAATCTGGTTTATATGAACCGTTTTTCTAGAAAAACATCTAAGAAGCAAAAAGTAACGGCAGTATCCAGCTATTTCCTTGATAAAGGCGTAAAGGTAAATGTTTACGTATCTCCGACCAGAGATGCTTCAAAATTAAAGAAAGTGGCAGAAACAAGCATTAAGAATACAGGATTTCATGTGATTTCTCTGGATGCACCGGTCACCATTACGGATTCTAAATATTTAGTGGCCATTGAAATTGTTTCCGATACTTCAGGAATCACAGTTCCGGTGGAAGACCAATGGACCTTTTATGGAGCCACATCACAGGCAAAAGCAAGCAGCGGACAAGGATATATAGGAACCAGTATTTCATCTGTAAAAGCAGGAAAATATACGGATCTGACTAAGATGAAATCTTATGTCGGAATTGATGAATATGATGAAGAAGAAAGTATCGATGATAACGGTTATAAGCATTTGACTAATGCAAATCTTTGTCTGAAAGCCTATACAAAGAATACAGGAACTACACTGACCAGTATAAATAAGGCATCGGTTACTAATTATTATAAGAAAACATATACAGGAAGTAATACAAGTCAGTCACCAGTCGTAAAATTAAATGGAAAGACCCTGCGCAAAGGAACGGATTACCGAATTGTATACAGCAATCATAAAAATCCAGGTATTGCGACCATGACGATTGTTGGAAATGGAAATTATTGCGGAAGTGTTGTGAGAACATATAAGATTTGTCCAAAAACACCAAAGATTTCTTCCATTTCAAGTACATCAAAAGGAAAGATCAAATTAAAATGGAATCGTCCTTATAAAGCCACTGGATTTGAAGTATATATAAAATGTGCAGGAACCAGCAAATATGTGAAAGTAAAGACCACTACTTCTACCAGTATGACACTGACAGGATTAAAATCTGGTAAAAAATATTATGTAAAAGTTCGTGCTTATACAAAGTCAGGTTCCCAAAAAATCTATAGCAGCTTAAGCGGATATCGTTCAAAAATAGTAAAATAATGACAGAAAATAGAATTTTTACAACTGGCACTGCAAAAGCAGTGCCAGTTAATAAAATGAAAAGTCCAAAAGCCCTTGGAGAGAAGGGAAAGAAGGATGTATGTATCAGGAACTATGGAATTTATTATATCCAAAGCGTTGTCCAGTTTGTTTTGAAATTCTTAATGATCAAAAGGGTCTCGTTTGCCCGGAATGTTATAAAAAAGTAAAAATCATAAAACAGCCGTACTGTTATCAATGCGGAAAACCATTGCTGTCAATGGAGCAGGAATATTGTTATGACTGCAGAAAGATGAAATTATCATTTGACCGTGGATTTTCGATTGTTGAATATGATGCAGTTACGGCGCCTTCTATTTTAGCAGTAAAATATAAAAATCGAAGAGAGTTCCTGAAATTTTATGGGAAACTTGGAAAAATGCAATATGAAAAAATTTTAAAAAATTTAAAGATTGATGCCATTATTCCAGTACCATTAAGCAGAAAAAAACAAAAGAAACGGGGATTTAATCAGGCAGCTCTTTTTGGGAAAGAACTTGCCAGGTGGATTCAGGTACCAATAAATGAAAAACTTTTAATACGAGGAAAAGATACGATACCATTAAAAGAACTGGCACCGTTAGAACGACGGGCGGCCCTTAAAAAAGTCTTTTACTGGCAGCAAAAGTATTATCAAGGAGAAAAAATAGTTTTGCTGGTAGATGACATTTATACATCTGGAGCCACAGTAGAGGCCTGTACAAGAATTTTAAAAGAAAATGGAATAAAAAAAGTATATATATTAACCATGGCCATTGGCCGGGGAAATAGTTAGGAGACAGAATATGAGTTTAGATGCGTCTATTGTAAGTGCATTGATGAACTGGTATGACTATAATGCCAGAATTCTTCCATGGAGGGAAGAACCAACTCCTTATCGTGTCTGGATTTCTGAAATTATGCTGCAGCAGACCAGAGTGGAAGCGGTAAAGCCTTATTATGACCGATTTATGAAAGAACTGCCTGCAGTAGAAGATTTAGCATCCGTGGAAGATGATAAATTAATGAAATTATGGGAAGGGCTTGGATACTACAACAGAGCCAGAAACTTAAAAATTGCAGCCAATCAGGTGATGGAAGAATATGGGGGAATCATACCAGGGGATTATGAAAATCTGCTGTCATTAAAAGGAATTGGAGAATATACAGCAGGAGCTGTAGGTTCTATTGCTTTTGGACTGCCTGTTGCAGCTGTAGATGGAAATGTGTTAAGAGTTATTACAAGGATCACCGGAGATGAAAGAGATATTTTAAAACAGTCTACAAAAAAAGCAATTACGAAAGATTTGCTGGAAATCATACCAAAAGACAGGGCTGGAGATTTTAATCAGGCATTAATGGAGCTTGGGGCAATGGTCTGTGTACCAAATGGAAAGCCCAAATGTAAAGAATGTCCATGGGATACCATCTGCTGCGCTTATAAAGAAGATTTGACGGATAAGATTCCAGTAAAAATGCCAAAAAAGAAGCGGAAAATTGAAAAGAAAACGGTGTTTTTGTTAGAATATCAGGATCAGATTGCAATTCGGAAAAGAAGAGATGCCGGTTTACTGGCAGGATTATGGGAATTCCCAAATGGAGAGGGGATGCTGTCAGTAGAAGAGATGGAAGAGCAGTTAAACAAGTGGCGAGTGAACCATTTTTCTCTTGATACGACTGGAATGGCAAAACATATTTTTAGTCACATTGAATGGCATATGACAGGATTTCATATTATTTGTAAGGAAAAACCAGAAGAAGAAGAATTTCTTTGGATTTCTCGGGAAGAAATGGAAAAAGAATATGCTATACCGGCGGCTTTTGATGCATTTAAGGCAATACTTTAAAAAAATATGGTTATCTGTTATAATAAATAGATATTAAAATGGATGGTGAGGCTGATCTTATGAAATTTAGACCATGTATTGATATCCACAATGGAAAAGTCAAGCAGATTGTAGGCGGCAGTCTGGTCGATTGCAATAATCAGGCAGAAGAAAATTTTGTATCTGATTATGATGGTGGATTTTATGCAGATTTATATAAAAAAAATGGATTAAAAGGTGGACATATTATCTTATTAAATCCAGAAGGTTCAGAGTATTATAAAGAAGATGTAAAACAGGCAAAAAAGGCATTACAGGCCTATCCTGGCGGCCTTCAAATCGGCGGAGGCATGAATGCAGATAATGCTGCCCAATTTATTAAGATGGGAGCCACACATGTAATTGTTACTTCTTATGTTTTCCGAGATGGTAAAATTCATTATGAGAACTTAAGAGCAGTCAAAGAAGCAGTTGGAAAAGAGCACCTTGTGTTGGATTTAAGCTGCAGAAAAAAAGACGGACAATATTATGTGGTGACCGATCGTTGGCAGAAATTTACCGAAGTTGTTCTTGGACTGGATATTTTAGATGAATTATCATCCTATTGCGATGAATTTTTGATTCATGCAGTGGATGTGGAAGGAAAGGCATCTGGAATTGAAACCGGATTGGTTCAGATGCTTGGACAGTGGAACAAGATTCCGGTTACTTATGCAGGGGGAGTTCGTAATGAAGAAGATCTTCGCCAGTTAAAAGAACTGGGCAATGAGAAGATTGATGTTACCATAGGAAGTGCCCTTGATTTATTTGGTGGTAACATGAAATTTGAAACAGTGTTGTCTTATTGTGACTAGAATGATAGAAGAGATAAGAAAATCATAGGAGGGATATAGATGGAACTATTATATGAAGCTAGTAATTTTCAAATTCAGATTTATTGGGTATTGCCTTTTGCAATTCTTGGACTTGCAGGGCTGTATGCTGTTTATAAAGGACCAAAATTATTTATACGGTTTTTAGGTGTAGTGGCCCTTGCCATTTGTGCCTATACATTGATTCGTTTTTGCTACGGATATGTATCCATTATTGAAACATATAAGAATGGAAATTATCTGACCATTGAAGGAGAGGTGGAGAATTTTTCACCAGCCTCCAATGGGGGAGAAACCACAGAAGATGAAGAGGAAGAAAGTTTTAATATTCGACGAGTGCATTTCTCTTATGGAAATACCTTTATTAAAAAATTTGGATATCATCAGACTTCTGCCAATGGAGGATGCATCAATGAAAATGGACAGTATTTAAGAATTGGATATTTGTCAACGAAAAAAGGAAATGTAATTGTAAAAATTGAGGAGAAAATAGAGGACAAAGAATAATGAGAATTGCTTATTTTTTCATTACAGAACAAGGCAGATATCTAGCAGAAAAGCTAAATGCGCAAATGCCGGGAACTTTATTTGGAAAAGAGTCGTTAAAGGATAATATGAAAAAAGCATTTTTAGAATATGACGGGCTGGTCTGTATTATGGCAACAGGAATAGTGGTGCGAATTCTCGCACCACTTTTTGTTCATAAAAAAGAAGATCCTGCGATTGTAGTTATGGATTCTAAAGGAGAATTTGCCATTAGTCTGCTTTCCGGTCATTTGGGAGGGGCCAATTATTTAGCCAGAAAAGCGGCTGCAATTTCCGGAGGACAGGCTGTAATCACAACGGCTACTGATGTGGAAGATCGATTTGCTTTTGACTTATTTGCAAAAGAACAGGATTTACACATTGAAAATATTGAAGAGTTAAAATTTATTTCATCCGCACTTTTAAAGGGAGAATATATTCAGGTGTTGACCCCTTATCAATACAAAGAACTTTATCAGGAATCCATAATTCCTTATAAAAGTGGGCAGAATGGACCTGTTGTAGTAATTGATGAAAAAATTCATGCATTATCCAATGAACATGTTCTGATGTTAAGGCCTAAAACTCTATATATCGGGATTGGCTGTAAATTTGGTATGGAAGGACAAAAAATTATAAAAGCTGTTGAAACGGTTTTAAATAAGTATGGATATTCCCGCTATGCCATTGCAGGAATTGCAACGATACCAAAAAAAGCGAAGGAGGAAGGAATTATAGAAACTGCTAACTTTTTTCATGCAAAAATACACATCATTGATCCGGAAAAGATAAAATCTCTGCATTTTGATAAATTAAAAATTAAACAATCTGATTTTGTGGAAAAAACGGTAGGAGTGCCGTCTGTTTCTACGGCATCGGCATATATTGCTTCGGATTTTGGTCATATTGTTGTGGATAAGAACATTTTTCCAGGTATTACAATATCTATTTCTATAAAAAAAGACAAAAAAAAATATAAATATTTTTGAAAAAAGTATAGATTTTTTTTATGAATTAAGTATAATTAATGTGTGTGTTAAATTTTTGTCTATAAAGGAGGAGACTGATGCGAGTTATCAAGTGGTTAGATAATTATCTGGAAGAAGCAATCCTTGTTGTGATGCTTCTATTTATGATGGTTATCATGGGTATTCAGGTAACTGCACGTTATGTGTTCAGTTACTCATTGTCATGGTCTGAAGAAATTACGAGGTATTTATTTGGTCAGGATTTCTTAGTGCCAGTTATTGTATCAAAAGAGGTGTGTCAGTTAAAATCGAACAGCTTGTGAATATGTTTTCAGAGTGCATGGTTGCAGCTATTCGTTTAGTAACACACACAGTAGAAATTGCATTCTTTGCTTATTTAGTTCCATATGCTTACCGCTATATTATGGCTGCTGTTGACAGTCAACAGGTAAGTCCTGCATGTGGGATCCCAATGTATCTGATTCAGTCAGCTACATTACTTAGTTTCTGCCTTGCAATTATTCGTTTAGTGCAGAAGTGGATCCAGAAATTTAAAGTGGTAATTGGAAAAGAAGAATTAAATAAGAAAGGAGCATAACCATGTCATCAGGAGTATTACGATTGCTATGTGTGTCCAAGAGGAAAAACGCTGGAATACAAGACAACGAACAGAGATGGTTATCGGGAATACAAGAGTTGTGCTACAAGCTGCGAAAGCTGTCCATATCTCAGTCAATGCACAGAAAGCAAA
>JAXJPR010000003.1:0-81049 GCA_036311565.1 Lachnospiraceae bacterium
ATCTGGTCGGCGCCTTATTTCCATTTATGAATATCGCGGGATGGAGCAGTCTGGTAGCTCGTCGGGCTCATAACCCGAAGGTCGTTGGTTCAAATCCGGCTCCCGCAACTTTAGAAGCGTCAGGAACTACAAAAGTGGTTTTTGACGTTTTTTCTTTTGTTTTGCAAAAATATAGAGGAGAATTATCGTTTGTGATATAATAGATGAAAACGTGAGAAAAAAACTGAGAAAGGATAAGAGTATGAAAAAGTTTTTAAATGAGTTTAAAGAATTTGCTGTTCGCGGAAATATGATCGACTTAGCAGTTGGTATTATTGTTGGGGGTGCATTTACAACAATTGTAAATTCTCTGGTAAATGATGTGATTAATCCTATTTTAGGTCTTGTGATTGGAAAGATTGATTTTTCATCCTTATTTATTACTTTAGATGGCGGCGCTTATAAATCATTAGCAGAAGCCGAACAAGCGGGAGCAGCGGTCTTAAAATACGGCTCCTTTATTTCTAATGTAATTAACTTTATAATTATGGCATTTGTGGTATTTTTACTTGTAAAAGGCATTAATTTTCTTCGGACACCGAAAAAGGAAGAAATTAAAGAGGAACCAACAACAAAGACATGCCCTTATTGTAAGAGTGAGATTGCAATTGAAGCAGTTAGATGTCCACATTGCACATCTGAAATAAAAGAATAATCCACATTGATACATAGAATTTTTCTTATAAAGTAAAGTGATTCTACCTCTAAAAAGAGTATAGAATCACTTTTTTTGATTATCTGTGCTTTCGTTTTCCGGAGCTTCCGCGAATAATTAATTCAGGTTCATATTCTAAACGCATAATATAGTTATATTTTGAGGCGCCGGTCTTCTTTTTTGTTATATTTTTTCGATAAATAATATCCACAGCTTCCCGGCCTTTTAGCTCTGAAGCGTGCTCAATTGTTGTCAAAGAAATTTGAGGCATAGAGGATAAAGGAATATTATCAAAGCCACAGACAGAATAATCTTGTGGAATACGGTATCCTCTGTCAGATAGAGCACTCATAATTCCAAATGCAGTCATATCATTATTTCCAATAAATGCAGTGGATTTTGTGTGATTTTCTAACGCTCTTATTGTTAAATCATATCCATTGCTAAATTCTTTGGAATTTGCAGGATAATTCGAATAAGCAGCAAAGTCTGAAGCAATCATTTCTACATTCTCAATTGGATAACCATGATTTTTAAATGCTTTCTGAATTCCTTCCAGACGGTAAATACGCCCGATTTCTTTTTCATTGATTGGTGTGGAGATATAAGTAACATGTGTATGTCCCAAAGAAATTAAGTGTTCACCAATTAGATATCCAGGTTTCTTACTGTCTAGTTCGACAGAGTCAAAACGGGAATCAGGTGCTTTATCCCCAATGGAGACAATTGGTATAAAGGATGACAGCTTATTCGCCTCATGAACCATTGCCGGAGGATATAAATAAATCACACCGCATAGGTTTAAACTGGAAAACATTTTTAAGTAATGATCTTCAATTTCCGCATCCCTCATAGTAGGAGCGACAAAGACTTCATAACCATATGTCTGTGCCCGCTCAGCAATGGAATGAATCATCATTGTATAGTAGCAGTTAGAAAGAATTGGACAGATGACCATAAGTGTATTACTTAAAATATGGTCCTTTGAGAGAGGATGTTTATTCCTTTTTTCATAACCCAGTTCTTCTGCAGCCCTTAAAACCTTTTTACGGGTCTCTAAGGAGAAAGAAACGTGGGGTTTATTACTGAGAACCATAGAAACGGTTGATTGGGACATGCCTATGTATTCTGCAATCATCTTTGTTGTTACTTTTCGTTTTTCTGCCATTAACGGGTTCCTCCTGATAGATTATATACAAATGGATTTTGTGTTCTTAGCATTGTTGCCAATTGAAAAAAATTAAAATTAATCTTTTCAAAAAAGTTATTAATTATTAGAAAAATTATTAATAATATTATATCGATGATTAATTAAAAATACAACTGCCAAAGATGAAAAACGGAATAAACGGGATATGTGTGAATTGATAAAAAAATTTAATTAATAGTTGGCAGAAACCGGGTGATTACCACTGGTATTAATTATTAAGATTTAATTAATGAAAAGTATTAAAAATGGCTTATTTATGCGGTTTTGAAGGTGTTGACACCCTAAAAAAATTATGATTATATATAGTTACCAGAGGATATAAAACTTGTAATTAAAATATTAAAAATTTAAGAATCAAAGTTTTTATAGCAGATTTAAGAGGAAAAAGATTTGTGAAACAGGAGGTAATGAATCGTGTATGATGTAGCAATTATCGGTGCAGGAATCACTGGATGTTCTTTAGCATATGAATTAGGAAAATATAAGATAAAAGCCATTGTAATTGAAAAAGAAAATGATGTTGCTGTAGGAACAACAAAAGCAAACAGTGCTATTGTTCATGGTGGATATGATCCTGAAGAAGGTACATTAATGGCAAAATATAACGTAGCGGGGAATGAAAGAATCAAAGAATTATGCGGCAAATTGGATGTGGCATATAAACAAATCGGTGCTTTGGTCTGTGCATTTAGTGAAGAAGAAACTAAACACATTCACCAGTTAAAAGCAAGAGGAATTGCCAATGGCGTTCCTGGACTGGAAGTTTGGGATCAGGTAAAAGTAAGAGAAGAAGAACCGAATATTTCTGATGAAGTAGTTGCTGCATTGTATTCTCCAACAACAGGAATCGTAAGTCCATGGGAATTAGCACTTGCATTAGCAGAAACCGCAGCTCTTAACGGAGTCGAATTTAAATTTAACGCACCCGTGACCAATATTACAAAAGTTGGGGATGTATTTACGGTAGAAACACCAGATGGAAACATAGAAGCATCATATATTTGTAATGCCGCTGGCGTATATGCTGATAAAGTGAATGAATATGTATGTAAAAAATCATTTACGATTTTGCCCAATAAAGGAGAATATTATTTGCTGGATAAGAGTCAGGGGAATTTGGTAAAACATGTCATCTTCCAGTGTCCAAATGAAAAAGGAAAAGGGGTATTAGTAGCACCGACTGTACATGGAAACTTAATCGTTGGTCCAGATTCTCAGCCATCTGCAGCTGATGATGTCTCAACGACCCTGGAAGGATTAAATTTTGTTCGTACTACCGCATTAAAATCAGTTCCTGCTATTAACTATAGAGAATCCATCCGCAATTTTGCCGGAGTCCGTGCGAGAACAGCTGTACATGACTTTTTTATTTTCGAAGATGAAGAACAAAAAGGCTTCTTTAATATTTCTGGTATGGCATCGCCTGGATTAACATCTGCACCAGCCATTGCTGTTGATCTGGTAAAAATGATTGGAGAAGCCGGATTGGAATTAGTAGAAAAAGAAGATATCGTTGATACAAGAAAGGTAAACCGGTTCAAACAAATGAGTCATGGAGAACGTGCAGCGATTATCAGAGAAAATCCACTATATGGGAAAATCATCTGCCGTTGTGAAACCGTTACGGAAGGTGAAATTGTAGATGCACTGCATAGACCAATTGTTCCAACTTCGATTGATGGGATCAAACGAAGATGCAATGCTGGAATGGGACGCTGCCAGGGAGGATTTTGTGGACCAAGAGTTCAGGAAATTATCGCACGAGAATTGGATATTCCTTTGGCAGATGTATATCAGGATCGGGTAGGAACAGTGATCATTACAGGAGAAACCAAAGAAGGAGGGGCAAAATAATGACATATGATGTAATCGTGGTAGGCGGAGGCCCTGCAGGGCTGGCAGCTGCCCTTGCGGCAAAGAAAAATGGGGTAAATAGTATTCTAATCATTGAGCGAGACAGCGAATTGGGTGGCATTTTAAATCAGTGCATTCACAATGGATTTGGACTTCATACATTTAAAGAAGAGTTGACGGGACCTGAATATGCAGACCGATATATTAAAATGTTACAGGGAACAGGAATCGAAGTAATGCTTGATACGATGGTATTGGACATTGAAAAAGATAAAACGGTTCATGCAATGAATAAAGAACAGGGATATATGCAAATTTCATGCAGAGCCATCATATTAAGCATGGGATGCCGCGAAAGAACAAGAGGAGCAATTGCAGTTCCTGGTGATAGACCAGCTGGTGTATTTTCAGCAGGTGCAGCACAGAGGTATGTAAATATTGAAGGATATATGGTAGGTAAAAAAGTAATCATTTTAGGTTCTGGAGATATTGGACTGATCATGGCGCGCCGTATGAGCTTAGAAGGTGCCGAAGTGGTTGCCTGTGTTGAACTATGTCCATATTCCAACGGATTAAATCGCAATATTGTTCAGTGTCTCAATGACTACAACATTCCACTTTATTTATCTCATACCATTACCAATATTAAAGGGAAAGAAAGAGTCGAAGAAGTTACGATTCAGAGAGTCAATGATGATACAAAACAGCCAATTCCAGGAACGGAAATTAAATTTGACGTTGATACGGTATTATTATCGGTAGGGTTAATTCCGGAAAATGAATTATCAAGAGGAGTTGGCCTTGAAATGGATCCAAGAACAAGCGGTCCTGTTGTATATGAAAATATGGAGACATCACTGGAAGGCATTTTTGCAAGCGGTAACGTCCTCCACGTACATGACTTAGTGGATTTTGTATCAGCAGAAAGCGAAAAAGCGGGCAATAGTGCTGCGGAATATGTAAAAAATGGAGAACCTGATGCAGAGGATACTATCTATGTGAAAAATGGTAACTGTGTAAATGCGATGATACCGCAAAAGATTCGTCCGGCCAATGTGGATAAACTGGTAGAAGTCTATTTCCGCCCAACGAACGTTTTTCATGATGCAGTCATCAAAGTAACATCAAAAGATATTGTGTTAGCGATATTTAAGAGGGAGCATATGGTTCCAGCAGAAATGGAAAAGATTCCAATTCCAAAAGCATTCCTCGATAAAGTTTTAAATAATGAAATTACAATATCGATTGAAGGTCAGTGAGAAAGGAAAGGTGACAGACAATGACGGAACTTATTTGTATTGTGTGCCCAAAAGGCTGCCATTTAAAAGTGGATGAGGAACATGGATATACAGTAACAGGAAATGGATGCCCCCGCGGAGCTGCTTATGGAGAAAAGGAACTTGTAAATCCGACACGGACCATTACATCCACAGTACGGATCAGCGGAGTAAAGGCAAGAAGGGTGCCGGTAAAAACAAGCGCAGATGTTCCAAAAGAAAAGATTTTTGATATTATGGAAGAACTGACAAAAGTGACGGTACAAGCTCCGGTAAAAATTGGAGATATTATAATAAAAGACATTTGTGGACTTGGAGTTAATATTGTTGCAGCAAAAGATATTAATGAATAAAGTGATAATGATTATTAGGAGGAATAAAAGCATGAGCGTAATTACATTTATCTGTGCAGGTCAAATGAACTCTGCAATTACATTTCCAGCATTTGAAAACGGGCATGAAGTTCGTCTGGTAGGCTCTCCGTTAGACAGGGATATTATCGATGGGCTTAGAAAAGATAACTATCATATTACTTTAAAGAGAACATTGCATGATGGAATTCAATACTATCAGATTGAAGAATTAGAAGAAGCTTTAAAAGATGTGGATTTTATTCTTGGCGGAGTAAGCAGCTTTGGTCTTGACTGGTTCTGTGATGAAATTTTACCGGTGATTCCAGACGGAGTACCTCTTTTGACAGTAACAAAAGGTATGGTAGATTTGGAAGACGGAACATTAGTTCCTTATCCAACTATTTTTACTCAGAGACAACCGGAAGGAAAGAATATTGATTTTAATGCCATTGGCGGACCATGTACCAGTTATGAATTAGCAGACCATGATGATAGTCATGTGGCTTTTTGTGGGAAGAACATGGAAACATTAAAAAAATTAAAAGAAGCGTTGGCTACTGATTACTATCACATCAGCCTCTCCACAGATGTTATAGGTGTTGAATGTGCAGTGGCTATGAAAAACGCTTATGCATTAGGGGTTACATTAGCAGTTGGATTGTCAGAAAAACGGGAAGGAAAAATTGGAATTGTCCATTACAATTCTCAGGCCGCTCTTTTTGGACAGGGACTAAAAGAAATGATAAAATTATTAGAACTAATCGGCGGTGGTCCGGAAAATATTGTTCATGGAGGTGGTGATCTTTATGTAACCGTATTCGGTGGAAGAACACGTAAAATTGGTACATTATTAGGGCGCGGATCAACCTTTGAACAGGCCATGGAAGAATTATCTGGTGTAACATTAGAATCCATCGTAATTGCTACACGTACAGCGAGAGCAGTTCGAAAATTGGCAGCAAGAGGAATTGTAGAACTTGAAGAATTTCCATTATTAATGCATGTGGATGATATCATTAATCATGGAGCCAAAGTCGATATTCCATGGGAAGCGTTTACTACAATTGTTGAATAAAAAAATAAATCAGGAATAAAAAAGAAAGAATTCTCCGATACTAGCTGTATGAGCAGGAAAGGAGGATGACAGCATTGATTTCAGTTTGGGAAGAAGGAATAGAAGAGAGAAAATGTGAAATTCTAAGAAAGGATCAGTCCTGTCAGGTACTCATTATAGGTGGGAATCTGACAGGACTTTTTGCTGCCCTTTTTTGTATGGAAAAAGGATATCAGGTCTTAGTCATTGAATCGGGCACTTTAGAACAACGGGCAATGGAAATTGACTTTTTTGAAAAAATTAGAGATTTAAAAAGCTGGACTTATAGTATTTGGTATGCGCAGATTGTAGCGAAATATCATTTGAAATGTCATTTTACCAGAATGCCGGCATTTTATTATTGGCTGTCTCAAAAGCCTACTGCTAAAATGCCAAAACAGCCCGTGTTTCATCCAATAAAATGGATGCGGGAAATTGCGGCGCTGATAAAAGTTTTTGAAGAGGTAGAAATTATAGAAATCCAAGAACAAAGGATTCATACCAGTCAGGCATTTGTAGATTTTGAATATATGATAGATGCAAGAAATAAGAAAGAAAAACAGATGGAAACATGGATTGCACTGGGAGGGATTTCTCTGGACAAAGGGATTTATTTGTGCATGGATGAAATGGCAGATTTTCTTATGTGGAAGGACAAGTTAATTATGAAAGATGCCTTTGGATTTTTATTTCCTGATGGCAAGATAGAGAATCAATGGGAAATCGATGCCGGCAGAAAGGAAGGTATATACAAAAGTATGGAGCAGGCAAGAAAACTTGTAAAAAATCTGGAAAGAAAATAACACAATTTGCACCGCATTTGGTCACAAAATGAACACAGTTTTTGCGTATTCTTAAATTGGAAAATGAAAATTCATTTAGAAAAGGAGAGCTTTATGTATGTAATTAAGAATGCATGGAAGAACGTGATTCGTTCCAAAGGGCGGAATATTTTAATTGGAGTCATTGTATTAGTGATTTCCATTTCAGCCTGTGTGTCTTTATCTATTCGGCAGGCAGCAAAGGAAGCAAAAGAAGAAGGACTTGAAAATGTAGAAATTACAGGACAGATTAGCGTAGACCGTCAATCAATGATGCGGTCAATGGGAGACGCTGGAGCAGATAAGTCTGAAATGAAAGAAAAAATGTCAGGTATGGAAGAATTAACGGTGGATGAATTAGAAACGTATGCAAAATCATCAGCAGTTAAGAATTTTTATTATACACTGACAGCTTCCTTAAATGGAAATAATATCGAAGAAGTAAGTACCAGCGACAGTGAGTCTTCTGATAGCTCCTCTCAGGGTCCGAATGGAATGGAACAAAAGGGTATGAGAAATCAAGGTGCATTTTCTCTTGTAGGATATAGCAGCGAAGATGCTATGACAGATTTTATTAGTGGAACTTGTAAAATTACAGATGGGGAAATCTTCGAAGAAGGAACTTCTGATCAGACTTGTATTATTAGTGATGAATTGGCTTCTTATAACTCTTTAGAAGTTGGAGATAAGATTAAATTGGAAAGTCCAGAAGATGATTCCCAGACAATTACATTAAAAGTTGTTGGTATTTATAATAACAGCAGTTCAACTTCTGGAGAAAATGGAATGGCAGCACAGTTCCAGCCAGGTTTCGATCCGGCAAACCAGATTTATGTAAGTTATAATACATTAAAAGATGCGACCGAAGATATGGATTCTGTTCGTACACAGACAAATGGAACTTATGTATTTGCGGATATGGATGCATATGAACAGTTCCAGGATGATGTAGAAGAAATGGGGCTGGATGATACTTACACAGTGTCATCCCAGGATGTAACAAATTATGAGCAAAGCCTGGTTCCACTTGAAAATCTGAGTAAATTTGCCACATATTTCTTTGTAGTCGTATTGATTATTGGTGCCATTGTATTGATGGTAATTAATATCTTCAATATTCGGGAAAGAAAATATGAAATTGGCGTTTTAACTGCTATTGGGATGAAAAAAGGAAAAGTATGCATGCAGTTTGTAACAGAATTGTTTATTGTAACTCTCTTTGCCATGGTCATTGGATTAGCAGCAGGAAGCATTGTATCTGTTCCGGTATCTAATCAGCTTTTACAGTCTCAAATCGAAAGTCAGCAGGAGCAGACACAAAATCGGGAAATGAATTTTGGTCGGGGCGGTGACATGAGACCAGGAGGAGACTCCAACGTGGAAAGTGACAAAAGCGCTAATACAGACCAGGGTGAAAAAATAGAAGGAAAAGGCGGATTTATGGCACAGACAGCTAATTACATGTCTGATATTTCTGCAAGTGTCAATGTGACTGTTGTATTACAGTTATTTGCAGTGGGAATTTTACTGACAGTGATATCCAGTTTGATCGCGGTTATTTTTGTCGTACGTTATGAACCATTGAAGATTTTAAGCAGCCGCAGTTAGCATTGGCATCAAGGAGGTTATTATGAGTATATTAGCATTGCAGGATATCGCGTATTCCTATGAAGGAAGCAGAAAGAAAGTATTTGAACATTTATCTTATAAATTTGAAGAAGGAAACATTTATGCTATTGTGGGTCGGTCAGGTGCAGGAAAGACCACATTATTATCCCTTCTTTCTGGTCTGGACAGTCCAACAGAGGGAACGGTGCTTTTCAAAGATAAAGATATTCGTAAAATCGACCGGTATAAGTATCGAAGCAAATATGTAGGTATTATTTTCCAAAGTTTTAATCTGCTTCCGCACTTGACCGCAATAGAAAATGTTATTTTATCCATGGATGTATCTGGAATGAAATATAAAAATAAAAAAGAAAAGGCAATGGAACTTCTAAATAAGGTAGGATTAAGTGAAGAAGAGGCAAAACGTCGTGTACTGAAATTATCAGGTGGACAGCAGCAGCGTGTAGCGATTGCAAGAACACTGTCTTATGAACCAGAAGTAATCTTAGCCGACGAGCCTACAGGAAATCTTGACAAAGAGACTGAAGATGAAATTATGGGCATCTTTCAGACACTTGCAAAAGAAGGAAAATGCATTATCATTGTTACACACTCTCAGGAAGTGGCGCAGCAGGCGGATGAAGTGAAGAAATTGTAGAAAATGAAAGTATAAAGAAACAGGATAAATGGGAGATTTTGTAGATTCTATTTACCCTGTTTTTTATTTGGTTCAAATTATAATATGAAGCCTACTCTAATTAAAGACGTAGGAGAAGGTGAATTGCTCTATTCCTGTGTTGGTTTTCCAGAAATGAATATTTTTCAGAAACCAATGATATTCGAAAAATATTTTATGACATATTGGCATAGTATTGTTTCTCTTGTTTTCTACTTATATTTATCGGCATTTTTGTAATTGTAGTGTTTATGTTTTTTCCCGGTGTGAAAAACGTGGACAGTGGTATATCAAAGAAGTGATAAAGTTGTTTTTCTTTTCACTTTTTTATGTGCTTGTCTTGATTCTTGGACATATGTGTCCAGGAGTATTGGTGGGGCGGGTTGTCTTTGATTCATTTGGCTGGTATGGAATACAAGTGCTTATCTGGTCATGAACTGGCACCATGTCATATTAGATGGAGAAAGATATTTGGGAAATCTATCATATTCTCTATCATTTGTAAAAGGAAAAGTAATACTTGAGTATACAAAACTCAAATGGAGGATGCTGTGGTATTAGAAATAGTAAATCTAAGAAAAGATATAAAAGAGAAAAAGATTTTAGAGAATGTGAATTTACGGTTAGAAAGTGGAAAAATTTATGGAATCGTAGGAAGAAATGGGGCCGGGAAGACAATGCTTTTTCGCGCCATTTCCGGGTTGATGAAGTGTTCTGATGGGAAAATCCTATTGGATGGAAAAGAGCTGTCTAAAGATTTTTCTGTATTGCCAAATTTGGGGTTATTATTGAGAATACAGAATTATATCCTGAATTTACAGGGTTTTTAAATTTAAAAATTCTGGCAGATATCCAGAAAAAGATTGGGAAAAAAGAAATTGAAGATGCATGGAAAAACCGAATATCCTTTTGCTAGATGAACCGACCAATGGACTGGATGAGATCGCGGTGGAGATGGTTCGTAATGTATTGCGTGAAGAAAAAGACAGGGGAGCCTTAATTATGATTGCAAGTCATAACAGGGAGGATATAGTTTCATTATCTGATGAGGTATATCGTATGAGAAGTGGCGTTCTGAGCAAAGAGGAGGTTCATCGATATGAGATCTAAGTCATTTATTGTTTCACTTATCATTGGAATGTGTATCTTAGTTATGGCAGCAGTGGTCACACGGATTCATCGTCCTAATGAGTTAAATAATGGAAAAAGGTACGATAATCTGACAATTTCTTTTTTTCAAAAGGATTATAAAGATCTTTTAATCGGGATGGAAGAAGAATTATGTCATAGTAAAGTAATTGTGATCGCAAAACCAACCGGAAAAAAGGAATATGTTTATGGAAACCTAAAGCAGGAAGTAGTCATAAAAAAAGTGGTAAGAGGAGAGATTCCTGTTTCAAAGGGGAAGAAGGTACAACTAGTTGAAAACGGATGGCTGGAAAATTCGGATGATAATAAACTGACCGTGGCCACTGGATTTGTAAATTATCTTAGAAAAGGTGATAATTATCTCATTTTTGGAGAGGAATGCATGAAAGATTATTCGGGAAAAGGAACCATTCTAAAAGCATGTGAGGATGTAGTGGTAATGAGGTGTTTGAATTTATCGAGTAATGAAAGCAGCATATGTAATAGAAAAGGGGAGCAGATAAAATATAAGAATGTAAAGAATAGTGAATTTTTTACAAATGATAAAGAGACATTAGAAGCAATGGTAAAATTAAAAAAAGCTTGATAGAAAGATTTGGGAAACTTTGAGAGGCTTAGTATCTTGCAAATGCTAGCCATGCCGTTTAAAATAGTTCTATAGAAACAAGGAGGAAGACAGTATGGATTTGCATGTAGGAGATGTAATTAAAATGAAAAAAGCCCATCCATGTGGAACCAACGAATGGAAAATCCTTCGTACAGGAATTGACTTTCGTTTAGAATGTGTGGGGTGCGGCAGACAAGTCATGGTTACCAGAAAATTAGTAGAAAAGAATTTTCGTGGAATGATTTCAGAGACAGAAAAAAAGTAGAAGACCGATGAAAGAAAAGAAAGAAAATACTTGCGAAGTGTTGGCAAGTGTGATAAAATACCAAATTGTGATAATATATTAATCCTTGCTCTTTCGTAGGGGGAAGGGCCAAAGACCAGAAGGAGGTGCAAGCAACAATGAGTAAATATGAATTAGCATTAGTTGTGAATGCAAAGATCGAAGACGACGCTAGAACAGAAGTAATCGAAAAAATTAAAGCTATGCTTGAAGGATTCGGAGCTGCTATTACTAACGTTGATGAATGGGGTAAGAAAAAATTAGCTTACGAAATTCAGAAGATGAAAGAAGGATATTACTACTTCATCCAATTCGACGCATCTACAGATGTTCCTGCAGAAATCGAACAGAGACTTCGTATTATGGAACCTGTAATGAGATTCTTATGCGTGAAACAAGATGCATAACGAATAGGAGGAATCCAAATGAATAAAGTCGTGTTAATGGGTCGTTTAACAAGAAATCCTGATGTGAGGTATTCACAAGGAGAAAGACCTATGGCAGTTGCCAGATACACACTGGCAGTGAACAGACGATTCAAAAGAGATGGCGAGCCAGATGCAGATTTTATCAATTGTGTGGCATTTGGAAGACAAGGGGAATTTGCAGAAAAGTATTTGAAGCAGGGAACCAAAATCGTTATTTCAGGTAGAATTCAGACAGGTAGCTATGTCAATAAAGATGGAAACAGAGTTTATACAACAGATGTTGTCGTAGAAGAACAGGATTTCTGCGAAAGCAAGGCAGCTCAGAGTGAGTACCAGGCTTCTCAGAATAACAACTTTGGTGGTTTTGAACCAGCAGGAAGACCTGCTCCAAGTGCAGCAGCTGGTGATGGATTTATGAGTATTCCAGATGGTATTGAAGAAGAGTTACCATTCAGTTAAGATTTTAGGAGGTAATATCAATGGCTTATAATAGAGGCGATCGCGACGGCGCTCCAATGAGAAGACGTGGCGGAAGAAGAAGAAAAAAAGTCTGCGTATTTTGTGTAGATAAAAATGCAGTAATCGATTACAAAGATGTAAACAAATTAAAAAGATACGTATCTGAAAGAGGTAAAATCTTACCTAGAAGAATCACAGGAAACTGTGCAAAACATCAGAGAGCTTTAACAGTAGCTATTAAGAGAGCTCGTCACTTAAGCTTAATGCCATACGTAGCAGAATAAGATTTGTAAAGTAAAAGACCTAAGTCTCAGAAATGGGATTTAGGTCTTATTTTTTGTGTGCATAAATAATTCTACTTTTTGAAAAACAGTATGTGGATATTGTTTTGTAATAAAATCTGGACATGATAATTCATACTATGCTATAGTAATAAAAAATTTACAGCAGAGATCAAAGTTTGGAGGGATTAGAAATGGAAAAAAAGTATTTTTTCTTTGATATTGATGGGACTCTGACTGATAATGCAACAAAACAAATTGTTCCTTCTGCAGTTCAGGCAATTCAAAAACTGCAGGAAGCAGGACATTTTGTTTCTATTGCAACTGGCAGAGCTTATTATAAAGCAGAACCATTTCGAGCAAAGCATGGATTTGCCAATATGGTCTGCAATGGAGGACATGGTATTTTTTATCAAGGGAAATTACAGGAAAACAGGCCCCTTGATTATGAAAAATCATTAGCCATTTATCGTCAGGCATTGGAACTTGGGTATGGTGTATTAGTGGCTTTGGATGATTCCAAGAAGGTCTATGCCAATAGCCATTTATTTTATGATCAAGTGGGAGAAAGAAAGGAACCGACCACTTATATTATTGATGAGGAATTTAATCCGTCGAAAGAACCGGACATTTATAAAATGTATATTTCCATTCCAAAAGAAGAAGAATACCGCCTTACTTTAAAAGACACGGTAGGAAATCTTCGTTTTGTACCGGATTACCTGATGTTTCAGCCGGATGCAAAAAAAGAGGGAATCCTTCGTATGTTGCAATATGCTGCTGGAAAGCCGGAAGATGTCATCGTTTTTGGAGATGATTATAATGATCTGTGTATGTTCGATGATCAGTTTTATTGTGTGGCCATGGGAAATGCCTGTGATGCACTAAAAGAAAAAGCGGATTATGTCACAACAAAGAATGTTGAAGATGGAATCTATAAAGCTTGTGAAAAACATCATTGGTTTTAGAAAAAATATTATGGGAAAACGAAATAGAGGAGGATGAAACGTGGAAAAAATGACAGAAAAAGAAATTGAACAGCAAGTAAATAAAGAAACAAGAATCTCTGCGATCATGTATGTTGCATTTTTTATCTGGTGGCTTGTGACCGGTTATGGACTGAGCGGGTTAGACATTTATATTATGGGACTGCCCTTATGGTTTGTTTTAAGTTGTTGTGTCGGAATACCAGCATTTTGTATCGCTACTGCAATTGTAGTCAAAAAGTGTTTTAAGAATTTTGACTTAGATCAATTCAATAAGGAGGATACAAATGAGTAAATATAGTATAATTGTCATTGGAGTATTGGCAGCCTATATGCTGTTTAACCTTGTGGTGGGAATTGTTGTAAGTAAAAGGCAGGAAAAGAAAAAAAGCGAAGGATTTATTAATGAGTATTTTATTGGTGGAAGAAGCATGGGCGGTCTGGTTCTTGCCATGACGTTAATCGCAACTTTTGCCAGTGCCAGCAGCTTTATTGGAGGACCTGGAATGGCATATTCTACCGGATTGGCATGGGTGCTATTATCCGTTATTCAGGTACCAACAGCATTTGTAATTCTTGGCATTTTAGGTAAGAAATTTGCTATTATTGCCAGAAAGACCAATTCGGTAACGATTACCGATTATCTGAGAGCCAGATATGAATCACCAGCCGTTGTGATTTTAGCAGGGATTGGTATGGTACTGTTCTTTATTGCACAGATGATTTCCCAGTTCATGGGAGGTGCAGTATTGTTAGAAAGTATGACAGGGATCTCTTATGTCCATGGTCTGATTCTGTTTGGAGTGATTGTAATATTATATACTTCCATTGGTGGATTTAGAGCGGTTGTAACAACAGATACTATTCAGGCAATTATTATGGTAGTTGGATGCTTTTTAATTTTATTTACGGTTGTAAGTGAAGCTGGTGGTTATGGACAGATGGTAGAAACCTTAAATCAGGTGGCTCCACACTGGACATCCATTGATGCAAATGGAGCAGTACCAATGCCCACGGTATTATCCTTCTGGGTAACTGTAGGGGTGGGAGTATTAGGGCTTCCGCAGACAGCAGTACGCTGTATGGGATATAAGGATACAAAGTCTTTGCATAGTGCTATGATTATTGGAACAGTGGTAGTAGGTATTTTAATGTTCGTCACTGTTTTGGTAGGAGTATTTGCCAATGCAATTATTTCACCATCAGAACTTACCACTACCGATTATGTAATTCCTGCAATTGTATTAAAATACATGAATCCATGGGTGGCAGGATTATTTATTGCAGCTCCATTATCCGCAGTTATGTCAACAGTATCTTCTCTTTTGATTTTAGCATCTGCAACAATTATTAAAGATATTTATTTGACATATATTGTGAAAGCAGATTTAAGAGATATGGAAGAACAGAAAAAATCCGAAAAGAAAGTCAGCCGAATGAGTATGCTCACCACTTTACTGATTGGGGTGTTGGTCATTGTGCTTACTATCAATCCACCGGATCTGATTGTATGGATTAATATTTTTGCTATGGGTGGACTGGAATGTACGTTCTTGTGTCCGATTTTATTCGGGCTGTACTGGAAAAAAGCCAATGCGACAGGATGCATTTGTTCCATCATTGCCGGAGTGGGAAGCTTTATTGTCCTTACGAATGGTGGAATCAGCTTCTTTGGATTTTCAGCTATCGTTCCAGCCATTATCATTGCAATTGCGGCATTTATTATTGGAAGTCTCATTGGAGATAAGAAAAAATAATTCTTTTGTATATAGTTTGAAATAAAATTTGTTGGCAGCCAGAGTCCGGATATGGTCTCTGGCTGTTGTCATTTGTGGAAAAAGACGATATGATACATTTATAAAACGGCGAGAGCCAATGGAAAAAGTGTGGAAATTTATAGG
This sequence comes from Lachnospiraceae bacterium, assembly GCA_036311565.1. Lineage (GTDB taxonomy): Bacteria > Bacillota > Clostridia > Lachnospirales > Lachnospiraceae > Fimousia. The sequence goes on from JAXJPR010000003.1 coordinate 15,681, forward strand.
AGGATTGTTATGAAGCGTAAATGTGCAAAAAAAGCGTTTGAAATGATTGAAGATGGTATGATGGTCGGATTAGGAGGGGGTTCCACAGTCGGTCTTTTAATTGAAGAGCTGGAGAGAGGAAAGAAATGCATTACAGCAGTTACTCCATCGGGGGATACGATGGAATTGTGCATAAAACATCACATACCAGTATTGCCATTAGAGATGGCAGATGCCATTGATCTTGCATTTGATGGATGTGATGAAGTGGATCAAGAACTGAATGCTTTAAAAAGTTGTGGCGGCATTCATACCAGAGAAAAAATTGTAGCATCTATGGCAAAGGATTATGTACTTCTCGCTGATGAAAAAAAATATGAAAAGCATCTGGCATTTGAACATCCAGTAACCGTAGAAGTGGTGCGTTCTGGCAGAAGTTATGTGAAAAAATGTTTAGAAGAGCTGGGTGCAACAGTAACAGAAAGAAAATCTGCTCAAAAGATGGGTCTTGTGATTAGTGATGATGGGCATTATCTGATGGAAGCTTCTTTTTTGGAAGTAAAAGATGTAAAAGCATTGGCAGAAAAATTAGATGCCATTACTGGAATCGTTGACCATAGCTTATTCTATCAGGTCGCATCAAAAGCGATTATTGCAAAAGATGATGAGATTTTTGTAATAGAAAAAGGAATCTAGGAAGGAGACATTTCTTTCTTTTTATGGAATTTATGGAGACTATACTTTTTTTTATAATAATGATATAATAAAGTTTATCCTAAATGGAAGAAACCTATGTATACACAAAATAATGGAGTAGGATATGAATCAATTTGATCTTAAAAAAAGTAGTCTGAATCGATACATGATTGTTCCATTTGTCATGTTAATTGGCCTCTTTGTTCTGGATATTTTAATATTTACAGTCAGTGTAAAAGCAGGAATGATCTTAGCAGTAGCAGTAGTTGCGTTTACAGTGTTAGTGGCTGTAAGCTATTTTATTCTTCGCAAAGAAATTATGCAGGAAGTAATGGAATTTTCGATGAATCATGATGTCATTCAGAAGAAAATTTTAAAAGAATTGCCAGTGCCGTATGCACTGACGGATCAGTCAGGACATATATACTGGACCAATCCGGCTTTTCAGAAGATCGTTGGAAAAGAAAATGCAAAAAAAAGCCGTATTGGAGATATGTTCCCTGATTTTGGAAAGAAGCTGCTGGATAAAGAGGTGGATCGAACCACAAAATATATCCATGTCGTTGGAGAGGTCAATGCCCGTACCAATGAACCACCAGTATATAGGTATCGTGTGGAGATGAAGCGCGTACGGATCCGGAATGGAGAGGAAGAAAATCTGGCAGAAAAAAGTGAAAAAGAAATCCGTAAAATCAAAGAAGAGAATACGATGATCACGATGTACTTCTTTGATGAAACGAGAATTAGCAGATTTAAGGCGGAAGTTGATAATCAGAAGCTGGTGGCGGGACTGATTTATATTGATAATTATGAAGAAGTATTAGAGTCCGCAGATGAAGTGAAGCATTCACTGCTTCTGACATTGGTTGACCGCCGGATTAATAAACTTTTGTGTAATCTGGATGCAATTGTTAAGAAAATTGAAAAGGATAAGTATATCTGCTTTTTCCAGCAAAAATATCTGCCAAAATTAAAAGATACCAAATTTTCAATTTTGGATGACGTACGTTCAATTAACGTCGGAAATGAAATGGCTATGACTTTGAGTATTGCGCTGGCAGTCAATTGTGATAGTTATGTGGAAGCTTATGAATCTGCAAGTCAGATGATGGACCTGGCTTTGGGCCGTGGGGGTGATCAGGCAGTTATTAAAGATGGTGAAAACGTATCTTATTATGGAGGAAAATCTCAAGTAGTAGAGAAGAATACCCGTGTGAAAGCAAGAGTAAAAGCACATGCACTGCGGGAAATTATGGAAACCAAAGAAAATATCTTTGTTATGGGACATAAAATTGCGGACATTGACTCTATTGGTTCTGCAATCGGTATTTACCGCATGGCAAAGACTCTTCAGAAGAATGTTCATATTGTATTGAATGAAGAAAGCATATCTGTCCGGCAGATGCTTGCAAAGATTAAAGAAGATAAAGAATACGAAAAAGATATGTTTATTAACAGCGAAAGAGCATTAAATCTTGCCAATGATAAAGACTCCATGCTGGTGGTAGTAGACGTGAATCGTCCAAATTATACGGAATGTGAAGAATTGTTTAAAAAGCTGCATACAGTCGTTGTCATTGACCATCATCGTCAGACAAAGGATACGATACGTTCTGCAACCTTGTCTTATATTGAGCCATATGCGTCCTCATCCTGTGAACTGGTAGCAGAAATTCTTCAATATGTGGCGACGAAACCAAAGCTGCGTCCAGTAGAGGCAGATGCCATGTATTCAGGAATTCTGATCGATACGAATAATTTTGTCATTCAGACAGGAGTTCGTACCTTTGAAGCGGCAGCGTTTTTGCGTCGGAACGGAGCGGATGTGACAAGAGTCAGAAAGATTTTCCGTGATAATTTAAAGACATATCAGATTCGTGCAAGGGCGGTAAGCAATTCAGAATTGTTTGAGAAAGAATATGCCATTGGAACTTTAAATGGAAATGGAATTGACAGCCCTACGGTATTGGGAGCACAGGTCGCGAATCAGCTTCTTAATATTGAAGGAATTACAGCGTCGTTTGTATTGACCAATCTTGGCGATACCATTTATGTCAGTGCACGTTCCATTGATGAAGTAAATGTTCAGATCATTATGGAAAAATTAGGCGGTGGCGGACATATGACAGTGGCTGGTGCACAGCTTAAGAATATGAATGTAGAAGATGCAAAAGAGGTCTTAAAAGGCCTGTTATTGAGAATGAAACAAGAAGGAGAATTATAATATGAAAGTAATTTTATTACAGGATGTAAAATCCCTTGGAAAAAAAGATGAAATTGTAAATGTAAATGACGGATACGCAAGAAATTTTCTTTTGAAAAAGAATCTTGGTGTAGAAGCAACCAATAAAAACTTAAATGATTTAAAATTAAAGAAAAAAAATGAAGATAAAATTGCAGCCCAAAAATTAGAAGAAGCAAAAGCACTGGCAGCACAAATTGAAGCAAAAGAAGTAATCTTAAAGATGAAAGTCGGAGAAGGTGGAAAGACATTCGGTTCTATTTCTACAAAAGAAGTAGCTGCAGAAGCAGAAAAACAGCTTGGCTACAAATTAGATAAGAAAAAAATGTCTGTAGAACCAATTAAATCTTTAGGTGTTCATAACGTAACATTAAAATTACATCCGCAAGTAACTGCAAAGTTAAAAGTAAAAGTAGTAGAAAAATAATCAGATGCAGCTGCATCAATTTTAGAAAGCGAAGGCAGGAAAATTCACCATGGATGAAGCATTTATCAAAAAGGTACAACCAAATAGCCCAGAAGCAGAAAAATCTGTAATCGGTTCTATGCTGATGGACCGGGATGCCATTATTGAAGTGGCAGATGTTCTGGTGAAAGAAGATTTTTATCAGAATACCAATGGAATTTTATTCGAGGCAATGGTAGATCTTTATAAAGAAGGAAAACCGGTAGATTTAATTACTCTTCAAAATAAACTGAAGGAAAAACAGGTGCCGGAATCCGTGCAGAGTTTAGAATATATTCGTGAATTGGTGGAAACTGTTCCAACCTCTGCCAATGCGAAACAATATGCAGGAATTGTAAAAGAAAAATCCGTTCTGCGTAAATTAATCAAGGTAACAGAAAAGATAACGGCAGATTGTTATCTTGGGAAAGATGATTTTTCCAGCATTTTGGAAGAGACGGAAAAGGATGTGTTTCATCTTCTTCAAAATGCCAGCGGCAGGGAAGATTTTATACCAATCCGTGATGTGGTATTAAATACATTAGATCAGATAGAAGAAGCATCAAAAAACAAAGGAAAAATTACTGGAGTTCCAACAGGATTTACTGATCTGGATTATAAATTAACAGGACTACATCCTTCGCAGCTGCTGATTGTAGCTGCCCGTCCGGCTATGGGGAAAACAGCATTCGTATTAAATATCGCTCAACATGTGGCATTCCGGCAGAATATTCCGGTGGCAATCTTTAGTTTGGAAATGTCAAAGGAACAGTTAGTTACCCGTCTCATGTCTATGGAAGCGATGATTGATTCCCAGTTGATCCGTACTGGAGAACTGGAGGATCAGGACTGGGAAAAGTTAATGGAAAGTGCAGCGGTGATTGGGCATTCGCCGTTGATTATTGATGATACTCCTGGCCTTACGATTTCCGAAATTCGTTCAAAGTGTCGTCGTTATAAACAGTCCCAGGGTGTAGGCTTAGTAATTATCGATTACCTCCAGTTAATGGCAGGAAGCGGAAAGACAGAATCCAGACAGCAAGAAATTTCTGAAATTTCCCGTTCTTTAAAAGCACTTGCAAGGGAAATTGATGCACCGATCATTGCATTATCTCAGTTAAACCGCGCGGTTGACAGCCGTACAGATCATAAGCCGGTGTTGTCAGATCTGCGTGAATCCGGATCTATCGAACAGGATGCAGACGTTATTATGTTCATCTATCGTGATGATTATTATAATCCGGATACGGAGAAGAAAAATCTTGCTGAAATCATTGTAGCAAAACAGCGAAGTGGTTCTACAGGAAGTATTGAACTGGCATGGCTGGGACAGTACACGAAATTTGCAAATAAAGAAAGATAAAACAAGAAAAGTCTCAACAATTAGATGAGGCTTTTTATTGTGCCCCTAATATCTGATTGTTATAATAAATATAACGATAGAGGCGGGAGGACAGGCCATGGAGAAAAGAAGAATGATTTCTGATGCGGCCAGGGAACTGGACGTGGAAACTCACGTGCTTCGTTATTGGGAAGAGGAATTAGAGCTTCCGATTCCAAGAAATGAAATGGGGCATCGCTATTACGGTGATAAAGAGATGAAACTTCTAATGGAAGTAAGAGAACTAAAAGAAAAAGGGGTACATCTAAGAGCTATCAAAGAGATTGTTCCACAGTTGTTGGTACCAGAAAAAGAGATGGAAGGTGAACAAAAAGTAATTCCATTTCCAGAAGACCAGAATCAAAAAATGATGCAATTTCAGGATGTTATGGTAAAAATTGTAGGACAGGCTTTAAAAAATCATGAAGTATCTTTAAGTAAACAAATGGGACAGCGGGTGGCAGACCAGGTCGTAAAGGAAATGGATTATCATTTTCGTGAACAGGAAGAGCTGGAGAATGCCAGATATCAAAAATTTGATGAAATGATGCGCAGCTACCAAAGAGCGCGAGCAGAGATTGGAGTAGCAGCAGAAAAAAAGAAAAAACGCCGTTTGTTCGGAAGAAAAAAGAGAAGAACTACTTAAGAGTTCTTCTCTTTTTGTGTAAAATTAATTTTTAGTAGCTAAATATTCATTTAATTTATTAAGAAGCTCATCTACGTCCATACCGTGTACAAAAGCTGCTTCCTCTAAAGATTCACCGCGTGCAGATGGGCATCCAACACATCCCATACCAGAAGCCATTAAGACATAAGCGAGATCCTGGTCAAGCGCTAAGATGTCGCCAATAATCATATCCTTTGTAATCTGTGCCATAATGAAAGTACCTCCTTTTTTCAATCTGTATTCATTAGTATAGTACAAGTTTTTAGAGAAAACAAGTATCGAAGTACAATAGTTTTTAAAGTCTAACAGTTTCTACTGGAAAATGATTACTAGTAGATGAGAAAAAAAGAACTTGCTATAAATGTCCAAGTGTATTATTATATTAATGAGCATGATAAAATTTTATCAGTGTAGAAATAGTACTATTATATAAGGAGGAAATAACTATGGCATATGTAATTTCTGATGAATGTATCTCTTGTGGAGCTTGTGAATCTACTTGTCCAGCTGGAGCTATCGCTGAAGGTGATGGAAAATACGAAATCGATGCAGCTACATGTTTAGATTGTGGTTCTTGCGCAGATGGATGTCCAGTAGGAGCAATCAGCTCTGAAGACTAATTGTCGTACATAAGAAAAGAAAAAGATAAGGAGAAAATCCAATGGATTTTCTCCTTATTTTTTTCTCTGATAAGAAACGTATTTATCATTTTAATCAAAAAGATTTCCTTTGTTTTACAAAAAATTAAAGGGAAGCCAGGATCTGAATCGCATTGCTTTCCAGAATTTTTGTAAAATGTTCCTCAAAATATGCGTTGGCCCCATAACTATATGGGATGCGCAGTCCAAATTCTGACAGAATGTTACCCATCTGATGGAATTGCTCCTGAGAATGATTTCCTCGTGCCATTACCAGATAATAAAAATTATCTTCAGGATCTTTATATAAGGTGTTGTCGCCTTCATATAAAGGATAAATTTTCTGGCATGCATCCATCGCTTGCGCTAAAGATGGAAAACGATAAATGCGATGAGTTTCTGGAAGTTTATGAGAGTTTTTTTTCTCATGTTCTTTTTCAGAATCCAGTTTTTTCTCCGCTAATTTTTTCGCTTCATTTAAAATCTGACTAAAAGGAGAAAAAATTTCTTTTTCTTCTTTAGAATCTTCAAAAGAAGATGTGGAATCAGCTTCTACCACAGAATCTTCTTCATCCAGATCCATCAGTCCTTCCAATGGTTTCATATATTTAGAAAATTTGTCATCAAATTCTTCTGGATTATCCATCTTCGTAATAATAAGAACCAGTTTTTCGGAAGAAACTGGAATAGCTTCTATCATTAAAGGAATATCGCCTGCTTCAAAACCCACTTCGTCAGAGGCCTGGGCCATCATATCACGGAAAAGATCTTTGGCATTATCACTACCAAAAGCGAGTTCGTTCAAAAGCATTTTGTGTTCTTCTAAATCAGATTTTGTCAAAGTACATCGAATTTGATTTTCATTAATTTTTTCAATTCTCAATTTCCTCACATCCTTTCCATTAAGATTATAATAATACCATCTTATTAGATATAGTATAATGTGTCATTTTCATTGTGTAAAGCTTTTCTTTCTAATTTCCAAAAAATTACAATTATATATTGAAATATTTTCCAGTTATAGGTATAATAGGAATAGAAAGAGGCGCTGACTTTCTAGTGTAATACTATTATATGCTCAAATTTGAGAATGAAACCTATATATTATCACATGCATCCAAAGGTCTTTGTTGAATCGGGGGAATATTTGGATAACTATGCCTAAATTACTTATAATTCCAAAGATGAAGGGATTTTTATGAAAAAAGAAACAATATATAATAGCAGTCAGCTGACAGATTTTTACGAATTGGGGTTACAAGTACAGGTAGAAGATACCTTGGTAAATGATGAAAATCTTCAGAAAATGAACCAAATGGTTTGTGAGGCGGATTGTTATATGAAAGATTTTATAGAAGATACAAAGGGGGAGATTTCCAAAGTTCATTATACGAAGGTGACGCAATATTAAAACTATGGCATTATTGTAAAAATTCATAGCCCGCATAAGCCATTGATTACTTTTATGAGCCGCAGATTTTATGTCTGCGGCTATGTTCTTCTTATCATGGTGACAGAATCCTTTGGAGATTAATTAGATTTATTTTTAATATATTCCATAATTCCTAAATGAAGGAACCAGGCGATTTTTTTTTGATAATCCTTATCGTTTAACCAGGAAGCTTCTTCCGGATTAGATAAAAAACCACATTCTACAATTACGGTCGTATAGGGATTGTCACGAAAAAGATAATAGTCGGTGTTTGCTTTATGAGTGCGGTGGTTGGAAGAATCCATCTCTAACAGCCTTTTTTGAAGAATTTCTGCCAGTTGTTTGCTTTTTTCTATATTTTGTCCATAGAATACCTGAGCACCGTGGATAGATTGGGCCGTATAGCTGTTTTGGTGGATACTGATAGCAGCAACAGGATTATTTTGAAAGATAATCTCCTTTCGATTGGATAAATCAGAAGTTTTTGAGTTGGTAGTAGAAGTTGACAGACTCTGATCCGTTTCCCGGGTCATAATGACTCGTACATCATTTGCTTCCAAATATTTTTTTAAATATTTGGCGATACTTAAATTAATATCTTTTTCTAAAAGATTGCCAATTCCAACTTTGCCAGGATCGCTTCCGCCGTGACCGGCATCAATGACGACCGTAACAGGAGTTGCTGGCTTCATTAAAGTGGTTACCATGCGATATCCCTGCCTTGAGCAAAAGAAGGAAAAAAGCAAGAGGCAGAGGGGAAATAGGATTCGTTTCATAAAGAACCTCAACACATATTATTTTTCTATTATATGACTGACCTGAAAAAGAAATTCTTTAAAAGAAAAGGAATTCCTATGAAAAGTGGACTTAAACAGTTCCTTCTGATATAATATTTAATGGAAGGAAATGCTTATGTATACAAAATTATTAAAAATGAATCAAGAAAATATTGATACAACAGCCATTGCGGAAGCAGCTAAGTGGATCAAACAAAATGAACTGGTTGCGTTCCCAACAGAAACGGTTTATGGATTAGGAGCCAATGGATTAGAACCAGATGCTGCAGCAAAAATTTATGCTGCAAAGGGAAGACCTTCTGACAATCCATTGATTCTTCATATTGCAGATATGAAAAATCTGATTCCATTGGCAGAGGAAATTCCAGAAACTGCATGGAAGGCAGCAAAAGCTTTTTGGCCAGGACCATTAACAATTATATTAAAAAAATCAGCAATTGTGCCTGTTGGTACAACGGGAGGTCTATCCACAGTGGCCATTCGGATGCCAAATCATCCGATTGCATTGGCTCTGATCAGGGAAAGTGGGTGTCCAATTGCAGCGCCTAGTGCCAATACGTCTGGAAGGCCAAGTCCAACGAAAGCAGAGCATGTTTTTGAAGATATGAATGGGAAAATTCCTTGTATTTTAGATGGAGGAATGGTTGGAATCGGAATCGAGTCTACGATTGTAGACTTTTCTAGTGAAAGACCGATGATTTTGAGACCTGGATTTATTACTCCAAAGATGTTAGAAGAAGTGCTCGGTATAGAAATTGGGATTGATCCGGCAGTAACTGGAAGTCCCAAAGGTAAAGAAATTGTTCCCAAAGCACCAGGAATGAAGTATAAACATTATGCGCCTAAAGCTCCATTGTTCTTAGTATCAGGAGAAGAGGAAGCAGTGATTTCTTATATTAATCAGCAAATTAAGAAGGAACATCTGGAAGGCAGAAAAGCGGGGGTCATTGCAACAGATGAAACCGCCACGCAATATAAAGCAGATGTGGTACTTTCTATAGGAACAAAAGAGTGTGACAGTACAATTGCATCTCATTTATATGATGTATTACGTAGATTTGATCATGAAGATGTTTCGGTGATTTATTCACAAGTGTTTGAATCAGGAGAGAATGGTTTTGCTATCATGAACCGGCTGACAAAGGCGGCTGGTTATGAAAGAATAGAGGTGTAAAGGAGGGACGATTTGAAATTTATTTTTGTAAGTACCAATAATACCTGCCGCAGTTTTATGGCAGAAGTTGTACTGCGCCATAAAGTGGAGGAAGAGGGACTGGACTGTGTTGAAGTTTGTTCCCGTGGACTGGTTGTATTATTTGAAGAGCCAGTACATACAAGAGCAGCAGATATTGTACGAAAACATGGGTATACAATTTATGATTTTCTATCCGCTCAGTTAGAGCAGAAAGAAATTACAGAAGATACCATTATCATTACAATGACAGAAGATCAAAAGAAAAAAGTTATGGATAATTATGAAGGATTTCAAGAGGTAGTCACTATTTATGAATATGCAGGTGAGATTGGTGATATTAAGGATCCTTATGGTAAAAGTCAGGAAGAATACGAATGTTGCTTTTTACAAATACAGCAGCTTGTAGATAAAATATGGAAAACAAAATTTTAACATCATTGCAGGAGGAAGAAGATATGATAGCAATTGGCTGTGATCACGGCGGATACGCATTAAAACGGGAAATTATGGCACATTTAGAGGAAAGAGGGCTGGAATATAAGGATTATGGCTGTTATAGCGAAGAATCTGTTGATTATCCTATTTATGGAAAAGCAGTTGCTAATGCAGTTGCATCAGGTGAATGTGAAAATGGAATTATTATCTGCGGTACAGGAATTGGTATTTCTATTACTGCAAATAAAGTAAAAGGGATCCGGGCAGCTCTTTGTGGCGATTGCTTTAGTGCACAGGCAACAAGAGAGCATAACAATGCCAATATTCTTGCATTAGGTGCAAGAGTAACTGGTCCTGGACTGGCAATTAAGATTGTGGATACATTCTTAGATACACCATTTTCTAATGATGAAAGACATGTAAGAAGAATTCAGATGATTGAAGGTTAAGTAAATGGATTTATGAGAGAAGCCAGGGGCTGTTATGCCTCTGGTTTTTCCCATTTGTGAGAATGAATACAAAAAACAAAAATTTTTTGAAAAATAGAAATATTATTGAGAATACGTAGCCATATATGCTATAGTAAAGAAAATAAAAATCTGTATTAGAAATGGACGAAAGGTAAGGAGCAGTAGGACATGCAATTATTAAAAGACAGAATTAGAAAAGACGGTGTGATTAAACAGGGAAACGTCTTAAAAGTAGATAGTTTTTTAAACCATCAGATGGATATCGGATTATTTCAGGAAATAGGGAAAGAGTTTAAACGTAGATTTGAAGGAGAAGAAATCAATAAGATTCTGACTATTGAAGCATCAGGAATTGGAATTGCATGTGTGGTAGCGCAGGAATTTGGCGTTCCAGTTTTATTTGCGAAAAAATCAAAAACAAAAAATATCAGTGGTGAAGTATATACCAGCAAAGTAGAATCTTTTACTCATGGAAGAGTTTATGACATTATTGTTTCTAAGGATTTTCTTGGAGAAGGAGATAAAGTATTATTAATCGATGATTTTCTTGCTAATGGAAAAGCATTGGAAGGTCTGGCAGCATTGGTAGAAGATTCTGGAGCAGAATTAGTTGGTGCTGGAATTGTTATTGAAAAAGGTTTTCAGATTGGCGGAAAACTGATTCGTGACAGAGGAATTCATTTAGAATCTCTGGCCATTGTAGATGACATGGACTGGAGAAGTGGAAAAATCGTATTCCGCGGAGAAGAGTAATTATGGGCGATGAAAGATTAAACTTTGAACCCAAAAAACAAATTGGTCATGCCCAGGATATGGGAATGCAGATCCTGGAAGCTTCAGAAGGACGAGCCGTTGGTTATATGAAGATTGAAGAACGGATGCTGAATCCTTATGGAGCCATTCATGGAGGTGTGTTATTTTCGCTGGCCGATACGGTAGGAGGAACTGCAGCCCTTAGCCGAGGGTTTTATATTGTAACTTCCACTGGAACGATTAACTATCTGCGTGGTACCAGAGCTTCAAGAGAGATCACAGCAATTGCAACGGAAGTAAAGCCTGGAAAGACATTGAGTATTTATGATGTTGAAATGAAAGATGAACATGGGCGTTTGGTGGCAAAGGCAGTGATGACGTATTATAGCATTGGTGTACCGACGGAAAAAGACGATAAAATTGATTATTAATCTGTGAGATATTTAAGAAGGAACTTTTATTATAACCAAAGCTCCTTCTTTTTTTATGAAAAAATATAAAAATTTTTTATTTTTATGTCACAAATTTTATTTTCATACGTTCTTATAGATAGATGTAAAAGATCAGCATTTACAAAATTATGGTGTTCATCATAAAAAAGATAAAAAATAGAGGAATAAAGAGGTGATAGATATGCTTTCCTATTTGTTACTCTTGCAGACAAATGAAAAGAAAGAAAAATTTATTTTATTATATAAATGTTATAAAGATTATCTATATCATGTGGCCTACCATATGGTAAAAGAGGAAGAGAGAGCAGAGGATATGGTCCATGAGACTTTTTTGACTTTGATTTCACATATGGATGGAATTGATGAAGAAACTTATAATGTTTTAAAAGAATTTTTAAAAGAGAAGAAAAAACAGAAAAATATTATGTTATTCCAATATTCAGAAAAAAAGAGGAATAAATCTTGTCACAGAACATGGAATTATATTGTTACTATATTAAAGAATAAAATATATGATGATTTCCGCAGAACCAATCGAAAACAAGAAGTTGTTTTTGACGATAATGTGATTCAGAATGGTAATTTTCATAACGATAATCTTGAGCAAAAGATCATTAAAAAAGAAGAAGGAGATGGATTAGTAAAATGTATGAAGCAGCTGCCATATCCTTATAAAGAAGTATTATATCTTCAGTATTATAATGGATTATCATCCATGGAAATCGGAAACATTCTCGGGAAAACATCAGATAACATCAGACAAATTTCAAAAAGGGCCAGAGATAAGTTAAAAAATCTAATGATGGAAGGAGGATATGTTACAAATGACGGATGAACAATTAAAACGGGCAGTTAAAATGGCCTGTGAAGAAGAAATAAAAGACATGGAAGAATCTGTAAATTCAAAAGGTTTACATAAATTTTCCCAACATTTTTGCCGGAGGATGAAGGAACTTATGAATACTCATTTTAAATATGAAAAATCAGAAAGACTGCAAACTGGAAAAAGAAAACATCTGAAACTTCGATACGCCTTGATTACAGTGCTTTTGCTGGTATTATGTACATCATCCGTAGTAGCCGTGGAACCGATCCGGGAAAAAATGAAAGATTTGATTTATACGGTATTTCCAAACTATATAGAAATCGAAAATGAGGAAACATCTGTCGATGCAGATGGAGAAATAATCTGGAAAGAACCGACTGAGATACCGGAGGGGTATGAAAAAGCGCAGGAAGAAAAAGATGATTTATTAGGACAGTGTTTTATTACCTGGACCAATGAAGAAGGAAATGTACTGACCTATATTCAGGGAGATGCAGACAGTGTGACTCTTGCATTGTCATCTGATGGAGAAAAACCAGAGGAAATTACAATTGACGGGAAAAAAGCCCAATATGCAATCGATGAGAACGGATCCGCCAGTCTCTTTTTTGAGGATGGAAACATCATCTATGCGATTCAGGGAAGGGCCGAAAAAGAAGAACTGATCAAAATGGCAGAAAGCATTCAATAAAATTAAGAAAGTACTATTTTTTGAAAAAATTTTCCTGGATTTGTGTCACAATTTTATCATTGATACGTTTTATATTATGAATGGGATTTCATTGAAGGCCCTAGGGGATGTATTTTTTATAAACTCTTCAAAAACATTAGAAACAACTGTTTTTATGGAGAGTAAAAATAACAGACAGGAATCAAAATATCCTGTCTGTTATTTCTATACAAATATTTTTGGAAATAGAAAAGTTAATTACCAGAGCAAGGAGCTGAGCTTTCAGTTTAATGAAGCGGGCGAAAAATAATCAATAATAATTGACTATAAAAAATGAAGGGAATTCAATTGAACGCTCTTCCTTTTTTGCATAGGCGTAAAATTACAGTGGATATATTTTTGTATAAATGTTATAATATGAAAATGAGGAACAAATGAGAAAATGGTAAAAATCATAAAGAACCTCTCTATTATGTGGGTGAATACTTCCGAAAAGGAGGAGCATGATGAAGAAGAATCATACAGTATTAAAAACGTTATCATTGGTGACTCAGCTAGGGATTACCATGCTTACGTCTATTTTTCTGTGTATGTTTATCGGGCTCTGGCTAGATGAGAAGTTTTCGACCCATTTTTTTATTCCTTTTTTACTATTAGGAGTAGCCGGAGGTTTCCGGGGGATCTATACTCTGGTAAAAAATGCTAATGAAGATGAAAAGGAGTCTGACAATGATGAAAAGAAAGCTTAGAGAAATGAACGAGACCCTTTTGGATCTGGTGATTGGAATCATAATCTTTGGAGTGGCAGCCGGGATTTTGGGTATGATAATAACAAAGGGAAACATCTGCTATCTACTAGGAGTGATTATGGGCGTATGTGTTTCTATTGGCATTACTTTTCATATGCTTTATTCCATTGATGGTGCCCTTGATATGGATTCAAAGACAGCCAATAGTTATATGACGAAACGGGCATTGTTTCGATTCCTTATGATGGCAGTTGTGGCAGTCATTGCAATTAAGGTTCATTTTTTATGTTTCCTGGGAGTCATTCTTGCATTGATGGGAATAAAAATATCCGCCCTTATGCAGCGGATCACAAATGATTATATTACAAAAAAAATATTAAAGTAAGGAGGAGATGCTATGGGAAGTTTGATGACCAATTTGATTTCTGGACCAGGAAGTGCCTTAATGCTGGCAGAGAATGATGTAGACTTTATGGCTCATTATCTGGTTCCAATCGATCTATTTGGTCAGCAGGTGTGGATTACCACGACCCATGTTACGACGTTCATTGTGGCAGTGACAATTCTTATTTTTGCACTGGCCGCACGGCATAGTATTATGAAAGACTATGATGTGCCCAATGGCTTCCAGAATTTTATTGAATTTCTGGTAGAAGCACTGGAAGGCATCGTAAAAGGAAGTATGGGACGTCAGGCAAAAAGCTTCGTCAATTATATTGGAACGATTATGTTATTCATTTTTCTTTCCAATATTTCAGGGCTGTTTGGTCTAAGACCACCGACTGCTGATTATGGGACGACGCTGGCACTGGCATTGATCACATTTGTGCTGATTCAATACGGTGCATTTAAGACCAGTGGACTTGGGGTATTTACAGATTTATTCAAGCCCCTGCCATTCTTATTTCCAATCAATCTGATTGGTGAATTCGCAACACCATTATCCTTGTCATTGCGTTTGTTTGGTAACGTTATGGCTGGTACGGTAATGTTAGGATTATGGTATGGTCTGCTTCCTATTTTTGCAAAATTAGGGGTGCCGACATTTTTGCATGCATATTTTGATTTGTTTTCAGGAGCAATTCAGACATATGTATTTGCCATGTTAAGTATGGTATATATTAGTGATAAGCGTAACTAATGCTTAATGAAAAGAATATTTAAGGAGGAATTTTACTATGAGTAATATTACAAACGAAGGTTTAGTTTTAGCATGTTCAGCAATTGGAGCAGGTTTAGCATTAATCGCAGGTATCGGTCCTGGGGTTGGTCAGGGATACGCAGCGGGTCAGGGTGCTGCAGCTGTAGGACGTAATCCTGGAGCAAAGGGGGATATTACATCTACTATGCTTTTAGGCCAGGCAGTAGCAGAAACAACAGGTCTTTACGGATTGGTTATCGGCTTAATTTTATTATATGCAAACCCATTATACGCGAAATTAGGATAAGAGATAACATGATGACAATCCAGAAGGAGGCCAAATAATGGATGGAAGAATTTTTGGCTTGGATTTACAGTTAGGCTTTGATGTCATTTTACAAGCCATCTGTGTACTGCTGTTATTCATGGCACTTTCTTATATTTTATTTGAACCGGTAAAGAAAATTTTAAATGACCGCCGGGAAAGAATTATGAATGAGCAGGCAGCAGCAGCGGCAGACAAAGAAGAAGCCAGTAAGTTGCGAGCAGATTATGAAAGTAAGCTAAAGAATATTAATAAAGAAGCTGATCAGATTCTTGCCGATGCCCGCAAAAAAGCGATGAAAAAAGAGGAAGAAATTGTTGCCGATGCAAAAGAAGAGGCGGCACGCATTATTTCCCGTGCCAATGCGGAAGTGGAATTAGAAAAGAAAAAAGTAAAGGATGAAGTAAAGACAGAGATGATTGCAATTGCATCTGCCATGGCGGCAAAAATCATTGCACAGTCTGTCGATGAGAAGAAACAGGCAGCTCTTATTGAAGAAACATTAAAAGAGATGGGTGATCAGACATGGCTAAGCTAGTAAGCAAAACGTACGGTGATGCGTTGTTTGAGCTGGCTCTGGAGAAAGAAGATATTCCACAGATGAAGGAAGAGGTCCTGTCTGTAAAACAAATTTTTGAAGAAAATGAAGAGCTTCTCAAATTACTCAATCATCCGAAGATCATGGGTGAAGAAAAGATTCAGATCATCGAAAAGATTTTTAAGGGAAAGGTCAGCGATGATATGACGGGATTTTTAACAATTATTGTAGGAAAAGGTCGTTATAATGAAATCTTGGATATTTTCACTTATATCGAAAGGCGTATCAAAGAATATGAAAAAATTGGTGTGGCGAAAGTTTCTACACCGATGAAGTTGACCAAAAAGCAAAAGGATGCAATTGTAAAGAGATTGCTGGAAATTACAGAGTATGAGTCATTTGAAGTAGAATATACCATAGATGAAAGTCTCATTGGAGGGATGGTAATCCGTATCGATGACCGTGTGGTTGACAGCAGTATTAAGACAAAGCTTGCAAATATGGCAAAGGCTTTGAATCAGATTCAGTTAAATTAATTATAGGAGGTGCAAAAAGGCTCCATGAATTTAAGACCAGAAGAAATTAGCTCTGTGATCAAAGAGCAGATTAAGAATTATTCTACAAAATTAGAAACTTCTGATGTTGGAACTGTAATTCAGGTAGCTGATGGTATTGCCCGTATCCACGGTCTAGAAAGCGCAATGCAGGGAGAACTTCTCGAATTTCCAGGCGGCGTGTACGGAATGATCTTAAACCTGGAAGAAGATAATGTCGGTGCAGTATTATTAGGTGATAATAAAAACATTAATGAAGGAGACATCGTAAAGACAACTGGAAGGGTCGTAGAAGTTCCAGTTGGAGATGCCATGACAGGACGTGTTGTAAATGCATTGGGACAGCCAATCGATGAAAAAGGACCAATCGAAACAACAAAAACAAGACCAATTGAGAGGGTAGCATCTGGGGTTATTTCCCGTAAAGCAGTAGATACCCCTCTTCAGACGGGAATTAAGGCTATTGATGCCATGGTTCCGATTGGACGTGGACAGCGTGAGTTAATTATCGGTGACCGTCAGACAGGAAAAACAGCCATTGCCATTGATACCATTATCAATCAGAAGGGGCAGGGCGTTCATTGTATTTATGTTGCAATCGGACAGAAAGCTTCAACCGTTGCCAATATCGTAAAAACATTAGAAGAATATGGTGCTATGGATTATACAACGATTGTAGCATCCACAGCAAGTGAATTAGCTCCATTACAATATATTGCGCCATATGCAGGATGTGCCATCGGAGAAGAATGGATGGAAAATGGAGAAGACGTATTGGTTATTTATGATGATTTAAGTAAACATGCGACTGCTTATCGTACCCTGTCCTTATTACTTCGTCGTCCACCTGGACGTGAAGCTTATCCTGGGGATGTATTCTACTTACATTCCAGATTATTAGAACGTGCAGCAAGACTTTCTGATAAGTTAGGCGGAGGTTCCTTAACAGCTCTTCCAATTATTGAAACACAGGCTGGGGATGTGTCTGCATATATCCCTACAAACGTAATTTCTATCACAGACGGACAGATTTACTTAGAAACAGAAATGTTCAATGCCGGTTTCCGTCCTGCAATCAATGCAGGGTTATCTGTATCCCGTGTAGGTGGTTCTGCTCAGATCAAAGCGATGAAAAAAATTGCAGGACCAATTCGTACAGACCTGGCTCAGTACCGTGAACTGGCAGCATTTGCACAGTTTGGATCTGAATTGGATGCAGATACCAAGGAACGTCTGGCACAGGGAGAACGTATTAAAGAAATCTTAAAACAGCCTCAGTATCAGCCAATGGCAGTAGAAAAACAGGTTGTTGTAATTTATGCCGCTACAAGAAAATACTTACTGGATATTGAAGTAGCGGATGTATTAGATTTTGAAAAAGGTCTATTAGAGTTTATTGATACCAAATATCCTGAAATCTTTGCTTCTATCCGTGATACAAAAGTAATTTCAGACGATACGGAAAAACTGATGATCAAGGCAATCGAAGAGTTCAAACAGGAATTTAAGAAGTAGAAGGGATGTGACTTAAGGCATGGCGTCCATGATTGATATCAAACGACGAAAAGAAAGTGTTACGAGTACCCAGCAGATTACAAAAGCCATGAAGCTAGTTTCTACTGTTAAGCTTCAGAAGGCAAGAGCACGAGCTGAGGAATCTAAGCCTTATTTCGACAAAATGTACGCTACAGTGACATCAATTCTACAAAAATCCGGTACCATCAAACATCCATATCTGACAGCAAATGGATCAGAGAAAAAAGCGGTGATCGTGGTATCTTCCAACAGAGGACTTGCCGGAGGATATAACAACAATGTGGCTAAATTGTTGACAGAAAGTAATTTAAATAAACAAGATGTGGATATCTACGCAGTTGGTCATAAAGCAATGGAAGTGTTGGACAGAAAAGGCTTTTCTATTGTGGCTGACCGGTCTGACATGATTGAAGAACCAAACTATGGCGATGCGATGGAACTTGGAAAAGAAGTATTAGAACGTTATGCAGCAGGTGAAATTGGTGAGATTTATCTGGCATATACAAGTTTTAAGAATACGGTTGTCCATATTCCAAAGTTGGTTAAATTACTTCCTGTAGAATTTGATGAAACAATGGCGAAGGAAGAAGACACAAAGACTCCTATGAACTATGAACCGGAAGCGGAAGAATCACTGGATATGATTATTCCGAAATACGTTTGCAGTTTGATTTACGGTGCATTTGTAGAATCGCATGCAAGTGAGAATGGGGCCAGAATGCAGGCGATGGATTCTGCGACCAGCAATGCAGAAGAAATGATTGCTGCATTGTCTCTTGCATATAACCGTGCCCGTCAGGGAGCAATTACACAGGAATTAACAGAGATCATTTCTGGTGCAGAAGCATTGAACTAGAAATGATTTTAGATATAAGGAGTGAAAAAATGGCAGAACAAAATATTGGGAAAATCACCCAGATTATCGGGGCCGTTTTAGATATTAAATTCAGCGAAGGAAAGCTTCCAGAAATCAATGATGCAATCCGCATTAAGAGAAAAGATGGAAGTAATCTTACCGTTGAAGTAGCCCAGCATCTCGGTGATGATACAGTTCGATGTATCGCAATGGGCCCAACAGATGGTTTGGTACGTGGAATGCAAGCTGTTTCCACTGGTGCCCCAATTACAGTACCTGTTGGGGAAGCGACATTAGGACGTATTTTTAACGTATTAGGAGAGCCTATTGATGAAAAACCTGCACCAGAGGGAGTGGATTATTTACCAATTCATAGAAAAGCTCCTACTTTTGCAGAACAGGCAACGGATACAGAAGTATTAGAAACAGGAATCAAAGTTGTTGACTTACTTTGTCCATACCAGAAAGGTGGTAAAATTGGTCTTTTTGGTGGTGCCGGAGTAGGAAAAACAGTATTGATTCAGGAATTGATTCGTAATATTGCAACAGAACACGGTGGATATTCTGTATTTACTGGTGTTGGTGAACGTACTCGTGAAGGAAACGATTTATATTATGAAATGACAGAGTCCGGAGTTATTGAAAAGACAACAATGGTATTTGGTCAGATGAATGAACCACCTGGAGCACGTATGCGAGTTGGTCTTACCGGACTTACCATTGCAGAAAATTTCCGTGATCAGGGTGGAAAAGATGTATTATTATTTATTGATAATATTTTCCGTTTTACACAGGCAGGTTCTGAAGTATCTGCATTGCTTGGCCGTGTGCCAAGTGCGGTAGGTTATCAGCCTACACTTCAGACAGAAATGGGAGCACTGCAGGAAAGAATCACATCTACAAAAAATGGTTCTATTACATCTGTACAGGCGGTATATGTACCAGCCGATGACTTGACAGACCCTGCACCAGCAACAACATTTGCCCACTTAGATGCGACTACGGTACTTTCCCGTGCAATTGTAGAACAGGGAATTTATCCTGCAGTAGATCCATTAGAATCTACTTCCCGTATCTTAGATCCTCGTATTGTAGGAGAAGAACATTATAAAGTTGCCCGTGGTGTTCAGGAAATCTTACAGCGCTATAAAGAATTGCAGGATATCATTGCAATTTTAGGTATGGATGAATTATCTGAAGATGATAAAGTGATCGTAGACAGAGCCAGAAAAGTACAGAGATTCTTATCTCAGCCATTCTTCGTTGCAGAACAGTTTACTGGTACTGTTGGTAAATATGTTTCTTTAAATGATACTATTCAGGGATTTAAAGAAATTCTGGAAGGAAAACATGATGAAATTCCAGAAGGTATGTTCTTAAATGCAGGAAGTATTGACGAAGTTGTAGAACGTTTCAATAATAAGTAGGTGATCTTATGGCAGAGAAACAGTTTAAACTGGAAATTATCTCTCCTGACCGGTCTTTTTATAGCGGAGCAGCAACTATGATCGAATACCGTACAACGGAAGGGGAAGTAGGTGTTTATGCAGGGCATATACCTATGACTCAGATCATTGCACCTGGAGTGCTGACCATTACACAAGCAGATGGCACTCAGAAAAAAGCAGCATTGATGTCTGGCTTTGTAGAAATTCTTCCGGAAAAAATCTCCATTTTAGCGGAGACCGTAGAATGGCCGGAAGAAATTAATAAACGCCGTGCGCTGCAAGCAAAAGATCGTGCAGAAAAAAGGCTGAAATCAGGCGATAATTCTCTGGATGTAGCAAGGGCAGAATTAGCGCTAAAAAGAGCGTTGGTTCGATTATCATTTAAATAAAAAGAGGGCCGTCGTGCAAATCAAAAATCAGCACGCGGCCTTTTTTGGTGCGTTTTTATTGCTTAAGCGCAGGAATTACTAAATCTTTATATTCTCCGTTGATTTCACAATGAAAGAGATAAACCGGCTGATAGTAGCCCTTTGTATCAGGAGAATACGTCAGGGAAACATTATTAATTGTTAAATTCTTTATATCCAGATTGTGAGGACTGATTTGGAAATAACCATCTGCCAGACGGTCATAAGCTTCAGTTTCACTCATAATTTCTTCTTTTGCATAAATCGTTTGTGAAATCATTTCATTGGTTATGGAATAGATGGAACCATCAGCAGCAGTAATACAGGTCAACGTACCTGAAAGTTTTTCACTGGAGTTTATGGAACGTTCGGCTGTCCATTGATAAACACCTTTTGAAGGTTTGGTTAGAACAGCTTCTTCTGGTATTTCAATACCATATAACTGTAGACGCTCTTTTACGACCTGAATTCCAATATCGTCCCAGACAGGATTTTCATCCTGAATATAATGATATTCATAACTGCAGTTTTTCAGGTAAACGGTAATGTTATGATCTCCCCGATAACAAATGATAGAATCCTCATAGTAAGAATAGCGGGAAGCGCCATCAATTCCCATCTGATCAAATAACTTGGAAGCAAATAAACAGGCGTCTTTTTTTGTGCATCCTTTCGGAGTGAAGATGGGAACTGTTTTTTGTTCTGTTTCCAGAGTTAAATATTCATTAAGGGTAAGCGTTGTGTCGGATAAATCCACCTGATATGTATAGTTAACAGGCAGATTACCATAAGGCTGGTGTTCATAGCTATAAAATATATGGGAAAATAAGCATATAGTAAGAACAAATGGCATTGATGAGCCAATGATGCGAAGCGGCTTAAAGTTCTCTTTGTGTAAAAGGGTCCAAAAAAACCGAAAACCACAATATCCCAGTAAAACACCCAATGTATTATGAAACAAATCGTCTATTTCACACAGTCCCCGCTGGGTAACTCGCTGGGTGATTTCTATGGCTAGAGAAAATAAAAATCCAGTCCCGGTTGTTTTTATAATACTGCGAAACTTCTCTGATAATATTGGAAGAAGTGTACCCATTGGACAAAAAACCGCAATGTTAAATATAATCAACTGCCAGTTACGGACTGAAAAAGTATTCCATGCCTCATAGTAAGAGCGAAATAAATGGAAATCAATTTCACCATAGTTTTCGCTTCTGGTAAGGCAAGTAAGATAAATAATAAGTAATATGTTCAATACGAATAAAAAGCCTGGTATGATCTTCCAGGTTTTCATATTTTTCTTTAAAATAAATTTATATAAAACAAAAAAGAGAGTAAAGGCTACTGCCGTAAAAGGAATAGAGATGGCCAAAAACTCTCTCATCTGTGTGATTATCATGTCAAGACTCATAAATATTTCCTTCACTTTCATGTTGTAGATATAGTATAGCATAATGGAAAATAAATTAGTTACTTTTCTGTGAAGCAATTCTAAATAAATTCATAAGACTGTGTTACAATTTTTATGACAGACAAAATTGTATACAAGAATTAGGATCTGCTGTATAATAATTGGAATAAAACACAGACAGAAAAGGAGAGAAAAGTGATGTATCGATGTTGTATTTTTGATTTAGATGGAACGTTATTAAATACATTAAATGCCCTTTCTTACTGCAGCAATGCCGCATTAAGAAAATATGGTTTAGGAGAAATACCTACCGAAGAATTTAAATGGATGGTCGGAGATGGATATCGCAATCAGATGAGGAGGGCATTGATTTATCTGGGGGATAAAGAATTGGTACATTGGGAAGAAGCCTGTAAAGACTATATGGAGATTTTTCGGGAACACAGTATGTATGGTGTTCAACCGTATGATGGAATTTTAGAAACAATCAGACAGTTAAAAGAGATGGAAATCAAACTGGCGGTTCTATCCAACAAACCAAATGGACAGGCCATCAATAATATTGAAGAAATTTTTGGAAAAGAGTATTTTGATTTTATTGCAGGACAGATCGATGGGGTTCCTAAAAAACCAGATCCAAGTGGGGCACTTCGTATTGCAAAACAATTTGGAGTGAGACCAGAGGAATGTCTTTATATTGGTGATACCAATACAGATATGAAAACGGGAATTGGAGCCGGAATGAAGACCATCGGAGTTACATGGGGATTTCGGGAGAGAGAAGAATTGGAAGCATTTTCTCCAGTGACGATTATTGACCATCCGCAACAGATTGTAGATCTTATACAGACTCAATAGTAAATATTACAATTTCAGCAAAAAACATTACATTTTTGATATAGGGATGTCTTCTGATTCCTAATTTGTTATAATTAGGAATCAGAAGACATCCTTTTTTATATAAAAACCGGACGGAATGAAATAAAAAAGGGGATGAAAATAAGGAGGGAAATAGTGAAAAAAGAGGCAGAAAATCATGGATTCATGGCGATAACGTTTATGAAAGAAAGGAGAATTGCATGGAAAGGAGTAAATTATTAAGATGCTTTGCAGGATTTATGTCTTTGATCATGGCGGCAGGCATGCTGGTAATCTCTACGCCTGGGCAGGCGTCTGCACAGACAAAAACGGAACAGATCCTGAAAAAAACAAGCAAGATTCAAGAACTGACACAAAGCAATGCACTGAAAAAGGCAATTTCAGGAAATGGGTTTGAGACGCCAACAGGAACGACAGTTGAGTTAAAAGAGGAAGATGATACAATCATCAAAGGAATATCAAAGTCGGGCGAAAAGACCTATACCATTCAATTAAAAATAAAGAATACATCAATGATTGGGATTGTTCCTAAGATTCGTTATAATCAGGAAGAAATCCAAGATAAGACAACATTTACAATTGAAAAAGAAGGAAAGCCAGTTACTCTTTATAAAGCAAGATCGGAAGAGAATCCATTTGATGAGTCAAACATCAGAGCAGATGCAATAATGCTCTCAAGTGATAAAGGCGGATGGTATTATACTGTAGAGCAGATTTTAACACCTGGAACGTACACGATCAAATTTGAGTTACCGGAAACGGTTACGGAAGGTGCCAGAATTTATATAGAAATTGAAGGATATGAATTAACAGAAGGACAAGAGCAGCAGACAAATACAAAAGATACTGCAAACGTATTAAAACTTCCAGTGGACATTGAGAAAGATGAATTCTATGGTGGTATTTCTGCAGGGGAAAATAATGAATTTTGGTATAAGTTCACTCTTTC
Organism: Lachnospiraceae bacterium; assembly: GCA_036311565.1. Classification (GTDB taxonomy): domain Bacteria; phylum Bacillota; class Clostridia; order Lachnospirales; family Lachnospiraceae; genus Fimousia. The sequence continues at coordinate 39,552 of JAXJPR010000003.1, forward strand.
TGCCTCAAGAAAAGTAGAGATTGGTATCCTTTCTATCTTCTTTGGAACAGACAAAGGAAGTGTGATGACATTATATTATCCAGATGGAACAAGTAAAAGTTATAAAGGTGAAGTTTATGGAGAAAAGGATATGGATGGAAAAACTGGTCTGATATCCATAGGAATGATACAGTTTTCAAAAAAACTGGCAAAAGGGACTTATTATATACAGATGAAGCCAATAGAAGATACGGCAGATGGAGTCATCGGAGCTGGTTTTGATATTCCTGGTCCATCAAAGCCAACGGTGACCTACTGGGCACAAGGAAAAAAAGTAGTAAAAGGAACTGCAGAGCCAAATACCCGTGCGTATGCAATTGTCAAGGGAAAGACCTACAGTGCAAAGACTAGTCAGGCAGGAAAATTCTCCATTAAAATTCCATCTGTAAAAGCCGGAACCAAAATTCAAGTGTATGTAAAAGATGCGACGGGAGTATCCAGCAGTAAGAAAACGGTAACAGTAAGAAAAATTCCAAAAGGGCCAACGCTTACTTCTTATAAAAAAGGTACGACAAAGATAAAGGGAAAATGTGTCTATAACGGTACAGCAAAAGTACGTTATAATGGAAAGACCTATCAGGCTGAGGCTAGCAAAAAAGGATATTTTACAATAAAAACTGCAAAACTGGTATCAGGGAAAAAGGTATATGTATCAGTGAAAGATATCTCTGGCAATGTATCAAAAACCAGAGTGTATACCGTTAAATAAAAGATGGGAGTGAAAATATGAAAAAGAAAATGAAAGCGGTAGCGATTTTTATGGCTGTCATTATGACGATGACAACAGTGGTTACATTCAATGCGGTGCCTACTGCAGCTGAAGTTCAAAAAAGCAATATAGTATCTCCATTTAAAGGAGAAGGAAAGAAGACGGCTTTTACAACACCAACAGGAACGGTCATTGGGGAAACACAGATCGATGATATAGAAATCAAAGGGGCAGTCGAAGAAGGACAGACAACGTATGAGCTAAAGACTACATTGGCAGTTCCTCATCACATAACATTAAAACCATTGATTAATTACAATCAGACGGATGAGGAAGCATATAATGAAGCAATCAAAAATTTAAAAACTACTTTTTCTGTGAAAAGAAATAGAAAGCAGGTAAATCTGTATCAATATAGTTCACAGACAGGAGTGTTTGATGAAGGAGGCGAAGAAGTATCTGAAATTAAACTTCAAAATTTTACCGATGTCAATGATGGAGAGAACTACCGCTCTTTTTATTACGGAAATGCTGTTTTTCCAGCAGGGGAATATACATTTACCTATACCCTTCCGGAAGAAGTGACCAAAGGAGCAAGAATTTATCTTGCTACGGATGGAAATGCATTAAATGATAAGGATATTGCATTATCAAAACAAAATACAAAAGAAACGGCCATTTCTTTAAAAACACCAAGAGATATCTGGGAAGAACCATCTATTGTTGGTATCTTTAAAAAGGGAAGCAGCAATACTTTCTGGTATAAATTCACCCTTTTAGGAAATCGGGATGTATCAGTGGATGTATCTTGTATACAATTTTTAGAAAATCCAGATTTTGAAATGACCGTCTATAAACCAGATGGTACAAAACAGGTCTGCAAAACAGGATCAGAAGATAATGGAGAATCTAATGGTTGCGGATATTATCGTGCTTTTGCAGACTGGGGATATGAACGTGCTACCTGGCCAAAAGGAACTTATTATATTAAAATACAGGTAAATACTGACATCGATGGATATTTCGGAATGGATGTCAATATCAGCGGACCTGGAAAACCAGCAGTAACTTACTGGGCGCAGGGCAAAAAAATGGTAAAAGGAGTTGCAGAACCAGGAGCCAGAGCATATGCAGTGGTAAAAGGAAAAACATATAAGGCAGCAAAAAAAGCAGATGCAAACGGAAAATTCTCTATTAAGATTCCATCTGTAAAAGCTGGAACAAAAATCAAAGTATATTTTAAAGACTGTAACGGAACGACCAGTGAGGCAAAAACAGTTACAGTAAAGAAGGTACCAAATGCACCAACAGCAACTGTCTATAAAAAGGAAACAAAGACAATCAAAGGAAAAACGGTTACAAATGGTACTGTGAAAGTAACTTATCAGGGAAAAACATATAAAGCAAAAACGGGAAGTAAGGGTGCTTTTACCATTACGACAAAAACTGCATTAAAATCAGGAAAGACATTTAAGATCCGGGTAACGGATGTGTCTGGAAATGTATCAAAAACAAAAACTTATAAAGTAAAATAATACTGGTTACGTTGGTTGAAGAACCGTTTACGTCAAAAGAACTGGGGCTGTAAGATTTTTTACAGCTCCTTTTCATTGCAATTGAATCTTAAGACGGGTATAATACCTGTATTGAGTGGAAGTTTGAACTTAACAGGAGAAGTAAAGTATGTTAGAAAATGCTACGGAAAAATTAATTGATATCCTTGGCTGTGAGTGTGAAGTGATTCCTCCAAAGGAAGGAGCGGGGGAAGTATTAGAAATTTATGAAAAAGCCAAAGCAGAAGGAATACGAGAAGGATATACGCCGGTTTTGATTGTACCAGATCAAAATTTATTGGAAATGATAAAAGAGGCGAAAGCACCTTCTTATTATTTAGAAGAATATAAAAAACATAAAGGAAAAGATATCTTAGATGGATTTTTAAAGGAAATCAAGGATTATTTAGAAAAAGAAGGAGAGTCCTGGGAAGAAGTGATCGGAGAGGTAGAATCCGGAGAATCCATGAATGAATTCATTGGTTTTATGCCAGATGACTGGAATGAAACATTAGAAGTTGTCTTGGCGAAAATACCGACAAAAAATCCATGGGAAGTATTTGCCTGGATACCAATGGGAGGATGGAACGAGTGTCCTCCGACAGAATATATGATGGCAGTTATGAAAGACTGGTCTGAAACATATGGAGCAGTGCCGGTCGTTATTACACAGGATATTATAGAATGTACAATATTAAAAAGACCAGAAACGGAAGAGGAAGCAGTTGCCATTGGAGAAGAACAATATGCATTTTGTCCTGATATTGTAGAACAATGCTGTGGGGATGCCACCATAGGACAGCTTGCGGATACTTTATTAAAATCAGATATCTGGTTTTTTTGGTGGGATTAAGATGTTTAGAAAGATTAGGAGAAAAAGATGATATTTGAAACACATGCACATTTTGATGATGATGCATTTGAAAATGACAGGGACGAACTGCTTTGCTCTATGGAAGAAGGTGGAATCACTACAATTGTGAATATTTCTTCTGATTTAAAAAGTATTGAGGATACGCTTGCACTGACCAAAAAATATCCATTTATTTATGGAGCAGTGGGGATTCATCCATGTGATACAGAAGGGCTGACGGATACAGATCTGGAATTGATCCGGGAAGCAAGCCGCCATGATAAGATTGTTGCTATAGGAGAAATTGGCTTGGATTATTACTGGGATGAACCAGATCGCAGGATTCAAAAAAAGTGGTTTGAAGCCCAAATGGAACTTGCAAGGGAAGAAAAGAAGCCGGTTGTGATTCATAGCCGTGATGCAGCCAAAGATACGGTGGATATGATGAAAGCGTTAAGAGCAGAAGAAATTGGTGGTGTGGTACACTGTTATTCTTATTCCAAAGAATTGGCTAAGACATTTTTGGATATGGGATTTTATATTGGTGTTGGCGGCGTAGTCACGTTTAAAAATGCAAAAAAATTAAAAGAAGCGGTAGAGTATATTCCACTTGACCGCATTGTATTGGAAACAGACAGTCCATATTTAACGCCAGAACCAAACCGGGGAAAAAGAAACTCTTCATTGAATCTGCCTTATGTGGCACAGCAGATTGCTCAGTTAAAGGAAGTTTCTTACGAAGAAGTAGTTATGGAAACAAGAAAAAATGCAATTGAACTTTATAGAATGGAAAATAAATGATGAATAATAAATTAAGCAATCCTCAAAAGACAATTGAAATTATTAAAAAATATGATTTTGCATTTCAGAAAAAATTTGGACAAAATTTTCTGATTGATGCTCACGTATTGGATAAGATCATTGCAGCAGCAGATGTAGGAGCGGATGATTTTGTTTTGGAAATTGGTCCAGGAATTGGAACGATGACCCAGTATCTGGCAGAACATGCCAGAGAAGTGGCGGCGGTGGAGATTGATACCAACCTGATTCCAATTTTAGAAGATACGCTAAAAGATTATGATAATGTAACAGTGATTAATGAAGACATCTTAAAAGTTGATATTCATGCATTGGCTCAGGAGAAAAATCATGGAAAACCAATTAAGGTCGTAGCGAATCTTCCTTACTATATTACAACTCCAATTATTATGGGGTTGTTTGAAAGTAAAGTTCCAGTTGAAAATATTACAGTAATGGTGCAGAAAGAAGTGGCAGACCGTATGCAGGTCGGACCTGGAACAAAAGACTATGGGGCCCTTTCATTGGCAGTACAGTATTATGCAGAGCCTTATTTAGTGGCAAATGTTCCGCCCAACTGTTTTATGCCAAGACCGAAAGTAGGATCAGCAGTGATTCGTTTGACGAGACATAAAGAAAGACCAGTTCAGGTAAAAAATGAAAAATTCATGTTTCAGATTATTCGTGCGTCTTTTAATCAAAGAAGAAAAACACTTCAGAATGGATTAAATAACAGCACGGAATTAAATGTTACAAAAGCGCAGGTAGTGGAAGTCTTAGAACAGATGGGACTTCCAGCTACAGTACGCGGAGAAAAGTTAACATTAGAACAGTTTGCCAAACTCAGTGATTTATTGTCATAATCCAATAGCCAAAGTTTCCAGTTTTTTGTTCTTGTAAAGGAACGGTGATAAATTCCGGGAAACCAAATAATTGAGCGACAAAGTTACGCTGATTACTAAAAATACCTGGGATACCCACATAATAGGAATCTGTTAATTTCTTTCTTCCCAGCATAAGATGGCCATAGCTTTGGACCTGCATTTTCAAAAATCCATTTCCATTTAACTCTTTCGGGAGAAAAGGAAACGAAGGGATGTCTTCCAGCTTGATCTTGATACACATAGAATAATCCGGAGTCGGATAAGGAGTAATCTGTGGGAACTGTTCCCAGTAAGGAACAGGAGTGACAGTTTTCTCCTCTTCCGGTTCTTTTTTTGTATTCTTTTTTTCTGGTTCTTTTTGTTCATGCAGAGAAAGAGCTTCTATATATTCTTCCAGTTGAGGAGATTCTGAGGAAGGTTTTTCAAAAAGTCGTAAATTGATGGGTACATCCTTCCATTGTGAACCATAAAAATTATGATCATCATAATAAAAAAGAATACCATCCATATCTGTCAGAGAAGGGCTATCTTTAAAGATTTCCGGCATATAAAAGGATTCTTTATATTCATAGTGGCTGGGAATTTCTTTGATTTCATCCCATGGAATTCCCAACATTTTTCCATGATCATAATAATAAAAATATAGAGTTAAAGGTGAAAGACTTTTGGATGTATTCAGGGTGAAAGCTATTTTTAACTGTTGATCTTTTGTTTCAATTCGTGCAAATCCTATGTTATCACCCCGGATTCCATTTTTATATTCATAAAGATAGGATACAATGCGTTGGTATTCTGACAATGTTTGTTTCTCCTTTTTGCTTTTATCCTATGAGCAGAGAGGCAAAAATATAACTATACTTTGTGAATCATGATATGCTATCATATTGAAAAAGGAGAGAAAGTGACATGACACAAGATGAAAAATATATGAAAGAAGCGATAAAACAGGCCAAAAAGGCGTATGCGATTGGAGATGTACCGATTGGATGTGTCATTGTTTATGAGGATAAAATTATCGCAAGAGGATATAATAAAAGAAATAAAAATAGAACAACGCTGGCTCATGCAGAACTTCTGGCGATGGAAAAAGCAAGCAAAAAGATTGGAGACTGGCGCTTAGAAGGCTGCACGATGTATGTGACGTTGGAACCTTGTCAGATGTGTGCAGGGGCTTTGGTTCAGGCAAGAATCAGTCGTGTGGTGGTAGGGAGTATGAATCCCAAAGCAGGCTGTGCAGGTTCTGTATTAAATCTTCTTCAAATGGATGAATTTAATCATCAGGTGGAATTGGAGACAGGAGTGTTAGAAGAAGAATGTTCTCAAATGCTTTCGAATTTTTTTAAAGAGTTACGTGAGAAGAAAAAGAAGAAAAATTAGTTGACAAGTGTTTATTTTTTTGATAGTATACCAAGGTATATAAGTATATAATTATTTTATTATGTATCTGTGAGGGTTGCCCGGTATTGGCGACGATGAAGCCTTGGTCTCATGCAATAGAACCTACGAACCGTGTCAGGTCGGGAACGAAGCAGCACTAAGTAGAACATTCTATGTGCCATGAGGTGGCCTGGGTGGAGCCGCCTTTACCGGGCAGCTCTTACAAATTTCGCAAGACACAAGTCAAACGAAGATAAAATGAATATGGTTTGTATTCATTGATAAACAATAGTTCGAGTGTAAAACCCAAACGTTTAATGAGAGAAGAGCAGCTAAAAGAGATTTTTGAAATGGGTTTCTTTTAGCTGCTTTTTACTTATCCAAGAAGGAGAGATTTCAGTGGAAAAATCTTATAAGAAGGTCATTGATTATGTAAAGAAAGAAATTTTGGAAGGTACATTGCGACCAGGGAATCAACTGCCGCCAGAAAGAGAACTTGCAGAAGTATTAGGGGCTAGCAGAAATTCTGTAAGAGAAGGATTACGCACATTGGAAAATATGGGAGTCATTAAAAGTTTTCATGGTTCTGGTAACTATATTGCTGGAAATTTTGATGAAACTCTTACGGAAGTCATGGAATTCATGTATATGTTGAAGGATTTAGATATTGAACGTATTACAGAATTTCGTTTTGCTTTGGAATGGCAGGCTATGAATCTTGGAGTTCATAAAGCGACACAACAGCAAAAGGATAAAATGGCAGAATTATATAAAAAATTAATCGAAGCAGATAGTGAAAAAGTGCGCGTGAAATATGATAAAGCGATTCATTATCTTTTGATAGAATCTTCTATGAACCAATATATGATTTCCAATTATAAGGCGCTGAATAATATTATGGACCGGTATATCCCAGAAATGCGAGTAAAAATCATTGAAGGTATGAAAAGTGATCGTAAACTGGTCGATGCTCATAGAAAAATGGTAGAAGGATTTGTAGAAGGAAATTATTTAAAGGGAAGACAGGGATTAAATCTTCATTTTGGATATATTAAAGAATACCAAGATGTTAAAAATGAAAATTGACAGGATAAAAGAAAAGCGTTATAATAAATACATCCAATTGGTAGAACCAATTGGATGTATTTATTAGATGTTTGGTTCTACCAATTGTGGAAAATACCCAGTGAATAAATAATTGACGCCATTTCAATTTCTTACTTAATGCCTATAGAAATATAGGCAACAGGCAGATAGAGATTTCTCTATCTGCCTGTTTGTATAAAAACGGCTTTTTCGGACATACTCACAGAAAAAGGAGTGTGAATTGGAAATGAAACGATATCAGACCTGTTTTTTGATCATCCTTTGGGCTATGGTGTTTATTCAGGCAATCATTAATATTACAGCGAAAAATGATTACAAACTGGTAGAGGCGTTTAAAGCCAGTAATAGTATTCCTATCGAGGGAAAAGTGATTGTATCTGGTTCTCTTGGGGATAAGGAACTAGATGATGAAACAAAAGAAAATATATTGAAAGATCTGGCTAATCAGGCTCGGCTTGCAAATGATTATCAGATTCGAACGATAACGGAAGATGAGGTTGAGACTATTATTTTGAAAAAAGAAGGAGAAGATGGGAGTGTCTGGTTTCGAATCTCTTCTGTAGAAAATGTGAACTATCTAACGACAGAAGTAGCCATTGAAGATGTGGAAGAAATTTTTGGGATGAAAGAACAGTTAGAATCGATCATGGAAGAACATGGAATCGATACCGAAAGCAGTCTCTATGTTCATGGGAGTTTTGAGCGTATTTTAAATCGTAAAGAAAAGAATCAGGTAGAGAAAAAGCTGCTTTCCATATTAGAGGCAAACGTGGTATTAGAGTATAAAGATGAGTATCAGGATACCATCTATTGTTATAGTCCGTTGCTGTCTACCTACTATGAACGGGATGGGAAAAAGATGAACATTCAGATGATCCTAACTTATGATGAGTCAAATGAACAAACACAGCTTTACTTGGCAGTTCCTTTTTATAATGAGGGATATTAACCATTTTTCTTCTTTTTTCATATAGTATATCAGAATGAAATAGAAAGGAAGAGCATGATGGAAGGAAAACAAGTGATTCGTGGCCTGCCAACTTATGAAGAAATTGAAAAAGGACTTTATAAGAAAGAGGATGAATTATCAATCTGGCTTCCAGAGCGTTTTATGGCAGATGAAAATGAATATGAAGACGATATCTTATATTTAAAGCGCATGTATCCAGGTATTGCAAAAGAAATTGCAGAATTTGTAGAAGATGAATGTGATAAAATGGAATATGCAGGCAGTATGATGTTTGACCAGTATCCTGACCGGGTATCTGTAATGAAGCTGGTAGGCGATATTTATGATAAAGTTCGATATCATGATGAAGATTCACCTTATTTGAAATATTTAGTTCAGGTAATGCTTTGTGACGAGATGCATCACCGAAGAAGCCGTTATCGCAGAAAACGCAGATACTTTTTCTAAAAAAAACCTTAAGATTTGACGTTTTCTAAAAAACAGATTGAACATTAAAGAAAAACCCATTACAATTGTTTATATCTAAAATGACAGCAAGAATGTTGAGATATAAAAGGAAAAGGTGATGTAATGGAAAAATTTCTTGCATTAATTGAAGAAAGTTTAAATATAGATTTAGTATCCATCATAATTAGTAATCCAAGACAGGCGGGGGAGATCACAAAGATCAAAATCCGACCTGTCTTAATTAAGGATTGTCTGTATTTTCAGGCGGAATCCTTTTCAAAAAAACAGGCATTTCATAAGAATTTAACAAAAGAAGCGCTGATGGAGAATTTTGAAGAATATATTCATGAATTTAAGCAGATTGAAGCAGTGACAAAGACAAAGACGATCCATGGATTGATTAGTAAAAAAGGAAAAATCACAGTAAAGGTGAAAAGTGTGGGAGGAACGCAAAAGGCATTATCCCATAACAGAAAGAAACGTTATATTATTGAAGAGGGAACAAAAGCGGAGTTTTTAATTGATCTGGGAGTTATGACGAAAGAAGGAAAAATTGTCCGTACAAAATATGATAAATTTCGTCAGATTAACCGGTTTTTGGAATTTATAGAAGATATCCTTCCCAATCTTCCAAAAGGAAGAGAACTTACGATTATTGATTTTGGATGTGGAAAGTCTTATCTGACGTTCGCTATGTACTATTATCTGAAAGAAATGAAAGGATATGATATACGGATCATTGGATTGGATCTAAAAGCAGATGTAATAACCCATTGTAATCAGCTTCGTACAAAATATGGATTTGAAAAACTGGATTTTTATGTAGGAAATATTGAAAATTTTGAAGGTGTGAATGCAGTCGATATGGTAGTGACCCTCCATGCTTGTGATACAGCTACAGATTTTGCTTTGCATAAAGCAGTAAAATGGAATGCATCGGTCATTTTATCGGTGCCCTGCTGTCAGCATGAATTAAATCGGCAGATGAAGAATCAGGATTTAGCACCAATTATGGATTATGGATTGTTGAAAGAACGAATGGCAGCACTGGCAACGGACGGTCTTCGAGGAAAGCTTCTGGAGATGGAAGGCTATAAAACACAGATCTTAGAATTTATTGATATGGAACACACTCCGAAAAACATCCTGATTCGTGCAGTAAAAGGTGCAGAAAGAGCACGAAAACAGACAGAAGAGTATCAGAGATGCTGCAGTCTTCTGGGGGTAAGACCAACATTAGAAAAACTATTATGGGAAGGAGAGAAGGAACGTGAAGAATAAAAAATTAATACCTGCTCTCATATTTGGATTGATCTTCATTTTGTCTGTAGGTGTATTTAATTACATATTTATTGGAAGAAACAGCAAAGCAGTGGCAGAGACCGGTGAAGCTACCTTCCCAGTCTTGTCGATTCAGGTAGGGGACAATCATATAAACAGTATGCATGGAATTACCACTAATATGGATAAAAATCTGCTTCGTGATTCTATTGTGCCGTTAGAGATAAGTTATGAGTTCTCAGTATTGCTCAGTGAGTCAAAGGAAAGTATCAGTTCTGTATCCTATACGATTTATGAGACAGACAATGAAACGGTCAGAGAAACAGGAATTGCTTCTTTTAAAGAGTCAACGAAGGAGACTAAGGCTCAAATAGAGCTTAAGAAAAAGTTGCAGACCGGAAAAGTATATTTGATGGACCTGGTGCTTGAAAATGAAAATGGCGTAGAAATTCATTATTATACCAGAGTGAAGTATGGAACAGAACTGCACTTTACAGAATGTATGGATTTTATCTGGAAATTCCATAATGCGACTCTGGCAGGGAATACCACTGGAAATGAATATGTGAGTCAATTTTTAGAACCAAATACTTCTTATCTGAATAATGATCTATCCAGTGTTGATATTCAATCAAATAGTGATGCTGTATGCTATGCAGGTATGAAACCGACGGTAGAGAAACGATATCCGGCAAAGGTAAAAGAGATTACAGAAGATTTGTCTTCTGTAGAAATCAGCAGCCTTCTTTCTTATGAAAAGAGTAATGGAGAGAAGCGGTATTATATGACGACGGAATATTATAAAGTCCGTTATTCGGTCTCCAGAATGTATTTACTTGGATATGAACGTACACAGGAAGAATATTTCCAGTATGATGCCATCGACAGCAGTAATAATCGGTTCTTAATTGGGACTACACAGAGCACTGATAAAGATCTACATACACAAAATGACTGTGAAATGGCTGCATTTGTTCAGGAAAATCAGCTTTGGTTCTATGATTTCCAGCAGGGACAGATGGTCCGGGTATTTAGCTTTATTGGTGAAGATTACCGCGATGTGCGTAATAATTACAATGAACATAGTATTGATATCTTGAGCATGGACAAAAATGGGGATATGGTATTTATTGTATATGGATATATGAACCGGGGTGCTCATGAAGGCGAAAATGGAATCTGTGTCTATCGTTTTGACTGCGAAGAACGGTTAAATGAAGAGGTTATGTTTATCCCGACGAAAATTCCTTATGAAAATATGAAGGAAGATATTTCAAAACTGGCATATTTAAATGAAGAAGACAGTTTCTATTTCTATCTGGATGAAAGCATTTATAAGGTAAATGCAGATGATAAAGATTATGAGATCATTCAGACCGGAGTCAATGGAAGTAACATTGTTTCTTCTGAACAGGGATATATGGCTGTTTCAGATGAAAATGAAATCAATATTACGAATATGGAAGATGACAGTGTAAAAACAGTAAAATGTAAAAAAGATGAAGTGGCATGTGCTGTTGGATTTATCGAAAGTGATTTTATTTATGGAACTGCAAAAGCTGAGGATGTTCAGAAGGAAAAAGACGGAAGTCATCTTGTTCCAATGAAGAAAATCATCATTATTGATAAAGAACTTGAGGAAATAAAAAAATATGAAAAGTCAGGAATTTATATTTTGAATGCGAAAACAGAAGGGAATATTGTAAAGATGACAAGAGCCATCCGTTCTGGAAGCAAATATAAGAAACTGGTGGATGATTATATTCACTATAAGGAAGAAGATAAGGAAAAGATTACATTTGAATATAGTTATGACTCTGATCTTTATAATCAGCTTTATATGGCTTTTCCAACCTATGTCTATGTGACGAAAGCACCAAAACTTACAACAACACAGGAAAAGGTTTCTGGTAATTATAAGACCATTGAATTCGAAGATAATGAAAGCCGCAGTAAAAAATGTTATGTATATGCAAAAGGCAAACTGCAGGGAACTTACACAAGCGTAAAAGAAGCTATTCAGGCAGCAAAAGAAGGGGCCGGAGTGGTAGTAAATAGTACCCAGAGTTATATTTGGGAAAAAGGTGTGGCAAAAGATTATGCAAAAGTTCCAAATGTAGGAATTGTAAAAGCTGAGAACAAAGAGGAATCTCTCGCAGCATGTATGCAGATGCTGCTGAAGCTGAACGCTGATAACACATCTTATGATATGTTGACGAAAGAAGAAGGAGAGCCCGCTGAAATTATGAGCAAGTATTTCAAGGAACGAGCAGTAAACTTGTCTGGATGCGCTCTTGAAGATGTAGTATATTATATCAGTGAAGGAAGACCTTTTATTGCAAAACGTTCGAATGGAACTTATATTGTAGTAATGAGTTATAACAGTGCCAAACTGCGTTATATTGATCCAGTCAAAGGAGAATCTGTTCAGGCGGACAGGAAAGATATGGAAAAGGAATTCAAAAAAGCCGGAAATGAATTCTATAGTTATACAGAATAATAAGATAACAAAAAGCTTCAGATATCTGAAGCTTTTTGTGTTTTGCAAGATCAACGGTCTTTTTTATATTAAGTTTTCAGGATTTAAACCTTCTAATTCGGCTATAACAAACCGGCCGTCTTTTCGAATTAAAACATCGTCAAAGTAGATTTCACCGCCTCCATATTCCGGAGTCTGAATGCAGACCAAATCCCAGTGAATGGCAGACATGTTGCCATTTGGTGCCTCATCGTAGCAATTACCAGGTGTAAAATGAAAAGAACCGCATATCTTTTCATCAAATAAAGTATCTTTCATAGGACTGGTAATATAAGGATTTACTCCAATGGCAAATTCGCCAATATAACGGGAGCCATCATCGGTGTCAAATACCTGATTGATCCGTACGCTGTCATTGGCAGAAGCGTGAATGATTTTTCCATTTTCAAAAGTAAGTGAGATGTTTTCATAAGTAAATCCCTGAAACACAGCAGGTGTATTATACCTTAAAGTTCCATTGACAGAATCTTTGATGGGGGCGGTAAATACTTCGCCATCAGGAATGTTCATATCTCCTGCACATGGAATGGCTGGAATATCCTTAATCGAAAAGGTAAGGTCTGTTCCAGGACCTTTGATCTGCACTTTATCAGTACGATTCATCAGAGAGACCAAAGGCTTCATAGCTTCGTTCATTTTAGAGTAATTAAGATTGCACACATTAAAATAGAAATCTTCAAAAGTTTCTAAGCTAGTGTTTGACAATTGAGCCATGGAGCTGTTTGGATAACGCAAAACGACCCATCTTGTTTTTGGGACCCGGATCTCATGATGAACCGGGGTCGTATAGTAGGTATCATATAAAGCCAGTTTTTCAGCAGGAACATCTGCATATTCGGATACATTTTGTGCACCTCTGATTCCGATATAACAATCCATTTGAGACATCATCTGAGCATCGGCTCTGGCCATTCGCTGCAACTGTTCTTTGTTGCAGCCTAAGAGCATTTCACGCTGCACGCGGGGGTCCGTAAAAACTGGATAGGCATTACCGCCCGCTCTATAAATTTCTTTTATAATCTGGCGTGCCAGTGGTTGTGTGTCGCTTCCGGTATAATGTATTTGCACGTTATCTCCAGGCTGGATTTTGCAGGAATAAGTTACAAGATTTTTGGCTAAAGTTAAAATTCTTTGATCCATAAAAACATCCTTTCTTGTAGTAGTATTGGTATTTTACCACTTTTATAAAATTTTATTAATAGAAAAGTATAAACAATAACGAAAATTGTAACACGGATTATCAGAAAAAAGTGGAATGTAAAATAGAAATGGGTTATAATGAGAGTTGTGTGAAAGGGGTGAAATTATGAAATTTATCCATGCAGCAGATATCCATTTAGGTGCAGAACCGGAGAAAGGAAAGCCATGGAGCAATACCCGGAAAAAGGAAATTCGTACAAGTTTTCAGCGCCTCATTGAGGTGGTGAATGAAGAAAATGCTGATTTCTTATTTATCAGTGGAGATTTATTTCATAGACAGCCTCTTATTCAGGATTTACGGGAATTAGATTATATGCTTGGCAAGCTGAACAGGGCAAAGACAGTAGTGATTGCGGGAAATCATGATTATATTGGAGAAGATTCTCCGTATCTGACATATTCATTTCACTCTAATACTTATGTGCTGACAGGCAAGCAGATAGAATACATATTTTTTGAAAAAGAGAAAACCTATGTATATGGTTTTAGCTATTGGGATCAGGAAATTACAGAGTCTTGTTATCAATATGCAAAACCAAATGGGCAGGAAGGAATCCATATTTTACTGGCTCATGGGGGAGATGCGAAGCATGTTCCGATGGATTTTGAGCAGTTAAAATGGTCAGGATTTGATTATATTGCCCTGGGGCATATTCATAAACCTCAGGTGATTTATGAAGATCTGATGGCATACCCAGGATCGTTAGAACCGTTGGATGCTACCGAGACAGGGATGCATGGATATCTATTAGGAGAGATTACGGAAGAAAAACAAATTATAACATTTGTGCCATTTTCGGCAAGATGTTATCAGAAAACAGAAATCGTTTTGTATGACACCATGTCAGCAGAAGAGATATATGATACGATTGAGACTGAGCTTGTCAGAATGGGCCCAGAGAATTTGTTTCATATTATTTTAACAGGGAGCATAGATCCTAAAATTATGTTAGATTTTACTGATTTAACTGAGGATTATATGATTGTATCCATAGAAGATCAATGGATGGCATTTGGGAATTTTGATGAAATGCTGGAAGCCAATAGAGATAATCTGATTGGAGCAGTGATGTTAAAATTAAAAGATCGTCCAAAAGCACTTTCCTATGCGATGAAGGCATTGCTTTCTACTGCGCAATAGAGAGGGGTATACATGAAGATTAGAGCATGCACACTCATGGGGTTTGGAAAATTTCATAGAGAGTCTTTTACATTTTCGGATGGCATTCATGTAGTTTATGGCGAAAATGAAGCTGGAAAGACGACACTTCGAACATTTTTGGTCAGTATGCTGTTCGGTCTTGACAGGAAAAGAGGGGCTGCATCCAAAAAAGATGAATTCCATAAATATCAACCTTACATGGGAGGTATTTATGGAGGAAGTTTAGATATCTCTTATCAGGGAAAATCTTATCAGATTCAAAGAGATTTTTCCGATAGCAAAGATATTGTGGTATATGACGCTCAAACTGGGAAAAAGGTATTAGAAGGGAAAGAACCTTCTGGAACATTATATTCCATGACAAAAGAAGGTTTTCGGCAGACTCTTTGTATTAGCCAGGGAGCAATGAAAACAGAGAAGTCTTTAAGCCAGATGATTAAAAATTATATGGCGAATATGAGCCAAAGTAAAACTACGGATGTAGATGTGGAAAAAGCCCTGTCCTATTTGCGCAGAGAAATAAGAAAAAATCAAAAAGCACCTGTTTATGAAAAGGTTCGGCAGACAAGAGAACAGTTCATGCATTCGGAAAACAGGGAAGATGAGTTAAATGAAATTACTCAGGAAGAAATACGTATAAAGCATTTGTTACAGAAAGAAGAAAAGCCACATACACTGCTGGAAAAGTTAGTAGAATGGATTCGGAAATTATTTGGATTTCCAGATAAAAAGGCTTTTGAACGTCAAAAACTGCAATATGAGCTGGAACTATTACAAATGAAAAAAGCACAGATTGCAAAAGAGCAGGAAGTTAATGAAGACTTAAGAATCCAGTTGGATAATCTTAAAAAAGAAGTAGTAGAAACCGAGTATAATAGAATGGCAATGGAAGAGGCCATGAAAGCAATTATAGAAGCTTCTGAGGAAATTCACAGGGAGTTTGGAAACAGCTTTCACGAAGAAGTATCCTCCATTATTGCAGAAATTACCAATGGTGCTTATGAAAAGGTCAAGATTGACGATTCTATGGGAATTGTTGTTGAAAAAGAAGGATCTTTTCTTGATATAGATTATTTAAGTACAGGAACTGTCGAACAGATTTACTTTGCAGTGCGATTAGCAGCTGCAAAACTGCTGTTTCCTGAAGAAGAATTTCCAATGATCCTGGATGATGTCTTTGGAAATTTTGATGACATACGGCTGATGAGGACATTATCTTATTTATCCGAATTAGATGGACAAATTATTATATTTACATGCAGAAAAGAAGTCATCCATATGTTAGAAGAGTTGGGCTGCAGATATCAAAAGACAGTGTTGGAATCCTTGTAAGGATGGAAAGGCATGAAAATGCTTCATATTTGAAATAATTGTAATAAAGAGGTGATACTATGGCAGAAGAGAAGAAGGTTAAAAAGAAACAGATAAAACAAAAAGGTAAGAAAAGGGGAATTGTAAGCCGTGTTGTATTTGTAGTGCTGGCAGTTCTTCTGATCGCAGGTATTGGTGTAGGAATTAAGCTTGGGATTACACTGATTGAAATGAAAGGAGAAGCTGTAGAACTGGTTTCCACTGCTACCAGAGATACCTTTAAAGCAAACCAGACAACCCTGGTGTATGACACCAATGGAGAACTGATTACTAAATTAAAAGGTGAAAAAGACGTTTATTATCTGGAATATGATGAAATTCCACAGAAAGTAGTTGAGGCAGTCATTGCTGTAGAAGATACTCGCTTTTATGAGCATAATGGTATTGATCTGAAAGGGATTACCCGTGCAGCAGTCTCTCTGATCAAGAATAAAGGTGAGATTCATGAAGGGGCAAGTACCATTACCCAGCAGCTTGCCAGAGGAATTTTCCTGAATAATGAAGTTACATGGACTCGTAAAATTAAAGAAATGTTCGTTGCTCTCGAATTGGAGAAAATCTATAGCAAAGAAGATATTTTAGAGTTCTATTTAAATAACATTTATTATTCTAATGGATATTATGGTATTCAGGCAGCTTCTCAGGGATATTTTAACAAAGATGCAGATGAACTGACATTATCACAAATTGCATATTTGTCAGCAATTCCAAATGGACCAACCATGTATAATCCATACAATCATCCAGATGCGACTACAAAGCGTCGAAATAAGATTTTAAAGGATATGTTGGAAGAAGGATATATTTCTCAAAGTGAATATGATGAAGCAGTTGCAGAAGAAATAACTGTGGTGGAAAAGAAAACAACAGAAACACATGATTATGTAGAAACTTATGTGATCCATTGTGCAACAGAGAGTCTGATGAAGGACAGTGGATTTGAATTTCAGTATTCTTTTAAAGATGATGATGAGCGGGATGTTTATGAAGAAGAATATAATAAAGCATATGCGACCTGCAAACATACATTATATACAGCAGGATATCGAATCTATACCAGCATTGATTTTGATAAGCAGGAAGCACTTCAGGATGCAATTGATGATCGATTGTCTTATTTTTCTGACAAGGATAATGGTGTATATGAAGTGCAGGCGGCAGGAACCTGTATTGATAATGAAACAGGAAAAGTAGCTGCCATTGTAGGAGGACGCTCTCAGGATGATTTAGAAGGATATACATTGAACCGTGCTTATCAAAGTGCAAGACAGCCAGGTAGTAGTATTAAACCATTATTGGTGTATGCCCCCGCTTTAGAAAGAGGTTACACGCCAGGTTCTACGGTAAATGATAGCCCAATGTCAAGCAGTGATTCGCATAAAGTAAGCAATTCTGGAAGTTATGGGGGCAATATCTCACTACGTGCAGCAGTGATGAAGTCCAGTAACGTGGCTACGATGAGATTATACGAAAGTCTTACACCAAAAACGGCCCTTTCTTACTTAGAAAAGATGGAATTCTCACATTTGGTGGACCGGGATTATCAATACTATACAACCTGTTTAGGTGGTATGACCTATGGAACGACAACGGAAGAGATGGCAGCAGGTTTTGCAACTCTTGCCAATGATGGAAAGTTTAGTTCTCCAACGTGCATTGAAGAAATTACCGATGCGTCTGGCAATTTAGTAGTAAAGGGCAGCAGTGGAAGCAAGAAGGTATATTCAGAAAGTGCAGCTAAAATGATGACAGATGTCTTAGAAAGTGTTGTAACTGGAGGAACAGGAAAAGGAACCAAGATTCAAGGTTTTGATACAGCAGGAAAAACGGGAACGACCAGTGATTACCGTGATGGATGGTTCTGTGGCTATACTCCTTATTATACAACGGCAATCTGGGTTGGACGTGATGATCATAAGGTGATGGGTAATTTACATGGAAATACTTATCCAGCATATATTTGGAAAGATTTTATGTCAGAAATTCATGAAGGTCTGGACAGTGAAGAAAACTTTGAAAACTATGATGGCGGAGAAGCAGCTGTTACAAGTGCTACACAAAAAACAGAGGCAAGCTCTACAACAGCATCTGATACAGCAACAACTTCTAGCGAGACAACGACAGAAGCATCAACCACAGAGGCTATGACCACAGAAACTCCAACGACCGCCGCACCTACGACGGAGCAACAACCATCAAATGAACCTTCAGAAGAAGAAAATAATTAGAGAATCATAAATAAAAGGCGTATCCGGAAAATTGCGGATACGCCTTCATTTATTTCTTTGTAAATCATTTATGCAAATAATTTTTCAAAACGTTTCATAGCTTCTACAGTATTTTCATAGCTTCCGAAAGAAGTTAAACGGAAGAAGTTTTTACCGTTTTCACCAAATCCGGCACCAGGAGTTCCTACAACCTGGATGTTTTCTAATAAGTAATCAAAGCATGTCCATGCATCCATTCCATTTGGACATTCAAACCAGATGTATGGAGAATGAATACCACCAAAGAAGCGGATACCAAGTTTTGTTAATGTGTCTGCGATGATCTTTGCATTTTTCTGATAATATTTAATGTTTTGTCTGCATTCAGCAATTCCTTCTTCAGAGAATACAACAGCAGCTCCGTGCTGAACAATGTAAGAAGTACCATTGAATTTTGTACACTGTCTGCGGTTCCACATTGCATTTAAAGACATTTCAGTACCATTAGAAGCAGTAAATACTAATTCTTTTGGAACAACTGTATATCCGCAGCGAGTTCCTGTAAATCCTGCAGTCTTAGAAAGAGAACAGAATTCGATGGCACATTTTTTTGCACCTTCAATTGCATAAATACTTCTTGGAAGTTCAGGATCAGAAATAAATGCTTCATATGCGGAGTCAAATAGAATGATTGCATCATTTGCCAATGCATAATCGACCCATTCTTTTAACTGTTCTTTGTTATAGCATGCACCAGTTGGATTGTTTGGTGAGCAGATGTAGATAATATCTGCATGCTGATTGTGATCAGGCATTGGAAGGAAGTTATTTTCTGCAGTTCCATCAATATATACGATATTATTATGGCCGCACATAATGTTAGAATCTACATAAACAGGGTACACTGGGTCTGGGATTAAAATGATATTATCTGGACCAAATAAATCTGTAATATTACCAGTGTCACTTTTTGCACCGTCAGAAACAAAGATTGCATCTTCATCAACATCTACGCCATTCTTTTTATAATAATTTGCAATTGCAGTGCGTGTATCAGCATATCCCTGTTCTGGACCATATCCTTTAAATGTTTCAGAAGTAGACATTGCGTCAACACCTTCATGAAGAGCGTTGATTACAATATCACCAAGAGGTTTTGTAACATCTCCGATTCCTAAACGAATAATTGGTTTGTCTGGATGTTTTTCTGTATAGGCAGCTGTTCTGTGCGCGATTTCAGAGAATAAATAACTGTCTTTGATATTTAAATAGTTTTCGTTTAATTTTGGCATGATGATTGAATTCCTTTCGTTTTTTTATATATAAAAGCGGCATGCCTGCTGTATATACAACTGGCATAAACCGCTTTTCGTCCTTGAAAATTACAATATATTAGAAAGTACGTTTTCCGTTTTTATATTCTTGAATACGGAGTTTGATTCTTTCTGTTGGATCTAAAATATCGCTGATAGATGCATCATGATTCATATTGTGGATTAATAATGCAATATATTTACTTACATCAGCGCTTACATACCATTCTCTGTCAAATAATTCTGGAATCTGGTAAGTAAGGTTTGTAGTGATAATTCTGTAAATAGTACCATCTTCGTAACATTCATCGAAGCGGTCTAAACCATTTGTGAAAAGACCAAATGTAGATACACAGAAGACACGTTTTGCTTTTCTGCGTTTTAATTCTCTTGCGACGTCGATCATACTATCACCAGAAGAAATCATGTCATCAATAATGATCACATCTTTTCCTTCTACAGAATCGCCAAGAAATTCATGAGCAACAATCGGATTACGTCCATCAATGATAGTTGTATAATCACGGCGTTTGTAGAACATTCCTACATCAACTCCAAGTACATTAGCAAAGTAGATAGCTCTCTGCATAGCACCTTCATCTGGGCTGATTACCATCATATGATCACTGTCAATCTGTAAATCGCCACAGCAGTTTAATAAGGCTTTTACAAACTGATAAGTTGGCTGAACAGTTTCAAATCCGTGAGTAGGAATTGCGTTCTGTACACGAGGGTCATGAGCGTCAAAAGTAATGATGTTCTTAACGCCCATAGATACTAATTCCTGAAGCATAACAGCACAGTCTAAAGATTCACGAGTGCTTCTCTTGTGCTGACGGCTTTCGTATAAGAATGGCATAATTACGTTTACATTGCTTGCTTTTCCACAGGTAGCAGAAATAATACGTTTCAAATCATTATAATGGTCGTCTGGAGACATGCGATTCATATTTCCGCATAATTTATATTGAATGCTGTGGTTTAATACATCGACTAAAATATAAATATCAGAACCACGAACAGATTCTCTTAAAATTCCTTTTGCTTCTCCGGAGCCAAATCTAGGGCAGGCAGCATCCAATAAATAACTGTCTTTTAAATAGCCGTCAAATTCGATGCCATCATTATGTTCCTGAGCTTTTCTCCAGTTTACAATGTGTTCATCTACAAGTTTTCCAAGTTCTTTGCTACTTTCTAAAGCAATAATTCCTAATTTACCTACAGGAATGGATGTATACTTGCTATCATTCAAATTCATTGGTTAATCTCCTTTTTTTGTAATCTGTAATATATTCATACCTTTTATAACACTTTATGCTTGCTTTCGTCAAGTTTAATTAGCAAATGATTTCTTAATTCTGATATCATCGCCATAAATTTTGCAAATTAAGTAGTTTTCTGTGATTCTGGATACGACTCGTTCTGAATATAGTTCTGTCAGTTTGGATAGTGATAAGTTAGTGGATATAATTGTAGATTTTTTCCGCAGCAGACGTTCGTTCATACATAAGAATAATTGGGAGGCCACAAATGTATTGGTAAGTTCTGTTCCAAGGTCGTCAATAATTAATAAGTCACAGGTCAAAATGTATTCCATCGTATAGAGAGAATCTTCTTCTTTTCGATGAAAACGATGATTTTCCAGAATCTCTACCAGTTGAAAAGAAGTCAGATAGATGACCGTATAGGCTTCATCGATCAGTTCTTTTGCAATGCAGTTTGTAAGAAAGGTCTTTCCTACGCCCACATTTCCTTGAAATAAAATGTTTTGTCCAGGATTAGAAGAAAATGTCTGAATAAAATCCATGCATTTTTCTACAATAGCCACAATATTCTGTCTGGGAGTCGGAAGATTTGGATAAATTGGTTTGTTATCATAATATTCATAAGAAAATGTCTGAAAATTTTCTTCCTGCAATTTTTTCTCAATATTAGATTGATGATAGACTTGTCGAACGATGGCCTGCTTTAGGCATTGACATTTTTTGTCACCAATGTATCCAGTATCCTTGCATAATGGGCAGTCATAAATGGGATTTAAATGATCTGGTTCATAGCCATTAGAAACTAGAAGTTCTACTTTCTGCATGGAAAGTTCCAGATTTTTGATTTTTAATTGTTTTAATATCTGTTCATCCTGGTGTAACAGCAGCTGCTTGCCCGCTTGGATGGAATAATTTGTAATCCTGTCATCAATTTCTTTGATTTTTGGTATGGCATCATAAATTTCCTGTTGACGTTTTAGATGAAGTGCATGGTTCTTCTGACGGGTCTGGTCATAAGTACGCATGATCTGTTCAAACTGCCATGTGGATAAAGGCATTGCATAAAACCTCCTTTCTACTGGTTGATTTTCTGAATGTAGCGCTGTTCTAAGGCATCAAAATCATAAGCACGTTCCTGAAAATTATGTACTTTTGACTTTTGCTTTTGAGTGCCTGGCATGGTTCTTGCAGCTGAATGGTTCTTTTCGTAAGAAGCAATTTCATTCACGGATTTAATACCGGCCTTTTTCCAGGCATCTAAAATTTTCCCTGTATATGGAAAACTAGGTTTTCCAATAGAGGTAATTGTACGGCGGCAAGCTTCTAAAATAACATTTAGGGAAAAGCCGTCTTTGTGAAGCCATTTTTCCATAAATTCAATTTGGGCTGGGGCAGGCTGGTTATTCAGCCCCATGGCTTTCATAATCGTATAATAATCCTTTCCATAAGAAAGAGATTGGCTTTTTGCCTCCTGAAGAGTCTTGATTCCTTTCTGGTGCCAGTCAATGGCTACTTTTTCCATATAACGAAGGCTGTTCTTATGGTTGCTGACACAATATTCTACCAGATATTCAATTAATTCTACAGGAAGTTTTAAAGCGTCATAAATGTACGAAAGAGAATTAATCTCTGGATTAGTCATAGGGTGCCCTAAATACATTTCTGTAATGTATTTTAAATGTGAAAAACCTTCGTCTTTTTGCTTTTTCTTAATATCCGCTGGTGTCAGCATGGATTTTTCAGGGAGCTGTCTTACAGCTGTCTGAGCAACAGGTTCTACAGCAGCAGCCGTTTCAGACTGAGTATCTGATAGAAGCACTCCTTCCCGTTCCCAGTAGGAAAGTGCTCGCATGACATCTCGTTCCGTCATCTCCAGACGGTCAGCAATCAGTTCGGGGAGAGGTTCTTTTCCACCTTGGAGCAGACGAAGAATCATGAAGAATACTTTGATGTATTCACCATTGGCCTTTGCCATATAGGTGTCAATAAATTGATTGGATACTGTTGTAGTATCTGGTTCTATTTTACTGGATAGTGAAATAGGTCTCATGGTCATCTCTCCTTTATCTTGCTTGATTTTCTCTGTTTTTCTAATATAACATAGGATGAAAAAAAAGAAAACCAAAGGGTGGAATGTGTAAAGATCCAAAGATATCAGTGTGGAATTTGTGGATAATGTGGACAACTTTGTGAAAAATACGAATACATGGTGAAAAGAACCATTTTTTTTAAAAAATATGAATGTGGATAAATAAATAAAAAATCCACAAAGTTATGAACTTATAAATTGTGCATAACCATGTGGATAATGTGGATAAATATTTATTTAAGCAGGTTTTCTCCGATATCTACAACATTTCCGGCACCCATAGTTATCAACAGGTCATTGTTTCTACAATTTTTTAAAACAAATTTTTCAATATCAGAAAAAGTTGAGATGTATTGAGCATCAACATCATATTGCTGCATCCGTTCTACAATATCTTTAGAATGAACTTCTCCCAGATCCTTTTCACGGGCTGCATAGATATCGGTGACGATAACATGATCACTTAAGCTTAAGGCTTGGGCAAAATCGTCTAGGAAAGCAATGGTTCTGCTATACGTATGAGGCTGAAAAATTACCCATAATTCGTTATGAGGATATTTTTGTGCAGCAGTAATGGTTGCTTTGATTTCCGTTGGGTGATGAGCATAATCATCAATGATGGTAAATCCATTACATTCGCCCTTATATTCAAAACGACGTTTTGTCCCAGAAAAGGCAAGAAGTCCTTTCTGGATATCTTCGGTATGAATGCCAAGGTGTTTTGCAACAGCAATGGCAGAAAGTGAATTCATAACATTGTGGGCACCGTTCACGTTCAGATGGATATGATCAGTAACCAGACCGTTCTCTACTAAATCGTAAGAACCGTTTCCCTGTTCATCATAAGAAATATTAGAAGCACAGTAGGTCAGATTATTTCCATGAATACCAAATGTGACTACTTTGGCATCAGTTCCTTCCTTAATATATTCTGTGCAGTCCATATCGCCATTTAATACTAATAGACCATCTGCTGGTAACTTTCCTGCAAAAGTACGAAAACTTTCTTTGATTTCATCTAATCCGCTGAAAAAGTCCAAATGGTCTTCTTCAACATTTAAAATAATACTGATTGCAGGATTAAAAGAATGATAGCTGTTTGTATACTCACATGCTTCCGTAACCAAAATGTCAGATTTTCCTACGCGGATATTACCGCCAATAGCATCTAAAATTCCACCAACACTAATGGTAGGATCCTTTTGTGCAGCTAAAAGAATATGGGAAAGCATAGAAGTAGTGGTAGTTTTTCCATGGGTTCCGGAAACTGCAATTGGATATTTGTAATTATCCATCATCTGACCAAGAAGCTGTGCTCTGGTAATAGCAGGAATCTGATGTTCCATGACTGCTTTTAATTCAGGGTTGTCCTGATGAATTGCTGCAGTATATACAACCAGGTCGATGTCATCTGTTATATTAGAAGCTTTCTGTCCAATCATAATTTTGGCACCGAGAGAAGCTAATTTCTCTGTCATTTCGGATGCATTCATATCAGAACCCGATATCGTAAAGTTCTCTTCCAATAGAATTTCGGCAAGACCGCTCATGCTGATGCCTCCGATTCCAATGAAATGAACATGAATTGGCTTGTTAAAATCAATAGTATACATAGTTTTGTTCATTTCCTTTCCAATTTAAAGTTTTCTTTCTAGTATGATTATAAAATAAAAAGTATGAACTTTCAAGCAAGACGCATTGCGAAATGGAAGCAAATCGTTTATAATAGGCATATAAGAGAAATGTTGGATAATATGTCTAAATGGGGTGGCAAAATATGAAATATATATGGAAAATTTACCAAACGGTTTAGCGAAAATCGTAAAAAGTATGAGCGGGATGAATAAAAGTTCATAAATAAAATTGTACTTTTTTTAATGTTTATTATTCACAATTTCTATAAACAATGTTATAATTAATATCATGCGACAAAAGGGGTGAATACGATGGTAAAAAAAGAGATGATCGCCATGCTATTAGCAGGTGGACAAGGCAGCAGACTTGGTGTTTTAACTTCTAAAATTGCTAAGCCAGCTGTTTCATTTGGTGGAAAGTACAGAATTATCGATTTTCCACTTAGCAACTGTATCAATTCAGGAGTGGACACAGTCGGTGTTTTAACACAGTATCAGCCACTCCGCTTAAACCAGCACGTAGGGATTGGTATTCCTTGGGATTTGGACCGTAACGTAGGAGGGGTAACTGTATTACCTCCATATGAAAAGAGCGGAAGCAGCGAATACTATTCAGGAACAGCCAATGCTATTTACCAGAACTTAGAGTATATGGATTATTATAATCCAGATTATGTATTGATTTTATCTGGTGACCATATCTATAAGATGGATTATGAATTGATGCTGGAAAATCATAAGCAGAGCGGAGCAGCTGTTTCAATTGCTACAATTGATGTACCAATTGAAGAAGCAAGCCGTTTTGGTATTGTAGTTACAGATGAAAATAATGTAATTACAGAATTCCAGGAAAAACCAGAAGTGCCTAAGAGCACAAAAGCTTCCATGGGTATCTATATCTTTGATTACAAGCTTTTAAGAGCTGCATTGACTGAATGCGCAAACATTCCAAACTGCGACTTTGGTATGCATGTAATTCCTTACTGTTTTGAAAATGGTAATAGAATTTGCGCATATGAGTTCCAGGGTTATTGGAAAGATGTAGGAACATTAAATTCTTATTGGGAAGCAAATATGGAATTAATCAGCTTAATTCCTGAATTTAACTTATACGAAGAATATTGGCGCGTATATACGAAGAGCGAATCCATTCCACCACAGTTCATCGGTAAAAACGGAAAAGTAACCGGCTCAATTGTTGGGGAAGAATCTGAAATTTATGGGGAAGTTATAAATTCAGTAATCGGTTCAGATGTTATAATTGGAGAAGGAACAGTCATTAGAGATTCCATCATCATGAATCATACAAGAATCGGTGACAATGCAGTAATTAATAAGGCTGTTATCGCAGAAAATTGTGAAATTGAAGATTGTGTAGAATTAGGTGTCTTTGAAGAAGCCGATAATACCGTAGCTCCACATATCTATAACAATGGTTTAGTAGCTGTTGGACAAAATTCTTATATTCCATACAAAGTTAAAGTAGGTAAGAATGTAGCAATCTTTGGTAAGACAACTCCAGAAGATTATCCTGACAGAGTACTTCCAAGTGGAGAATATTTAGTAAAGTAAGGTAGGTGAAATAGGCATGAAGACAATCGGAATTATTTTAGCGGGCGGAAACAGTAAAAAATTAGGAGCACTTTCTGAAAAACGTGCAGTTGCTGCTATGCCAGTTGCAGGAAGTTATCGTGCAATTGACTTTGCTTTAAGCAACATGAGTCATTCAGGAATCCAGAAAGTTGCTGTTGTTACACAGTATAATTCAAAATCTTTACATGAACATTTAAGTTCTTCAAAATGGTGGGATTTTGGACGTAAACAAGGTGGTTTATATACATTCACACCAACATTAACGAATGAAAACGAATTTTGGTATCAAGGTACAGCAGATGCTATTTACCAGAATATTGATTTCTTAAAGAAAAGCCATGAACCATACGTAATTATTGCAGCAGGTGATGGTATTTCAAAAATTAATTATAACGAAGTTTTAGAGTTCCACATTTCAAAAGGTGCGGATATTACACTTATTACAAAAGATCTAGAACCAGGATGGGATGACTTAAGCCGTTTCGGTATCATCGAAACAGATGAAGAATCAAGAATCATTGGATTTGAAGAAAAACCTGAAAATCCAAAGACAAATACTATTTCTACTGGTATCTATGTTATGAGAAGAAGACATCTGATCTCCGAATTAGAAAGATGTGCAGAAGAAGGTAAATATGATTTAGTAAAAGATATTATTTTACCTAGCATGAATGATAAACGTCTCTTTGCTTACCGCTTAAGTGGATATTGGAGAAGCATTTCTACATTAGAAGCTTATGATAAAGCAAATAAAGATTTCTTAAAAAAAGAAGTTAGAGATTATTTCTTTAAACAGTATCCAAGTATATATACAAGAGTAGAAGATTTACCACCAGCAAAATACAATACTGGCTGTGAAGTAAAGAACAGTATCGTAGCAAGTGGATGTATCATCAATGGTAAGGTAGAAGATTCTGTATTGTTCAGAGATGTATATATTGGAAATAACTGTACAATTAAAAATTCTATCATTTTAAATGATGTTTATATTGGCGATAATTCTGTAATCGAAAACTGTATCGTTGAAAGCCGTGATACATTAAGACCAGGAACGACATATCGTGGAGAAGGCGAAATTAAAGTCGTAGTGGAAAAAAACGTAAGATATATTTTATAAGGCTTAAGCATTGACAGGAGGGTTACTTCGTGCAGATTACAGACGTAAGAATCAGAAAAGTAGCAAAAGAAGGTAAGATGAAAGCGGTCGTTTCTATTACTATTGATAATGAATTTGTTGTTCATGATATTAAGGTAATTGAAGGCGAAAAAGGATTATTTATCGCAATGCCTAGCCGTAAAGCAACGGATGGAGAATATCGCGATATTGCTCATCCAATTAACTCTAAAACGCGAGAGACAATTCAGACCATGATTCTTCAGCATTATGAAGCAGCTCTTTTAGAGGAGCCTGCCCAGGAATAAACAAAATAATAGGAGCTGTACATAGGATTTGTGTACAGCTCCTTTTTGTTTAATGTGTATAGAAAATTGCTGATATTCAATAGCTAATTGTTTAAAAATACAATGTTAGTGTATAATTTTAATTGGCAAAAGCAATAAAAAGGGAAGCAGAGAAAAAATCCACTTCCCAAACACACAGTTTTTCTTTATGATGTTAATTGTCAAGAAAAACATGTAAAGGAGACTGTGTGATGAGTACTATTGTAGATGAAAAGCTGATATCTTTCAAGGAGTTAGAGCAAAAAATTTTTAAATATGTCTGTGAACTTGGATGTGAGATCACCCGGATAATCCTAGAGTCCTATGATGATGAGCTTGCAGCTTCCAGAGATACCAGGCAGTATCGGGATAAGGGAGGACGCAAGACCAGCATCAAGACGGTCTATGGAGAAGTGGAATACTGGCGCAGGGTGTACGGGACAAGTCTGGAGGATGGTGAAAAGGCATATGTTTATCTGCTCGATGAAGCCATGCATATGGATAAAATAGGGCTGATATCCACGAATCTGGCTGAAAAGATTGCCATGACAGTAACAGAGTCTCCCTATCGTGTTGCCGCAGATGCAATCAGCAGTACCTGTGGCCAGAGTATCAGCGCAGGCGGCGCATGGAATATGATGCAGCGTCTTGGGGAACGGATCAGCGAAGAGGAAGACCATGCGGTAAAACAGATGAATGCAGACCAGTCGGAAGGAACCAAGGAAATACCGGTGCTTTTTGAGGAGATGGACGGCGTATGGCTCCACATGCAGGACAAAAACCACAAAAAGATGAAGAAGCAGGAAATGAAGGTCTTCACCATGTACGAGGGCTGGGATGAAGAAAAAGAAAAGCAGAACCGCAGCACGCTGGTAGCCAAGACAATGCTGGCCGGAATGGAAAAAAGTAGCGATTTCCATGAGAAGCGTGAGGCCTGTATCAGGAAGAAATATAATGCGGACGAGATAGCCCAGCGCGTTCTCAATGGTGATGGAGGTGGCTGGATAAAAGATGCATATGATCCAGAGGTTATCGTTCAGCTGGATCGTTTCCATGTATATAAGGAGATAAAACGGCAAATCAGTGATAAAGAAGCACAGGAGGAAATCCGGAGACTGTTTGATGCAGAGAAACCGGATGAGATGTTGGAGTATATAGAGGTATACGCAACAAGCGTGGAGAGCCCGGATGAGAAGGATACCAAGAGCAAAAAAGCCCGGGAGTTATATAAATACTTGAACAATAACAGAGACGGCCTGTTGCCCTACGACAAGCAGGGGAAAGAGATACCAGAACCACCGGCCGGAGTGATATATAAGGGAATGGGGGTACAGGAAAACCAGAATTGTACCGTGATAACACTGCGGATGAAGAACCGCAGAATGCGCTGGTCGGAAAAAGGAGCCAATAACCTTGCAAAGGCGCTATACCGCAAGGAGAACAAAGAGTTAATAGAAACGATAGAACGGTATACGGACGGCATGATATTTACGCTGCAGATGCAAGAGATTATAGAAACATTAAGCGCAGCGAAGGCCCCGAAGAAAGACGGGAAGGGTAATTCATATGTAGATATGATAAGCGCCCACATGCCACTGCTGGAGGCGATGCAGACGGCATCAAGAAAAGCATTTAAGAAGGCATTTTGTATTTAATAGAAGTTACCCGGGATTGGGTTTATTTGGCATGCAAAAAATAGGCAGAATATCAGAAGAAAAATTAATTGGGAAAGTGCCAACGAACACTTGACACAAACAAATACAATAAAGGTCTTGATATTTTAGAAATATATGGTACAATTGGAATATGAGAAATTGGTTCAACCAATCTAAAGCACATATTTAAGATCAGGACAGAATATAAGGTGGATGTAAGGGGGTGCATCTTAAATTTTTTGTGCAAATTGGTAGGACCAAAAAGAACGGTTATAATGGTAGGACCAAAAAAGAAAAGGAGGAATGTATTTTGTTACTTTTAAAATTTGTACTTGCAATGCTTCCAATTATCTGGTTAATTGCAGCATTGAGCGGATTGAAGATGCCAGGGCATAAAGCTTGCTTAATTGCATTGGTAATTACCATAGTACTTGCATTGGGATATTGGAAACTAAGTCTGATTTGTGTTATGACGGCTGCGTTAGAAGGAATTTTAAATGCATTGTGGCCAATCTGTCTGGTAATTATTGCAGCATTGTTTACGTATAATCTAACGCTTAAAACAGGAGCAATGGAATTAATTAAAAAAATGCTTGCAAGTGTTTCCGGAGATAAAAGAGTTCTTACTCTGATTATTGGCTGGGGCTTTGGAAACTTTATGGAAGGAATGGCTGGATTTGGAACGGCAGTTGCCATTCCTGCATCTATGCTGGCTGGAATTGGCCTGGATCCAATGAGCGCAGTTATCGCATGTCTGGTAGGGAACTCCACACCAACCGCATTTGGATCTGTCGGTGTTCCAACAGTTACATTGTCCTCTATCACAGGACTTGATGCATTATCTCTATCTGGAGATGTAGCTTTGATTCAATGTATTCTTACATTTCTTTCTCCATTTTTGATGGTTTGTATTTGTGGAAAAGGAATTAAGGCATTAAAGGGAATGATTCCAACTACGATAGTGGCAGCGTTATCCTTTACTGTACCATGGGTGATCGCAGCAACTGTATTAGGACCAGAACTTCCTGATATTATTGGATCTATTTGTTCCATGGTATGTATTATTTTAGCAGCTAGAATTTTCAATAAAACCCCAGATCCTGAATATGCAATCGAAATTTCAGATGATGAAAAACAACAGCAAATCGATGCAGAACAGGGAATAAAAGCATGGAGCCCATTCATTTTGATCTTTATCCTTTTAATGGTCACATCAACATTATGCCCACCAATTCATAATGCGATTGCAGGAATTAAGAGCCAGATTGTTGTATATGCAGGTGAAGGTGGAAGCACACTTGGATTTAGCTGGATTAATACACCGGGTGTTATGATTTTTATTGCAGCAATTATTGGTGGATTCATCCAAGGGGCAAAAATAAAAGAAATGGCAGATGTATTAGTCGAAACATTGAAGAAATATTGGAAGACAATTGTTACGATCTGTTCTGTTATGGCAACAGCTAAAATTATGGGATACAGCGGCATGATTGCTGACATAGCTCAGTTGTTGGTAGTGGTAACTGGTTCTTTCTATCCACTGTTTGCACCATTGATTGGAGCTTTGGGCGCATTTGTTACAGGTTCAGGAACTTCAACCTGTGTTTTATTTGGAGGATTACAGAGCGAAACGGCTACAACACTTGGATTAAACCCATCCTGGATGGCAGCAGCTAATGTTTTAGGAGCTGGAATCGGAAAGATGATCTGTCCACAGGGAATTGCAATTGGAGCAGGAGCAATTAATGCAGTTGGATCAGAAAGTAAGCTTTTAAGCGGAGTATTTAAATATTTCATTTTATATGTAGTATTGGCAGGCGGAATTTGTTATGTGGGTTCTTTAATGGGACTATAAGAAATATATAATAAAAAATTATTTTAAATTTATGAGGAGGTAGCAGTATGTACAATCAATTAACTTCTGAAATTATTGATCAAATTAAGGCAGTCACAGATTATGTTTTTGAAGGAAATGATATCAATCCAGATTATGCAAAAGACGAAATGCCTATTTATGGAACAAAAATGCCAGATTTGGCAGTACAGCCACGTTCCACAGAAGAAGTAGCAGCAGTTATGAAAATCTGTTATGACAATAATATTCCAGTTACACCAAGAGGAGCAGGAACCGGTCTTGCTGGTGGAGCAGTACCATTATATGGTGGTGTCTTAATTGATATTTCAAAAATGAATAAGATTAAATCTTATGATATGGAAAATTTTGTTGTAGAAATCGAAGCGGGCGTTTTATTGAATGATCTTGCAGAAGACTGTCAGTCAAGAGGCATGTTATATCCACCAGATCCAGGTGAAAAATTTGCATGTGTTGGCGGCAATGTTGCAACTAATGCAGGAGGAATGAGAGCAGTAAAATATGGAGCGACCCGTGATTACGTTAGAGCAATGACAGTGGTGCTTCCAACTGGAGAAATTACACACTTAGGAGCTACTGTTTCTAAAACATCATCCGGATATTCTCTATTAAATCTGATGATTGGATCTGAAGGAACATTAGGAATCATTACAGAATTAACTTTAAAGATTATTCCAGCACCAAAAGCAGTGGCATCCTTAATTATTCCATTTGAAGACTTACATACAGCACTTGCTACAGTGCCTAAATTCAAGATGGCACATATGGATCCGCAGGCAATTGAATTTATGGAACGTGAAATTGTGCTTGCATCTGAACGATACGTAGGAAAATCCGTATTCCCACAGGAACTGGAAGGACAGGAAATCGGAGCATATCTGTTAGTAACATTAGATGGAAATTCTGAAGACGAAGTAGATGCATTGATTGAACAGGCAGCAGAATTAGTTTTAGAAGAAGGCGCTATGGACGTATTAGTAGCAGATACACCTTCTAAGATCAAAGATGCATGGGCAGCAAGATCCTCTTTCCTGGAAGCAATTATGGAAGAAACAAAACTGTTAGATGAATGTGATGTAGTTGTTCCAGTAAATAAAATTGCTGAATATCTTGATTTTGTTAATAAGACTGGAGAAGAATGCGATTTAATTATTAAATCTTTTGGTCATGCCGGAGATGGAAATTTACATATCTATCAATGTTCAAATGACTTAACAGAAGAAGAATTCAAAAAACGTGTGGATAAGTTCTTTGACATTATTTATAAAGAAGCGACAGCTTGTGGCGGTCTGGTTTCTGGTGAACATGGAATCGGTTCAGGAAAAGTAAAATATCTAGTTGATTCTGTAGGCGAAACGAATATGGCACTTATGGAAGGAATTAAACGAGTATTTGACCCTAAGATGATTTTAAATCCTGGAAAAGTCTGCTATCGATTATAAATTGAACTAGAATTTTGAAATATATAGGAGGAACGATTATGAATATTTGTGTTTGTATTAAGCAGGTGCCTGACACTAATGAAATCAAGGTAGATCCAGTAACACATACTTTGGTACGTGCAGGAGTTCCTAGTATTGTTAACCCATTTGATACTTATGCTCAGGAAGTTGGAGTACGTTTAAAAGAAAAACTAGGCGGTAAAGTAGTTGTTATTTCTATGGGACCACCACAGGCAAAAGAAGCAATCAAATCTTGTCTTGCAGTAGGTGCGGATGCTGGATATTTAATTTCTGGAAGAAAATTTGGTGGTTCTGACACATTAGCAACCAGTTATATCCTTTCAGAAGCAATTAAAACAGTAGAAGAAAAAGAAGGATTAAAATTTGATTTAATTCTTTGTGGAAAACAGGCAGTAGATGGAGATACTGCTCAGGTTGGTCCTGAAATTGCAGAACATCTTGGATTGCCACAGATTACATATGCATTAGATATTATTGAAAAAGATGGTGAAATTCAGGTAAAAAGAGAATGTGAATCTGGATACGACATGATTGCTACAAAATTGCCAGCAGTTGTTACAGTTGTAAAATTACCTTATGAACCTAGATATCCAACCATTAAGAGTAAA
The DNA here is from genome assembly GCA_036311565.1 of Lachnospiraceae bacterium. Taxonomy (GTDB): domain Bacteria; phylum Bacillota; class Clostridia; order Lachnospirales; family Lachnospiraceae; genus Fimousia. The sequence goes on from JAXJPR010000003.1 coordinate 72,982, forward strand.
ATGGCTGCGAAAAAGAAAGAAATTCCAGTGTTATCAGAAGAAGATATTACAACAATCGATCTTGCCTGCTGTGGTTTAAAGGGTTCTCCTACAAAAGTTAAGAAAACTTATACACCAGTAAGAGAAAAAAATGGTGTGAAATTAGCAGGTATGGAAGCAGCAGAAGCAGCAGAACAAGTAGTAAAACTTATTTATGATGCGAAAATTCTATAATAAGAGGAGGATATGAAGTATGGGTAATCTGGCAGATTATAAGAATATGTGGGTCTTAATTGAGACAGAATGCGGAAAAGCAAAAAATGTTGGATATGAATTATTAAATGTAGCAAAACCTCTGGCACAGCAAAAAGGTTGTCAGTTAGTTGCAGTTGTAATTGGAAAAGATGTGGATGCAGTAGCGAAAGATGCTATCTGCTATGGTGCAGATTCTGCAATTGTTGTTGATGGTCCAGAATATGAATACTATACGACCGATGCTTTTGCCAATGCAATAGTAACATTAGTAGAAAAATATAAACCAGAAACATTAATGATCGGTGCAACAAACAATGGACGAGATATGGGACCTAGAGTTTCCTGCAGATTAAAAACTGGTTTAACAGCAGACTGTACAGAAATCGCAATTGATGAAGAAACAGGAAATATTGCATGGACACGTCCAACATTTGGTGGAAACTTAATGGCAACGATTATGTGTCCAGAACATCGTCCTCAGATGGGAACCGTACGCCCAGGCGTATTTAAAAAGGGTACTTACGATGAAGGCCGTACAGGCGAAATTATAAAAGAAGATATTCATATTGCTCCGGAAGAAATTCGTACCCGTTTGGTAGAACGAGTAAATGAAGTAGCAGAATCTATCAACCTTGAAGAAGCAGAAATTATTGTTTCTGGAGGACGTGGAGTAGGATCTGCAGAAAACTTTGATATTTTACAGGAATTAGCAGATGTGCTGGGAGCTACTTTGGGCTGTAGCCGGGCAGTTGTTGATGCAGGATGGATGCCTCATGCACATCAGGTAGGACAATCAGGAAAAACAGTTGCTCCAAAATTATATTTTGCGATTGGAATTTCCGGAGCAATTCAGCATGCAGCAGGCATTTCTGGATCTGATACTATTGTTGCTATTAATAAAGATGCAGATGCACCAATTTTTGATATTGCAGATTATGGCATTGTAGGAAACTTAAACGAAGTTGTTCCTGCATTAACAGCAGCATTTAAGGCACAGAAAAATTAAGGGGGATACAATCATGAATTTTAGACAGGATGAAGAATATCAAGAAATCATCGAAATGGTACACGAGTTTGCAGTAAATGAAGTAAAACCATTAGCTGCTGAAATTGACCAGACAGAAGAATTTCCAACAAAAAATGTGGAAATGATGGCTGAAATGGGGTTACTTGGTATTCCATTTCCAGAAGAATATGGTGGATCTGGATTAGATACACTGGCTTATATTCAGACTGTAGAAGAATTAAGTAAATACTGTGCTACTACAGGAGTTATTGTATCTGCTCATACTTCTTTATGCTGTACTCCAATTTATCAGTTCGGTACAGAAGAACAGAAAAGAAAATATCTTCCTAAATTATGTTCAGGTGAATGGCTTGGAGCATTTGCTTTAACAGAACCAAATGCAGGAACCGATGCTTCTGGACAGCAAACAGTTGCAGTAGATGCAGGAGATCACTGGGTATTAAATGGATCAAAGATTTTTATTACGAATGCAGGGGCAGCAGATGTATTTTTTGTACTGGCAATGACAGATAAATCAAAAGGTACAAAAGGAATCTCAGCATTTATTGTAGAAAAAGGATTTGAAGGATTTTCTATTGGAAAACATGAAGATAAAATGGGAATCCGTGCATCTTCTACTTGCGAATTGATTTTTGAAGACTGTATTGTACCAAAAGAAAACTTAGTAGGCGAACTTGGAAAAGGCTTTAAATATGCTATGATGACTTTAGATGGCGGACGTATCGGAATTGCAGCTCAGGCATTAGGAATTGCAGAAGGTGCAATTGAAGAAACTGTAAAATATGTTCAGGAAAGAAAACAGTTTGGACGCCGCATTTCCCAGTTCCAGAATACACAGTTTGAATTAGCACAGATGCAGGCGAACACAGAAGCAGCAAAATTGCTTGTATATCAGGCTGCATGTGCAAAAGATGATCATGAAGCATTTTCGCATAAAGCTGCCATGGCAAAACTGGTTGCTTCCCGTAATGCTGTAGATGTTACCTGCCGCTGTCTTCAGTTATATGGTGGATATGGATATACAAAAGATTATCCAATCGAAAGAATGATGCGTGATGCTAAGATTACAGAAATCTATGAAGGAACTTCAGAAGTTCAGATGATGGTTATCGCCGGCTGGATGGGAGTAAAATAAACACACATTTTTCATATTCAGATGTTAAAATGAAATAAATAGAGAAAGAATAGGAACGTGAGAAACCTGGGTTGCGGGTTTCTCACGTTTTGTGTTATTCTAACTAAACAGGAAAATTGCCGGAAACGGTGTTTGAAAAAAGAAAGGAAGATTACTATGATAGCAATTGTTGGACTGGGCAATCCTGATCGAAAATATCATGGAACCAGACATAACATCGGATTTCAGACAATCGATTATTTATCAGATAAATATAACATTTCCGTGGATATGAAAAAGCATAAAGGGTTGATTGGAAAAGGAATCATTGATGGGCAAAAAGTACTTTTAGTGAAACCAATGACCTATATGAACCTAAGTGGAGAATGCTTAAGACAGGTCATGGATTATTATAAATTAGAACCGCAGGATTTTATTGTGATTTATGATGATATCAGCCTGGATGTGGGGCAGCTCCGTATTCGTAAAAAAGGCAGCGCTGGAGGGCATAATGGAATTAAGAGCATTATTTCACATTTAGGAAGTATGGAATTTCCAAGAATTAAAATTGGAGTTGGAGAAAAGCCAAAAGGATATGATCTGGCAGATTATGTTCTGGGACATTTTACAAAAGAAGAACTGGCAATCTACGAGGAATGTATGCCGGATATTGCGGGTGCAGTAGAATTGATGGTTTGGGATGACATAGATAAAGCTATGAATCAATATAATAAGAAGAATAAGTAATTTTAAAAATGAAGGGTGGTAAGCATGCAGACGATCATGAATCCTTTGGAAGGATATCAGGAATATTTAAATGTTAAACAGGCATTGACGAACAAACAGACGCCAGTTTCTGTCAGCGGTTGTATTGATAGTCAGAAATGTCACTTAATGTATGGGCTGGGGCAGGCTTATCAAAATAAAGTCATTGTGACTTATAGTGAAATTAGGGCTCGCGAATTAGTGGAAGAATATCGTTTTTATGAGAAGGATGTATGTTATTTTCCTGCAAAAGATTTGCTGTTCTATGACGTGGATATTCATGGAAATATGATTGCTCAGGAACGTCTGGGGATTCTAAGAAAACGAATGGAAGAAGTGCCTGTGACGATTGTGGTGACTGTCGATGGCTTGATGGATAAACTGGTGTCTTTGGAAGTATTAAAATCCAATCGCATCCATTTGGCAGCGGGAGAACAGATTTCCATCCAGGATATCACCACCAGACTGGTGGAGCTGGGATATGAGAAAAATGCTTTTGTAGAGCAGCCAGGCGAGTTTGCCATTCGTGGTGGAATCTTCGATGTATATCCAATTACGGAGGACTGTCCATACCGGATTGAATTGTGGGATGATGAAATAGATTCTATCCGGAGTTTTGATGTAGAAAGCCAGAGATCTATAGAAAATGTGGATGATGTATGGTTTTATCCGGCTACAGAAGTGGTTTTGTCACAAGAGGCCATTCAAATTGGATTAAAAAAGATGGAAAAAGAACAAAAAGAATATGCGGCAGCGTTAAAAAAAGCCATGAAGACTGAATCATATGCGAGAAGTAACCGGGAACTGGAACGTGTAAAAGAAGAACTTCATGAATTGGGAAATCTCATTGGTGTAGATGCATATTTGCCATATTTTTATGAAAATACAGTGTCATTTTTGGATTATTTTCCGAAGGAAGAAACGTTGTATGTATTTGATGAGCCTAACCGAATCGAAGAGAGAGCGTATGCATTTACCAGTGAATTTCAGGAAAGTATGAAATCCCGTCTGGAAGGTGGATACATTCTCCCAAGTCAGGCAAAGAGAGTCTACACATTTGGAGATATTATAGGGAAACTAAATGGACAGCCTGTGGTATATATGAGCATGCTGATTCAGAAATACCATTTTGTATCGGTAGAAAACCAGTTTTGTATGGATGTAAAATCTATACAGTCATATAATAACAGCTTTGAGCAGTTGCTTAAGGATTTAAAAGAATATAAGAAAAAGAAATATCGTATTTTGGTCTTATCTCCATCCAATACCAGAGCAAAAAGATTTGCTGGGGAAATCAGAGATGCAGGAATGGAAGCCGCATATCATGAAAAACTTGATAAAAATCTTGTAGATGGAGAGATTATGGTATCTGCAGGGAAGTTAAAAAATGGATTTGAGTATCCATCCCTGCGGTTTGTAGTCATATCAGAAACAGATATTTTCCAGACTAAAAAGCAGAAAAAACGAAAGAACCAAAATGCACAGAAGGGAACAAAAATTAAAAGTTTTTCCGATATATCCATTGGAGATTATGTGGTTCACGAAAATCATGGAGTTGGCATTTATCGGGGAATCGAAAAAATTGAAGTGGATAAGGTGGAAAAGGACTACATTGATATTGAATATAAAGGTGGAAGTCATCTTTTTATGCTGGCATCCCAGCTGGATTTGATTCAAAAATATGCCAGTGCAAATTCCAAAAAGCCAAAGATCAATAAACTGGGCGGCAGTGAGTGGATTAATACAAAGAAAAAAGTAAAAGGAAAAGTTAATGCCATTGCCAAAGATTTGGTGGAACTTTATGCCATACGGCAATCAGAAAAAGGATTTGCCTGTGATCCGGATACCATCTGGCAGACAGAATTTGAAGAATTATTTCCATATGATGAGACTGATGATCAGTTAAATGCCATCGAAGATACCAAACGGGATATGGAAAGTGATAAGATCATGGACCGGCTGATCTGTGGAGACGTAGGATATGGGAAGACGGAAGTTGCCATTCGTGCTGCATTTAAAGCGGTTACCAACAGCAAACAGGTCGTATATTTAGTGCCAACAACCATTCTGGCCCAGCAGCATTATAATTCTTTTGTGGAAAGAATGAAGGATTACCCGATACGAATTGAGATGATGTCCAGATTTCGTACACCGGCCCAACAGAAAAAGACCATCGAAGGGTTAAAAAAGGGAAGTGTGGATATTGTAGTAGGAACTCACAGGGTGCTTTCAAAAGATATCGAATTCAAGGATCTAGGACTTTTGATTATTGATGAAGAACAGCGCTTTGGTGTTGCACATAAAGAGAAAATTAAAAAGCTCCGAAAGAATGTAGATGTACTGTCCCTGTCTGCAACCCCGATTCCAAGAACGCTTCACATGAGTCTCATTGGAATCCGGGATATGAGTTTGTTAGAAGAACCTCCGGTGGACCGCCGTGCCATTCAGACTTATGTCATGGAATTTAATGAAGAGATGATCCGAGAAGCCATTTTGCGGGAATTAAACAGAGGAGGACAGGTTTATTATGTATACAATCGAGTAAATAACATTGAAGAAATTGCAGCAATGGTACGAAAATTGGTGCCAGAAGCGGTGGTAGAGTACGCCCATGGACAGATGAGTGAACGGGCATTAGAAAGCAAAATGTTCCAGTTTATGAATGGAGAAATTGATGTATTGGTTTCTACTACTATTATTGAGACCGGACTGGATATCTCCAATGTAAATACGATGATTATTCATGATGCTAATAATCTTGGGCTTTCCCAGTTGTATCAGCTGAGAGGGCGTGTGGGCCGGTCCAATCGCACCGCCTATGCATTTTTGATGTATAAGAGAGATACCATGTTAAAGGAAACGGCAGAAAAACGCTTGCAAGCCATTCGGGAATTTACAGATCTGGGTTCTGGATTTAAAATTGCTATGCGGGACCTGGAAATCCGTGGAGCTGGAAATCTTCTTGGAGAAGCCCAATCCGGGCATATGGAAGCCGTTGGATATGATTTGTATTGTAAAATGTTAAATGATGCCGTACTTCGTTTAAAAGGGGAAGCCATAGAAGAAGCGGAATTTGAAACAGTGGTGGATCTTCAGATGAATGCGTTTATACCAGCCAGTTATGTGAAAAATGAATTTCAGAAATTGGAACTTTATAAGCGGATCTCAGAAATTACGTCAGAAGAAGATTATGAGGAAATGACAGACGAGCTCATTGACCGGTTTGGGGATATGCCGAATTCCGTGACCAATCTGCTTCATATTGCTCTTCTTCGTTCCAACGCTCATCGTGCCAATCTTTTAGCAGTGGAGCAAAAAGGCGAAATGGTATTGTTCAAGATGTATCAGAAGGCCAACGTGGATGTGGATAAAATTCCAGATTTACTGGAAAAATATAGAAATATTATGAAATTCCAGGTTGGGGAAACGCCAACATTTCGTTTGGATTTGACAAAGAAAAAGAAGAAAGAACGTCTTCCTATGATTTGTCAGATTGTGTCGGAGATAAATGATTTGATAGAGTAGTCCATTTGTAGTATAGTAATATCATATGAGAACGGAGAGAGAATGGAATTAAACCAATGAATGAAAATGGAGGTTATCATGAGAAAGTTTAAGAAAATGGCTGTCCTGACAGTGTCTGCAGTTATGATGAGTACATTACTTAGCGGATGCAGCATAGGGAATACTGCATTTAAATATGGGGATATCAAAGTTGGACTACCAGAAGCGACGGTTTATGCTAAAATACAGCAATATAGTGCGGAAAGTCAATTTGCTTCTTATTATGGAGAAAATATGTGGGATATTGAGATTCAGGAAGGGGTCACCTTTGAGGAATCAGTAAAGGAAAATGCCATTGAACAGATCAAGACAGTAAAAGTTCTGGCAGACCACGCGGAAGATATGAAAGTTTCTCTGTCTGAGGAAGAAAAGAAAGAAGTAAAAGAAAATGTAGAAAATTTTGTTTCTGGTGATATGGGAAAGAAGATCATGGAATCTGCAGAGGCAGATGAAGAACTCATTTCCACGATTTATGAAGAAAATGCTCTGGCAAGTAAAGTCCATGACGCTATTATTGCAGATGTGGATACCAATGTGACAGATGAAGAAGCGAAAGTTACTACGGTTTATAAATTGGTATTTGCCACAAAGAAGACAGATACTAATGGTGAAGAAGTGACATTATCTAAGGAAGAACAAAAGAAACAGCTGTCTAAAGCCAAGAAAGCATATCGTGCACTGAAAAAGGGAGCTGATATGACAGCTCTGGCCCAACAGTATGATATTGCCGATGATGCCAGTGAAAGCTACTCTGCTGGAAAATCTCTTGGAGGAGAATCATTCGAAGAAGCAGTTGCGAAACTGGAGGAAGGAGAATTTACATCGATCATCAAAACGGACGAAGGATATGTAGTTGCCAAATTAGTGACAGAGATGGATAAAGAAAAAACAGAGGAAAATAAAGAAACTGTTTTGGAAGAACGTCAGCAGGAAGCATATCAGAAACAGCTGGATCAGTGGACAAAAGATCTGGAAGATGACTGGGATTATGAAAAAGATGTCAGCAAAAAATATCGGGAAGATTTAAAATTCGAATTTGGAGAATTTAGCGAGACAACAGAAACTACAGCTACAACGGCTGCAACAGAAGAAAAATAAAACAGCACCCAACGAATAAGGATATCCCATTCATATGGATGTCCTTATTTTTACCATCAAGATTGACAATTTTTTACAAATCTGTTCAGGTTATGCTCTATGATGCAATTTCTTATGAAGAATAGCTACAGGAATTTAAATCGTTAGATTTTAGGTCTAACTTTTGGTGTTGGTTCAGAAGCGGGATTTTTGCAGTACCTATTTAAAAATTTCCATTAATATGCACATAATAAGACAAATAATAACAAAAGCATATAAGCCGATAC
>JAXJPR010000004.1:0-17504 GCA_036311565.1 Lachnospiraceae bacterium
AGTAAGTAATGATTTCTGAGTCAGTAGTAGAATGAAAAATTGCTCCATTTTCCTGAAGCGTTCCTTTTAATTCGTCAATATTTGTAAGATTTCCATTATGTACAAGGGCAAGCGTGCCTTTGAAATAGTTGATGGCAATAGGTTGGGCATTCTTTACATTGCTTTCTCCGGTTGTAGAATAACGTACATGACCGATACCGATATTCCCTGATAATTCGGAGAGAATTTCAGGGTAAAAATATCATTAACCAGTCCCATATCTTTATGACAGGTGAGGTTTCCCAGTGGTCCGCCTGTATTGCAGACTGCGATTCCAGCCGATTCCTGTCCGCGGTGCTGCAGCGCACAAAGACCATAATAAATTGGATTTGCTACATAGCACCGGTGTGATTTAAGATACCGAAAATGCCACATTCTTCTTTTAATTTATCCCATTCATATTCAACCATTGCTTTTCCTCATTTCTTTAATCAATAAATCTCAGTTTTTTCATATATCAATCATTTTAATAAGTGATGAGAAACATGGTCTGCAAGTTTCTCATATTCGCGGGTATCGGCAAATGTGAATGTAAACATTCCTGCTGCTTTATACCGCCCACGCAAAAAAAGAGTGTCCAAGACCGAAGTCCTGAACACCCTTGTTCGTGTGTATTGTAGCACTGGAAAAAAATTACGTCAAGAGAAAAAAAGGTGTTGACAACGGGAAAATATAGGTGTATTATCACGACATGAAAAGCAAAGGCGCTTTAGGAATTACCTAAGGCGCTTTTTCTATTCTGTGAAAGCAAAAAAATAATACGGGAAATCAAAGAACACAAGGGTGTGTGATCAGAGGCAGAGAATCTGAATACACACCTTTTTCTATTTGAAGTTTCCGTAAAAGAGGAGGAAAAGATTATGACTCAGGAACTTACAACAATGATTAGTGAAGCAGTCGGAACAGAAGTTTTCGGTATCTGGTTCTTAATCGGAGCAGCACTCGTATTCTTTATGCAGGCAGGTTTCGCAATGGTAGAAACCGGTTTTACAAGAGCGAAAAACGCAGGTAACATCATCATGAAAAACCTTATGGATTTTTGTATTGGTACCTGTGTATTCATTCCATTAGGCTATGGCCTTTTACTTGGTACAGATACTCTTGGAGGATTCATTGGAATGCCAACCCTTGGAATCTTCACAGATTATGCAAATTTTGACTGGTCAGGATTTGTATTCAACCTGGTGTTCTGTGCAACAACAGCTACAATCGTATCTGGTGGAATGGCAGAAAGAACAAAATTCTTATCTTACTGTATTTATTCAGCTGTGATTTCAGCAGTTGTATATCCAATTGAAGCTCACTGGATCTGGGGCGGCGGCTGGTTAGCACAGATGGGCTTCCATGATTTTGCAGGTTCTACAGCAATTCACATGGTTGGCGGTTTAACAGCTCTTATCGGTGCATCAATGGAAGGTCCTCGTATCGGTAAATTTACCAAAGGAAAAGATGGAAAAGTAGAGAAAGTTCATGCATTCCCTGGACATAACATTGTAATCGGTGCCCTTGGTGTATTTATTCTCTGGTTTGGCTGGTATGGATTTAACGGTGCTGCTGCAACAACAGGCCCACAGCTTGCTTCTATTTTTGCAGCAACAACCATAGCACCGGCAGTTGCAACTGTTGTATGTATGATCTTTACATGGGTAAAATATGGAAAACCAGATGTTTCCATGTGTCTCAATGCTTCATTGGCAGGTTTGGTAGCGATTACAGCTCCTTGTGATGTGGTAGATGGTGCAGGTGCAATCATCATTGGAGCAGTAGCTGGTGTTTTAGTAGTATTCGGTGTTTGGTTCTGTGACAATGTGATCCATGTAGATGACCCGGTAGGTGCAGTTGCAGTTCATTTCTTCAATGGTATCTGGGGATCTGTAGCAGTTGGATTATTTGCGACAACAACAGCTCCGGAATGTACATTATCAGGTCTGTTCTATGGCGGCGGATTTGAACTTCTTGGAACTCAGTTAATTGGTATTGTGGCTGTTATTGCATGGACAGCAGTGACAATGTTTATCGCATTTAAGATCATTGACAAAACAATCGGTCTTCGTGTTTCAGAGGAAGAAGAAATCGTTGGTCTTGACTCTAAAGAACACGGTCTTGCATCTGCTTACGCAGGATTCAGTATTATGGATCTTACTGGCGGTTTAATGGAAGTCAATGAAAACACTGACCTTGGTGAAGGAGAATATGACAGTGCATCTCAGGTACAGAAGGATGCAGCAGTCAAAATTGCAGCAATGCCTGTAGATATAGAAACAGGTATTTACAAGGTATCTATCATTGCAAGACTTTCCAGATATGACAAACTCCGTAAAGCACTCAATGACCTTGGCGTTACAGGTATGACAGCAACTCAGGTTATGGGCTGTGGCGTACAGAAAGGTGCTGGAGAAAAATATCGTGGTGTTGAAATGGATGCCACATTACTTCCTAAGATCAAAGTGGAAGTTATCGTAAGCAGGATTCCGGTAGAAAAAGTAATTGAAGCTGCCAAGAAAGCGCTTTACACAGGACATATCGGAGATGGAAAGATTTTTGTTTACAACGTACAGCAGGTTGTAAAGGTTCGTACAGGCGAAGAAGGATTTGCAGCTTTACAGGACGTTGAATAAATAAGAATCCTCAAAAGAGGATTAACCATAACCTCTTATCACATAACAAATTTGCAGGTGTTTTTAACATAGGGAATGCCCTTCCTGAAAAGGAGGGGCATTTTTCATGCAAAAAATTATATTTGCCAAAACCTGGTGAAAAGTTGTTACAATATATAAGTGAAGGGCCAAATCCAAACAGGACGTCCGAATTTGGTGAAGAAACATTATGAACAAATTACAATTAGAACAGTGCATCAGGGAGTATGGCAGGGAAATCTATTTCTTTTGCTACCATCTGACTGGCAATGTGCAGGAAGCGAAGGAGCTTTATCAGGATACTTTTTTGAAGGCTGTAGAGCTTATGAAAAATATTAATTATGAAAATAATCCGAAAAGCTTTCTGATTTCCATTGCATTGCGTCTGTGGAAAAATAAAAAGAGAAAATATGCGTGGAGAATGCGAATTGCAGAAACTGAAAGTCTGATTGAAGAGACGGAAAAGAATCTTGAGGCGGAAAATTGCCCGGAAGAGGAAATAATCCAGAAAGAGATTCAGCGTCAGGTCAGAAAGGCGGTTGCCGGACTGGAAGAAAAGTATCGTATTCCTGTGTATTTATTTACACAGTGCAGATGTCGGTGGCAGAAATCAGCAAAACATTGAAAATTCCTGAAGGAACTGTAAAAACAAGGTTATATAAGGCGAGAAAGCTTTTGAAAGAATAGATAATTGCGAAACTCACTAATGTTCGTTCGCAATCTTGATTAAAAACAAGGTAGGATTCGTGCATGGCACGAATCCTAGATGAAAAGTGGATACTTTCAAATTTTGGCGTACTTTAATAAAGCATAAGAGATATGAAGTTGATAATGCTTATGCGATAAGAGGTTTCAGGCTGCGTATGTATTCATGATGTTGGATTTTATCGGCAAGAACAACGGTTACTAATTGCGTGATTCCTGAGAGGATCAAATCTGCATGAAGTGTTTTCTTGTTTTGAGTGCGACGACCAGACAGAGATTTTCTTTGATGTGATTGATATCACGTTCAACGGCAGTTCGGATTTTGTAAGTATTATCCCATTCTTCTGTTCCACGAAGTGTGCCTGGATAAGCACGAAGGTCTTTTTCTGGATAAATGTAAACCATTCTTCCACAAGTGGATGTGGTACATGGATTATCACAATGGCAGACTCTTATATATTTGCCAGTAGTTGGACTCTTTTTATATTTGATTTTGGGACATATGAATTTGTAACGTACAAGACCATTTTTACGTTTAGAGGTGCCTTCCGATTTCATGGCAAGGGGTTCGTCATGTGGACATCAGGGAATGCCATCTGCATTTAACGTATAGTCAGGATGTTTCCGTTCAGACCTTGAGTTGAGAGGAATATAGGCTTTTGAAAAATGCCTGTCTTTTCCAAATGTATCACCTGTAAGGAGTTCCTTATAGAGGACTGCACTATCAAATGCAGCATCTCCTAAAAATGTCTTTGGGTTGATAACAGGATGTTTTTTGAAAAAATCAGTTAGGGTAGGAATAAGCAGATGCCGAATTTATAGGCATAACAAAAATGTCCATTGATGTAGAGTTGTTTAATTTCAGCATTTGCACCGGCATGGGAAGGCATGGAACCATCAGCAGCTTTGTATGGGTCGTAGGATTCATCAAAACCTTTGGCTTTTGCATAAGCTTTAAGCTGTTTAATAATTCGGTTAGCGTATTTCGGATTATTTTCAGTTACAAAAGCTTCAATACCAGACGAATCGAAAATAGTCATATCGGCTTTTTCAGAGTTGATTGCCTGGCAGATAGGTTCTGTACGGTCAACGAGGTTATCAAATACAACCTGAAGATCTTCCAGAAAATCCTGTTTAGAGCGAGTGATTTTGGAACCATCAGGAACTTTTGAAAAACCACAGAATTCACGAAGTGGTTTTGAGTAAGCAAGAAAGACCAGCAGTAATTCATCTGTTGGAATTGAAAAAATACGCTGAATAATAAGAGCCCATAATAAGGCTTGCAAAGGGTATTTACGGGTTCTGCCCGTTGATGCATAGAAATGATTTCGAAAAGACAAAGGGATAATTTCATCCATGTCAATATGCTGTTCTAATAGAGAAAGAAACGCTGGTTTGTCATTTTCAAATTTTTCTTGACAACTTGACAATCTTGAAAAATATCTGCCAAAGAAAGCTGTTTGTATGGTATCATAAGTACCAGAATAACTCCTTTCGTGGTGTTTGGTTTATAGTTTTTAGTCAACTCCATTATACCATATCCAGTGAGGGGTTATTTGTTTTTTAGAAAGAAAAAATACCGTATTTATGCGGTTTGTGGCGTTTCGCAAACGCCTGTTATATAATAAAATTGGAGGTAAAAGTTATGAATCCATTGGTAAGCATTATTGTACCTGTATACAATGCGCAGGAATATATCAACCGCTGTGTAGACAGCATTCTAAATCAAGAATATCAAAACATTGAAATTTTATTAATCGATGATGGAAGCAGTGACCAGTCTGCAAAAATTTTAGATAACTATGCCAGACAAGATTCTCGCATCCAAGTCGTTCATCAAAAAAATTCCGGAGTATCCGCCAGCAGGAACCTGGCCTTATCTATGGCAAAAGGGACTTATATCCAGTTTCTGGACAGTGATGACTGGATTACACCAGATGCCACAAAATTATTTGTTCGTACTGCTATGGAAACTTCTTGTGACATGATCATTGCTGATTTTTACCGGGTGACCGGAAAACGCCTTTCTCAAAAAGGGGATATTGAAACAGACGAAATTATGAACCGCCAGGAGTTTGCATCACACATGATTGAAAATCCGGCTGACTTTTATTATGGTGTATTATGGAATAAACTCTTCAAACGTTCCATTATCGAAGAACATCATCTGAGAATGGATGTAAATATCAGCTGGTGTGAAGATTTCTTATTCAACTTAGAATATATCCGTCATGCAAATAGTTTCTGTGCCCTTCAGGCGCCTGTTTATTATTATGTCAAACGAAAAGGAAGTCTGGTAAGCCAGGGACTTAGTATTACAAATACTATAAAAATGAAAATCAATGTATTTGATTATTACAATCAATTTTATAAAGATGTCTATGAAGAAGAAGATTATGAGGATATCCGTCTGCAAGTATACCGATTTTTCGTAAGTTCTGCAAAGGATGGTGCTGTCCTTCCAACTCCTCTTCCTGGAAGTACGAAACTGGGGAAAGAGAGAAAAGCCATTCCAAATCCTTCTGCTTTAACTGTAGAAGGAGAAGTTATGGAAAACTATCGATTTCGTATGCTCTTAGAATATCATTTAGAGACAGCAGCTACTACGAATAATCTTACTTTAGATGAAGCTTATATGATCTTTCTCATCGATCATTCTTTTGAAATTAGTAATACAAAAGAACTGTCAGATTTATCTGGAATTCCTCAGTTTAAAGTCAGTCTGGCTCTCCAACGTCTGGAAAAGAAGAAACTGATCGAAATTAAATCCAAAAAAAGAGGAATGTTTCAGCTTTCTCTTTTACCAGAGGCATCTGATATCATCCGCCATTTAAATATTGCCCATGAAGACTTTAATCATACACGTTTTGAAAATTTTTCCGAAGAAGAAAAAGAAACTTATATCTCTCTTTCTCATCGAATGGATGAAAATATTCAAACAGCTTTATGGAAAAAGTATTAATGAAAAAAGGGCCTGTGTATGTTTATATTTTATTTCACATACACAGACCTTTTTCTTTTTATCTTACGATAACTGAGATCAGAATCTGAGCGACCAAAATTGCTGGCATCCCCATTACAAAATACCAATGTTTGGTCTTATGATGGAACAGATACATCCCAGTCCAGGATCCTATGCTTCCACCTAACAAACTAATTCCAAAAAGCACTTTTTCAGGAATTCTCCACATCCCATTTTTTGCCTTCCATTTGTCAATTCCCATAGCACCAAGACCAATGAGATTCATAACAAGGAAATATATTTTTATTAAATACATCGTAAACTCCTTCTTACATTTGTTTTTTCACAACTGCATATTCGTTGCCATCACGCCAGTATGGGCACTGATATTCTTTATTGGATAATAGTCTGCAATACTCATCTTCATCCATATTTACATCACAAACATAACATTCATATTCTTCGTCATACGTATAATAAGTACAAGTTTCACAACCACCATATTGCTTCTTCATTATCCTATCATTACCCCTTTCGAATCTACTCCATGTCCAACTTCCAATGTTCTTCCCAACGGAATCTCTTCTCCTAACACTTCTAAAACAATTTGTTCCGCTGCATACATTCCTTCTTCCCGATCTAACTGGGTAAATGTTCCCAAGACCAGTCCTTTGATATGCTCAAAAACTCCCATCTGTTTAAGCTGATAAAAGAAAGCCGTTATCAATTCTCTTTTTCCGCTTCTGCTTTCTAAAAATAAAATTTTTCCATTCAAATCCGGCCAGAAAGAGGTTCCTGCCAGTTTCAAAAAACATCGAATATTTCCACCGACAATCGATGTTTCTTCAGGTAATTCCCCCTGAAGCATGAAAATCTCTGGCTCACATAATTCATTAGATTTTCCTTCCAGATAATCAAAGAATTCCTTCTGCTGTCTTTCTTCATCCGATCCAATCAGATTTCGAATCTGATACAACATTCCCTGATTTCCTGTCTTTGCATATATTCCATTTAAAATCACTGATAAATCACTATATCCAACAAACGGTTTCGGATTCTCTTTTATTGTTTCGTAATCCAAATACGTCAATACTCCATTGGCCAAATCACCACCGGAAATATCAAAAATCATTTCTACATCTGGATTTCTATAATATTTCATTAAAATGTCTGCCCGCTTCTTAGCCGAAAATGGCTGGGTCAGATCTGCTTCCATCTCCACTTGAATGTGATGTTCCTTAAGAAGTTCTATCAATTCATTCATTTCTTTTTGTCCCTGTTCTGATAGAGGATTGGAACAGGCTGTTAATGCTATATGTTTTATCATGTTATCTTAAATTCCCTTCTTCGTATTCACTATTTTCATAAAATAAAATGCACTCTTTACGGCATACAAAAACCTCTTCTATTTTTATATAGCAAATAAAAGAGGTCTTCATACCTTTACAGCTGATATGCAAATGTCATAATAAAAATTAACATTCCCAATGCAAAAAAAGTAATTCCTTTTTTTAAAGATCCATGATGCGTTAATCCTGCGCCTAAGCTTCCTACTGCAATCGGAACAAGAATAATCCATGGTTTAATTCGATAATAATGTTTTAATCCATCTCCTGTCAGTCTTAGCCCGACCCCCTCTGGCAGGAAAATAAATTCACACACTGCGAAAATAAAAAGAATAACAAACATTAATATAGACCATGTTTCATGCTTTTTCACAACACCACCCCGCTTTCTGACATTCCGGCTCCGTACTGCCGGACCTGTTCTATCATATGTCCAATATTACCTTCTCCTGCAAATTTGCTTTGATCAAAAAAATCTTGTTCCAGCGTAAGCCATACCAGGGGATGATATTCTCTTTGCAGTTTTACATTCTCATTTAAAAATCCCACATATACTTCTACATAACAATCCTGATTATAATATGTAAAATCCATCATATGCCTTAAGGAAATCTTGGATTTATCAATCCCTGTTTCTTCTAAAAGTTCCCGATAGGCTGCCCCAAATCCATCTTCTCCGGATTCAATTTTTCCTCCAACCAGGTTATACAGACCTTTATAAGGATCTTTTAGACGCTTACAAAACAATAGTTTATCACCATCTTTGTGATAGACCATAATGCAATTATATCCCTGCATGTCTTTCTCCTTTTGTTATCTCATATTTCTATTCTACCATAAGTTTATATTACTGCAAGAATTCATCTTTGAAATTTGTGTGAATTTTTCTCTTTTTCATATAAAAGAATTTTTTAAGTGGTATTTCTTGCATAATAAAAACTAATATTCATATATTAGTTTTAAAATATGCAGGAAGTGGTCATTTGAAAAAAACAACCTACTATCTTTGGAAATCTGATAATCAAACAGACAAAGAGTTTGAATCCATAAAACAAAAATTATTCCAAATGGGATTTCGTGTTGTCACATTTGAAAGCGGGCAAAAAGAATCTGCGATTCAAAATGGAATAAAAGCAATCATCAGGAACCATATTTAAATCGATTCTAAACAAATCTTTTCTGCATTATACTATAAAAAGGATTTCTTTCTGGAGGGATAAAGACCTATGAATGCAGGATATGTCCGTTTATCCAGAGATGATGATAAACGCAATTATTCTTCTATTGAAAACCAAAAACTAATCATTACGCAGTATGCAAAAGAACGAAACCTTAACATTGATTGCTGGTATGAGGATGATGGTATTTCTGGTTATATCTTTGAACGCCCAGGATTTATTCAGCTTATGCATGATTTAAAAAAAGACATTGATACCGTTTTCGTAAAAGACTTCTCCCGGCTTGGCAGACATAACGCAAAAATACTTCTTTTATTAGATGAATTTAAGGAAATGGGAAAACATCTCATTGTCATTGATGATCATTATGACTCAAAATTATCTGATGATGATATCATTGGCATTACAACATGGTTCAATGAACGCTACGTCAAAGATACAAGCAAAAAAATACGTCAGGCATTGGGAGCCAGACAAAAAAATGGTACTCTTATCACGCAGCCTCCCTTTGGATACAAAAAATCAGACCAGAGCAATACAATACTTGAAATTGTACCAAAAGAAGCCAAAATAATCCGACAAATCTATGATTTATATATTCAAGGCCTGGGATATCGTAAGATTTCTATTTATCTTACAGAAGAAAAAATTCCTACTCCCTCTATGATCCGCAGAGAATGGGAACTAAAAAGAGGGCGTAACACGAACCGAAAAATTTCAAATACATGGTCTGACAGCATGGTAAAATATATTTTAGATAATGATTACTATATTGGAACCTTGCGTTTGGGAAAACGCGCAAGACAGACGATCCACGGAAAAGATAAACGTGTGCCCAAAGAGGAACAATATATTTTCGAAAATCATCATCCACCAATCATTGATAAAATGACCTTTGATCTAGTACAGGAATTAAAAGCAACACGCAATCGGTCACACTACAAGGGAAATCACGGAGCATGGACTGGCTCACAGGTACCCAGTCTATTTGGCAGTTGTCTTTATTGCAAAGACTGCGGAAGCAAACTGACACCCATTCGCCGTCAGACTTCTGCCGGCATACGCAAATATTATATCTGTAGTACCTATAATTCAAAGGGGAAACGTTACTGTTTGAAATCTCATCTTATTAAAGAAAGCGATTTAACAAAAGATATCATCGCTTATATTCAATTGTGTCGTAACATTTTTTATAAGGACATTATATCGTATAATATGGAGATTTTTCATATCTCCAAAAAAATAACAAGCCAAACGTGTTCTAATATCCAGGAAGAAATCGATGAAACAAAAAAACATTTAAAAACATTACTTTCCCAAAAAGCAAAAGATCTTTCCATAAATCCAGAAAACATAAATCCAGAAAATCAAACACTCATTGCAGAAAGTTATGATTCTATTCAACAGGAACTAATGACTAAAATTCATACTCTGGAAAAAAAACTTGACAGCCAAAAAATTCAGGAATCAAAAATATCCAAAGTTCAGCCGACTGCTCTTGACATCATTGATCACCTTATTTCAGAAGGCACGTTAAATCGTACAGATATTGAATTTTTAATTGATCGTATTGAAGTGGATGAAAACGGTCTGCCAGAAATTAAACTAAAGGCGAAACTTCCTTAGATTCGTTGCTCTGTTTTATGGAGTTTTTTCATTCACAGGAAAAGCGCCGATCTAAAGAATAGAATCGGCGCTTTCCTTGAGTAAAATAATACATATTACTTTTCAGTAAATTCTCCTGTTTTGGAATTATCGGTGATGGAATCTGGTATTCCCTTATGCAGCAATATTCATTTTTTACCACTTTATGATTCAAATAACCCAGAGGATAGGTAACGAAGTCCTGTATCAGCAGAAACTGCTACAATTTTCTTACCCTTATTTTCTGGTCTCTTCGCAAGCTGAATTGATGCATAAATGGCAGATCCAGAGGATTCTCCAAGGAGCACCCCCCCTCGGTCCTTACAACCTTTCTTGCTGTTTCATAAGCATCTAAAGCTTCTACTGCAATAATTTCATCATAAATATCATGATCTACGTTTTTAGGAATATGATTGCGTGGAATGTTTTCATCAAATGGATGCACTCCTGTGATTTCATTTTCTGGCAATGGAATATCTGATGTTGGAATAGAGTTTGGCCCTGATTCCACACCTACGACCTGAATATCTGGATTCTGTGATTTTAGGAATTTCCCCACACCAGATAGTGTACCGCCAGTTCCCACTGCTGCCACAAAGATATCAACTTGTCCGTCAGTATCTTTCCAGATTTCAGGTCCGGTTGTTGCCTCGTGGAATTCTCTCTTTGCCAGGTTGCTTGTCTGATCAACGAATACAACATTATCTTTCGTCTCTACATGATTCTTGATTGCTTTTGCAATACCTACAAAGTCACCATTATTGGCTTCTACCAATTTAGCTACAACAGGATCTTCTGATAATTTGATTGGCGTTCCGCCAAATGCTTTGATTACCTGGAACCGCTCCAAGCTTACCTGATCCTGGATATACACTTTAAACCGATAGCCTTTTGACGCTGCAAAGGCTGCTAAAGCAATTCCAGTATTTCCACTGGTAACATCTACAATAGTACCGCCAGGACGAAGTTCCCCGGATTTTCTTTGGATTGAATCAAGGCCAGAGCAGTTCTGTCTTTGACACTCTGATTTGGATTATTGAATTCCAGTTTTACGATTACCTCCGCATCTAAACTTTCTTCTCTTTCTAAATTGGTAAGTTCTAAGAGTGGGGTATTACCCCCAGTTCTGCAATAGATTTTTGATGTCTGCCATAATATAATCCTCCTTTTATTTATATCTCCCATACCCATAAATGAAATGAAAAAAGACAACTGAGATTTTATTTTTACCACAAAATCTCCAGCTGTCTGGTCAATTTCTTTTCTTTTCATTTACAAAATTAATCACATACTTGTTCGGTATGTTTAATATGTTTATGAATTTTGTTATACCACTTATTATCCAGTTTTTCAAGAGAAATAATAAAATTTATATTATAGAATAATCCTATTAATGATTATAGAAATAAAATAGTTGATTATTCCTATTGGAGTAATATAATATGAGGACACTTATGAATAACATCAGAGATATCCGGAGCTCTGAATCATATTTTAAGGAAAGAAGGCGTATTTTATGAGTAAAATTATTTATTTAGATAATGCAGCAACTACACAAGTAAATGAAGAAGTACTAAATACAATGCTTCCATTTTTTAGAGAAACATATTGTAATCCGTCTGCAGTATATCGTTTTGCCGGAGAAGGAAAGAAAGCAGTAGATTATGCAAGAAACCAGGTAGCTGATGTAATTGGCGCTAAACCAGAAGAAATATATTTTACTGGTGGAGGAAGCGAGTCAGATAACTGGGCATTAAAAACAACTGCAGAAGCTTATTCTTGGAAGGGAAAACATATTATTACCAGTAAGATCGAACACCATGCTATTTTACATACGTGTGAATATCTGGAAAAGCAGGGATGTGAAGTGACTTATCTGGATGTGGATAAAGAAGGAAAAATCTCTCTGGAAGAATTAAAAGCAGCCATTCGCCCAGATACGATTTTAATATCAATTATGGCAGCAAATAATGAAATTGGAACGATAGAACCGATTCAGGAAATCGGCAGGATTGCGCATGAACGCGGAGTATTATTCCATACAGATGCAGTACAGGCATATGGGCATATTCCTATTAATGTGAAAGAAATGAACATCGATCTTCTTTCTGCAAGCGGGCATAAATTCAATGGCCCAAAAGGAATCGGCATTATGTATATTCGTGAAGGTATAAAAATAGATTCTTTTATTCATGGAGGTGCACAGGAACGAGGAAAAAGAGCAGGGACTTCCAACGTACCAGGTATTGTTGGAATTGGAAAAGCAGCACAGATTGCTAAGGACACAATGGAAGAAAGAAACACCAGGGAAACAGCGATAAGAGATCATCTGATTGAAAGAGTTTTAAAAGAAATTCCATATACCAGACTGAATGGACATCCTGTGGACAGACTACCTAATAATGCTAATTTTTGTTTTCGATTTATCGAAGGAGAGTCCATGCTGATTATGCTGGATCAATTAGGAATATGTGCTTCCAGTGGATCTGCCTGCACATCAGGATCTTTGGATCCTTCACATGTTCTTCTTGCTATTGGACTGCCACATGAGATTGCACATGGATCATTAAGACTTACTCTATCAGAGGAGACTACCTTAGAAGAGATTGATTTTGTAGTAGATGAACTTAAGAAAATCATTAAAAGACTTCGCGATATGTCTCCATTATATGAAGACTTTATAAAAAACCAAAGAATATTTCAGAATTAGAATTTTCTTGGATTTGTTAATATGAGAATTGGATGTATTTATATTTATCACCATTATCAAAATTACCCATCCAGACCATATGCATCTGTGGCTATCTAGAACCATTGTCAGCTGTCCTGTGTTCAGCACTCTTATTTCATAAAACTATGCTGTCACTTCAGAAAATGGGTGCAATTTTTATTTTAGTGGACTCTATATTCGCAGAATGTGGAGATTCATTAAAACAAAAGACTGTAGCTTCACTTTTGATCAAACTTTATTCGTAAACTTCTAATTTACATAGATCTTGTGCAGCCAGGTGGTATGCCACAGATGATTTTTGAATACGTCTTAAGGAAAAATGGCATTGATCCTGAAAAAGATATTAACTTAATTCAAAACATCGATTTTGCTAATACCGCTGGTGCTTTTACTGGAGGTACTGGAGATTTTACCGTAGAATTTGAACCAAATGCGACTTCTTTGGAAAATGAAGGAGAAGGATATGTGGTTGCTTCCTTAGGCGTAGAAAGCGGTTATGTTCCTTATACTACTTATTGTGCGAAACAAAGCTATTTAAAAGAAAATTCAGATTTGGTCAAACGATTTGTCCGTGCCATTGCCAAAGGACAGCAATATGTCAACAGCCATACTCCAGAGGAAATTGCGGATGTCATCGCTCCACAATTTAAAGAGACCAGCAAAGCTGACTTAGTAAAAATTATTACCAGATATGCCGAACAGGGAAGCTATAAAGAAACTCCAGTTTTTGATGAGGATGGATATGAATTGCTTCAGGATATCTTAGAACAGGCTGGAGAATTAAAAGAACGGGTACCATTTGATACCCTTGTTGATAATACCTATGCAAAAGAAGCTGTAAAATAACTTTTTATAGAAATAAGAAAGCCGTGGATATTCCACGGTTTTCTTGTCTAAGATAAAGCAACATCTAAAATCATCATAAGAAGAAAGCCTCCAAATACACCACAAACACCTGCTTTATTGCCAGTACCGATATGCGCTTCTGGTATCAATTCTTCAATCGCTACATATATCATAGCTCCAGCTGCAAAAGAAAGTAGCCACGGCATAATTTTTGATGCTCCTGAAACGGCTAACAATGTCAGTATTCCAAAAACTGGTTCCACCACTCCTGATAGACCACCATAAAAAAATGCCTTTTTTCGACTCATCCCTCTTTTCCAAAGTGGCAGTGCAATAGCTGCTCCCTCTGGTATGTTCTGAATACCAATTCCTATCGCCAGTGCAAATGCTGCTGAAAATGGAATCTGCTCATTGGCTGCACTGGCAAATGATACTCCAACTGCCATTCCTTCTGGTATATTATGAAGCACGACCGCTAATATCAGCATAGCGGAATTCTTTTTTGGTCCTCCATTTTCTAATTCATCACTCTGATAAACGTGAGGAAGCAGATGGTCAAATGCAATTAATAATATCCCTCCTGATAGAAATCCTGCTGCTGCTAGAATCCAGGATGGGATACAAAACTCTTTTGCCTGTTCAATGGCTGGTTCCAGTAAGGACCAAAAAGAAGCAGCAATCATAATTCCTGCCGCAAATCCTAACAGACCTTTTTCCATGGATTCTGTCATGGTTTTTCGGAAGAAAAATACAACTGCTGCTCCTAATATTGTCATAAGAAATGTAAAGCAAGTACCTGCCGAGGCTAACAATATTCCATTCACTTTTTTCTCCTAATTCTTATTCTTATGATTAGTTTATGCATTTTGAGGAATCATGTTCCTTTTCCAGACTCTTTTTAAGACAAATACCAGATTTTTGAAGGGTCCACATATAGCTGAATTATCTCTCCCTCTTTCCACTGACTTCCTGTCTTCTTATCCACACGAACATACAATGCTTTTTTTTCCATGCGAATAATCAGCATCGTTTGATCCTGTTCTGGAAATATTTTTTCAATTCTGCCTGTAATCTGCCCTGCTTCTCCATTTTCTACAATTTTTATAGCTTCTTGTAAAATTCCTATATGCGTATAACTTTCCCCTCTAATAAAAAATATGTTTTCGCATCCGACTATTTTGGCTGCAGCTGCTGTTTTTGGCATATGAAACACTTCTTCTTTTTTCCCTGCTTCTACCATGGAGCCTTGTTGCATAATACCAACTTTATGACATAGATGATAGATTTCTTCTCGATTATGGGATACAAAAATAGCTGGGATGTCTGTTCCATCTAAAATCTCCATGATCTGCAATTCCAAGTTCCATTTAAGTCCTTGATCCACCGCACTAAACGGTTCATCAAAAAGTAACATTTCCGGCTTTGAAGCCATCATTCTGGCAATGGCACACCTTTGTTTCTGTCCTCCTGAAAGCATAGATGGATAATGATGCTCCAATCCTTTCAAATAAAACTTCTCCAGATATTCAAAAGCCTGTTTCTTATCTTTTAATACTAATGCAATATTTTCCAGAACTGTCATATTGGGGAATAAAGCATAATCTTGAAATAAATATCCTATTCGGCGTTTTTGAGGGGAGAGGTTCATTTTTTTCTCAGAATCAAATAATGTACGTCCATTTAAGAGAATTCTTCCTCTATCTGGTGTTTCAATACCAGCAATGCATTTTAAGGTCATGGTTTTTCCACATCCACTCTCTCCTAAAAGTCCGAAAACTTCATGAGGTTTTACCTGAAACTCTGATTTTAAATGAAATTGTCCAATTTTTTTCTCTATATCTACGGTTAAAGCCATCCTCTTGTGAAGCCTCCTTTTCGTATTAACAATTCCTGTCTTTTATTGACTTCATTCATGGTTATCATAGCTATCATTGAGATCAATATTAGAACTCCCACCCATTGGTATGCCAATTCCCGGTTTCCAGTCTGCATCGCTGTATACACTGCCAGCGCCGCCGTCTGTGTTTTACCAGGAATATTTCCCGCAATCATTATTGTGGCTCCGAACTCTCCAAGTGCTCTGGAAAAAGCCAGAATCGAAGCTCCCATAATACCTGGGAAACAGTTTGGAAATACAATTCTCCAAAATATTTTCACTTCCGATAATCCAAGTGTTCTTCCTGCATCAATCAGATTTTGGTTCAACTGCTCAAATGCACTTCTAGTGGTGCGATACATCAAGGGAAATGACACAACCACTGCTGCAAGCACTGCCCCTTGCCAGGTAAAGACAATTCCATACCCATGGGACGCCATATAGTTCCCAAACCAAGTATTCCTACCAAATAAAACCAGTAAAAAAAAACCGGTTACCGTTGGTGGAAGGACCATGGGCAGGGTAAATACAGCATCCAGCAACCCTTTTCCATATTTCATATTAGCAGTTTTCCATGCTGCATACATACCAAGAAAAAAGGTAATCCCAGTGGATACAGCAGCTGTCTTTAATGATAAAATGATTGGTGAAAGATTCATTTTTCCCTGCCTTTCTGATTATTCGGAATAAATATAAGTAAACTGATATTTTTCAAATACTTCTTTGGCTTTTTCTGTTTTTAAGAAATTTAAAAATGCCTGTGCTTCTTCTTTATTTTTGGTTTCTTTTAAGATACCGGCAGGATAAATTGCTGGATCATGGCTTCCTTCCGGAGCTTCGCAAATCACTTCAACTTTTTCTTCAATTGCAGCATCGGTCGCATACACAATACCACAATCTGCATTTTCGGTTGCTACCCAGTCTAATACCTGGCGAACATTCGTTGCCAGATTCGCTTTTGCTTCAATATCAGACCAGATTCCCAGATTCTTATAGATCATTTTTGTGTATTGTCCGACTGGCACATCCTCATTTCCAATGGCAACCATGCTTACTTTTTCCGTTGCCACGTCTTCAAAAGAGGTGATGTCTAACTTGGAGCCTTTTGGTTTAATTAATACGACTTTATTTTCCAACAAGTCAATCACACTGTCATCGTTCATCAAACCCTGACTCTTCAAAGCATCCATCTGTTTCGTAGCTGCAGAGATAAATACATCTGCTGGTGCACCTTCTTCAATTTGGGTCTGTAACGTTCCTGACGAGTCAAAGGTAAATGACAATTTTATCTCTGGATGTTCTTCTTCATAATATTCACCGAGTTCATTCAGTACATCTGTCATACTGGCTGCTGCCAGAATATGAAGTTCCACTGGTTCATTTGATGTTTCATCCACTTCTTCACTACTTCCACAAGATACCACGACTAGTCCCAGCATGATGATACAAATTATAGCTATTATCTTTTTCATATCCAACATCTCCTATTTTTCTATTTTTGTAAATAAATCTCCTGTTTTTATTGTTCCACCTTTTAATAC
>JAXJPR010000005.1:0-19522 GCA_036311565.1 Lachnospiraceae bacterium
ATTTTCTTTTATTTCACTTCGTTTATCATCCAGACTAAATCCATCTGCCTTCATATCATAAAACCACACATTGTCTGTTCCACCATGTCCAGTCTTTGTGAAAATGAGAATCGCTGTTGATACTCCTGCATATGGTTTAAACACACCAGAAGGCATTGAGATAACTGCTTCTAAACGATTGCCTTCCACCAGTTCTTTTCGAATAGCTTTATGAGCTTTAGAGGAACCAAATAAAACACCATCAGGTACAATACAAGCACATCTCCCGCCAATTTTAAGCATTCTTATAAACAATGCCAGAAATAAAAGCTCTGTTTTCTTTGTCTTACAAACTTTAAGCAGATCTGCACTTACAGAATCATAGTCAAGACTTCCTTTAAACGGTGGATTGGCTAAAATCAAACTATATTTTTCTTTATCCAAATTCTGATCAGAGAGACTGTCTCTGTACTCAATAAATGGATTATCAACGCCATGTGTCATCATGTTCATTGCACCGATACGAAGCATGGTTCTGTCCATATCAAATCCATGGAACATATGATTCATATAATGTTCTTTATTCTGTTTATTAAAGAACACTTCTTCTTTATGCGTTTCTTTCAAATATTCGCTGGCAGAAACAAGAAATCCTGATGTACCACAAGCCGGATCACAAATCACTTCATCCGCTTTTGGATCCATCAACTCAACCATCATACGAATAATATGACGTGGTGTACGGAACTGGCCATTTACGCCTGCCGTTGCAAGTTTTGAGAGAAGATATTCATATACATCTCCACGAGTATCCGAATTTTTAAGCTGTGCCATTTCTTCATAAATGGCATCCATGGAAGTAACAATCTTATCCAGCATCAAAGGTGTTGGAATTTTAAAAATTGCATCACCCATATATTTAGAATAAGCACTGTCTTTATCATCATGCAATGTTTTAATAAATGGAAATACCCATTCCTGCATGGTACTATACATTCTTGCAGCCGGGAAATCATGGAACACGCTCCATTTCAACTGATTTCCATTAATCGTACGTTCTCCAATCTGAACTTCTCTTGCAAAAATGCTTTCATATGGCAGTCCTAACATCATCGCTTCTTTTGCATGACGATTATCTGTATCATCAAGATCGCGAATAAACATCAAATAAGTCATCTGTTCGATTACATCTAATGGATTAGTTAAACCACCTGTCCAAAAAATTTCCCACAAACTATCAATTTTACTTCTTAATTCACCTGTAATCATACTATTCTTTCTCCCTGTTCCAAATGTATGAAATATATTTTTCAAACTCAAAGTTTCTTATCCTTTGTCTTATTTCACTTTAACCAGTTAATATTTTAACATATTTTTCTTTTTTTTCATATATCACCAATTATACATCTTCTCAATTTAATTTACTCATTTGTACAAATTCATAATAACATAATTAAGACCAAAAAAGCAGCAAGCTGACCGCCCACTCAATCAACCCAAAATCTAATTGAGTGGGACAGTTCGGCATTACTGCTTCCCGGCATTTTTTATAACACCCGTATTTCAAATGCTGTGGTTTGTGGTGGAATACTTGCAGTCATAAAGTTTGCGTGCCGTACCCGCACCCGCATACCGGAAGTTAACCTGGAAAAATTCATAGGTCTTCCGGCGCGGTCAAAAATTAATGCATTTTCCGGAACATTGAATCTTATGATCGTTGAAAAATTTTGATCGCTGATAGTCGTAAAACTTCTATTGTTTCTATCAATATCCAGAATCGTACCAATAGTAATGTTCTCCCGATTTGCCCTTCTTACAATTTCTATTACATATGCATTGGCCTGTGGAGGAATACTACGTGTCATTATGGAAGAAAAGACAGCATTTATGATCATTCCTGTTTCCAAAGCATTGACCGATACTGGGGTATCATTCGCATTTAAGATAATTGTCCGAGGCCTGACCACAAGTCTTACTGTTTGTTCCGTCCTTCTGTTCCTTTGACCACCCATATAAGTTACCGTAACAAACGTAGTGTCTCGTTCGGAAGAAATCTCATTTATGGTTCCATTTGATATATGAATAATTGACATCACAGATACCTTTCCTTTTTAACAATATATTCATATACAAAAAGGGTGGTGTAGAAGTTTTGCAACTATCAACACCACCCTTTTTCACTTTATTCTATTTTCCTGCTTTTAAATCGTATACTGCCACTGTTCCTGATACTTCACATGATGCCAAAAGTTTTGCTGTTTTTCCGTTTCCGGATACGAATTTCAAACCTTCTGGTGATACGTCATCTTTGATTTTTGATGAGAAATCACGGCTGTTGATATAGTTTGTAAATTTTACATTCTTTGGATTTGTAATGTCGTAGACCATGACCCCGCTGATACGTTCTAATGCAACGAATGCATAAGTATGATTTTTTACTTTTCCAATTACAACAGATTCTGCTTCTGGACCTTTTTTGCCAGAACGATTGTCTAAGCTTACTTTATCATTAGAGCAATTGAAATTATCTGGTAAACATTCTGCTGTAATGCTTTCGAAATCGCTTCCGCTGTCAAATACTAATTTAAGTCCGCGTGATGTTACTTCATACATGGAGAAAGAACGTCCGCCAAATACATAGTTTTTCTCTGCATCTAAACCATCAAACATGTCTGCATTGAACCATACTACTTTTTCACTTAATTTTAAGTTGCCGGATGGTGAAGTTTTGCTTTCTACTTCGTTATCAAGTCCATCCCAATCAGCACGGCTGTCACCTTCGTTGGCAGTCAGAAGATAGGTCTTTCCGCCTTTCTCATAGATAGAAATTCCATCTGGCATTTTGATTCCATATACGTCATAATTTGCTAATTCAATTTCATCGTTTTTCAATAAATCGATTTCTGTTTCATTATAATTTTGAAGTCCAAGAGAAGAAACCTTTGTAAATTTACCTGATCTTAAATCCAATGTTGCAATGGAATTTGCTTCCTGTAATGCTACATAAGCTTTCTTTCCATTAGAAGAAACTGCAATATATTCTGGTTCAAAATCTGTAGATGGCATTGTATCTTTTTGGATGATAACTCCTGATTTTATCAACTTTTCACGTTTTACATCAAAAGAATCGAAATAAGCGATTTTTGCTTTTTGTGTTTTCTTTGCAGAAACTTTTGTTGCATCGATGATAGAAACGGAACCTTTTGGATCGACTCCATTTACACCTTTTCTTGGTTCTCCTTCATCTGCTGTTAATACTTTGCTGTTATTTACGAATGTGATCATGTCTGGCTGAACACCTGTTACTGACATTCCTTTATACACCAGTTCTTTTTTCTTATTGTAAGTAAAGAAGATGGCTCTTCCACTCTTGCTATAGTCATCATCCTGTACTGCCACTACAATCATTTTTCCATTTGGAGAAACTGAAACAGATGTCATATCTCCATATGTGAAGGAATCATCTTTTGATTCTACCAATTCTTTTACATTTAATTCTGTTCCAGAAAGCTCTTTCACTGTATTTGCACTGCTTGTTTTTTGAGAGATTGGTACACAGTCAAGAACTCCTTTTGTTCCATTTACCACATAGGCCATATTATATTTTTCGTTATATGTAATAATTTCTGAACTTCCTCCATCTTCATTCATGGCTCCTGAATTAAAACGGGCAGACAATGTCATTTTTAAAGAAGAAGTATCGTTGTAAAATCCTTCATATACAGTATCTGTGGTACTTACTGCTTTAAAATTCTCTGCTGCATGAGCAACACTGGCATTTCCCATAAGTCCTGCCAGCATTGCAG
Organism: Lachnospiraceae bacterium; assembly: GCA_036311565.1. Taxonomy (GTDB): domain Bacteria; phylum Bacillota; class Clostridia; order Lachnospirales; family Lachnospiraceae; genus Fimousia. Next base: position 3,786 of record JAXJPR010000005.1, read on the forward strand.
CTGCACACATAAAACTTACTGTTTTCTTTTTCATAATTTTCCTTCCTTTCTACTACGGAATCGTTTTGATTTTTTGCCGGATTTTTTCTTAAATTACCAGCTATTTGTTTGCAACATTTTAAATTTCCGTAAAAGAAAGGTAAAATTATTATCTTAAAACCTTTTTCCTATTTTTTAATCGGAAACCATACCTGGGTAACCAATTCTTCTGGATTTTTTAGATCTTGAGGATTGCTAATATAAACATCAAATGGCGCGTATGCAATTTTATACTGATTGTCCTCGATCCACTTAAGGACAGCCGCATAAGCTTTTCCCATCTTATGATAAGCTCCCACATACGTACACGCAGCACATAATCCTGGATTTAATAATTTTATACCACTAATTTCTTCCACATCTTTGCATGTTCCTACCGGAATACATACTTCCACATTAGCATGTTCTGCTTTAAATTCTTCATCCAGATAAAAGGTCATGACCGGGCCTGCTGGTTGTAAGTGATTTTTAAAGATTTCTTCATATACTTTTCCTATGATAGTTCCAATCTGACTAATTTCAATGGCTGCTGTTTTACTCATAACGTATACTGGTTCAAATTCTTTTGCTTCTACTATTAACTCTAATTTCTTTTCCATACCGCTTCCTCCTAACTGAATTTCGTGTACTTTTCTTTTAATATAATTTTGTAATCGTATCCTTTCTTGAATCTGATCATCTAACTGTTGGATTCGTTCCCTAAGAAAATGTTCCAAAAGTGCAGGATTTTTACTTTCCATAATTGCTTTGATTTGCTCTAACCGTAAATCATAGGACTTTAATTCTGAAATGTATAAAATCTCATCCACCTGTGCTTCTGAATAATAACGATAATGATTGTCTTCATCCACATACGCTGGATGAAGAAGACCAATCTCATCATAGTAACGCAGCGTTTTTGTTGAAACGCTCCCAATTTTTGAGAATTCACCAATCGAATACATATTGTTTCCTCCTTTCCTATTCCACTATACACATTCCAGTTAAGGGGAAAGTCAAGCATAATTTTACTCCCTCTAAAAAAAGATTTCATTAGCCATTTTTTCATAAATTTATAGGGGACGTTATAACACATATCAGTCACAAGGTCCCCTATTTAAAACTCTCTATTTCCCGCCAAGACGGTAACATCTTACCTGCCAATGTCTATCTATCAAACTAAACACCAGCATTGCTCTCCAGCCCATCATTTACTCTCTGTAAATTTTCAGAAAGATATCTTCTCCCATTGTCTGGTGTATTGAGCCATTTTTTTAACAACATAAATAGCTACGAGCAGTTCTGTGATTGGCATAACGAACCAGATAAAATCAGCTCCCAAAATAACTGGCAGCAGATAGATTAAAATTCCACTTATAATGGCGCCTCTTGATACAGAAACAATAAATGAGGTCTTTGGCTTCATCAATGCCTGAAAATAATAGGTAGAAAATATATTGAGTGGCAGAAGGATAAAGGAAATACTATACCGACGAATAATCGCTGGTGCGATCTGCAGCACTGCTTTGGTTGGCGTTGTCAATAAATATATGTATAGATTTGGTACTGCAAGGCTTAACACAGTCCAAAACAAACTAAATCCTGCAACGGTAAACAAAGCATATTTTAATGTTTCTTTGATACGATTTCCCATTTTGGCTCCATAATTGGTCGATATAATTGGCTGCGCTGCCTGTCCGACACTATAAGCACAACACTGAGCAAATGTTCCAATATAAGCAACGATTCCATAAACAGCAAGCGCATTGGTATCCAGATATTTCATGATCTGACGATGAAAGAAAATCGTTAAGATCCCCATTGCCACATCAATAAAAAAGGTAGAAAAACCAGTCACACCAATTTCTTTTAATTTATGAAAGAGTCCCTGTGGTCTTAGAAATCTTAATGTATTTTTTTGCTGATAAAATGCGTCAACATAATAAGAACTGAGAAAAATGACCCAAGAGCTGTTGCCAGTCCGGCACCCATAATTCCCATATCAAGGGTGAATACAAAGAAATAATCTCCAAATACATTAAAGATTCCCCCAAAATAGAACTGCCTTCGTCGCAAGTGCCGGATTCCCGTCATTGCGGATAAAAGCAGAAAGCATCTGGCTGAATAAAAAGCATGGTAAAACAAATTTTATTGGAAAGAGATAACGCTTGGCCAACACAAGCAAGTTTTCATCTGCTCCGAATAAAAAAATCAGCTGCTTGTCAAAAAAATCACGCCAAACCACGCAATCAGTGCAAGAATCACTCCACCATCACTGCAGCAGAGAAATATTCATTTGATTTTCTTATATTCCCCTCAGAAGCTCCCCGTAAGGTACTAAATAAGACAGAACCTCCGATTCCGACTAATAATCCTAGACTGTATATAATGTTCCAGAATGGTGCAATGACTGATATTGCAGCTGTCCCTTCCGGTCCATGATACTTTCCCACCATTGCTAAATCTACAATCCCATAGATGGAAAAAATTAATGCACTCCCAAAAGCAGCGGTAAGATATTGAAAATACATCGGTTTAATTTTACTTTTTAAAAAATCCATGTCAAATTCCTCCTAATCATAAATACCGAAGTATTTTAGTATATAAAATTTTTAAATTTTCTACATACTAAAAAAAGCTGGATAAGTTCACAGGTATTTCAGCCTGTTGTCTTATCCAGCCAATCATTTCCAACGAATGATCTGCCCTCCGAGCAAGCATTTTTCATTATACACAAACATTTTATAATGTCAAGTTTTACATTTTATTCCCATATAAAATTCTGTATTCCTGCCCCCAGTTCAAAATGATATTTTACAATTCCAAGGTCAATTTTACTATAAAATCCAAGTCCTGGTTTTACCGTTACCTGATTTCCATTACAGGAAAATACAAATTTTTGCTGATTCATTGCCGTTGGCGCAAGCAATGCTGCTTCCACCCCTTTTTCAAACCAGTCTGGCACATCACCTTGTACTTTACATACTTTTTCCATCGATTTGGATTTGTGGGGAACCCCTTGATTTTCCCCATATCCAATGGAAATGACAACCGTAAGCTTTTCTCCATCATCAATCTGAAATACTCCTGGTATTTTACTGTAAGTCATAGCGACCCAGCAAGTATTAAGCCCCAGCTGCTGTGCGAATAATACCAGTTTTTCACCGTAATAACCACACATTTCTTCTAAATTAGTGTCCTTTTTTCCAATCAAAGCGATGTAATTCGTAACACCTGAAAATTTACCATAGCGTGCCATCATTCCCTGAAAAGCCTTTGGCTCATCAGTAATGAACTGAATATGTAAACCACTCTCTTTATTGCATTCGTCAATTTTCTTCCAAATTTCCTGTTTGATTTTTTCATCCAATGGCTGTTCTTTATACTTTCTGACTGAATGTCTTAGTTTCATTGCCTCTGATAATTCCATTTAAGTTCCTCCTGAATCTATAAATCTTCTTTCCCACTCCGGTCCGGCAACTGAAGCATAATTGTTTTTGCATGGACCAGCATATCAATTAATTGATCAAACGCTTCCATATCTGCATCAAAATAATAATAATTTTTTGTTCCTTCCCGCCGCATTTTTATAATACCTGCATCCTTTAATATTTTCAGATGATGAGAAACAGCAGGCCTGGATAAATTGGTTCTTGATGCAATATCTCCAACTCTCATTCCGCTGCATTGCCCTGATTGTAGCATTACCAAGATCAAATACTGCCGCATCTCATCGCCAATAGCAGTAAGTATGTTCTGGCAACTTTGAAATTCCTGGAACAATTGATCCAAATTGCTTTTTAAATTCATACAAAACATCCTTTTGTTTAATTACTTAAACCATTATACTATAAATGAGTCAAAAAAATTTCAATACTAAAGAAAATCGATACCATTAAAATAACTATTCCTATCATATACAGAATGCATGCTTACGCTTATCCTACAATTCTTTTATAATTTTTCCGATCCGTATCTCCTTCTGTACTAATCAACAATATTTTTGAATTTTCATCAAGCCCCAGTGCTTCTTTTAATGGCCGCAGATTTTCTTCTTTCATGATTCCTGCCAGAACACCGACCCCTATGGCACCGGATTCTCCGGATACGACTACCGGATCTCCATCTTCTGGTATCCCAAGCAAACGCATTCCTTCTACACAATATTCATCACTGCATGCAAGAAAACCGTCTGCATAAGCATCGATGATTTTCCAGCTAATGGTACAAGGTTCCCCACAGCACAATCCTGCCATCATACTATTCAGTTCTCCCTTTGCAAAATGAAGCTTTCCATCATCAGCCTTTGCACTGCGATAGTGGCAGTCTGCTGCATCAGGCTCTATTATCACTGTTTTGGGACACTGAATTCCCCATAAATCTGTGAAATATCCAAGAAGTGCCCCTGCAAAACTTCCAACACCGGCCTGAAGAAACAGATGTGTTGGCTTCTCATCGCCTAATTGTTCTCTGATTTCTTCCCCAATTGTCGTATATCCCTGCATAATATAAGCTGGAACATCTTCATATCCATCCCACGCCGTATCCTGGATTAAGATCCATCCCTTTTCTTCTGCCATTTTCTTTGCCAGTCTTACGGCATCATCATAGACTAAGTCCGTAATTTCCGCTTCCGCTCCCTGCGCGCGGATATTCATCAGTCGTTCTTCTTCGCTGCCTTTTGGCATGTAAACGACTGCTTTATGCCCAAGGACCCTTGCCGCCCAGGCAACGCCCCGTCCATGATTCCCATCCGTTGCCGTTACAAAAGTAAGCGGTCCTAATTTCTTCTTTGTTTCTTTGGAACACAATTCTTCAAACCTAATCTCATTTATGGATGTTCCTAACTTCTCTGCCAGATAACTAGCGATAGCATAACTTCCTCCCAGCCCTTTAAATGCATTCAATCCAAACCGTTTAGATTCATCTTTTACCCAAATGCCCGAAACTCCCAATCTGGATGCCAGTCCATCCAAAGATTTCAGCGGAGTTATTCTGTATTCTGGAATGGTCTGGTGAAATCTTCTTGCCTTCTGTCCTTCTTCTACAGAGATAACATCACTATTTACTTTTCTTCTGTGTTCTCTGTTCCTTATAATATAATTGAATGTTTTCATTTTTTTGTTCCCTCTCCTGCTAATTTTTTAATCCATATTCCAACAACTTCCGAAAGGACTCCTCAAACCTTTCATCATCTTCCATCGTTCGTTTCTTCGGTCCTTTTAAATGATGCTTTTTGGATGCTCTTCTCGTCTTCTTATTCAGATGCGTTCCATCAGCAGCTGATCGATGTTCTCATTGGTATACCATCTTCCGGACTGGTGAATCCCATAAGCCCCTTTCCCTAGAGCCATGGCAGCTACTCCGTAATCCTGTGTCACTACAATATCGCCTTTTTTACATAAATTGATGAGGGAAAAATCCACTGCATCTGCGTCTACGTAAATTTCCATTTTCCTTCCTCTTTCTATCGTTCCGATAATTTCCAACCGTTTTCCCTTAGCCATTCCCTGCATGTTTCATACTCAGGAAATACTCTGGCCACTTCTGACCAAAAGATTTTTGAGTGATTCATCTGCTTCCGGTGACATAATTCATGGACTACCACATAATCTAATACTTTCTCTGGTGCTAAAAGCAGCCGAAAGTTAAAATTTAAATTTCCTTTCTGACTACAGCTTCCCCATCTGGTCTTTTGCTCCCGAATTGTAATTCTTCCGTAATTTACACCAATGATTCTGGCATAATACGCAGCTTTTTCTTTAAAGACCTTTTTGGCCTGTTCCTTGAGTTTTTGTTTTTCTTCTTCATTTAGCTTCACAAGCTGCCCGACTTCTTTTTTTCTTACTTCCACTTTCTTTTGATGTTTTTGAATCCAGTTTTCCTGCTGCCAGACAAACTTTTTAATTTCTTCTTTTGTCATTTGTTTAGGTGCCCGGACAAGGATACTTCCATCTGATGTTATCTGAATGGCTAATGTCTTTCGCTTACTTTTAATAACCGTATATGTTAAGTCTTCCATAAATTTTTTCCTTTTGCTTCTTATCTAAGAATGATTTATTTCTATTATACTACAAAAAGCCGCATAAGTATCATACTTATACGGCTCCAATCAAAATGTAAAAATCTGTTACCAAAGTAATTTTAACTTTGGCAGAGGAGGGTTATTATCAAAATGTTTTTTGTATCAAACGGTAATTACCGTCTGATTTCGTAAATATTATGCCTGTGCAAGGGCTTTTCCTGCATCGAGTAATTCATCGTTGGTCTCATCATCCGGTTCGCCAATACAGGTGATTCCTTCACCACCAATTACAGTTGCTCCTGCTTTTTCACAACGCTCTACCCATTCTTCCATCCATTCGCAGTTTCCCCAACCGTAAGAACCAAATAACACGATCTGTTTTCCTTTGATTCCATCTTCCAATTCCATCATAAATGGTTCCATGACAGATTCTTCTAATTGTTCCACACCCATAGATGGACATCCTAAGGCAAATGCTGCCTCTTCTTTTAAATCACTGGCCGTTACGCTGTCCACAAATAAAACTTCTGCTGTTTTTCCTGCATCTGCTACTCCTTCTGCGATTTTCTCTGCCATCATCTGAGTGTTTCCTGTTCCACTCCAATAAACAATTTTAATATTACTCATGATTCTATCTCCTTTTATCTGTTTTCATTTATCTTATACAGCAATTTCATAAAATTTCTTTCCCTCTAAAACTTCATAAATTGCCGATTCCCGGGCTTTGTCATAATCGTTAAAAATCTGTATAGCTCTTTCTTTGTTGGAGTATACTTTCCAATATCCAGTCATTAACGAATTTCTTCCGTCGTTTTCAATAAATCCAACGACATCTTCCATCGGATATCCAAGAAAGACTCCGATTTCATGTGGAAATTCTTTGCTTTTTCCATAAGCTTTCTCAAATCTTTGTTTTAAATGTTCCAAAATTTCATGTAAGAATTTTTCTTCTCCCAATTGATACGCATCCTCATATCCATAATGAGCAAGAAATTTTCTCACTTTTCTTTTTCTCAAAAGTTTCTTCATTCCTTTTTCCCGATAGATTAACAGAATAATCTTATCACCATAACGGTACATGGTCTTGCATTTTGCATTCATCTTGCATAATGTCCTGCCCATCAGTTTTGCATCGTCTGCTTTTAATACCAAAAGCGCAGAATCCTTGATTCCTTTTAAAAATGGTGCACAATGCAATGCCATTGTCATATGAACATAAGAGTTGCTTGTATTCTTTCGATAATAATTTTTCATTAATTCGATCGGCATCGGTGATCCTTTCTTCCTGATTTACAGGCCGGCAGAGAACTGCCGGCCACCCTAACATGTATGCAGCGTTAGGAAAGGAGTTCTTATGATTTATAAAATGTTTCTATGTTGATAAGTATTTCCCTTATCTGAGTAATACAATACCATAAGTATAGCTCAATTTCAATACTGAAATTGATAATCATTATTATTTTTTGTTTATTGAAAATTTTCTATCGTTATCCATCAAAAAAAGGAACTCCAATCTGCTTTGAAATTCCTTTTTTGTCATTTGTTTCATTATTTTATCACCCAAATAGTAAAATACCGGCCGAATATCAGCCGGTATTTCAAATATTATTTAATTACGATAGATTTTGTATCGCTCCAGTTACCATAAATAGTTTTATATCCAGTGTAAGATCTGTATGCTCGAACTTTTACATAATATCTCTTACCCTTGGTCAAGGAAGAAATCTTCTTAGAAAGATTTGCACTTCCTGTTACTTTAATGGTCTTATAACTGCTAAATTTGCTGCTTGTAGAGTAACGGATCTGGTAACCAGAACAAGTGGTCTTATTCCATTTTACTGTCATAGCCCGGCTTGCAGTGGAAAGTCTTACGTTATATACCTTATAAGGTTTTGTCAATCCTTTTACATAAGCAGCTCCACTTAAAATCGTCTTTGTGCCTGATTTTGCATAGGCACATACTTTATAGCTGGAGTAACTTCCCTGTGTTAAGTCTTTTACTGTACAAGATGTGCTATCTGCACCAGAAACAGTCTTATAAAGTACATATGCCTTCTTAGCTGTATCGTATTTGTATACTTTATATCCTTCTGCTCCAGCACTCTTGGTCCATGTCAGTTTCACTGTATGGAAACCAGCTGTCTTAGATTTTAAATTTGTCACCGCTTTTGGACGGATGGTAAACGTCTTTGTATAAGTTTCTGGAGTTAAGCTTCCTTTATGATTTATTTTGTCTCCCATGTACTTCGTAACTGGTGTAATTACGATAGAAGCTGTTCCACAATCTACATTATCTTTATAAGTAACTTTATATTCATAATAACTGCGTAATGTCTTACCGTTATATTTGATTGTTACCGTCGGTTTGATTTCTTTGCCCGTATAACTATAAGTCTTATATTTTGTAGTGATAGTACAATCTTCTAAAGATACTTCTTTCCATCCACACTTGGTACATTCACGATTTTCATCATAATCATGTCCAGAAGGTTTTACATAGCGAAGTGTGTATTCTGTTCCATCTTCTTTGGATGCTGCTTCACATGTATAAGTACGATATCCTCTCACGGTACATGTTGTCTTCACATCTTCCGTTAATGTAACTTCTTCGCTTAATCCCTCTTCATTGAAATAGTATACTTCATCAGAACCATATACCTGCCATCCTGTCTGAGGTTTACTGTTGATCAGGTACATGGTCTTGCCAGAATCTTTATCCGTTACAAGTCCTGTGTAACTTGCTTTTGTTGCATATCCACATTCTTTACATGTTAAATATGCACTGTCATCACGTACATATTGATGTCCGTTCTTCGCGCATTCTGTTGTGCTTTCTTTTGTATAAGTATCGATAACAGATCCATCTAATTCATGAGTGGTTACTTCAAATTTCTTATCCGTAGCCTGAACTGTCAGATAGATTGCTTCAAAGTCATCATTTAACTGTGCAAAATGGAAATCTTTATTATCGGTAGCACTGTAAGATTTTTCACCAGTAGAACCACAAATATAATATACAATACCATCTTTCTCATTGACTTCACCATCTTTTAATGGTTCTGTTCTTGCATAACTATGATCATGTCCGGAGAAGACGAAATCAATTCCTGCTTCTTCTGCTGCATTTGGAAGAAGTTCATTCATCAATTCATTACTTCCTGCTGTATTGGTATAGTATGCTGGCTGATGTGTAACAACGATTTTCCATAATGCATCACTTTCCTGTGCGTCTTTCTTCAGCCACTCTAAGTTTTCCTGAAGCTGTGTTTTAGAGAATGAATAGCTGAGCGTTGCTACATATACATTACCGTATTCAACAGAATAATGCTGTTTGTCTGGCATACTAAAGATTTCAGAGGATGCTGTTAAATTCTTATCTCCTTCTAATTCATGGTTACCAATGGCATGAAGAATATCTAAACTGTTCGTAAAATCATTTTTACTGAAGATATCTAATGCGCTTGTCCAATTGGAATAGATGGATGCATCATCAACTAAGTCTCCGGTCTGAATTCCTGCATTGAATTTCGTTCCGGATTTTTCAAGGTTGCTCATGATCTGATCAATATTGGTTGTATTTTCAGACTGTGCATCTCCAACAATAAATAAGTTGGTATCCGTACCTTTCTTACTTAACGTAAAGGTATCAGTGTCAGACCAGTAGTTTCCATCTCCAACACGGTATGTATATTCAACATCTGGTTTTAGACCAGTTGCCGTTGCTTTATTAATATATCCAGTAAAGTTCTTTGTGGAATCAGAAGAACCATTGAAAGAGTGGAATTTTGAAGTTCCTTCATAATCTTTAAATGCTGCTGCTCCTTTTTCTTCATAATCAGATGTCTTTGCAACCTGAATGATTGCTTCTTGATCTGCTGCATCCGGATTAGAGAACCAGGTCACCGTTTTTGTCGTCTCTGAGTCTGTTACTGCTACACTAGTAATCTGTGTAGGCAGTCCTTCTTCATCCCCGGCAGCTTCCAGTACGCTGATCTTTGTAATAAAGGAATACTGTTCATCTTTTACTGCATAAATCTGATAATTTCCTGCTGCTGAAGTAATCTTATTGGCTTTGATATAACCTTTTGCACCAGTTTTACCAAGTAATGTTCCATCTTCTAAGTAAAGAGAAGCACCTTCTACTTTATTTCCTTCTGCATCCGTTACATACAGATACTGTCCAGAAGTTCCGACTGCCAGCGGATCTGCAGTAACCACATAAGAAGCTTTTACTTCTTCATTCACTTCTTTGGACCCAAAAGTTGTCTGGTAGTCACCATCTTTGATGGTATAAGTACCATCGCTGACTACAAATCGGAATCTGCTTCCTGATGCTGTTGTAGATGGAATCTTAAATTCCATATTGGCAAGTGTATATTCACCGGATATATCCGCTCCTTCATTTACACTTGCTTCTAAATGAAGAATTCCCGTGGATGCATCGTATTTGCTCGTTCCGGTCACATTTTCATCAAAAGCAACCTTAATGGTTTCTTCTGCAAATGCTTTATTTAACTGAATATCTGTTGTAACTGTATCCAGATTTTCAACATGATTGGTCGTCAGTGCGAATTTCTGTGTAGAATTTAGCAGTACGTCACCTTCAGATATCCGCTCTGTATTAACCGTAGTAAATCCACGCTCTCCCTTAATCGTGAATTCTCTTGTCTCGGTAGTCTTATTGCCAAACTTATCACAGATGACTAATTTTAACTTATGTTCACCATTTCCTAATCCAAGATTGGAAATCTGAAGCAATTCACCTGCCTGCTGGTATGTGACTTCTTTTCCATCTACATATGCATGGATACGATCCCAGTCAAGCCCACTCATATTACTTCCATTTACATCATATAAGGAAGCTTTTATTGTTACTAAGTTATCATCAAATGTTTCGCTACCCGTTAACTGCTGTTCATTCATAGTAATATATTCTGCTTTTGGAGCATCTAAATCATCTACGTTGGCACCATAAACAAAGCGAACATTATCAATATATAAAGAACCTTTTCGTTCTGCAGCACCAAGATAAGTACCATCAGACAAGAACTGTCCCATACCGGTTCCAGGTACATACATAACACGGATAACTTCTCCAGTACGAAGTTCAAATGGTCCTTTTAAAGGATTTCCTTCTTTATCTGTTAAGGATGCTTCAACATAATGCCATCCTTCCCAATTGATACCACCAAGAAGTGAGGTGTCACCGGTCCAGTCTTGTCCAGTTGTAACAGACTTATCGATTTCTGGTACGAAGTCTAAATTCTGAACCTGTCCATCTCCATCGTTTACACGAATACGAAGCCAAAGGTTGGCTGTATTTTCAGGAGCATACACCCACATACCTACTGCTGTTGGTGTTCCTTCGATTTCCTGATTAGAGGTATATCCTACTCCTGCACCTTCTGTTCCAGTTGCCTGTGTAAAATCATAATCGATTTTCAGTGCTTTGGAATCAAATCTTACATGTTCTTCATCTTCAGAAACATCGACCAGAGACAAACTTTCTTTTCCTCCACGTCCATACGTTTTGGTAGTAATCAGGCCTTGTTGTGCTTCTGTATCCGCAACACCATCTCCATCCGTATCTTCTGATTCTTTTCCTAACCAGTAAGTTTCTGCATCTGTAATGACATTCCCATCTTCATCAGTCTCATCTTCAAAGTCCATTGCAACGGTCGGAAGACGGCCAATGATGGCATAGATTTCTCCGGAAACAGATGAATCATAGACAGATTCACAGCGAATGGTTCCATTTACTGATTTTCCTTCAGAAGAAGTGAAAATATTACCATCAAAGGTACCCATATCTTCAGCTGCCGCACTCTCATCATCTGGTGTCAACGTCCATTTAAAGTCTCCGTCTTTATAATTAACGGTACGTCCTTTGTATTTTACCGTAAGTCCCAGATCACTTTGCTTATTAAATCCTAACGAGATTTCTTCATTAGTAAAGGTAATACTATCTGGCTCGGCAATGGTAATCGTCGTTTCTCCAACAACATCCGATCCTTGTACCAGCTCGACTGTTACTTCACCAGTTTTATTATTTGCCGTAAATTTTCCGCTTTCGGAATCAATACTTCCCATATCTTCGCAATCTGATGCCACTTTCCAGGTCAGACCAGACGGCAGATCTACCGCCGCACCCGAAGAATCTACACCTTTTGCTTCAAAATCTACAGTAGAATTTGGAGTGTATACAGTGTTATTGGGTGAAAGTGATGCATGGTCAAATACACCAGTTGCTTTTGCAGAAGAAGTAAACATCAAAGAACTACTGATCAAACGTTCGCTTCCATCAGATGGGTTATTGACTGTCTGTAATTTGGATTCTCCTTCGTATTTTGCACAATATGTAGAAGAACCACCGCCGTCTAAAATCAGAACAGAAGTACATCCCTGACCAATTAAGATCTGAGACATTTCTTTCATGTTCATACCATAACTGATTGGATTTAAACGACCGTGTGTGGTCAATGCAACAACATTTCCATTTTCTTTGATACCGATGGCAGTTCTTGAATATGGAATTTCCTGATAGCCATCGGATCCATTGTAATTAACAATTTCACCATCTTTTACAATGAATGGTCCTCCGCCAACTGCTTCCTGTACATCATCCAGAGGAACATCTCCTTCACGGATCACTGCAGTTCCATCTTTTAAGATTGCAAAGTATGGTCTCCCGGATGCTTCATGGTAAACTTTTCCGTCCATTACCAGAGCTCCAATTGGTTCCCCTGTTGCCATATCATAAAAATCTGCATTAATTGCTGCTACTACATTTTCTCCAGTGGCTTTTTCGAATTTTTTGGCCTGATCAGATAACGTCTGCATGCCCCATGTTTCTGCATTATAGTCTTTGTACGCAGCTTTAATGCCTGTTGTACTTTTTGATAAGTCGATTTCACATGAGAACACAATGTTCTGCTGATTCCCGCTCTCCGTATTCATGGTAATCTTCTTATCAGAAATACCTGGCGCAATTGAATTGGCCGTTTCTTCAATTAACGAGTAACCGTCTGGAAGACTGCCATCCCCTACTGCAGCCTGTATGGTTTCTGGTGTATGGATCACAGTTGTGAATACCATTAGAAACGCCAGCACTACAGCACTTATCCGGCTTTTCATTTTAAATTTCATATTCTTATTCTTTCCCCTTTCTTTATGAAATTTCACTTAAATAATTATACTACATTGTTCACAATTTGTACACATTTACAAGTAATATAATTTTTTTGCTCATTTTTTCCCACATATCTTAATATTTTGTCAAGGTCCAAGGAAAATAGTCTGATTTTCTTCTACATCTCCTGAATCATCACAAAGATAGTACTCGAGGATAAATTTCTCATTTCCAATCTCCGGCCGCTTTCCCTTGATGCAAATCGTGTTAATGCCAACCGATTCCTTCCATTCAAGATAATAACTGTTATTTTTTCGATACTCTTTTTCAAGTTTAATTTCCTGCTCATCCCCTGTAACAGTTCCTTGGTAAAAATTTTGGGCATCTACTTTTTTCCCATTCACAGAATAGCTTATTTTTAATACGACCGTTCCTCATGAAAAAAGCAGGCTCTATACTCTGATAGATACCTGCTCCTTACTCGTTTTACAGAAATATTATAATTTTTAACAATATCCTCGATTGATTACTTTCCACTTCATTCCTGCTCACAAGAATCCATTGATATTCCCTTCCCATGATACCGATGTAAAAGTTATCATAAAGACCATAAGTTCAGCTAATAATTGTTTTTATTTATATGCATATACTTTCCCTCTTCTTTTCCTTTTGTTGTCTTATTCTCTCAAGTATTAATAAAACAGATACTAAACTTATGGCTAATAATACTGCCTTTTCCATTTCAATCTTTTTTAAAATTTTAAAAACCGCTAATAAAATCATGCTTCCAATAAGAATCTTATTTATCTTTTGTTTAAAATAATCGACCTCTTCCTCTTCAAGCACTCTTTTACGATTTGATATCGGTTTTGATTTCCATATGTATAATAAATTTAAACTCCCTATGACTTCATAGCATATGATAGGAATACAATGAATTGGAACCATAAAAAAACACAATGTAATAATGACAGTGGAACAAATCAAACATTGCATTCTTGTTTTTAAATGAAGACCCCCTGCATATATTCGCAAACTATAAAAAATGCCTAAAAAACAGATTCCAGGTAAAAAGCAGTTTAATATTTTCGCTTCTACTAAATATAAAAGTAAGCCGCCGATAAAAATCAGTCCATTTTTTAATCCATACAAATATATTTCTTCATCTTCTGGTTCTAATAAATGATGATCCACCATAAATTGAATGTTCTTTTCAAACATTTCATTTTTTCCTTTTTCTTAATTTCGATGCATTTTGCGGCAGCTCATCCTGATATAATGGTCCAAAACAGTTGGTATTAATCCCAAATGCTGCCATCATAAATGCAAAACTTACCACATTTTTTAGCACCTTCTTATTTAAATGAAGCATTCGTTTTTTCATAATTTTTCCTCTCTTTCGTTTTTTAGATACTATAACACAGATTTTTCTGCAAAATTAGCTTGATGTAATTATTATCCAATCTGATGTAATAATTGATTCAAATAAAAAAGCAGAACCGCTCTAGTTCTGCTCTTTTATCATTTCGTTATTATTTTTTAAACATTCATAAACATAATATTTACGCAAAATGTGTCATTACATTCTATCTCCATATGGCTATTATATGATTTTAGAATTTTTTCTACACTTTTTAATCCAATGCCATGATTAATCTTATCCAACTTCCTTGTTTTTCCTTTTTGATATGCCTGTTTCTGCTTTTGGGATATTGGATTTTCAATTTTTAGCAAAAAGTTTTTCTGTAAATAACACATCTCTATGTCCAATGCCCGTTCCTTCTTTTCCAATTCCTGATTGCCTTCGATTGCATTGTCCAGTAAATTTCCAATGACAATTCCCAGGTCTCCACAACTAATCTGAACCTGTTTAGGAACCCGGATATCAACTTTAATATCTTCAATTCCCGCTTTTTTTGCTTCCTGCAATTTACATTCTACAATAGAATGTATGACTGGATTTTCTGAATAAATCTTTGTTTCAAAATTTCCAAGTTCTTCTAAAATTTTGCTGGCATTTTCATCTCCTGACTGCTGCAACACATGTTTTATGCCTAATAATTGATTTTTCAGATTGTGGCGAACTTCTCTTAATTCCATCTGATTTTTTTCTACTGTGCGGTAATAGGCATCTTTATATGCAATTTCTTGTGAGATTAAACGACTCTCCATAATCTTCGCAGCCATTTCATTGCATTTATTAAAAATGAAAAATACAATCACATTGATATACAGTAAGCTTAGCAGCCCAATTATTTTAATTGCTACTTTATCCGAATAGACAAAGTAATAAGAATCCATATTACATAACAAAATGACACAGCTAAAAATCGGTATGGTAAATAAGATGGAATGAAAGACCTGGGGCAACAATTGTATTTCATAATCTTTTTTTCTGGAAACAAGAAGAAAAATCATCATAAATAACAGCAGCTTACTTATGATAACTGCCATCATATAATTCCCACTATAGGCATGCACTAATAAATCTGGAACAGTTTTTAACCATATTACCAGCAGGCTTGCGATAAATTCTGCAAACAGGCTGATCACCGCATACAGGCC
>JAXJPR010000006.1:0-3721 GCA_036311565.1 Lachnospiraceae bacterium
CTTCTGCTCCACTCTTCTTTTATTCGTTGGAACAGCCAGGGACTGTTATTTTCTGCACCTTCCGGTACCGGAAAGTCCACACAGGCAGATTTATGGGTGAAATATGAGGGTGCAGAGATTATTAATGGAGACCGTGCCGGGCTGCGAAAGCTGGATAAGGGATGGACAGCATATGGATTACCTTATGCTGGATCATCTGGTGTTTATCGCAATGAGTCTGCACCTGTAAAATCCATCATTGTCCTTCGACAGGCAAAAGAAAACCGCATCCGTCCATTGGGCCCTGCGGAAGCCGTTCGGTATTTATATCCGGAAATCACAGTTCATCAATGGGATAGTGATTTTGTAAAGCAGGTTATGGATTTATTAACGGATCTGGTTTTGAATATTCCGATTTATTTATTAGAATGTCTGCCGGATCAGGGTGCCGTAGATCTTGTAAAAAGGACTATTTTTGAAAAATAAAGGGAGGAAATAATCATGATAAATATACCGGTGGAACCACCGATTACAGAATATCTGCATATGAAGGCAGCGAGGATGAGGATTCCATTGAGCGGTTCCTTCGAATTAACTCCAGTCTGTAATATGGACTGTCGCATGTGTTATGTTCGTATGAGTAAACAACAGCAGGAGGCAATTCATCCTCTACGAACTGCCAGAGAATGGCTGACATTGGGGCAAGAAGCAAAAGAGCAGGGAATGTTATATTTGCTTTTGACAGGAGGAGAGCCATTTTTACGCTCAGATTTTCAAGAAATCTATGAAGGTCTGCATAAAATGGGATTTGTACTGTCAATCAACTCCAATGCCACATTGATTGACGAAGGTGTTGTGGAATGGTTAAAACAAATACCACCGGTTCGTATCAATATTACATTATATGGAGCTTCTGATGATACCTATGAAAGGTTATGCAGAAATCCTCAGGGATTTACCCAGGTGACAAAAGCCATTCATTTATTAAAAGATGCGGGAATTTCCATAAAGTTAAATTGTAGCGTAACTCCATACAATGCAGATGATCTGGAAGCAATTATGGAGTTTGCAAGAAAAGAGCAGTTGATTATACAGCCAACATCTTATATGTTCCCACCATTACGTAGGGATATGTCAAAAATCGGTCAGAATGACCGTTTTACACCAGAAGAAGCAGCTTATTATTCTGCCAAGATCGAATCCTTATTAAATGGAGAAGATAGTTTTCTGGAACGGATGAAGACAAAAGACTTAAGTCTGCCAATAGATTCTGGTGATGACTGCATGGATACGCAAGGTGAGGGGATTCGCTGTCGCGCTGGAAAGTGTAGCTTCTGGGTAACCTGGGATGGACGTCTTCTTCCTTGTGGAATGTTGCCGGGAACCGATGTAGGAGATGTATTTGAGATAGGATTTGAGAAAGCTTGGAAACAGGCTTCTGAATATGCATTGTCCATACGTTTACCAGGAAAATGTGCATCTTGTGGATTAAGAGACCAGTGTAAGGCCTGTGCAGCCATGGTTTATACAGAAAGTGGAGATTTTCAAACTGTACCGGAGTATCGCTGTCAAATGGCTCATGCGTATCCGGCTGCATGTAAAAAGATTGAGGCAGAAATCTTGGAAAGGAAGGTATAAATGAAGAAGCAAAAGAAAATTATGATAGCAGTGATAGGGTTGCTTGTTGTTTTCGGAGCCATTTTTATTGCAAGAAAAGAAGGTGGAAGTTTGTTCTCAAATAAGGGGACAGGAAAAATAGCTGAGGATTCTTCTGAGACGGAAGATTCAGATGGAGATGACGGCCAGGAAAACTTATCTGATAATGCAGGTTTAGATTCTTCTGGAAACACTGGGAATAATAGCAATGGTTCCCAAAGCAGCAAGACTTTTGGAGAAAAGGATAGTCTTCCATACGCGATTCCTAATACTAATCTGCAGATTCAGAAAATTGCAGGATATAAAGGGATTTTTATCGAAGACGGCTCCGATAAGGAAGTTTCTAACATAACTGCGATAGCATTAAAAAATACTGGAAAAGAAAAGATAGAGTATGTGGATATTACGGTAAAAAGAGGAAAGAAAAAACTGGAATTTAAAGCGTCTGCAATTAAATCGGGGGCAACGGTGGTTGTTCAGGAAGCAAATAAGGCATCTTATGTAGAAGGAACATATTCTGACTGTCAGGCGCAGGTGGCATACATGGATGAATTCGATATGTCTAAGGACCAGATTAAGGTCACAGATAATGGGGACAATTCCTTGACAGTAAAAAATATTTCCAAGAAGAAGATTGCCTGTGTCCGTATCTTTTACAAATATTATATGGATGATGAAAAGGCATATGTAGGAGGAATCACTTATAATGCTAAGGTAGAAGACTTAGGTGCCGGAAAGAGTACAAAGATTACTCCGTCTCATTATGTCAGTGATTCCAGTAAGATTATGATGGTAAGGACATATACGGAGAAGATAAAATAAAAGCTATAAGAAAGCCTTCTTTTTTCTTTTCATTTTTTTGTATATAATAGGGAATGTTGGTATATGACGAAAAAAGTGAGGTTCTATAGATGAAAACGGAGAAAAATAAGAAAATATCCTTTGAATCCCTGGATATCTTGATTTCAAAATGGAAAGATGGAACATTTTCAGAGATTATAGATGATTGGAAATGGATTTTTTCCTATAGTAAGAAATATAAAGGGGCAATTGCATTTTATACATTATTAGGTATTTTCAGTACTTCCATGGGATTGGTCAGCAGTGTAGCAGGCAAATACACCATTGATATCATCACAGGCTATCAGACGAGAAAGTTGGGCATCATGATTATCATCGTATTAGGAAGTGCCCTTTTCAATCTGATATTTTCCAATGTCATTAATCGTATTTCTACAAAATTGAGTATTTACATTAATAATGATATTCAGGCGGACATCTTCAATAAGATTATGGATGCAGAATGGATGTCGATTAGTCAATTTAGAAATGGAGATGTATTAAATCGTTTTAATGGTGATGTTAATACGGTCAGTAGCAATGCTATCAGTTGGTTTCCCACCATCATAATTGCCATTTATAATTTTATTGCTACTTTTGTAGTCATTTGGCATTATGATAAAATTATGGCACTGATTGCGTTTATTAGCGCTCCGGTAATGTTGATCATGTCAAGATTTCTGATTAAGAAGCAAAGAGAATACGGACAAGAAGTAAAAGAAATGAGTAGCAACCTGATGACCTTTGAAGTGGAGACCTTTTATAACTTTGATACCATCAAGTCTTTTGGTATTTCTTCTCTATATAGCCGAAAGATGAGAAAATGGCAGGAGAAATTTAAGGAAATCAGTTTAAAATACAATATGTTTACGATAAAGACCAATATCTTTATGTCATCATTGGGAATGGTCGTACAATATGCAGCATTTGGATATTGCCTGTTCCGCTTGTGGACGCATGATATTACGTACGGAACGATGACGCTGTTTATGCAACAGAGAAGTAATTTGTCCTCCGCTTTTAATAATGTGGTTTCGATTATTCCTGCATTTTTAAATAGTTCCATTTCTGCACATCGTATTCGTGAGCTGGTAGAACTTCCGAAGGAGGTACATATTCCAGAGAGCAACGAGCTGGATGCTTATGCAGGGGATGGCTTTACAGTACAGATGAAAGATGTGAATTTCTCTTACATAGAAGGGAAGAAGGTCATTACAGATTCGGATTTTTTTGCCCATCCAGGGGA
>JAXJPR010000007.1:0-25633 GCA_036311565.1 Lachnospiraceae bacterium
ATGGACATGTAAAATAGATCTGAAGTCCTGTGTCAGCAGCCACCTGATCAGCGGCTTTTGCTAATTCCAAACTAGCTTTTCCATATAAATAAGATTTAGGATTTACAATCAAAAATGGTGTTTTTGCTTTTGCCATGATAATTCCTTTCTTTCTTCATTTTAATACAAGTACGCCATTTTATTGGCGTACTTGTAATTTTCCTATAATACAAATGGTAACTTTTGTCCTTTTGTCACATGTATATACTATTTTTCACTTTTTTTCAAACGTTCTCTTCCCTGACGTCTTGCTGTTGTAAATACGGAATCCGGATTTACTTTTGCATCCAGATCATAGAAAAAATCCGTCAGTTCTTTTCCATCATTAAATTCAGAAGTTCGAACCCAATATCTTCCTTTTAAAATCCCACCCTTATCGATGGTCATATATATCTTATTATTTCCGGCCAAAGCTCTCATAGAAAACTCTTTTATATCATTCAATTGATATGTATGCTTTTTAGAAAATGCACAAAATGTAATATTATCTTCATCTATTATAATTTCTGATGGATTGCTTACCGATACAAATACATTCCATACATTATAAATACAAATAATCAATATAAATCCAAAGAAGATATTTTGATTTCTTAATAATTCATAGATACCATAAGTACCAATGAGCAGTGTAAAAATTCCTGGAAGCGTCATTTGAATCATATAATGAGATTTTGTATATACATAATGTTTCATATCTTTACCTTTCAATTATGCTTCTGTATGTAATTCCTGTGCTTCTTTTAAAATACGTTTTCTATTCCAAATTGCTAATGCAAGTGCAATTACAATTGCTACTGCAATTCCAACAACTCCAAAAGAGTTTGCTTTTACCAGAATCCAGGATAATGGGTTTCCGCCATCACAGATAGAAGAGATTGCAGTTGCACCTTCAGGAATTGCAAATCCAACTGATTTTGCTACAGTTGTTGTAGCTGCTGCCATATTTGTAGAAATTTCCAGACTACATGCCAGACATACGATACCAACGATTAAAGCACGGAATCCATTTCCTCCTACCAATGGTACAATTAATACAAACATATATACTAACGTAGATAAATCTGTCATTGGAAGTACTGTATTTCCTGGAAGAATCACTGCTAAGAAGATTGCCAATGGTACTAAAATCAAGGAAACTGTTAAACATACAGAATGTCCTACACCTACTGCAGAATCAAGACCGATATAGATTTTTCCACGATTCTGGAATCTCTTAGATACAAATGCTTGCGCTGCTTCTGAAATTGGCATAAGTCCTTCCATTAATAATGCTGCCATTTTTGGAATTAATACTAATGCTGCTCCTAATGTAATACCTGTTGTTAATGTTGTTTTTAAGTCATATCCAGCTAATGCTGCAATAACAATTCCTAATACAGTTCCGATTAAGATTGGTTCTCCAAATACACCAAAACGTTTCTGAAGTTTTTCGATATTAATATCAATGTCTCTTACTCCAGGAATGAGGTCAATAATTTTGTTTACTACAATAGTAATTGGTACAAATGCTGCAGTAAATCCATGTGGAAGAGATACTCCCGGCATTCCCAGCGTTTCTTCTACTTTTGGTGCTGTATAGTCACCAATGACAAATACAATTATCATATTTACAACTGCTGCAATCACACCATATCCTAAGTTCCCTGTAATAACTGCAACTAAAGAACCAGTAAATGCAAAATGCCAGTAATTCCAAATATCCACATCAATTGTCTGTGTTGTATTTGTAAGTAACATTAAAATGTTAATGATCAATCCTAATGGAATAATGATCAGACCGATCGTAGTTCCGAATGCAATAGCTGCACAAGCTGGCCATCCTACGTCTACCGTAGATAATGCTAATCCAAAACGACTGGACATTTCCTGTACAGCAGGAGCAAGGCTGCCGCCCATCATACCTACGACCAGATTTAATCCAATAAATCCTACCCCTACCGTTAAACCTCCACGAAGTGCTTTACCAAATTTTGCGCCTAAAATAACTCCTAAAATTGTTAAAATAATCGGCATCATAACGCTGGCACCCAGGTCATTGATGTAACTAAATACATTAATTAACGTTTGCATAATATTCTCCTTTTCTCCATATTTTCATATATTTTTTGTTCTGGTTGTTTCTTATTTTTCCATTTCTTTTATAATGGAATCAAAAAGCTTGTCTATTCCCATTCCTGTTAATAATGGAAGACCTGGAAGTACTGGGCATTTTACATTTCCACTTACTACAGTTGTTGCAACACAAAAATCAACATTTCCTGATTTTTCTGCTACTTCTGATACCTGGCACTGCTCAATGCTATACTTTCCAGCATATCCTTTTTCATTGAGAAAACTGGAAATTTTCTGATTTGCTACTGTTGATGTTGCCACTCCTGATCCACATGCAATTAAAATTCTTTTCATAATAACCGCTCCTTTTCTTTTATTTGCATTTTTATTAGTTACTTGTTAAATCTGTCATAACTTCATTAATCTTATCCAGATCCTTTGTTAATAAAACGCTTAACATTTCCTGATTCTGGCAAGTTGCGATCAATTTTTGTAAAGTTCCCAATTGATCTTCTTTATGCTTAATTGCCAGCATAAATAGCAAAGATACTTCTACTTTTTCATTTTCCATGCCCATCACTTGAAATTCTACTGGTTTGTCCAAAATACCCAGACAAATCGCTGCTTCATTTACATGTTCAGGGTCTGTATGTGGAATTGCCACACTGATTGCTCCTGTAGGAAGTCCTGTAGGAAATATTTCTTCTCTTTTTATAATGGCATCTTGAAACGTTTTTTTTACATATCCTTCTTTATAAAGTTCATTTGCCATCTGACTTAAAATTTCTTTATCTGTATTACCGGATAAAGACAATGCAAGATAATGCTTATTTGCATTACTGACTAATTTTTCCATTGCTGCTCTCCTTATCATATTATTTTTCTAATTTTTTTATTGCAGCCAGAACTGCTTTTGCATCCGTCATCTGATCCAATATATGTTTGATTTTTTCATTCCCAAAAATCATCATTAAATCATAAATTGCACCGTTGATACTTTCCGCACTTTGAATACTCATCCCAATAACGTATCGAACCGGATCATTTACCCCACTATGAAAATCAATTGGATTTTTCAGTCGTATCAGTGATGCGGCTTCTTCTATGACTCCTTTTTCTGTATCCGCATGAGGCAATGCTGTACCAGGACACACTACAATGTAAGGACCATTTTTTTTAATATTGTTTACCATTTCATCAATATATCTGGCCTCAACAGCCCCTGTGTCATATAAGAGCTGCCCAGATTGACGTATTGCATCTTCCCAATCAGTTGCAGGATAATCCACTTGTATTCTTTCTTCAGATAATAAATTGTAAAAGGCTCCCTGAATATCAACCTCATCAGGATTAATAATATCTAATTTTTTATCATCCCTTTCCTTTGTTTCTCTATCTAAAATCTCCAAAGCCATCTTTTGAATGTCCATAAGATCATCTTTTCCAAGCATTGGTGACCTGACGACCACACATGGAAGCTTGACATTATCGATGGGAATTGTAGAAATCAACATTTGTGCTTTGCTATTTTCAATTTCTTTCATATTATGAACAGATGAAATACTTACCACCTCTATCATTTCATTTAACGTATGCATCTTTGCAATCATAAACTGTGCAGTACCTCTTCCTGTTTCACATACCAATGCTACATTTACTTTTTTGTTTTTTGCACTTTCGACTTTTTCTTTTTCTAAAACAGAGGCAAAATACAGTACCAGAAACGACATCTCATCTTCCGAAAACTCTGATCCAATATATTCTTCCAGCGGTCCAATGTGCTGCCGGATCATATCAAAAATCTCCGGATAATCTTTTTGTAAAGATTCTTTTAATGGGTTTACTAACACTTCTCCACTTTTTAACCGATGCACTGCTGATTTTATATGTGCAATCAACAAATCATACAATGCAAAATCCAGATAAAAATCAATTCCAAAACAACTAGAAATCTGGTATAGCGTTTCTGCTATCATAATTCGTACATCTAAATTATTTGTTTTATGAATCTTACTTTTTAGATAACTTTTTCCTCTGAGACTTTCTGTATAATATAAAATCTCACTATCAGGAATCGAAATACCACATTCCTGTTCTATTCGCCCAAATATATCACTGCAAAAAACATATTGGGAACATTCCTTTGAATGATTCCAGTCGCTCTCATAATGCTCTGATATCGTTTTATTCTTTTTGATCCGATTTACCGTAATGGTCAATTCAATAACTGCTTCATAAAAAGAATAATCTGACAAAAATGCCTGCATCATCTCTTCTTCTTCGATGATATAGTTTTTCATTTTGCCATAGATATCCCATTCATCCGCCTGTTGAAGTAAAAGATTCCAAAAAACACTTAAGTTATATCCTGTTTTATAATTGTTATCATCACCGTTTACTTCTAATAACTTCAAAATTCCTTTTCGAATCTGTATTTCTGATGCATCAACAATATATCCTCGCCGTACCTGGGAGATTAATTCCATATTATTTTCTTTAAACCAGACCTTTAATTCCTGTAAATCACGAAGCAAAGTATTCCGACTGGCACCAGTTTTATCCTTCAGCTGTTCTACTGTAATATATCCATTGGCATTCAATAAAATCATTGCTAATATTGTTGAACGTTCATTTTTGGATAAGTAATAGGTATAAAAATCATAGCCATTAATAAATTGTTCATAAGCTCCAATATCAAGTTTACCTTCCACCTTTAAATAGAAATATCCTTCTAAATCTTCAGAAATTAAAGGAAGATTTTTTCGCTCTAAATCTTCATTAATTTCTCGAATATCTGCCCGTATTGTTCTTTCCTGCACATTATACTTATTTTCAAGGTCTATGATATTTTGCCGAATTCCCAAAATCAGATCTTTTAATATTTTGTTACTTCGTCTGTTCATATGTTCCTCCTTTGGATTACTTTTATTATAATCCCAATCAAATCTACAAAAAAGTCCCATCAAATACGCACCAAATGCACAAAATTGTGCTAATTGTGCTACTATTTTGCTTTTTAGTCACCTATTTATTTAAGACCAAAAACACCTGATCTACAAGTTAAAAAGCTTAAAATTTTACAAAAAAAGAGTTTGAAAACTTATAACTAAGTTTTCAAACTCTAAACTCTTTTTTTATCGACTTTCTATAATAATTGGATAACCCTTACTATGTACTTTTCCATATTGTACAGCCACAGGTTCCTGATTCAAAAGGTCGTAATACATACCATCTTCTAAATCTACATCTACAGCTGCCCAATTTCCTTTTAAATTAAAGACTCCGACCATTTTCTTATCACCGCTTTTATGGGTTCCCACAATAATTTCCTCATGATCATAAGCTTTTAAGTAATAACTGCTGTCTGTGAAAATTGGATGTTTTTTTAACTTATAAAGAGTCTTTAAATAGTCAGAAATATCATATCCTGTATTCCATGACACTGTATCTTTATCAAATAAACTTGGGGTAATATCATTTTCCATCTCTTGACCAGCATAAATAAGAGTCATTCCTTTCTGAAAATAAAGAAATGCAGTCCAGTTCATCAATGCTTCCTGACTATTAACAATAGCTTTCACTCTGCTCTGATCATGATTTTCTAAATATCTTAATTTTACATAATTTTCTGGATAAATATATTCCTGCATATTCACACGTTCCACATAAACACTCAGCGGTATTTCTCCTCTTAAGTATTTGCAGAAATATCCATAAACATCATAATCATAACAAGAATCAAATGCTTGAAATATTTCAGAATCTGATAAGCCCGTCATCCCTCTAGATCTTAGTTCTATGATAAAGTTTGGTTCTACAGATTCGCTAAGCCAGAAACATTCCGGATTTACCTTTGTAACTTCTTCTCTGGCTTTTTGCCAAAATTCCAATGGAACCAAAGGTGCCACGTCACATCGAAAACCATCCACGATCTGAGCCCACATCTTTAATGTCTCAATCTGATAATCCCACAAATCTTTATTACCATAATCCAAATCTATAATATCCGTCCAGTCACCAACCCGGTTTCCCATAGTTCCTTCTGGTGTTTGATAAAAGAATTCTGGATGATTTTGTGCCAGCCAGGAGTCTTTAGCAGTATGGTTATAGACCACATCAATGATGCATTTCATTCCCCTTGCATGAATGGCATTTGCAAGAGAAATAAAGTCATCTATGGTTCCAAACTCTGGATTGATTTTTCGATAATCAGAAATCGCATAAGGACTTCCTAATGTCCCTTTTCTTGCTTTCTGTCCCACTGGATGAATGGGCATCAGCCAGATGATATCCACACCAAGATTTTGAATCCTGTCTAAATCTTTTTCTACCATCTGAAAAGTTCCTTCTTCACTATAATTTCTCACATAAATGGAATACATGACCTGATTTCTCAAATCTGTTTTTGTACACACCGCCATTTTAATACCTCCTGAATTTATGCTCTTTCCCTCTTACCATTTTGATTTAATAAATTAAAATTCAACTTTGTCTGGATGTAAACCAGAACCACCACAGGGAATCTGATAACCATGGTACATTTTGAATTTATCTTCTAATTTCATCATGTTGCTTTCTCCTTGATAACTATTTTTTATGCTATACATAGTAAAAGTTTAACATTGTACCTTCTTTCCCTGCAAGAACAATCTTATTCATTAGCTTCAGATTTTTTTCGCTCTCTTAGAATAAAAGGCAAATAAAACAACCCGATCAGTACCACTGCCAACACACAAATAACTACGATATACAAATACCACTGCCAAAGTTTTGTAATGGTAATATCAATGGGTAAATCATACGTAAAGAAAAAATTCGTTGTATAGTCTACACTTTTTAATATGCCATTTTCATAAACCGGTACTGCAAACATAGAATTTAAATAGAGTGAAATAACACCAAGCGTCCCTAAAATTGCCAAAGTACTTCCATAATGCTTTGCTCTGATCTCTACCTGCTTTGACATTACAATATAACTTCCTATCAGAATCAACATGACATGATATAAGAAATACTGATATGGCAGAGGATGTGTAAATGCTTGTCCCACTTCTACGCTTCTACTAAAAATAGAAGGCATCAAAAGTGCAAGAGTTGCTCCAATGATACAGCTTGGATACATAAATGCCAATATCATTTCTTTTAATTTCCCCTCTTTTGCAAATCGTACATAAAATATCAATAAAATTTGTATGGAACATAAATGGAATGGTAAATGTTGTAACTCCAGATACGGAAACATCATCGTCCCATCAGCAGACGGCACTAACTGAATAACACTAAATGTCTTTGTCAATTCCGACATAACTGATCCCACACAGCTGATTGTGAAAACTGTTTTCAATTGCGGCCTGTATTTTTTTAAAAATACAATCCCTGTGCTAAGTAAAACACAGCAGATAAGCAGCCAGATGATATGATTTTTGCTAAACATTTTACACCTCGTATATATCAAAGTTTTTGCTGTGATTTCATATTCATGATTAACATCTGAAGACGATTTTCTATATTGGCAAAACTTACATCTGGATCATAATCCAATGGAAGTATCTGAATATCTGGATACATCTCTTTTAATTTCTTTGTAATTCCTCTTCCTATTACATGATTCGGAAGACATCCAAATGGCTGAAGAATAATAAAGGCACGACATCCATGTTCCGCATTGTGAATGATTTCCCTTGGAATTAATACACCTTCCCCAAAATCGTAAGTATGATGGATAACAGAGTCACTTTCTTTTACCAGATCTTTCATACGACATGCTGGTTTGTAAAGCGGATGCTTTTTCGCGATGGAATCCGTCAAATTGTGGGCCATATCAAAAAAGCGATTTGCAATATCTAACCATCCTTTTCTTAGCAGAGAAGTTTTTAAATGATATTCTTTTACCTGTGCATCCTGATAAAAATAAGTTTTTTGTATGACATCTGTCATTCTGGCTTCAATAATTTCAAATCCGTTTTTCTCCAGATAATCTTCAATATCGTGGTTGGCACCTGGATGGAAATTCAGTAGATATTCCCCTACGATCAGCACTTGCGGCCAATCTCTAATGGAACTGCCTTGACATTCTGAGTACATAAGACAGCTGACAGAATCTGACTAAATGCATGCGAGGTATTTGGTGCCAAAACCGTTTTTTGTTTCCGATCTTTTTTCGTATATTTTACTAGATATGGATCTGTCAGTTCATGAATTTCCTGTGTCTTTCCAATTTTCCTTCTCATATTAATTGTTTCTACAAAAGATCTAACACGGATACCCAAAGGTCCTTGAATATCACTCTCGTCTACTTTTAAAATTAGTGGTACTTTTCCAGATATTTCATCCATCATTCTTATGATTTCATCAGAAAGATAAGCATCATGTCCACATCCAAAACTTACAAGCTGCACATATTCTAAATATTGTTTTTCTGCTGCAAGTATGGCAGAAGAAAGCATTCTTGCATGATAATTATTTACAACATCTAACCGGCTGTTCTTTAAATACACGTCATTGATTTCTGGAATAGAATCCGCCGTAAGTACTGGAATGCCAAGTTTCACAAACATATCTGGAAGATCATGATTTACAAGTGCATCATTCTGATATGGTCTTGCAGCAAGAACAATCGCATACTTTCCTTCTTTTTTTACCTGTTCAATGACCGCCTGACCTGCTTCTTTTAACTGCCTATGGAAGGCTTCCTGCTCCTTATCTCCTTCTTCAATTGCAAGCAGTGTCTGATTTTGGGGAACATGCTGTATCTGATGCAACTGCTGATAATCCATTTTCATAGATTTTTCTCGTACTGTCAGGAGATATAACAACTTTATATCCAAGTGATTTCCAAAATGTTTTCCAAAAAGGCATTGTTTCCCAATAAGATAATACTCTTGGAAGTCCAATGGATATATTTTTCTCTTCGCCCAACTGTTTTGCCGGGTAATCTTTAAATAATAATTGTTCTCTTACCATAAACAAATTTGAAATTTTATTTTTTTCTTTTGTCGTGCTTGGACTTTTTCTACAATTTTTTTATCCTTTGGATCTCCCAGAATTTCTCCTCTTTCACATCGGTTATTTGTGATCCATGCATCACCATTAGAAAAACGTATTACTGTTCTCTGACAATGATTGGTACAAAATGGACATGATATGTTGGATTCCTTTATATAGGAGAAATCTTCCATTGCATCCAGACCAATAAATGTTTTACTTATTTCATTATTTTCATATTCTCTGTTCCGTAATGATACTACTGTTCATAAATACGGTACATCTGCTTCCCAATTCCGCTGGATGTTCAGAAGCAAATGCCATCTTTGCAATATCTTCTACAGAAATATTAAGATTTGATACAAAGTTTTCTAAAAAAGAACCACATCCAGAATAAATGTAAGATCATCCACATATTTTCTGGCAGCTCTTGCATGGGCAACTGTTTCTACAACATGGCATTCGGTATGGAATGCTTTAGAAAACAGCTGTTCTCCATAACCCGTTGTTGAGGCTGCAAGAATATTTAATTGGATTCCTTTTTTTATAACGATTTCGAAGATTTATAAATGCCTGTTTGGCTACTTGAAGAGGATCTCCTCTATTACTGGCATAAAAAGAATCTATTACATTCTCATCTTCATCAATAAAGACAAATTTTGTAGTCGTACTTCCTGAATCTAATCCAAGATAAACATTTAATATCGCATCTTCCTGAGGTTCTTTTATGCTGCCTGTTGTTTTATTATGACGATCGATAAATTCTTTATATTCATCTTCAGAATCAAAGAACTTTTTCCCGCTATTTTCTAAACGATCTGTCCGGCTCTCTTTTCGCTTTTCAAGCATATCCACCAGATCCTCAATTGAAAGACTGCCACATGATCTATGAACATTTCATTTAGTGATAATGCCGCTCCTAAAGCAATCATTACTTCTGGATGGGTTGGTACGATTACATCTTCCTCGGATAAATTTAATCTTTCCTTAAAAACACGAATTAGATTTTTATTAAAATTGAGCGGTCCCCCTTCAAATACAATGGGAGGTTTAATATCCAGTCCCTGTGCAAGTCCACCAATGGTCTATTTTGCAATAGCGTGGAAGGTAGATAATGCAATATTATCTTTCGCAACTCCCTGATTTAATAGTGGCTGAATATCTGTTTTGGCATATACACCACATCTTCCAGAAATATCATAAATACTGGTTCCTGATTCTGCCAGATGATCAAATTGTTCAACCGGCACTTTAAGAATTGTCGCTACTTCATCTATAAAGGCTCCCGTGCCTCCGGCACAGCTTCCATTCATTCTCATATCTGATACGTCCAGATTCTTGGTTTCCTCATTTTTATGGAAAAAAATAATCTTTGCATCCTGTCCTCCCAACTCAATTGCGGTCCCTACATTTTTATAAAGTTTTTTCAATGCAATAGAGTTTGCCACAACTTCCTGGGTAAATGGCACATTCAAATAATCCGCAATTGGTTTTGCACCAGAGCCCGTAAATATAATTCCAATTTCTTTTTCCTTGATTTCTTGATAAAAACATTTTAATCCATCAATAACACTTTGAATCTGGTCCGCATTATGTCGTTTATAATCATAATATATTATCTGATTATTTTCCGCATTTATTGCAACAACTTTTGTAGTAGTAGATCCAACATCAATTCCTAAATGAATTGTTTTCTTTTCTTTCGTGAAATTCTTCATTTTTATAACCTCATGTTATCTTTGCTTTTTTAACAGCATGCTGTTAATATAACTAAAAAATAATAACATTTTCATAGACTCTTTTTAAAATATTCATTAGTTCTTTTCGCTCCGACTGACTAATTCCACTCAGCAGTTTTTCCTCTACTTCATCCATCTTGAACAAAAGAACTTTTCCCAGTTCTCTTCCAGAATCTGTCAACTGAACTCTCTTAATTCGCTTATCTTCTGAATCACCAAGACTTTCAATCAGTTTCTTGACTTCCAGTCTTTTTACAATGCCTGCCATTGTCTGCTGGGAAACATCGAAAATCTTTTCCAGTTCTTTTAACGAATATACCCCTTTTTCTGATCGATACAGTACAAAAATAATACGTATCTGGGAAAATGTAATTCCATATTCCTTTAATTGTTTATTGGTAATTTTCTCAACATTATCGTTGATCATTTTTAATATCTGTATAAAATTTTGCATCATTTACTTTCCTTTTAATTTCAACAGCTTGCTGTTATTATGATAGAAAAATACCACTTAAACATCTGATTGTCAATAATGAGGGCTTTTATAGTCAGCCCACATTATCTAATTTCCTGCTCAATAGACAGATCATAAGTATGATTGGAAAAACAACAGCAGCAAGCATACCTAGTTTCATATTATTATTTGCTGCATTTGATATCAGACCAACAAGTGTAGGACCGCTTGAACATCCTAAATCTCCTGCCAAAGCCATCATAGCAAACATTGCCGTTCCTCCATTTCTCAGTACCATGGCAGCCTTACTAAATGTCCCAGGCCACATAATTCCTACGGAAAGTCCGCATAAAGCACAACCAATCATGCTGACAATTGCAGAAGGAGCAAAATAAATCAAGAAATAAGAACATATACATAGAAAACCACTAGCTGTCATAAAAGTATTAAGATTTATCTTATCTCCATATTTTCCATAAATAGCTCTGCTGCTTCCCATCAGTATTGCAAATGCCATTGGACCTGCCAAATCACCAGCAGCTTTGCTTATTCCCAGCCCTTTTTCTGCAAATGCAGAAGCCCATTGGCTTACTGCCTGTTCACTGGCGCCAGCACAAAGCATCATAAGCAAAAAAATCCAGAAAATTTTGCTGCTTAATAATTCTTTTAATGTCATCCCTTCTTCATCTTCTGAAAATAGTGGTGCCATTGGCGTTTTCAAAAAAACAATGCCATTGATCATAGGAATTGCCGCCCAGATAAGAGCAAGAAGCCGCCAGCAATCAAGTCCTACCACTTTAAAAAATATGGTAGAAAGCAATACAACTCCTACATGCCCCCAACAATAAAAGGAATGGAGTAAACTCATTGCCTTTTCTTTATTATCGGTCGGACAGCTTTCCATAATGGGACTGATTAGAACTTCTATCAGACCACCGCCAATTGCATACATAATTACAGATAGTAATATTCCTGAAAAAGGATCTATGATTTCAGGAAGATAGGTCAGCAAAATAAGTCCTGCTGCTGAACATCCATGGGCAATCACTATGGATACCCGATATCCTATTTTATCAATAACTACTGTTGATAAAAAATCCACAAATAACTGTACTCCAAAATTTATTGTGATAAGAATCGTTATTTTATTAAGAGAAATGTCATATGTATTTTGCAGAGTGATAAATAATAGTGGAATAAAATTATTCACAATCGCCTGCACAATATAACCAACAAAACAAGATACCATGGTAGTTTTATAATTCATTTTCATCCGGTGTTCCTCCTAAAATATTCTTGCTTCATTATTGCAGACTTTGCATCCAGTTCTTTCTCCGAAATACTACAATAGAGCTCCCCAAACGAATACATTCTTCCAAAGAAAGGATGAAATAAACGTAAGGAATCGAAAGTCCACATGCAAATGCAGAAAATAACCCCAGTGGTACACCAAAAATCCAGGTACCGATCATATCGATCACCATCACATACTTTGTTTTTCCACCACTTCTTATAATTCCTCCACCAACGATCATGTTTAATACTTTACATGGAGCAATGATTGCATATGCAATTAGAATTTGTTCTGTCAATAATTTTACAGACTCTTCTACCTGATAAAATTCAACATAATAAGATTTTGTAATGAAAATCACGATAGAAAGAATGCATGCGCCACCGAGACCGTACAAGATAATCTTCTTCGCAGCAACGTAAGCTTCTTCATATTCACCATTTCCAAGCAATTTTCCCACAATAACACTGGCTGCCTGGGATAGACCACATAAGGCACCAATCATTAGACCTTGAATTGGATTAATCAGTGTCATAGCGGCACATGCCTCAGTACCAAGATGACCATAAATTGCGGCATAAACATTTTCCCCTAAGCTCCACATGAACTCACAAATTAAAATTGGCAATAGCATCCCTGCATATTGCATCCAGTTAAATGAACCATTTTCTTGTTTTTTATAAGAACTTTTATCGATACATGCTTTATGTTTTCTTAACAAGAGAAGCATAATAAGGAAATTGACAACCTGTGAAATGACAGTAGCAATGGCCGCACCTTCTGCACCCATTGGAGCAATTCCAAATTTCCCAAAAATTAAAATGTAATTTAGGCCTGTATTTAAGATAGATGCAATAATACTGGCATACAATGGAAAGGACGCCTTTTCCATGCACCGAAACAATGTTGACAAGAGTGTGGCACCGGCAATTGGAAAAAATATTCCTGCCAGAATCGTAAGATAGCTGGCCGCAGCCATCATGGTATTCTCATCCTGGGTATACAACCCCATGATCTGCTTTGGAAACAAAATACAAACTGCTGTAAAGACCCCAGCCATTGCTATTGCAATAAATAAATTTACAAAAAAACTTCTGCGAACTTCCTGTTTATTCTTCTGCCCCATATATTGTGATATCATGATTCCGGCCACAGCACCAATGGCAGAGACCAACACAGTAAATACAGAAGAAAATTTTCCTCCAAGACCAACTCCTGCAACACTGACACTGCCAAGCTGACCAATCATAATCTGATCAATAATACTAAAAGATGCCTGTAGCATTGATTGAAGTGCTACCGGAATAGCCAAATTACATACCGCCTGAAAGAATACTTTATTATTTTTCATTTTTTTCCTCCAATAAATATTTTCAATCTTATTTTAATGCTGTCATGCAACACTTTCAAAGGTTAAACGCATAACCTCTTACAAAAATTTGGCGCCATATTTGTAACTTATTCACAAATACAGCACCAATTCTATTATTTTTCAACTGAATGGGAACTTCCTCTTTCGATTAATGTAACAGGAAGTACGATTGTTGTTTCTATTTCTTTGTTCTGCTTTAACTGATCAAGCTTTTCCATTGCAATTTTTGCTCGCAAGGCAACATCCTGTCTGACCGAAGTCAATGTAGGAAAAATTAAACTACACATTGGTGTATCATCAAACCCGACAACTGATATCTCGTTTGGAATGGAAATTCCCTGCTCCGTTAAAAACTGAATCAAATCAATGGCATAATAATCGGAGACTGCAAAAATTGCTGAATAAGAACAGATTGTTTCCAGATTCTCCAGATAAAATTTTCTACGTTCTCTCTGCTGCATTGGAATCAAGAGAAAGTCTGAGTGTTCTTCTCCAAATCCAGCACAAAATCCGTCATATCGTTCTTTATCCATACAAATCTGATTATCGGAAATACATAAAGCCCGCTGATGTCCACTCCGTCTAAAATACTCTCCCACTTGAAGACCACCATCGTAATTATCAATTGTAATATTACAAATGCGTTCTGCTTTATCAAAATAACCATCATATACTACGAAAGGAATTCGTATATGATTTCGCAGATACAGATAATCCTGTTCACAAAATCCAATCACTACCATTCCATCTAAATTCCACATAGAAGCAAATCGGATAATGTCTTCTATTACTGTCGTTTTCTTGACCATCATAAATTGTCCATTTTTTTCAATTTCTATGGATAAATGATTAAGTGCAGAAGCAATGAACATATCTTCCAATGTATGCGATTCATATTTTACATGATCATTTATGACAACACCAATAATTTTAGAAGTATTTTGGGCCAGTAAAATTCCTGCCATACTTGGAATATATTGTCTCTCTTCCAGTAATGCCTGTACCCGTTGGACTGTTTGATCAGATACTTTCTTTGTCTTTCCATGTAATACATTCGATACTGTTGCCGTGCTTAATCCAAGTTCTTCGGCAATGTCACAGATTCTAACTCGTTTTTCCTGCATATCTTTCCTCTCAAGACCTCATTTTGATATTTTATCATCTTCGGCTATCTCTCTTATTATTCTGCAAGGATTTCCTGATACAACAACTCCTGCCGGAATATCTTTTGTAACAATACTTCCCGCTCCTATAACAGTTCCTGCCCCTATATGCACTCCTCCAGTTATGACCGAATTGGCTCCAATCCATACATCATCCTCTATCTGAATCGTTTTTGAAATTGTAACACTTTTTGCTCTTTCTACAGGATCTATCGCATGGTCTATACAGCTAATACATACATTGGGACCAATAAATATATTTTTTCCTAAGTATACAGGTGATGTATCTAAAATTGTGCAGTTATAATTAATAACCGCAAGCCCTTTTAGATGAATATTGAATCCATAGTCACAGTGAAACGGTGGTGCTATAGCCATCAACTCACTTGAGGTACCAAACAATTTATTTAATATTTCTTTATTTTGCTCATCCGTATTTCATTTTGAATTAAATATAAAACATAACTTTTTAGCATTTTCCTTTAACTCTTGAGGCAATTTAATGTTTTCACAAATATAACTTTCTTTCGTACAGATCATTTCTTTTAGTTTTTCGATTTCCATACTATTCTCCTGTAATTTATCATTTATTTGATTATGCTACTTCCCAATTTTTTCTTATACTCTATATACTTTATAGCATAATGGATAAAAATTGCCAAATAGATAAGAATCATAACACCCAGCATACCTGCCACTTTATCGTTCATTGATTCTTCCAAGCTAAGTTGCACAAAAAATTGTGGAATCAGACATGAACAAAAAATTGCAAGCAATGGAAGCATTCTTCCTTTAAAAATACGCTGCATCATTTCCAATCTAGAATTATCATCACAAAAGATTCCTTCGTCTTCTTTCATCTCACGGACTGGCTTTCGAAAGTAACTATATCCAACATAATCCATAATATACTCCCAGCCGCAATCTTGGAACATTTGTACATATTCTTCTTTCTGCTCTCTTCCTTCCTGATTGTAATCTAACTGATAAATAACTTCTTCGGGCCTGCATTTTTCAAAATGATATATGCCAATGCCTGTCACCTTCACAAATTTCCATCCTTCTTCATGTCTTTTCTGAAGATACAACTGTTCTTTTTCATAATCCATGATCGTATAAAATCTAATTTCCCGTTTCATTCTCATCACTGATCTCCTCCATTGAATTTCGATATAATCGTTTAATTCTTTTTAACTCCAGTTGTAATACTTCCATTCCAAGCTCGGTAATCTGATAAATTTTACGCTTTTCTTCCACTCGTATAAAATAGATCAATCCGTCTTTTTCCATTTTTGATAAACTGCCGTACATGGTACCGGGACTTAACCTGATCTCTCCATCTGTCATTTTCTCAACCATTCGTACAATTCCATATCCATGATTTGGTTTTTGTAAACATAATAAGATATAAAACCCGGTTTCTGTCATAGGAACATAGACCTTTTTAATATGAGCATCCAAACAACCACCTCCTACTTATCACTTCGATGTATCGCACTACGATATACAAATAATATATCGCACTGCAATACATTTGTCAAGAATAATCAAACTAAATAATGCAGGCCGTCTTTACAACTGCCTGCATTTATCATTATTACGTATTAAATTGGTATATTTTTAAGTTTTTTCTAAAACAAATGACTTTCTATGTTCTCCAAATCACTCATTTGCATATCCTATAATATCTTTGATTACTTCACTTGCTATAATAAGACCTGCCACCGAAGGTACGAACGCATTAGATCCTGGTATATCCCTACGTTCAGTACATTTATGCTTTGCTCCAGGAGGACAAATACAATGGGACCTGCAGCTAATGGCCATATCCTCAATAGGGCGTACTGGCTTTTCTTTTGAATAAACTACTTTCAGATGTTCAATCTTTCTTTTTCTCAGTTCCCTGCGCATTACCTTCGCTAATGGACATACGGATGTCTCATAAATATCTGCCACTTCAAATCTTGCCGGGTCTAATTTATTGCCGGCTCCCATACTGCTGATGATTGGTACCCCCGCCTTTTGCGCTTCCTGCACCAACTGGATTTTTGCAGTCACCGTATCCACTGCATCTATGACATAAGAATACTGAGTAAAATCAAATTCATCTTTTGTTTCCGGAAGAAAAAAACACTTATGTGTATTTACAATGGCATCTGGCTGAATTTCTAAAATTCTTTCTTTCATTGCATCTACTTTATATTTACCAACTGTTTTTCTGGTTGCAATAATCTGACGATTAAGGTTCGTCAGACATACTTTATCATCGTCGATCAAATCAATGGTGCCTACTCCACTTCGTACTAAGGCCTCCACTGCATATCCGCCAACACCGCCTATGCCAAATACAGCAACTCTTGATTTTTCTAACACCTGCATGGCTTTCTTACCCAGTAATAATTCCGTTCTTGAAAATTGATTCAACATATTTCTTAATCCTTCTCTAAAAATTTTTTATAATATTATGTTAAAGACCTCATTTTTTCTGTATATCTCCAATAACGTCATAATCATCGAGAAAATGGTAATTCTTGTTATCTTTATGATATCCAATGACCTTCCTAAGATTAATGTTCTGAACGCTTGTAAAAATATTTGAATCAATCACATCACTTGTTTTACGAAGCTGCGCAATCAATTCTTTCATTTCATCTCTTTTTGAACCTCTTCCACCGCCACAACTTGTACAATTTTCTGTAAATCGGCACGCACACTGAATGAATTGAAGTTTATTATAATCTCTCCATGCTTTGATATCTGCTTCCCTAATCAAATACAGAGGTCTAATCAGTTCCATGCCTTCAAAATGAATACTGTGCAGTTTTGGCATCATAGTTTCTACTTTTCCACTATAAAACATTCCCATCAGAATCGTTTCAATCACATCATCAAAATGATGCCCAAGTGCTATTTTATTACATCCTAAACGCTTCGCCTGCGAATATAGATATCCTCTTCTCATACGTGCACATAAATAACATGGATTTTTGTCAACTTCTGCGACAATATTAAAAATATCACTCTCAAACACTGTTAGAGGAATGCCAAGGATCTTTGCATTATCCTCAATAATTTTCCAGTTATCTTTATTGTAACCTGGATTCATGACCAAAAATACCAGTTCAAAGGATACCTTTCCATGTCTTTTTAGTTCCTGAAATAATTTTGCCATCAACATAGAATCTTTTCCACCGGATATGCAGACAGCAATCTTATCTCCTTCCTGAACTAACTGATATTCCTGCACAGCTTTCGTAAATTTTCTCCATATGGGTTTTCGGAATTTTTTAATCAGGCTTCGCTCAATATCCTTCTTTTTTTCTTCGATATCTGACTCTTTTTGAATCATCTGATTTAACTGCATCCGTAAAAATGCCCGATATCCACCAACTATATTAGCTGCATCATAACCAGCTTCCTTTAGCTGTTCCACGATTTTCTTACTTTTTTCCCCTGTATGGCATAAAACATAGACCGGCTTTGTTTTATCCAGATCCGGGAGACCTTCCTCAAATTCCTCTATCGGAATATTTACTGCATAAGGAATCGTATTTCTCTTATAATGCTCATGGCTTCGTATATCAATGATTGTCACTGCCATGGGATCTAGTTTTTCTATTTCTTCTATTGTTATACACTTCATATCATAATCTTTCTTTTCTACAGACACTTTTTTATTTTGCCAGTTCCAACATCTTTTGCAGCGGACGTTCGGCTTTTTGTCTCATGTCCTCTTCTAATTCTACTTCTGGATAAAGGTTCTCCAATGCATCTTTAACACTTTCCAGTTTAATTCGTTTCATATTTGGACAAAATTGACGATGTCCCACGGAATAAAACTTCTTTTCCGGATTTTTCATATGTAACTCATAGAAAATTCCCATTTCTGTACAAATGATAAATTCCAGATTTTCAGAATTTGTTGCATAATCAATGATCTGAGAAGTGCTGCCCACAAAATCTGCCACTTCTAGTACATCTTCTGTACATTCAGGATGTGCAAGCACCAATGCTTCTGGTTTTGCTTGTTTTGCTTTTAATACTTCTTCCCTGTGAATGCTTTTATGTACATGACAAAATCCATCATTAAAAATAAAGTTCTTATCTGGTAATTGTTTTGCTACATAGCGTCCCAGATTATTATCCGGAATGAAAAAGATGTTTTTATTTGGAAGCTTTTCTACGATTTTTATGGCATTTGAGGAAGTTACACAAACATCAGATTCTGCTTTTATTTCTGCAGTAGAATTTACATAACACACTACTGCAACATCCGGATATAACTTACGAACTTCCCGGATTCTATCTAGATCTATCATATGAGCCATAGGACAATCTGCATATTGATCGGCCATGATTACTTTTTTCTTTGGATTTAAGATCTTGGCACTTTCTCCCATAAAGGATACACCGCAGAAAATAATAACATTTGCAGGGATTTGGGTAGCCTTCTTTGCCAAAAAATAAGAATCACCCACAAAATCTGCAATTTCCTGCACTTCTCCATCGACATAATAATGAGCAAGAATCACTGCATCCTTTTCTTTTTTCAATTGTTCAATCTGCTTTTTTAGTTTTTCGTTCATTTTCAATCTCCATTCATTTTTAAACCGCTTTTTTCAAGTGCCTGTCTAAGGTCTTCAATAATGTCCTCTACATCTTCGATTCCTACAGAAAATCGGAAAAATCCATTGGAAAATTCATCCGGATACAGATATTGCCGTTCGTCATCTTCGCCTAAAAATACAATCAGACTTTCATCATGTCCAAGGGATACTGCAGATGTAATAACATTTAAATAACTTACAAACCGATTATGGGTATCATGATCTGCTTTTAGTCCAAAAGAAAGTACGCCTCCAAATCCTGGTGCCATCTGCTTTACAGCAATTTCATGTCCTTTGTGACTTTCTAATCCAGGATAAGCCACAAAACTAACACATTCCTGCTTTTCCAGCCATTTTGCTACCGCAAGTGCATTTTCATTATGCTGTTTCATTCTAAGAGGCAGTGTCACAGAACCTCGCATGATCAGCCATGCATTGAATGGACTGATCGTTCCTCCCAAGTTTACCTGAGACTGGGAACGAATAATATCAAGATATTTTTTCTTTCCTGTAATTGCACCGCCCATAGCATCTCCGTGTCCATTAATATACTTTGTCAGGCTTTCCACTGCAAAATCCGCACCCAGTTCAATCGGACGTTGGTTAAATGGTGAGGCAAAGGTATTATCCACAGATAATAAAGCACCATTTTCATGGGCAATTTTTGCAATTGACTGGATATCAGATATGGTCAGTGTCGGGTTACCTGGCGTTTCTATATGAATCAGCTTTGTGTTAGGCCGAATCGCTTTTTTCACATTCTCTACATCAGAAGTATCTACAAGACTTGTTTCTACGCCAAATTTATGATTTAGCAATTCATGAAGAAGACGATATACTGCAATATACGTCACGCTGGAAAAGATTACATGATCACCTTTTTCTAATAACGCAAAAAACAGGCCTGACAAAGCTGCCACACCAGATGCCAGCACAATACAATCCTCTCCACCTTCTAAGCTGGCTATTTTTTCCTGTAGATATTGTTGATTAGAACCACCATTTCTTGTATATAGATTTCCTCCTGCACTGCTCCAGTTCAAATCTGTTGGATCATAGGGAAGCTCATAGCTATTTGCCATGGTAATGGGCCTCTTAATTGCTCCAGTTTCTCCATCGATATCATTTCCTGTATGCACGGCTCTTGTCTGAAATCCATATTCACTTCCAAATGTATGTTTCTTCATAATTTCTCCTTTTTCATTTTTAATATGATGAAATCAGGGATGCAACCCATTCCTTACAACATCCCTGATTTCGTAGATCATTTGTTTATATTATCCCTACCATTTTAATAGGATTATAGCATATAAAATTCTTCTGTCAATATATTCCGTCTTTTTTCTTGTACTTTTTCCAAAACACCTCCTATTCTTATGTGTTAACAGTAGGTAACTTCCAAATCTTATTGTGTCAAAAGCTCCGCCACAAGAGCTGCACCCTTTTTCAATTCTTCTATAAGCGCATACTCTTTCGTAGAATGCACCTGATACATTCCGCAAGAAAGAACAATACCATTAATATTATTTTTCACAAAATTGTTGTTATCACTTCCCCCAAATGTACTTGTTAATTCAGGCTCTATTCCAAGATTTCTACAACTTTTCTGAAATCTTTTCACCGTTTGATTGCTATCTTCTATTTTATAGGCAGTTACATCTACCCGATCAGAAAACTCACAAACTGCTCCTTCCTTATGTGCCTCCTGAAGAAAGATTTCTTTGGCTTCTTCGATACATTTTAAGGCCTTCTCATGATGATAACTCCGCACTTCTCCAGTACATGTGCAAATTTCTGGTACAATATTTAACGCCTTACCACCTGAAATCGTACCAATATTAAAGGTTGTCTCTTCATCGAACCTTCCCTGCCTGATTTTAGCAATTGCATTGCTCATGATGGAAATAGCATGAATTCCTCTTTCCGGTTCAAAACCTGCATGGGCGGCTCTTCCATGTATCTCAACTTTAAAAGAAATAATAGACGGAGCCTTTAAAGCAGCTGTTCCTATAGGACCGCTCATATCTAGTACATAAGCTTCCTTCGCCTTTATTTTTTTAAAATCGAACACATCGGTACCCTTTACATAGGCCTCTTCTCCGATTGGAAACAAAATTTCTATATCTCTATGGTCCAATCCCATTTCCTGTACACATCGGATTCCCTCCAAAATTTCAACAACTCCAGAAAGGTCATCTGCTCCAAGAACTGTATCATCACTTGAAGTAATCTTCCCATCCTCATGAAAAACGGCTTGTTTCCCCAGTCCAGGTTCTACCGTATCCATATGAGCAGATAGCAAAATCGGCGGTCCTGGCAGAGTTCCTTTTAAGAATCCATATAGATTTCCTGCATTCCCCCCATAATAGGCTCCTGCTAAATCTTCTGTCACCTGGAACTTTAAATCTTTTAACTTTTTCGTAAGACGATCTGCCATCTTCCGTTCAGAAAATGTAACCGAATCAATCCTAACAAGTTCCGAAAATTCTTCTTTTATTCTTTCTATATTAATAACCTCTATTTTATTCTCCATGCCATTTCCTTCTTCCTATTATTATTAATTGGTGCTATTTTCTTATATTTAAAATTACTCCAATTAAATAAAATATTCGATTGTCTCTTCAGCTGTCTTTTTCGTATTTTCATTATATATAATGACGGCTTCTCTGTTTTCTTCCGGCCCCAATGCATATAACTCTGTGGATTCTCTATTAAAACATGATTCTTCTACAATCCTGTTATACCAAAATGGCTGATCATACACTTGAATAATTCCTTCTTCTTCAAAGGGTTCCTCAACATAATAGGGATCAAACATCAATATCTTATTTTCTTTTATTCCTGACAATAAAACATAATGAGCACAATCGAAAAATACTCGAACAACAACTGCTCCACCCCGGCGCAGAGCATCATTTATTGGGCTTTCTTCTCCTAACCAGACACTCTCTCCTGATAAATGACTGCTGGAAACCGGCAATTGTCCACTCTTGCCAAACCCATTCAACCAGTTGCTAAGAAACATCATAGCTGCGCTGGACGTACCGCTTTTTCCCATAATTCCTTCACCATTATAACAATCCAGGCAATATAGCATAATATTTCGAATCACCACTGGTGAAATTTCTTCTCTTTCAAAAAGAAAACTAATGGCATCTAACATTGCGGTTGGTCCGCAATCATATTCGGATAATTGATAATGAAGTGGATTTTTCATAATGTGCCCTCCTGATTTACATAAGTCTTTTTCCTACTGTTCAAATAGGTTTTATTAAATTGTATTCCTACTTTTCCTATATGTCAACTATTTTTTAATAAGACAAATTGTTTTCCAAATATAAAAAACAGGGGACACCATGTCCCCTGCATATCACTATCTTAATATCGATGACTCAATCATGTTCAAAAAATATCGATGTACTTCTAAGTTTCCAGTAACTTCTGGATGAAATGCAGTCACCAATTGATTGTCCTGTCTTGCAGCAACTATTTTTCCATTTACCTTGGCCAGTATTTCTGTATCATCATATACCTTTTCTATATAAGGTGCCCTGATAAATGACATAGGGATCTTCCCAATTCCTTTAAACTCTTCTTCAGTACAAAAACTTCCAAGCTGTCTTCCATAAGCATTTCTCTTCACCTGAATACTCATAGTCCCCAGATGCGCTTTATTATTTTCTATCTCTTTGGCCAGAAGTATCAGCCCTGCACAGGTTCCAAATACCGGCATACCAGATTGAATCTTTTTTTTAATTGTTTCGAACATATCTAATTCATGAAGCAGCTTCCCCATAACAGTACTTTCACCTCCTGGGAAGATCAATGCATCAAATGAACGTTCCAAATCTTTTTTTTGACGAATTTCAAAATGTTGTGCACCCAACTGATCCAGCATATATCCGTGCTCTGCAAATGCTCCCTGTAAAGCTAAAATTCCTACTATCACTTTATTTTCCTCGTTCTGCCATGAGAATTTCTATTTCCTGTTCATTAATTCCTACCATTGCTTCTCCAAGATCGGCAGAAAGTTCTGCAATTAACTTGGCATCTGTATAATTGGTAACAGATTTTACAATGGCTGCTGCACGTTTTTCTGGATTTCCTGATTTAAATATTCCGGAACCAACAAATACTCCTTCTGCTCCAAGCTGCATCATTAAAGCCGCATCTGCCGGTGTTGCCACACCACCTGCAGCAAAGTTTACGACTGGAAGTTTTCCATGTTCATGTACATATTGCAGTAAATCGACCGGAACCTGCAGCTGTTTTGCTGCTTCAAAGATTTCATCATCCCGTAAATTCTGCACTCTTCGGATTT
Organism: Lachnospiraceae bacterium; assembly: GCA_036311565.1. GTDB lineage: Bacteria > Bacillota > Clostridia > Lachnospirales > Lachnospiraceae > Fimousia. The sequence goes on from JAXJPR010000007.1 coordinate 24,029, forward strand.
CTGAATTCATTGCTCTCATATGACGAACTGCCTGAACCACGTCTCCAGTTCCTGGCTCACCTTTTGTTCGAATCATAGATGCTCCTTCTGCAATTCTGCGAAGTGCTTCTCCAAGATCTCTTGCGCCACAAACAAACGGTACTTTAAATTCACGTTTATTAATATGGTAAACATCATCTGCCGGAGACAATACTTCACTTTCGTCAATATAATCAATCTCAATTGACTCTAATATTTGTGCTTCCACAAAATGCCCAATCCGGCACTTTGCCATTACGGGAATAGAAACTGCTTCCTGTATTCCTTTTATCATCTTAGGATCGCTCATTCTGGAAACACCTCCAGCTGCACGGATATCTGCAGGAATTCGTTCCAAAGCCATGACTGCACATGCTCCTGCTTCTTCTGCAATTTTTGCCTGTTCTGGTGTCGTTACATCCATGATAACTCCGCCTTTTAACATTTGTGCCAGTTGCTTATTTAATTCATATCGTTTTTCTTCCATTTTAATTCCTACCTTTCATATATGTTTTCTTATATATGAACTATATTATATATTTATTTGGTATGTTTGAAACATCCAGTTTTAATGTTTTTTACCATGCCAGTTTGATGCATTTTTTTTTAAAAGAAAACCGATATTCTTACTTAATTTTTATAAATAATTTCTATTATTTCTTAAAATGACACAATTCATCCCATTCACAATTCCCACAGATTTCTTTTCTTTTGCCGGTAAGTAACAAATTATCATAAACTAATTTCTGAAAATCTAAAAATGGCATAACTTCCCCTTCTGATAAATTACAGCATATAAGTATCCGTCTATCATAATCTTCCACTTTTTTTGCAGTTGCACAAATTCCATTCTTATTATTGGGACATGCTTGACAGATCTTATCTGTCTGACATGTAATACAGACCAGAGGATTTTGTTCCAATCTGCTTTTTACTTCTCCCATATATTTTGTAAATTCGTCATTATAACCTTTTCCTGTAAAGAAAACAAGGCACATCCCATGATGTGCCCGTATTTCATATTGATATTCTTTCATTTTTCCTATCCTTAATTAATTTCGATTATGTTTGAAAGTCTCTTACAGACCAACAACGCAAATGCAATTTTGACCATATCTGGAATAACAAAAGGAAATACACACCAACTAAGTGCTGTCAGTAATCCTATGTTTCCCACACTACTTGCGTATATCTTTATGAACCAAATAGTTCCAATCACATAACAGATCAAAAGACCGCCAATCATGGAAAATGCCAGAGCCCATGTCTTTTTTCCTATCATCCGTTCCATTGCCCACATAAAGAGGGCCGAAAATAAAAAACCAATGATGTAACCACCTGTATTACCTGCGATAACACCAATTCCACTCGTAAAGCCTGAAAAAACAGGAATTCCTATCACTCCCAGTAATAAGTAAATAAATATAGCCAAAGTTCCTCTTTTCCCTCCAAGAATCCCTACTGTTACAAACACACCAAATGTCTGTAAGGTAAAAGGAATACTAGTTGGAATAGAAATCCATGAACAAATGGTAATCAATACCGCAAACATTGCAATATATACCATATCCAACGTCTTATTTCTTC
>JAXJPR010000008.1:0-68470 GCA_036311565.1 Lachnospiraceae bacterium
GCTTTGAAAAATTTCCGTCGAAACAAGCGTAGTTCTGTTCGTAACAGGCGGTGCTTTTGATTCTACATTGGATTGTCTTTCTAAAGTGTATACCGTAGAGGTAGATAGCAATCTGATGTTTTACACACAGGAGATGCAGAGTAATGAAATGCTTCAGCTATATGATGAGCTGAAAACGGCAGAAGGGGTGTCTGACAGCACCTATCAGGCCAATCTGATTTGTTCCGCTTCCATAGATAACTTGCCTGAAAATTTTGTAGATGCTTATTGCAAAACGACGGGTACAGCAGCAGACGGACAGACGTTAGAAGTGCCGCTGTATGTCCAGTTCCTTGAAGATGATGTTTATTTTGACTTTATTGAAAGTATCAGATTGTCAAAAGAAGAATACGACGGAAAGGATGGAAAAGTCCTTGCACTTGTTATGAATAATGTCGAGCATGAGTTGTTCCTTACAGGTGATACATTAAGTTTCAATCTCTATGAAACGGGTAGTCAGTTGACGGAAAACATCGATACGACAGTCGTTGATAATTCCCCCTGGATACACTGCCAGTTGATCCGGCACCGGAATATCTTTTCATGGTGGTTGCTCCATGGCAGATGGAATCTCATTTTGAAGCTTATACGGAAACAGCTAAGATGGGTATGACGTTCTGGGTTAATACACCTTCTCAGACTATGTCAAAGCTTCAGACTATGATTACGGATACTGATATCACTGCTGATTATATGCTGGTTAATCAGGCTTCATCGGTGGAACTATTCCGGAGCATTACCTTCGTAATTGATATATTCACCTATGTATTCGTCTTTATGATTTCGTCGATTGTAGTTGCAAATGTATTCAATACGATTTCCACTAATATCAAGCTTCGTGGAAAAGAACTGGCTATGCTTCATTCTTTGGGAATGTCCAATCACAGTTTTAATCGGATGATGAATTTTGAATGTTTCTTTTTTGGAATTCGAACGCTGCTTTATGGGAGCCAATTTCAGGTATCCTTTCGTGGCTCATTTACAAAGCAGCGACCGTGACAGAAGAACTGTAAGACTTCACATTTGAATTCCCGTGGGGCAGTCGGGTAGTCGGTATTCTGGGCATATTTTTTATTGTTTCCATTACCATGATGTATGCGACTAATAAGATTTGAAAAGAAAATATCATTGATGTAATCCGTGATGAAATGACGTAAATCAATAGTTTTGTTAAACGGTCACAGCCGCTGCTCTGCAAAGGGCGACGGTTGTTTTTTTATTTGTCCAGAAAGAATGTAAAAGTGTTGTTGACAAAAATGAAAACTCCACATATACTATAATGAGAATTATTATCAATAAGGTCTTTGGAAAGGAGACACAAAAGATGACACTAATGGATTTAGAAATAGGAAAGACAGCTACTGTATTATCTGTAGGTGGTGAAGGAGCACTGCGCCAGCATTTCCTGGATATGGGAGTGATTCCAGGTGCTGAGATTACAATGGTAAAATATGCGCCAATGGGGGATCCAGTTGAGTTTGAAATACATGGATATGAATTGACCTTAAGAATTGCCGATGCGAAAAAAATTGAAATTAGCAATATGCATGAAAAAACAAAAGAGATGGCAGGAACAAAACCTAGAAAGGAAGCGTTGCATCCAGGGCTAGGAGAAGGAGGAAAATTCCATGCAAAAGAAGATGAACATCCATTGTCAGCGGATGAAATGTTAACAGTTGCTCTTGCTGGAAACCAAAACTGTGGAAAAACAACACTTTTTAACCAATTGACAGGAGCAAACCAGCATGTAGGAAACTTCCCAGGAGTAACGGTAGACAGAAAAGATGGTGTGATCAAAGGCCATCCGAATACATTGGTAACTGATTTACCTGGAATTTATTCTATGTCTCCATATTCTAGTGAAGAAATTGTTACACGGGAATTTTTATTAAAAGAAAAACCAAAAGCAATCATTAATATTGTAGATGCAACAAATATTGAAAGAAATCTATATTTGTCTATGCAGTTGATGGAATTAGATGTTCCAATGGTGCTGGCACTGAATATGATGGATGAAGTCTGGAAAAACGGTGGATCAATTCTGGTAAATGAAATGGAAGAATTTATGGGAATTCCGGTAATTCCAATTTCAGCAGCAAAAAATCAGGGAATTCAGGAACTTGTAAATCATGCAGTCCATGTTGCCCAATATCAAGAAGCACCAAAACGAAAAGATTTTTGTGATTCTGATGATAATGGAGGAGCGGTACATAGATGTTTGCATGGAATTATGCATTTAATTGAAGACCATGCCAAAAAGGCGGATATCCCGGTTCGATTTGCAGCAAATAAACTGGTAGAAGGGGATAAGCTGATTTTGGATGCTTTAAATCTTAGCCAGAATGAAACAGAGATGATTGAACATATTATCTTACAGATGGAAGAAGAAAGAGGGCTTGACCGGGCAGCAGCCATTGCAGATATGAGATTTTCTTTCATTCAAAAATTATGTGATGCAACTGTTATAAAGCCAAAAGAGAGCAGAGAACATGCGCGAAGCCGAAAAATGGACCAGATTTTAACTGGAAAATTTACAGCAATTCCAGCATTTATTGCAATTATGGGTCTGGTCTTTTATTTGACCTTTAATGTCATTGGTGCAAAATTATCTGAATGGCTGGAAATAGGAATTGGATTGATAACCCAGCTGACTGAATCAGCTCTTCAGACGGCGAATGTAAATGAAGTTTTGTATTCTTTGATTATTGATGGGATTTTTAATGGGATTGGAAGTGTATTAAGCTTTCTTCCAGTTATTGTAACCCTATTCTTCTTCTTGTCATTGCTGGAAGACAGTGGATATATGGCAAGGGTCGCATTTGTGATGGATAAACTTCTTCGGAAAATCGGATTATCTGGGCGAAGCATTGTTCCGATGTTAATTGGATTCGGATGTACAGTTCCTGGAGTTATGGCCAGTCGTACCCTTCCTTCTGAGCGAGATCGTAAAATGACTATTTTGTTAACTCCATTTATGAGCTGCTCAGCGAAGCTTCCAATTTATGCGTTTTTTACTGCCGCATTTTTCCCAGGACATGGGGCAGTGGTCATGATCGGTCTATATGCATTTGGAATTATTATGGGAATTATTGCAGCCTTGGTATTTAATGGAACCATGTTTAAAGGAGAACCAGTACCATTTGTAATGGAACTGCCAAATTACCGTATGCCTGGTGCAAAGAATGTAGCGCAGCTTCTGTGGGAAAAGGCAAAAGATTTTCTTCAGAGAGCGTTTACGGTTATTTTCTTGGCAACCATTGCCATCTGGTTCTTACAAACATTTGATCTTCAGATGAATGTGGTGACAGATTCTCAAAACAGTCTGCTTGCATCTGTTTCCAGTGTCATTGCACCAATATTTGCACCATTGGGCTTTGGTGACTGGAGATTTTCTACGGCGTTAATTACTGGATTTATGGCAAAAGAAAGTGTAGTTTCTACCTTGTCTGTATTATTTGGTTCTACCCAGAGTCTGGTACAGGCAATTACTCCAGTATCTGCTGTCGCATTGTTGGTGTTTAGTCTGCTTTATACACCTTGCGTGGCTGCAGTATCTTCTGTTAAAAGAGAATTAGGTGGAAAATGGGCAATTTTTGTAGTGTTTGGACAATGCACCATTGCATGGGTGGCAGCATTTTTAGTGCGTATGATTGGAATGGCAGCAGGTGTATTGTAAAAATTGTGCTTTCTATGATACAATAATGGTAGTTCGTGATGTGTAATACAAAGTGAGGAGGAATCCAAATGTTAAAAGCAGTTATTTTTGATATGGATGGTGTGATTTCTGATTCTGAACGTTTGTATGTGGATATAAAGAGGAAAACATTGGAAACTCTTGGAATTTATCATATTCCAGATGAATATCATATGAAGTTCATTGGGACGACCCATGAATATCAATGGAATATTATGAATAAAGAATTTCATATAGAACATATTTCTGCAGAAACGTATTTGGAAACCTTATATGCGATTAAAGATCGGGTTTTTCGTGAAACTTCGATTGGTCCAATCCGGGGAGTTGTAGAATTTATTGATGCATTAAAGCAGGCGGGGTATCCGCTTGCAGTGGCATCTTCTTCTACGATAAGAGAAATCAAAGATATGCTGGATTCTTTAGGAATTGCAGACCGATTTGATACTTTAGCAAGCGGCTGGGAAGTAGAACATGGAAAACCGGCGCCGGATATTTATTTAAAGGCATCCCAAGGATTAGGTGTGGAACCAGAGCATTGTATGGTAATTGAAGATACACCAAATGGAGCCATTGGAGCAAAAGCTGCCGGTATGTTCTGTCTGGGATTTAGCAACATGGATTATCCCATGAGTAATATGAAAGAAGCAGATGAAGTATTTACTCAATATCAGGATATCAGTGTAACATATTGTGAAAATTTAATGAAATAAAAACAGGGATTGGAGTTCATGGTTATCGAACTCCAATCCCTGTTTTCTGAAATGTTAATCTTCTAATAAGCGCTCTGCTGTCAGACTGTCTGTAATAAGTACATTGACAAGACCGGTCTTTAAAGCCACTTTTATTGCTTCAATTTTTTTTATTCCATGAACGATGCCAACTCTGGTAGGAATCTTTTTTAAATCATCCAGAGATAGACCAATGATTCTCTGGTTAAATTCGCTGTCTATGGTATTGCCGTCTTTATCAAAAACACGCCCCATAATTTCTCCAACGCCGCCTTGTTTTTCTAAATTACGCAGCATCTGTGCTTTGCCATCATCCAGACATCCGATGGCAGAATGTTCATTGAGTTCGCCGATTCCAATAAGTGCCACCTGACATTCTTTTGCTTTTTTTAAGGTGATGGCAATTTGAGGTTCTTTTATCAGCAGCTTATAAAGCTCTGGATTTTCTACATACATTGGAGCAGGAAGACTATAGTTGATTCCACGAATCAGTTCTGCCAGTTTTGAGGATAATAAACTAGAATAAGTCAGACGCAAAAAATCATGATCTTCAGAAGATGGAGAATTGGTTCCAAGAAAAGGAACGACTTGAGCACCTTTGATCTTTAAAGTCTTTCCCAGATTTTCCTGTTCGAATACATCAATTAAATGCTTCATAGTACGTCCCCAGGTAAGTCCTATGATCATATCATTTTTTAATACACGTGCCAGATAACGGGCCGCTGTTTTTGAAACTTCATGATTAGATTCGGAAGTGTTATTTACCAATGCAACACCAGCTTCTTTAATGTTGTATTTTTGCTCAATTTGTTTTTCAATTTCTACAGAGGATTCCGTAGGAAAATCAAAAACGATCTTGATATAACCTGCTCGTTTGGCAGAAGTCAGTGCACGGGAAACTGTTGTTCTTGATATGTTTAACTTGGAGGCAATTAAGTCTTGTGACAATTCGTCACGGTAATACATATCGGCAACTTTCATTAAAAAGCGTTCATCTCGTCGTTTCATAATGTCTCCTTTCTAAAGTGCACAAATGTGCAATTATGAAAATATTTTCTAATCTTATGATAAAATGAATTTTTTATGAAGTCAAGGATATCAATTGAACAAAAAATTGAATGATGATATAATCTTTATGGTGATAACAGAAAAATTTTGAAAAAATTAGGAATGAAATGGAGATAGAGTAATGGGAAAATATTTTGGAACAGATGGTTTTCGTGGAGAAGCAAATGTGAATTTGACAGTAGATCATGCCTATCAGGTAGGAAGATTTTTAGGATGGTATTTTAGCCGCGAAGATCACAGAGCACAGGTAGTGATTGGAAAAGATACAAGAAGAAGCAGTTATATGTTTGAATATTCATTAGTAGCAGGGTTAACAGCTTCCGGTGCAGATGTTTACCTTCTTCATGTTACAACAACACCAAGTGTTTCCTATGTTGTAAGAACAGAAGGATTTGATTGTGGAATTATGATTTCTGCCAGCCACAATCCATATTATGATAATGGAATCAAAATTATTAATGCAAAAGGCCATAAGATGGAAGCAGAAGTAGAAGAAAAGATTGAAGCTTATATCGATGGAGAATATGGAGAAATTCCATTAGCGAAGAGAGAAAATATTGGGGCAACGACTGATTATTCTATGGGGCGTAATTTATACGTCGGTTATTTAATTTCGCTTGCAACACGTTCTTTTAAAAATATGCGTGTGGGTCTGGACTGCTCTAACGGAAGTGCATATGCAATTGCCAAGAATGTATTTAATGCATTAGGAGCACATACTTATGTTATTAATAATACACCTGATGGAACAAATATTAATATGAACTGTGGTTCTACTCATATTGAAGTACTGCAGGAATTTGTAAAAGAGAATAAATTAGACGTAGGGTTTGCTTATGATGGTGATGCAGACAGATGTATTGCTGTTGATGATAAAGGAAATATCGTAGACGGAGATTTGATTTTATATGCTTGTGGTACTTATATGAAAGACCAGGGCGCATTAAATAACAATACGATTGTTACTACTGTTATGTCTAATCTTGGACTTTATAAAGCCTTGGATGTGGCAGGAATCTCTTATGAAAAAACAGCGGTTGGTGATAAGTATGTAAATGAAAATATGACAGAACATGGACACAGTTTAGGTGGAGAACAGTCTGGACATATTATTTTTAGTAAGCATGCTACAACTGGCGATGGAATATTGACCTCCTTAAAGATTATGGAAGCTATGCTGGAACAAAAACAGCCATTAAGCAAGCTGGTCGAACCGGTGACCATTTATCCACAGTTATTAAAAAATGTCAGAGTTAAAGATAAAAAAGCGGCACAGGAAGATCCAGATGTAGTAGCAGCAGTAAAAGCAGTAGAAGAAGCTTTAGGCGAAGATGGAAGAATTTTGGTAAGACAAAGTGGTACAGAACCTTTGATTCGTGTAATGGTAGAAGCTGAAACAGATGATATTTGCTTAAAATATGTGGATCAGGTAGTAAAAGTTTTGATTGCAAATGGACATGTAGTAGAATAATTGGAGGATTGGTCAATTTTGAATCTTCTGGCAGATTTTATAAATTAACAGGAGCAAAATGATGTCAAAATTATATGCGGATATAATTATAAATATTTCACACGAGGCACTTGATAAGGTATTTCAATATGAAGTGCCTCTTCCTTTGTGTGGAGATATTCAGATTGGAATGCAGGTGGTTGTTCCGTTTGGAAGATGGAATAACGAGCAGACCGGATATGTAGTGCGGCTTTCTCATGAAGCAGATTATGAAGAAGAGAAAATAAAACAAATTATCCGGGTTTCAAAAGAGGGAGTATCTATTGAAGGAAAGATGGTGAAGTTAGCCTACTGGATTCGGGAACAATATGGCTCCACGATGATTCAGGCACTTCGCACGGTAATACCAGCCTCACAGAAAGTAGAAAGAAAACAGGAAAAAATTATAAAACGTTTCATACCAAAAGAGCAGATAGAAGTAGTCTTAGAAATTGCAAAGAAGAAAAAGAGAAAAGCACAGGTACGATTATTGGAAGAATTACTGGAACAACCGGTGCTTTCCTGGGAAATCGTGACGAAAAAATTAAAAATATCAAAATCTACATTGGACCGGATGATAGAACAGGGGATCATAACGGTAGAACGAAAAAGTCTATATCGAAATCCAATTACATTTACAGAAGAAATGAAAGAACCCAAGAGGTTAAATCCAGAACAGGAAGCATTGGCCAGTCAGTTCAGACAGGAGTATCAAAACCAAAAGTATCAGACATATTTACTTCATGGAGTAACAGGAAGCGGTAAGACGGAAGTTTATATGGCTGCCATAGAGACTGTTTTAGCCGAAGGGAAACAGGCGATTGTACTGATACCAGAAATTGCTCTTACGTATCAAACAGTAAAGCGATTTTATCAACGTTTTGGCAGCCGAGTATCGATTATGAATTCAAAACTATCCCAAGGGGAACGGTATGATCAAATGCTTCGTGCCAGAGATGGTGAAGTGGATATTATGATAGGTCCGAGATCTGCTCTGTTTACTCCATTTCAGAATCTTGGTCTGATTGTCATTGACGAAGAACATGAAAACAGCTATAAAAGTGAAAGTGTGCCCAAATATCATGCACGGGAGACAGCGATTGCCCGTGGCAAAATGGAAGGAGCTTCTGTAATTTTAGGTTCGGCTACACCGAGTATTGAATCTTATAGGAATGCGCAGAATGGAAACTATGTTCTTTGGAAACTTCATAACCGGGCTAAAAAGGGAAGTAGGATGGCAAGGGTTCATATCGAGGATTTACGGGAAGAATTAAAGGCAGGAAATCGCAGCCTATTCAGTAGAAAATTAAGAGATATGATGCAGGATAGGCTTGAGAAAGGACAGCAGATCATGCTGTTTTTAAATCGTCGCGGCTATGCTGGATTTGTTTCTTGCAGAAGCTGTGGGGAAGCATTAAAATGTCCTCATTGTGATGTATCCCTGACTGCCCATAAAGGGCAGAAGCTGGTCTGTCATTATTGTGGTTATCAGATTCCAATTCCAAAGTATTGTCCGAAATGTCAAAGTCCATACATTGGTACCTTTGGGACAGGAACGCAAAAGGTAGAGGTCATGGTAAAAAAGGAGTTTCCACAGGCGAAAGTACTTCGCATGGATATGGATACGACCCGTAAAAAACACAGTTATGAAGAAATATTATCTGCTTTTTCTAATGGAGAAGCTGATATTTTAATTGGAACGCAGATGATTGTAAAAGGACATGATTTTTCTAATACTACACTGGTAGGAATTCTGGCTGCAGATATGTCTTTGTATGCCAGTGATTTTCGTGCCAGTGAAAGAACATTTCAATTATTGACACAAGCAGCTGGAAGGGCCGGAAGAGGAGAACTGGCAGGGGATGTAGTAATTCAGACGTATAATCCACAGCATTATAGCATTACAGCAGCAGCTGCTCAGGATTATGATATGTTTTATCAGCAGGAAATGGCGTACCGGGATATATTAAGCTATCCCCCAGTCTGTCAGATGATGGTAGTATTTATTGGATGTGACCAGCTGGATGTGGGGGAAGCAGCAGCAAATATGCTTGGACAAGAAATAAGAAAACATTATTTTGAAGCAGATGGATATTTCATCATTGGTCCAAGTAAGGCTGCCATTACAAAAATTAAAGATATTTATCGGTATGTGATTTATATAAAGCATCAGGAATATAGAGCATTAGTAACCCTAAAAAATCATTTGGAACAGTATATGAATGATAAGGGAATTTTTGAAAAAGCGCTTGTTTCCTTTGACTTTAACCCTATGATTGGTTATTAATTTGTGGTATGATAAATTAGACTAAGACTAAAAAATGGAAGGAAAGATAGAAATGGCAATTAGAAATATTCGCGAAATGGGCGATGATATCTTAAGAAAGAAATCAAAGCCAGTAAAAGAAGTAACAGAAAGAATTCGTGTTATGATTGATGATATGTATGAAACTATGTATGAAGCAATGGGAGTGGGACTTGCAGCTCCTCAGATTGGAATTTTAAAAAGAATTGTTGTCATTGATGTTGGAGATGGTAACCAGTATACATTAATTAATCCAGTGATTATCCAAAAAGATGGAACCCAGACAGGTGATGAAGGATGTTTAAGCGTTCCAAATAAAGTTGCAACAGTGACCCGTCCAAATCATGTTGTTTGCGAAGCATTCAATGAAGATATGGAACCAATCCGTGTAGAAGGCGAAGGATTATTAGCAAGAGCTATTTGTCACGAATGTGATCATTTAGATGGCGTGTTGTATCCAGATGTTGCAGACGGACCTCTTATGGATGTATCCGAATTGGAAGAAGAGATAGAAGAATAGGAGGCTGCCAGTGAGAGTCGTATTTATGGGGACGCCTGATTTTTCAGTTCCAACGCTTCAGGCAATGATTGATCACCATGATGTGATTGCAGTGGTGACACAGCCGGACAAGCCAAAGGGAAGAGGAAAAGCCATGGCATATCCTCCAGTAAAAGAAAAAGCATTGGAATATGATATTCCGGTCTATCAACCAGTAAAAGCAAGAGATCCGGAATTTATTAAAATATTAAAAGAGCTTGCGCCAGATGTTATTGTAGTGGTCGCGTTTGGACAGATTCTGCCAAAAGAAATTTTAGAAATTCCAACATATGGATGTATTAATGGACATGCATCTCTTTTACCTATGTATCGTGGAGCAGGTCCGATCCAGTGGGTAGTGATCGATGGTGAAAAAGAAACGGGAATTACGACCATGCGTATGGATGAAGGACTGGATACAGGCGATATGATTGAAAAAGCAATCATACCGATTGAACCAAAAGAAACAGGGGGAAGCCTTCATGACAAACTTATGCTCCTGAGTGGCCAGTTAATGGTATCAACTTTGAAAAAGTTAGAACAGAAGACTGCAGTGTTTACCCCTCAGGGAGATGGAAAGACCTGTTATGCCAAAATGCTGGATAAAAAGATGGGAAATATTGATTTTACAAAGCCGGCTATCCAGATTGAACGTTTGATCCGTGGATTAAATCCATGGCCAAGTGCCTATACTAAATATCAGGGAAAAACGATGAAGATCTGGGATGCAGATGTTGTAGATGGAATAAGTGATGCGAAACCAGGAACGGTTATTGCCGTAACGAAAAACACAATTGTGGTACAGACGGGAGAAGGTGCTTTGGCGTTAAATGAAATTCAACTTGCTGGAAAAAAACGAATGAAAACGCAGGCCTTTCTTTTGGGATATCAGGTATCAGTAGGAAGCAGATTAGGTGAATAATATGAGCCAGACAAGAGAGCTTGCATTGGATATTTTAATCGATATTGACAAAAAGAAAAGTTTCAGTCATTTGGCACTTTCCGATACCCTTAAGAACTATCAGTTTATGGAAAAACAAGATCGTGCCTTTTTGACCAGATTGTGTCAGGGAACGATTGAAAATCAATTGCAGATCGATTATATCATTAATCAATTTTCAAAAGTAAAAATCAATAAATGCAAACCAGTAATCAGAGCGATTCTCCGTATGGGAGTGTATCAGCTGAAATTTATGGATCATGTACCAGATTCAGCTGTTTGTAATGAAGCAGTAAAACTGGCAAAAAAAAGAGGTTTTAAAAACTTAGCAGGTTTTGTCAATGGCGTACTTCGCAATATTACAAGAAATTTAGGTAATATTGCATATCCAGATAAGGAAAAAGAGCCGGTAAAAGCATTGTCAGTTCATTACTCTATGCCGGAATGGCTGGTCAAAGACTTTTTAAAGGAATATGATTCTTCTACAGTCCAAAAGATTTTTGAAAGCTTTCTAAAAGTATCAAAAACAACCATTCGGGTACAGCTAAGTAATGGAAATTTAGAAGAATTAAAAGAATCACTTGAGTGTCAAAAGGTCTGTGTCCGCCAGGGGGCTTTTATGGAAGAAGCATTGCAGATTTCAGAATATGATTATCTGGAAGAATTGGATGCATTTGCGGAAGGCAGATTTCAGGTTCAGGATGAGAGTTCCATGTTAGTTGCAAAACTTGCGGATCCAAAAGAAGGAATGGTCATTGTAGATGTGTGCAGTGCACCAGGAGGTAAAAGTCTTCATGTCGCAGACAAGCTTAGAGGAACTGGAAGGGTAATATCTAGAGATTTGACTCAATATAAAGCAGATTTGATTGAAGAAAACAGAGAGCGTCTTTTGTGTTCAAATATGGAAGTGCAGGTATTTGACGCGTTAGAACTGGATGAAGAACTGATAGGAAAAGCAGACATTGTAATTGCAGATCTTCCATGCTCCGGTCTTGGAATTATTGGACGAAAGAATGATATTAAATATAATGCTTCTAAGAAAAATATTTTAGAATTAGCAAAACTCCAAAAGCAGATATTAACGGTGGTCGTCCAATATTTAAAACCAGATGGAATATTGATGTTCAGCACATGTACCATGCGTAGAGAAGAAAATTTAGACAATGTGCAGTGGATGAAAGAATATCTTAACATGGAAACGGTTGGATTTGAGAAGCTTATGCCGGAAAGATTATCCATTGAGACAGCAAAAGAAGGATATATCCAGCTGATACCTGGAATTCATCCGTGTGATGGATTTTTCATTGCAAAATTAAGGAGAAAATCAAATGCCAGACATTAAATCTATGACACTAAGGGAATTAGAAGAATATGTTGAATCCATAGGAGAAAAGAAGTTCCGAGGGAAACAGCTTTATGAATGGATGCATAAAAAAACAGTACGCAATCTGGATGATATGACGAATGTGTCAAAAGGATTGAAACAAAAAATACGGGAAGATGCAGGCATGCTCTCCGTAAAAGAGGTAGAACGACTGACTTCTAAAATAGATGGAACTGCTAAATTTTTGTTTGAACTTCATGACGGAACTATCATCGAGAGTGTATTAATGAAGTATAAACATGGAAATTCGGTCTGTATTTCTTCTCAGGTGGGGTGCCGGATGGGATGCCGGTTCTGTGCTTCAACCATTGGAGGATTAACAAGGTGTTTAGAGCCGTCTGAAATGCTGGATCAGATTTATCATATTCAGCATGTAACTGGAGAGAGAGTTTCTAACGTAGTCGTAATGGGGACCGGAGAGCCATTTGATAACTTTGACAATTTGCTTCGTTTTTTAGAATTGCTGACAGATGAAAATGGCTTACATATCAGCCAGAGAAATATTACTGTTTCTACCTGTGGAATTGTACCGAAAATTTATGAACTGGCAGAAAAAAAGCTACAGATTACATTAGCGATTTCCCTGCATTCTCCAAATGACGAAATGCGCTGTGGTCTGATGCCAATTGCCAATCAATATTCTATTCAGGAGATTATGGAGGCGTGTGATGCATATATTCAGGCAACCAATCGGAGGATTACCTTTGAGTACAGCCTGGTAAGAGGTGTGAATGACAGACCAGAACATGCCAAAATGCTAGTTGGCCTGTTAAAAGGAAAATTATGTCATGTGAATTTGATTCCAGTCAATCCAATTGATGAAAGAGATTATGAGCAGTCGACCAAAGATTCGATTTATGAATTTCAACATCTATTGGAGAAACATCATATTCGGGCAACAGTCCGAAGAGAAATGGGAAGAGATATTAATGCTGCCTGCGGACAGCTGAGAAAACGCTATGCCGAGCAGAAAGGGTTATAGTATGAAATCTTATGGAAAAAAAGATATTGGATGCATCAGAACAGAAAATCAGGATTATATTTTCTATACAGATGAACCGATTGGAATGTTAAAAAATTTGTATATTGTTGCAGATGGGATGGGCGGACATAATGCCGGGGCCTATGCTTCAAAATTTGTAACTGAACAGATGGTAGAAAATGCAAGAAAATCAAAAGGTTGGGATGTTGTTGCATTTTTAGAAAATGTATTAAAACAGTTGAATTATGAGCTTCTTCAAAAAGGAGCCAGAGAAGAAGCATATGCAGGAATGGGAACAACAACAGTAGCAGCATCAGAAAAAGAAGGAATTTTATATGTCGTGAATGTTGGAGACAGCCGTCTTTACCATATCCACAACCAGGAAATTAAGCAGATTACCGTAGATCATTCTTATGTACAAGAATTGATTTCTGCGGGAGTCATTGATAAAGAGGATGGAAGAAACCATCCAAATAAAAATATGATTACAAGAGCCATAGGGGCTCCGCAATCTCTCAATGTAGACCATTTTATTGTACCATTGCAAGAGGGAGATTATGTTTTATTATGTTCCGATGGCCTGCATGGAATGCTGGAAGATCAGGAAATTAGAGATATTGTGCTTGGAGCAGGCACTGTGGAAGAAAAAACAAATGAATTAATTGAACGTGCAAAACAGAAAGGCGGCAAGGATAATATTGCGGTTATTCTGACAAGGATGGGAAACCGAGGTGATAAAGTATGCTAGAAGCAGGCGCAAAACTGGGCGGCCGATATGAAGTGATAAAGAAAATCGGAGCAGGTGGAATGGCAAATGTCTATATGGCAAAAGACTATAAACTGGGCCGTTTTGTAGCTATTAAGGTTTTAAAAGAGGAATTTAGTTCTGATGAGAATTTTCTTAGAAAATTTGATATTGAAGCACAGGCAGTAGCAGGATTGCTCCATCCCAATATTATCAATGTTTATGACGTAGGTATTGAAGAAAATATTCATTACATTGTAATGGAACTGGCAGATGGAATTACATTAAAAGAATATATTCGCAATAAAAAGAGGTTAACAGCAGCAGATACTGTGAATTTTTCTATTCAGATTGCAGAGGCTATCGGATGTGCCCATGAACATAAAATTATTCACAGGGATATTAAACCACAAAATATTTTAGTATCCAGTCATGGAACCATTAAGGTAACTGATTTTGGAATTGCAAAAGCAGCTAATTCCAATACAATGACATCAACAGCAATTGGGTCTGTACATTACTTATCACCAGAACAGGCCAGAGGCGGATTTTCTGATTCTAGAAGTGATATTTATGCATTGGGAATCACTATGTATGAAATGGTAACAGGGCGGGTTCCATTTGATCATGAAAATGGTGTAACAATTGCATTGATGCATTTGCAGAATGATGTAATACCGCCAAGAGAAATAAACAGTGAAATTCCCAAAAGTCTGGAAAAGATCATATTAAAATGTCTTGCAAAAAAACCAGAAGAACGCTATCAGACCGCACAGGAACTGGTGGAAGACTTAAAGAAAGTATTTGAGGATCCAGAAGGTGATTTTGTTGTTATGCCGGTGTTTGTGGATGATTCACCAACACAGCTGATTGGAGAAAAGGATATTACCCATATTAAATCTCAAATTGCAGACCGTTCTGTTGAAAAAGAGGTACCCCAAAAGGTCAAAAAAGATGAAAATCTCAAAAAAACAGCGGTAAAAGAAGAAGGTATGGTGGATGGTGACAGCGATGATGATGAAATTGCTGTTAGTGGTAAATTGGAAAAGCTGGTTGTGATCTTAGCGGTTGTAGTGGCACTGATCATTGCTATTGGAATCTTTTCTTTTGTAGGAAAGACAAGCGGGTTATTTAAAGTTGGAAGAAATAATATGACAACAACAGAGAGCAGCGATACGACTTCTACGGAAGATACGGCCTTAACTACTTATGAGACTGCAATTGTTCCAGGTGTGGTAAAATTAACGGCAGAAGCAGCAGAAGAAAAATTAGAGGCAGAAAAGTTAAAATGCCAGATTGAATATGAAGAAAGTGATTCCGTCGAGTTAGGATGTGTCATTCGCCAGAATGTAGAAGCGGGACGAGAAGTCGAAGTGGGAACAACGGTTGTTATTACGGTTAATTCTGGTGAAATTAAAAAAGGGGTACCAGAAGTAATTGGTGAGACACAGGAAGCAGCTACAAAAATTCTACGAAATATTCCATTTAAAGTTGCAGTAGAAGAGGAATATAGCGATGATGTTTCAGAGGGAATTGTTATCTCCCAAAGTCCTGGCGTGGGAACATTAGCAGCCAAGAATTCTACAGTTACGATTGTTGTAAGTAAAGGAAGCAGCAAAGTTACGGTTCCCAGTCTGACCAGCTATACCCAGTCTGAAGCAGCCAGACAGTTAAAAAATATGGGTCTTCAGCTTGGTACTGTTACAACAGAATATAGTGACGATGTGCGAAAAGGTTATGTGATCCGACAGGGAATTGCAGCGGGGAAAAAGGTAAGTAGAGGAACTGCAATTAGTATTGTCATAAGTCTGGGCCCAAAAGCAACAGAAGCAGAGCCCACAACAGAAGAAGTGACAGAAGAAGAACCTGAGGTAGAAAGTTATGATGAATAATATTCAGGGAAAAATCGTAAAAGGAATTGCAGGATTTTACTATGTCCATATAAAAGAATATGGAACATTTGAATGCAAGGCAAAAGGAGCATTCAGAAGCAAAAAAATCAAACCCTTGGTAGGAGATAATGTGCAGATTTCTATCATTAGTATGGAGCAGATGACGGGCAATATTGTAAAAATACTGCCACGGACGAATGAACTGATTCGACCGGCAGTTGCCAATATCGATCAGGCATTGATTGTATTTGCCATGAAAGATCCAAAACCTAATTTGAATTTGTTAGATCGTTTTTTGATGATGATGCTAAAGCAGGATGTACCGACAATTGTTTGTTTTAACAAAAAAGATATTACATCAGAGCCGGAAAAGAAAGAGCTAGAAGCGATTTATAAAAATTGTGGATGTCAGCTGGTATTTACCAGTACTTATACAGAGGAAGGGATACAGCTGATTGAAAAGCTGATTGAAGGGAAGACAACTGCACTTGCAGGACCTTCCGGGGTCGGAAAGTCTTCCATGTTAAATAAACTGCATCCAGAAGCCAATATGGAAACAGGATCCGTCAGTGAAAAAATCAAAAGAGGAAAACATACGACCCGACATTCTGAGCTGATTCATATTAAAGATGATACGTATGTCATGGATACTCCTGGATTTAGTTCTTTGTTCGTTCATATGTTTGAAAAAGAAGAAATCAAAGATTATTTTTATGAATTCAGACAATATGAGGATTACTGTAGATTTCAGGGCTGTATGCATATCAGTGAACCGGATTGCAGTGTAAAGGAAGCACTACAAAAGGGTGAAATCAGTCAGGTACGGTATGATAATTACCTGACGATTTATGAAGAAATAAAAAATCAAAAGAAAAAGTGGTAACAATGCATATTTTAATTATTACAGGTGGAGGGATTGACATTCCCTTCACCCATTCTTATATTGAAAAACAAAAATTTGATAAGATTTATGCAGCAGATAAAGGGGTTCAATATGCTGTACAATTAGGAATAAGACCAGATTTGATTTTGGGGGATTTTGATTCTTTAGGGGAAAAAATGAAAGAGAAAATGAAAGACTGGAATATTCCGGTACTTACTTTTCCACCAGAAAAGGATTATACAGATACGCACCTTGCTATTACTCATGCCATTTCCCAGGGAGCGGATGAAATCACGTTGATCGGGGCCACTGGTACCAGATTGGATCATACCTGGGCAAATATTGGACTTTTGCAAATGGCAATGAAAGAGGGGGTACGTGCATGGATCGTAGATGCCCACAACCGGATATCCATGTGGAATTCGGGTAGAGAAATGAAAAAAGAAGAAGCATTTGGGGATTATGTTTCTCTGATTCCATATACAGAAAAAGTAACTGGCATTACTTTGACCGGATTTTATTATCCGCTGTCTGATGCAGAACTTACTCTGGGAATCAGTCTGGGGATATCCAACGAATTAATTTCCAAAACAGGAAAGATTGAAATTGGATCTGGTGATTTAATTATCATAGAATCAAGAGATTAAACAGTATTTTTCGCGCAATATCTTGATAAAACGATAGATTTATGCTAGATTCTAAAGAATAAAGAAGAGAAAGGAATAAAAAGAATGGCAAATGTAATTACCGATGAAACCATTGAATATGTTGGTATTTTAGCAAAGCTTGAGCTTTCTCAGGAAGAAAAAGAACAGGCGAAAAAAGACATGGCGAATATGTTAGATTATATCGATATGTTGAACGAATTAAATACAGATGGAGTGGAACCAATGTCACATGTATTTCCGGTACACAATGTATTTCGTGAAGATGTTGTTGTGAATGGAGACTGCAGAAACGAAATTTTAAAAAATGCACCAGAAGAGAAAGATGGATCCTTCATGGTTCCAAAAACAGTTGATTAGGAGGAGCGCATGATGAGTCTTTTAAATATGACTGCAGTGGAATTGGGCAAGAAAATCAAAGCGGGAGAAGTTACCGTTGTAGATGCCTGTAAAACTGCATTAGAACAAATCAAAGCAACAGAAAAAGAATTAAACTGTTATGTACAGGTATTGGACGAAGCACAGATTATGGAACGTGCTGCCAAGGTTCAGGAACAGATCGATGCAGGTATTTTGAACGGACCTTTAGCAGGTGTACCAGTAGCAATTAAAGATAATATGTGTACAGAAGGAATTACAACGACTTGTAGTTCTAAGATTTTATATAATTTCAAACCAACTTTTAGTTCAGAGGCGGTAATCAATCTGGAAAAAGAAGGGGCAGTTATTTTAGGAAAGACCAATATGGATGAATTTGCCATGGGAAGTACCACAGAAACTTCTTATTTTGGCGAAACAAAAAATCCATGGAATCAAGAACATGTACCAGGAGGATCTTCTGGTGGTTCTGCAGCAGCAGTTGCAGCAGGAGAATGTTTTTATGCATTAGGATCTGATACCGGTGGATCTATTCGACAGCCTGCATCTTTTTGTGGAATTGTTGGTATGAAACCTACTTATGGAACGGTATCCCGTTACGGGTTAATTGCGTATGGTTCTTCTTTAGATCAGATTGGACCTATGACTAAAGATGTTACAGACTGTGCAGCAGTTCTAGAAGCAATTGCTTCCTATGATCCAAAAGATTCTACATCATTTAAACGGGATGACTATGATTTTATGTCTGCATTAGTAGATGATGTCAAAGGATTAAAAATCGGAATTCCAAAAGATTATTTTGCAGAAGGTCTGGATGGAGAGGTAAAAGAAGCTGTATTAGGGGCAGTAAAAGTGCTAGAAGAAAAAGGTGCGATTGTAGAAGAATTTGATCTTAACATGGTTCCTTATGCAATTCCTGCATATTATGTCATTGCATCTGCAGAGGCAAGCTCCAATTTATCCCGTTTTGACGGAGTAAAATATGGTTATCGTTCCGAAGAAATCACAGGTCTTCATAATATGTATAAAAAAACACGTTCCGAAGGATTTGGAGCAGAAGTAAAACGTCGTATTATGCTGGGATCTTTTGTATTAAGTTCTGGTTATTATGATGCTTATTACTTAAAAGCGCTTCGTACAAAAGCATTGATCAAAAAAGAATTCGATCAGGCATTTGAAAAATATGACATTATCATTGGACCAGCA
This sequence comes from Lachnospiraceae bacterium, assembly GCA_036311565.1. Lineage (GTDB taxonomy): Bacteria > Bacillota > Clostridia > Lachnospirales > Lachnospiraceae > Fimousia. Next base: position 18,940 of record JAXJPR010000008.1, read on the forward strand.
GCGCCAACAACTGCGCCAAAATTAGGAGACAGCTTAAGTGATCCTTTGAAAATGTATTTAGGTGATATTTATACGATTTCTGTAAACCTTGCAGGTCTTCCAGGAATCAGTGTACCTTGCGGAAGAGATAAACATGGACTTCCAATTGGTATTCAGATGATTGCAGACTGTTTTAAAGAAAAAACACTGATTCAGGCTGCATATTCTTATGAACAGGCAAGAGGTGCATTTGATGTCTGTCCTGCACAGAAAGGAGCGAATGAAAATGTCTAAACATTACGAAACTGTCATTGGGCTGGAGGTCCATGTTGAATTGGCAACAAAAACGAAAATTTTCTGCTCCTGCAGCACTGAATTTGGAGGAGCACCAAATACACATACCTGCCCTGTATGTACTGGAATGCCGGGATCATTGCCAGTATTAAATAAACAGGTAGTAGAATATGCGATGGCAGTTGGGCTGGCAACCAACTGTGATATTACACAAAATTGTAAATTTGATAGAAAAAATTATTTCTATCCAGATAATCCACAGAACTATCAGATTTCACAGTTATATCTGCCAATTTGCCGAAATGGGCATGTGGATATCGAAGTAGAAGGCAAGAAGAAATCTATTCGTATCCATGAAATTCATATGGAAGAAGATGCGGGGAAACTGATTCATGATCCAGTAACGGATTGTTCTTTGGTAGATTTTAACCGTTCCGGTGTACCTTTGATTGAAATTGTATCCGAACCAGATATGCGTTCGGCAGAAGAAGTCATTGCTTATCTGGAAAAGCTGCGTCTGATTATCCAGTATCTGGGTGCTTCTGACTGTAAATTACAGGAAGGTTCCATGAGAGCAGATGTAAACTTATCTGTTCGTGAATATGGTTCTGAAGAATTTGGTACAAGAACAGAGATGAAGAACTTAAACTCTTTTAAAGCCATTGCAAGAGCCATTGAAGGCGAAACAGAACGTCAGATTGACTTATTAGAAGATGGAAAACAAGTTATTCAGGAAACAAGAAGATGGGATGATGAAGAAGAATATTCTTACCCTATGCGTTCCAAAGAAGATGCACAGGATTATCGTTATTTTCCAGATCCAGACCTGGTACCAGTTATTATCAGTGATGAGTGGCTTGCACAGGTAAAAGAACGTCAGCCAGAATTAAGAGATGAAAAAATGCTTCGCTATAAAGAAGAATATGGTCTTCCAGAATATGATATCGATATCATTACAGCATCTAAGCATTTAGCAGATTTATTTGAAGAAACCAATGATTTAGTAAAGAAACCAAAAGAAGTTTCTAACTGGCTGATGGGAGAGACCATGCGACTTGTCAAAGACCATGATATGGATGTAGATCAAATCGCATTTTCTCCAGAACATCTGGCAAAATTGATTGAAATGGTAGATGGCGGAGCCATTAATAGAAAAGTTGCAAAACAGGTATTTGAAGAAATTTTCAAGGATGACGTGGAACCAGAAAGCTATGTAGAAAAATATGGATTAAAATCTATGAATGACGAAGGTGCCCTTCGTGCAACCATTGAAGAAATTGTAGCAAAGAATCCTCAGTCTGTGGAAGATTATCATGCCGGAAAGAAAAAAGCCATTGGATTTTTGGTTGGTCAGACTATGCGTGCTACTCAGGGAAAGGCAGATCCTGGAATGGTAAATAAGATTTTAAAAGAAATCTTGGATTAGGCAAAGAAAAAATATTGACAAGTTTTTTTATAATGTTATAATGGACCAAGAAAATATTTTCAAAATAATTGTATTAATACGTTGATGAGAAGAGTACGTATAAGGAAACTGCCAGAGAGAAAGTGTCATGGGCTGAAAGCACTTTTCGGTGAAATTATATGGAAAACTACCTCGGAGTGGCTCTAATCAAGCCCGGCTGACACCGTTATCGTCAAAAAAGTGGTTTTATGTATGAAGCATTCATACAATCTGAAACAATCAGGGTGGAACCGCGGGTCAATAAAGATACTCGCCCCTTACAGATTTGCGTCTGTAAGGGGTTTTTGTATTTCTAAAAAAGGAGAATGAAGAATGATTATTACATTAAAAGATGGATCAAAAAAAGAATATGATTCCCCTATGTCTGTGTTAGATATTGCGTCCGATATCAGCGCTGGATTAGGAAGAATGGCCTGTGCTGGTGAAGTTGATGGGCAGGTCGTGGATTTAAGAACGATTGTAGATAAAGATTGTGAATTAAATATTTTAACATTTGACAATAGTGACAAAGGAAAAGATGCTTTCCGACATACTGCATCTCACGTACTGGCACAGGCAGTAAAACGTCTGTATCCAGATGCAAAATGCGCCATTGGACCAGCTATTGAAAATGGTTTCTATTACGATTTTGATATGCCTTCTTTAAACAGAGAAGATTTAGATAAAATCGAAAAAGAGATGAAAAAAGTTATCAAGGAAAATCATAAATTAGAATGCTTTACTCTTCCCAGAGAAGAAGCAATTGCACTGATGAAAGAAAAAAATGAACCATATAAAATAGAATTGATTGAGGATCTTCCGGAAGATGCAGTGATTTCTTTCTATAAACAGGGAGAATTTACAGATCTTTGTGCAGGACCTCATCTTATGAGTACAAAGGCAATCAAAGCCTTCAAATTAACTTCTGCATCTGGCGCATACTGGAGAGGAAGCGAAAAAAATAAGATGCTGACTCGTATTTACGGAACTGCATATACAAAAAAAGCAGATTTAGAAGAACGTCTTGTTTATCTGGAAAATATTAAGAATCGCGACCATAATAAATTAGGCCGTGAAATGGAATTATTTACAACCGTAGATGTTATTGGCCAGGGACTTCCATTAATGATGCCAAAAGGACAAAAAATCATTCAGACAATGCAAAGATGGATTGAAGATCTGGAAGATAATGAATGGGGCTATGTAAGAACAAAAACTCCATTAATGGCAAAATCTGATCTATATAAAATTTCTGGACACTGGGATCATTATAAAGATGGAATGTTTGTTCTTGGAGATGAGGAAAAGGATAAAGAAGTGATGGCACTTCGTCCAATGACATGTCCATTTCAGTATTATGTATATAAAAATTCCCAGAAATCTTACCGAGACCTTCCAATTCGTTATGGTGAAACATCTACATTATTCAGAAATGAAGATTCAGGAGAAATGCATGGATTGACTCGTGTTCGTCAGTTTACAATTTCTGAAGGACATCTAATTGTACGTCCGGACCAGATGGTAGAAGAATTTAAAGGTTGTCTGGCATTGGCAAAACATTGTCTGACAACATTGGGATTAGAAGAAGATGTTACTTATCATCTTTCAAAATGGGATCCTGATAACAAAGAAAAATATATCGGAGAACCAGAGGTCTGGGAAGAAACACAGCAGCATATCCGTGACGTCTTAACAGAATTAGACATCGATTTTGTGGAAGATGTAGGGGAAGCAGCGTTTTATGGACCAAAAGTTGACATCAATGCGAAGAATGTATATGGAAAAGAAGATACAATGATCACCATTCAGTGGGATGCTCTTTTAGCTGAACAGTTCGATATGTATTATATTGATAAAAATGGTGATAAAGTTCGTCCATATATCATTCACAGAACAAGTATTGGATGTTATGAAAGAACATTGGCATGGCTGATTGAAAAATACGAAGGTTTATTTCCAACATGGTTATGTCCAGAACAGGTAAGAATTCTGCCTATTTCTGAAAAATATATGGATTATGCAAAACAGGTAGAAAAAGAATGTAAAGCAAATGGAATTTTAGTAACTGTAGACGGACGTTCTGAAAAAATCGGATATAAGATTCGTGAAGCAAGATTGAATAAGGTTCCATACATGTTAGTAGTTGGAGCTAAAGAAGAAGAAGAAGGAAAAGTATCTGTAAGAAGCCGATTCTTAGGAGATGAAGGTTCCAAAGACTTACAGGTATTTATTGATGATATCTGCAGAGAAATCCGTACAAAGGAAATCAGAAAAATCGAAGTTCAGAATTAATCAATTGCATAAGATGATATACAAAAAGTCATAAGAATGGGGGAAATGAAATGACAATATTGGCTTACCAGGTATTTTATGCAGTGGTAAAAGAACGAAGTTTTCAAAAGGCAGCAGAATCTTTGAATTTAACACCTTCCGCCATTAGTCATACCATTTCTTCCATGGAAAAAGAACTTGGTTTTCCCCTATTTGTCCGAAGCAAACAGGGGGTACAGCTGACGGGATATGGAGAAAGTCTGCGGCCGTATATTTTTAATGTGCTGCAAAGCGAAGATTCTCTTCAGGAAGCCATTGCACAGATGAACGGTCTGGAAAGAGGAACGGTAAAAATTGGTGCATTCAATAGTATTTGCACTACATTGCTTCCACAGCTCATAAAATCTTTCCGTAAACTTCATCCGTCCATTGAAATTGAAGTATACCAGGGAACTTATGATGATGTATTAAAATGGATTAAGAATGGAACCGTAGATCTGGGATTTTTGTCTATTTCCAGTGCTGGGGGACTTCCGATTATTCCATTATTTAAGGACCGGCTGGTATCCGTTATGCCAAAAGGCACGGATGTTGGAGACAAACATTATGTAAGAATGGAAGAGTTAAGGGGAAAAGGTTTTGTATCCCAGAGAGAAAGTACCGATGCGGATATTCAAAATCTTTTGAAAAAATATGATGTAGAAGTGCAGTCCAATTGTCATGTGGTGGATGACCAGTCTACCATTGCCATGGTAGAAAGTGGACTTGGTATTTGTATTATGCCGTCCTTACTGATGTCTACCATGAGAAGCGATGTGGATATTTATCCAATTGAACCACCAGAATATCGTGTAATTGGTATTTGTACGAAAAAAGAAATGGTAATCTCACCTGCGGTCAACAGCATGCGTGAGCATATATTAGAAAATTTGAAAGAATTGTAAAAGGGGCTTGTATGAGCCCCTTTTCTTTACTATATAATGGAAATACTATAAGTGATCACTTCTGTTTTTCCAGGTTCTAATAATTTAACGCCGCGTTTGTGCTCAAAAATATCATCTTCGCTGGACATGGTAGCGGTTCCACTCCAAGGCTCTAATGCAATAAAAGGACCATCGTTTGCACTGCTCCAAATCTGGAAGAAGTCAAATCCTTTAAAGTCTATGCGAACACCATGTTGAGAATCTTTGTGGCGAAGAATTGCATAAGTGGAACGAGGATATTCTAAACAAATGGCATCCTGATAAAATAAATCATGTGTTAAAGGTAAGATAGAACGATTATCAAAACGCAAAGTCCGTTTTTCGTCTAATAAAAGTCCAGAATCACTGATGGTTGGACAGTTGGCATATTCTGGAGCTTCCATTTCTACAACATAATCTTCGAACTTTTCACCTTTGTGCATCGGACAGTTAAAACCAGGATGGCCTCCAATAAAGAAAGGCATGGTCTCATCACCAGTATTGGTCACGATATGATTTAAAATCAGGCGGTTATCTTCCACTTTGTAATTCATCTGAAGAGAAAATGGAAATGGATATGCTTCTAAAGTTTCGTCATCAGATACTAATTCTAATGTTACTTCTGTGTCGGTCTTACTTTTTAAAGTAAATGGTCGTCTTCTTGCAAATCCATGACGTGCCAGTGTAACGGTCTTTCCGTTTAATAATGTTGCATTTCCATCACGAAGGCATCCGCAGATTGGAAACATAATTGGTGCCTGTCCGAACCAGTAAGCTGGTTCACCCTGCCATAAATATTCGGTTTCATCCTGTATAATAGAAGTGATACCAGCACCAAAAGAATCAATAGTTACAGTTAAATTGTCAGATTGAATGGTATGTTTCATAGTATTTTTCTCCTTCTAAATATTTTCGATCCTGATTTTCTTTATTATATCATAGATTGATTTTATTGAGGAAGAAAAATGGATTTGCAGCATATAAAATTTGTAAAAATATGTTTATCGTACAAAAAGAGGAGAGTATTTTTTGTAAATATACGATAAAACCACAGAACCTTCAAACGGAATGAAATTTTTACATCCTGTTTGAAGGTTTTCTGCTGGTTAAGAAAGAATCTGGTTGCGTATCTAGCTCCAAAATGATATTATTTTGAATAGAGTGCAATTTTTGGGCACAATATGAGTTTAAAGGAAGAACGTTGCTGGCTTTTGGCAACAATGCAAGAAAATGTAAAAGTTACTAGGCAGCTTATCAATCAGGATTAGAGTTTAAATAAATGGAGGAAGATATGAGTCAGATAAAAGATGAAATTAATAAGCGAAGAACCTTTGCGATTATTTCCCATCCGGATGCGGGAAAAACAACACTGACAGAAAAGTTCTTGTTATATGGTGGGGCCATCAATACCGCTGGTTCCGTAAAAGGAAAAGCCAATTCTAAACATGCAGTTTCTGACTGGATGGAAATTGAAAAACAGAGAGGGATTTCTGTTACATCCTCTGTTTTACAGTTCCAGTATGATGATTTCTGCATCAATATTCTGGATACACCAGGACATGAGGACTTCTCAGAAGATACGTATCGTACATTGATGGCTGCCGATTCTGCAGTTATGGTCATTGATGCTTCTAAAGGGGTAGAAAAACAGACAATCAAGTTATTTAAAGTTTGTACAATGCGTAATATTCCTATTTTTACATTTATTAATAAAATGGACCGGGAAGCCAATGATACCTTTGATTTGCTGGATGAAATTGAACAGGTGTTAGGCATTGAAACATGTCCAATCAACTGGCCAATTGGTTCCGGAAAAGAATTCAAAGGGGTCTATGAAAGAGATGAAAAGCAGATTTCAACATTTGAAGCCGTTTCTACTGGAGGGGCAAAAGAAGCCAAAACGACCCGTGTAGATATAGAATCTCAAGAAGCGCTGGAAATCATCGGAGAAGACCGCTATGAGCAGCTGACAGAAGAAATCGAATTGTTAGATGGAGCCGCTCATCCATATGATCTTGAAAAAATCAGAGAAGGAAAATTAACTCCTGTATTCTTTGGTTCTGCACTTACTAACTTTGGGGTAGAAACATTCTTAAAACACTTTTTAAAGATGACAACTTCTCCATTGCCACGTTTATCAAAAGGAGAATCTATCGATCCAGTAGATAATAATTTCTCTGCTTTTGTCTTTAAAATTCAGGCAAATATGAACAAAGCCCACAGAGACCGAATTGCATTTATGAGAATTTGTTCTGGTAAATTTGAAGCCGGAATGGAAGTCAAACATATGCAGAGCGGTAAGAAAATGAGATTATCACAGCCACAACAGATCATGGCTCAGGACCGTAAAATTGTGGAGGAAGCATATGCAGGAGATATTATCGGAGTCTTTGATCCGGGAGTATTCTCCATTGGAGATACCGTATGCCTTGGAAAAGATGGGTTTGTGTATGAAGGAATTCCAACCTTTGCACCAGAACATTTTGCAAGAATTGTTCAATTAGATACGATGAAAAGAAAACAGTTTGTAAAAGGGGTAAATCAGATCGCACAGGAAGGAGCCATTCAGATCTTCCAGGAACATGAAGCCGGATATGCAGAAATTATTGTCGGCGTAGTAGGAACTTTGCAGTTTGATGTATTAAAATTTCGTTTGAAGAATGAGTACGGATGTGACATCCGTTTAGAACCTCTTCCATATGAATCTATTCGCTGGATCAAAGATAAAGAAACTGATATGAGCAAATTAAAAGGTGTTTCTGAAGTGAAAAAGGTACGAGACATGAAGGGCAATCCATTGCTGTTATTTAAAAATGAATGGAGCATTCGTTTTGTCTTAGAACGAAATGAAGGGTTGGAATTAATTGAATTTGACAAAGATTAAGAAAGATGTTGACAAAAAATATTTGGTATGATATTATGTCATAGGTTGTAAAACAACAAACAACAAAGAAGAGTATCCACTCTCACCTTAGCACGTATTGGTGACTCGGGTTAATATTTAAGAAATGATACATTCATCATGCTTGAATCAGATAGTGGATAGTCTATAACTATCCACTTTTTTTATTGGAGGTGCAATACTATTAGCGATTTAATGATTAACGAGCAAATTAGAGACAGAGAGATTCGTGTAATTGGAAGCGACGGACAGCAATTAGGAATTATGTCTGCAAAAGAAGCAATGAAACTTGCAAGAGAAGCAGATTTAGATTTGGTAAAAGTTGCTCCACAGGCGAAACCACCAGTATGTAAGATTATCGACTACGGTAAATATAGATACGAAATGGCTCGTAAAGAAAAAGAAGCAAAAAAGAAACAGAAAACGATTGATGTAAAAGAAATCAGACTTTCTCCAAACATTGATACCAATGATTTGAATACAAAAGTCAATCATGCAAGAAAGTTCTTGAAAAAGGGCGATCGTGTGAAAGTTACACTTCGTTTCAGAGGTAGAGAGCTTGCACATGTAAATTCAAGCAAAGTAATTCTTGATAATTTTGCAGAACAGTTATCTGATTGTGCAGTGATTGAAAAACCTGCAAAATTTGAAGGAAGAAGTATGATCATGTTTTTAGGTGAAAAACGATAATAGAGTAGATACAGATAGAATCAAGGAGGACACAACAATGCCAAAATTAAAAACAAAAAGAGCTGCTGCAAAAAGATTTAAAGCTACAGGTAGCGGAAAATTAAAAAGAAATAAAGCTTACAAAAGCCATATCTTAACAAAAAAATCTACTAAGAGAAAACGTAATCTTAGAAAAGCAACTATGACAGATGCTACAAACGAAAAAGTAATGAAGAAAATTTTACCATACCTGTAATAGATAGATTTAAGGAGGAACGTTAGACATGGCAAGAATTAAAGGCGGAATGAACGCAAGAAAGAAACATAATAGAGTATTAAAACTAGCTAAAGGTTATAGAGGAGCTAGATCTAAACAGTATAGAGTAGCAAAACAGTCTGTAATGAGAGCATTAACAAGTTCTTATGCAGGTAGAAAACAGAGAAAACGTCAGTTCAGACAGTTATGGATTGCTCGTATTAACGCAGCGGCTAGAATGAACGGTTTATCTTACAGCAAATTTATGCATGGTTTAAAATTAGCTGGTGTAGATATCAATAGAAAAATGCTTTCTGAAATGGCTATCAGCGATCCAGCTGCTTTCACAGCTTTAACAGAAGTTGCAAAAGAAAAATTAGCATAAGATCATTACAGGATAATCCTGAAGAAAACCTCCCGCTTATGAAGATAGGCGGGAGGTTGTTTTTTTTATCTGGATTTACTATAATGAAAGAGACAGACAGGGGAAAAGGAGATTGTATTATGAATCCATATGATTTTAAAGATTTTGGTGACGAAATCAAAGATGCTGTACAAAAAGCCATAGATTCGGAAGATTTTAGTAATTTAAATCAGACCATTAAGCATGGAATGGAAAAAGCTGCCCAGGCAATGGGAGATGGCCTAAAGACTGTTGGTAAGACAGCAGAAGAAAAAGCCCATGAGGCAGTTCAAAATCATCCGTGGACAAAAGAATGGAAGAATAAAAAGCAGGAAGTGGCTTTATATCAGAAGACATCTGGGAAAAAAGCAGGAGCCATCGTGTGCATGTTTTTTGGTTATTTATGTGGAGGAGGTCTTGGAATCGCTCTGCTTGTCTTGTGTCTAATAGCAGCAGCTTTAGGAGAGTTTGCATTGGGACTTCGAATTCCAGTAGTGATCATGCTGCCGTTATTTTTAGGAAGTATGGGACTTGGAATTTTTGGTCATCGGAAATGGTCTATGATTTGTCGATTTGAGAAATATAAAGGATATTTAGCAGGAAAGACCTATGGGAATTTTACTAGTTTCTCAAATATGCTTCATAAACCCATTTCATATGTTAAAAAGGATTTAAAAAAGATGGTAGAAAAAAGATGGTTTCTCCAGGGGCATTTTGATGAAGAGGGAACCTGCTTGATTACCAGCGACGAAACTTATCAGGATTATTTAGATTTAAAGGAAAAGCGAAAACAACAAAAATTGGAAGAAGAAAAGAAAAAAGCAGAAACAAAAAATCTGACTCCAGAAGTGGAAGGAGTCATCGAAGAAGGCAAAGCATTTTTGCAGGAAATTCATAGAAGTAATGAAGCGATTCCAGGAGAAGAAATTTCTGCAAAGATTGCATCCATAGAAAAAATTGTAAAAAAGATTTTCGAAAGGATTGAGGAATACCCGGAAATGGTGGGAGATATCCGAAAGCTTATGGAATATTATCTTCCTATGACAGTAAAGCTTTTAAATGCTTATGAAGAATTGGATGGACAACCCGTGCAGGGAGAGAACATCCTTTCTTCCAAAAAGGAAATTGAAGATTCGCTGAACACATTAAATCTTGCATTTGAAAAGCTTCTGGATCGATTGTTTCAGGAGCAGGCATGGGATGTGTCTTCAGATATTAGTGTATTAAAAACGATGCTGGCACAAGATGGTCTGGCACAAAAAGATTTTTAGTGAGGGAGAAAGATGAACGAACGAGTATATGATACAGAAGTAATGCCGGAATTAACGTTAGATCCTTTTGGTGAAGTAAAAAAAGAGATTATTGCAGAAGAAAAGAAGGAAGAACCGGAATGGTCAGAACCAATCCTTTCAGAAGAGGAGAAAAAGATCATCGATCAATTTGCAGGCCAGATCGATATTCAGAATTCTACAATGATACTTCAGTATGGGGCAGGAACCCAGAAAAAGATGGCTGATTTTTCAGAAAATGCGCTGGAAAAGGTAAAAACAAAAGATTTGGGAGAAGTTGGAAGTCTAATATCTAATTTAACAGCCCAGTTAAAGAGCTTTGATGTAGAAGAAGAAAAAAAGTTTCTTGGCATTTTTAAAAAAGCTTCCAATAAAATCACTTCTTTAAAAGCCCAGTATGCAAAAGCAGAGACAAATGTAGATGAAATTTGCAAAATTCTGGAAAGTCATCAGGTTCAGCTTTTAAAGGATGTTGCTATTTTAGATAAAATGTACCAGTTGAACCTTACGTATTTTAAAGAACTATCTATGTATATTTTAGCGGGGAAGAAAAAACTTCATGAAGTACGTACCAAGGATCTGGCACAGGCAGTGAATCAGGCGAAGCTGAGCGGACTACCAGAAGATGCCCAGAAAGCGAAGGATTTAGAATCTTCCTGTGACCGATTTGAAAAGAAATTGCATGATTTAGAATTGACCAGAATGATTTCTATCCAGACAGCACCTCAGATCCGCTTGGTACAAAGCAGTGATATGATGATGGTAGAAAAAATTCAATCCACGTTAGTAAATACAATTCCGTTGTGGAAGAGTCAGATGGTATTGGCACTTGGAATGGAACATTCCAGTCAGGCTGCCAGAGTTCAGAGAGAAGTGACCGATTTAACCAATGAATTGCTGAAGAAGAATGCCGAGGCATTAAAAACGGCCACGATTGATGTGGCAAAAGAATCGGAAAGAGGGATTGTGGATATGGAAACGTTAAAACAGACCAATGCTTCCTTGATTTCTACGCTGGATGAAGTTATGAAGATTCAAGAGGAAGGAAAGCAAAAACGCCAGGCAGCAGAAGAAGAAATGGGGCGTTTAGAATTAGAATTAAAGAATAAATTATTGGAAATTCGCTCATAGGTTTAAAATATGGAATTAAAGGAAATACTAAATTTTACCACGGAAATCGGTTATTTGATGATATGCTATGGGGCAGATGTATCAAGGGTGGAAAGAGAAGTAAGCCAATTGTGTGAGGCTTATGAGATAAGAGAAGTAGATGTATTTGCAATACCATCCAGCTTAGTAATTACAGTATCAGATGGGATTAATTATTATACCAAAAGCCGGAGAATTCTTTCAAAAACCAATGATTTGGATAAAGTTTCTAAAATTACTCAGTTGTGTCAGTGGATGAAGGAAGAAAGACCAAATCAATATTATATTTTTCAGACACTGGAAGAAATAAAGAGGCAGTCTACATATCAGCCGTGGCTGGTATTTTTGGCATATATTATGATTTCTCTTACTTCAGCAGTATTTTATGGTGCTGGATGGATGGACGGCTTCTATGCAGGAATGATCGGTGCAGTTGTGTATCCGGTGCAAAGAATTGTGAAAAGTTTTCAAAGCCATAGTGTCTTTTTTTCGAATCTCTTATGCAGCAGCGTGGCGGCGGGACTGGTAGCGGCGGCGATGAAATATGATTTAATCTCAAATCCGTCGCCAGTTATGATTGGGATTATGATCACAATGATACCTGGTCTTGCAATCACCAATGGAATGAGAAATTTTATCAACGAAGATTTTATTGCGGGAATTATTCAGATGCTGGAAGCTTTAAGTGCAGTACTTGGCATTGTTGGCGGAATCTTTTTTCTGATTTTTATAACAGAAATGCCTTTAATTTAACTGGAGGGAAACATGACTCAGATTTTATGTGTATTCTGTTTCTGTATTGGATTCGGAATTTTATTTCATATTCGCGGGAAAAATCTAATTCTGGCGGCGATTGGAGGATGTCTTGGATGGTTTACCTATTTGATGACGAACTCTATTGGAGAAACAGATGTAACAGCATATTTTTGTAGTGCTGTTGTAATAACTGTATTTGCAGAATTGGCTGCCTATTATGAAAAGGTACCAGTGGCAGTATTTCTGGGAGTTGAAATGATACCATTGGTTCCAGGAAAGCCATTATTTTATACAGTGGTAAATTTATTTTTTGGGTATAAATCCTTTGTATATGAGAAAGGAATTTATGCTTTGCAGGTAGCAGGTGTTATTGCATTAGGAATCTTTTTAACATCCACCATGATCAGGATGTATCAAAGGGTAAGAAAATCTGCTAATTATACGTAAGAAAAATGCCTTTAAAAACAATCTTGTTTTTTAAAGGTATTTTCTATTTATAAAAGCTGCTGTGAGAAATATTACATAAATATTACAAAAATATTAAGAAAAACTTGACTATAGCCCGATGTGTGCTATAATTAATGTAATAAATATGTAATAAATATAAAATAATTTTGTAATATCTAGGAGGCTTTTATGATTAGAAATTGGAAGATATCAGTAGCAACATTGGCGATGACAGCAGTACTTTTGTGTCAGGGAGGAACGATTTCTGTATCAGCAGCAAAAGAAGCTCAGACAAAAACAGAGTCTGAGCAGACATATGAACAACAGGCAGTTGCAAATGTGAAAACTAGTTTGAATATCCGAAAGGCATCTGGAACAGACACCGAAGTTATTGGAAAGATGGAAAAAGGAAATATAGGGAGTGTATTAAAAAAAGGGAAAAACTGGACAAAAATTAAATCAGGAACGGTAACAGGATATGTTTCGAATGATTATCTGATATTTGGTGATGAGATTGAGGCATTTGCAAAAGAAAATGTAACAAAGAAAGCAGAAGTAGAAACGGAAACATTAAGAATTCGTACAAAAGCAGATGAAAAATCTGCAATTCTTACATTGGCTGATGAAGGTGACCTTTTAACGGTAAAAAGTACAGATGAAGAATGGGTGAAAGTATCGACCGATGAAGGAAATGGATATGTATCTAGTGACTATGTAGATGTAGAATACCAATTTGGAGAAGCAAAATCAGTAGAAGAAATAGAAGATGAAAAGCAGGCAAAAGTTGAAGCTTTGTCAAAAGCAGAAAAGGCAAAAAATTCTGAAAATTCATCAAGTTCCAATGATGCCACTTCTAAGTCTTCGATTAGAAGCAGTGTAGTAAATTATGCAATGCAGTTTGTGGGAAATCCATACGTATATGGAGGAAATAGTCTGACAAATGGAATTGACTGTTCTGGATTTACACAACAGGTGATGGCTCATTTTGGTTATGGAATCAGTAGAACTTCCAGTGCTCAGTCATCTAATGGAAGTTCGGTCAGTGTAAGCAATGTGCAGCCGGGGGATCTGTTGTTTTATTCTGATGGCGGGAGAATCAATCATGTAGCACTTTATATTGGTGGGGGCCAGGTGGTACATGCCAGCAATCCGGAAGATGGAATTAAAGTATCCAATATGTATTATCGGACACCTACATGTGCAAGAAGCATTTTAGGATAAAAGACAATGGCATATTCGTTGACAAAGTAAATGGGCGTTCAGTATAATGAGCATATGTGTAAATCTACTGGGAACATTTCTAATAAAGGAGAAAGGATATGCTGAAAGGAAAAATCGTCCGGGATACAGAGACAATTGGGAGCAGATTTTATGCTGAAATAGAGGGAGAACGATTATTTGATGCGGATGTGCCATCTGCATTAACGGTTCAGAAATTTTATTTTACCAAAGATGGAAAACAGGTATACTTAATCTCTTATAATCCATCAGAAGGAATTAAAAATGCGGCTAGATCTGGAAAAGAAAGAAAAAATGATTTATATGATATCATTAATTTCAGAAATAAAACGATTGGAAGTATTTGTGAAAGAACAGATCATGCATTGATTTCACCGTGTAATTATGGGGAGATAAAATATGGCCCTACGATGTATGAGGGATATGTGGTTTCTGTGGAAGATGGCATAAAGGTAGTTGTCATTGAACAGGAAACAGGCCGTCAGGTCGCATTGGGAGAAAAAACAGAAGAAGGGTATGATTTATACGGGATTTCTGAGATTGCATTAAAAGTAATCAGCATTTTTATTGTAATTGGAGAAGTGAAAACAAAGCATAACTATGGTATGATTTCTTTTGAACCCAAAAGATTGACAAAAAATAGAAAGCTATTGAGCAAATATCATCCAGATTTTAAAAAGCAATAAAAAAATGTAAAAAAATAGTTGACAAGAAAACTAGTTTGATAGTATAATATCCCTGTTGCAAAACAAAGCAATGAGTGCTCATAGCTCAGTTGGATAGAGCAATGGCCTTCTAAGCCATGTGTCCGGGGTTCGAATCCCTGTGGGCACGTATGCGGGAGTGCTGGAATTGGCAGACAGGCAAGACTAAGGATCTTGTGGGTGTATGCTCGTGTGGGTTCAAGTCCCATCTCCCGCATTGTGAACTTTTATGATAAGCGGTTTTCGAAAGTTTCGAAAATCGTTTTTTCTTTTTATAAAAAAGGTGGAAATTATGTATTTTACCATTCACAAGTTTAAAAAATTGACCCTGTTGATTGAAGCTGAGGAAAAAGCCATAACCAGAATTAGTTCGTCTCTTATACCGTCTACTGGAGCAGTGAATCAGAAGAATCTGATAATAGAACAGGCCATTAGGGAATTAGAAGAGTATTTTGATGGGAAACGGCGAGAATTTCAGGTTCCAGTCCATCTGTATGGTACAGACTTTCAAAAAAATGTCTGGAATGCATTAATGAAAATTCCTTATGGGAAAGTCTGCACTTACAAAGATATTGCCAAAGCAGTTGGAAATGAAAAAGCATGCCGGGCAGTGGGGATGGCAAATCATAGAAATCCTGTTATGATCGTAGTGCCATGTCATAGAGTAATTGGAAGTGATGGAAAACTAACTGGATATGCAGGAGGCATTGATATAAAAGAGTATTTGTTGGAGTTAGAAAAAAGAGTACTGTAAAATGAAGAGCAGTACTCTTTTTTTGAGTTGAATTAAGAATCTTCTGGATAATGATTTTTTATTTATTAAATAAGCTCAAATTTTGAAATATAATGGTCAAGCTTTTCTAATTTTTCCTGTAGGGAACCTCCGATTTCACGACTGATTCCATTACCGATCAATTCAATTAAAAAGTCCACGCCAATATGGGATGAAAAGAAAGCATTGCTTCCAATATCGATGCGGAATGTTTTATCCGCAACGGATGGTAGTTTTGTATTATTTGAATCAGTAATGAGAATAATTGATGCATTGGCATCGTGTGCCATTTGAAGGGCTACCTCATCAACTTTGGAGTAACGAGGGAAGCTAAATAGAATCAAACAATCACCTTCTTTAATGTCGCACATGTGGTCAATGGCAGTTCCAGTATTCAAACCGGTTGTATATACCTCTGGAAGTATATGTTTCAGAATAAAATAAAGTCTGCTGCCAAGACAAGTGTTGGAACGACTAGATACAATGTATTTTTTATTTGAATGCATAATTAATTGTATGGCGTCATTAAAAAGCTGACTGCTGTTTAGTGTAAATACACTTCTCAGACTGGCATCCGCAATTTTCAATGCTTCAATGCTATAATGTAAGTCATCTGGATGTTGTTCCAGTGTTTGGGCAAAACGCTTAGATGGGGCAACTATCTGACTGGAAATCTTAGTAAGCGTTTCTAAATGGCATTTTTGTAGATATTTTTGGAAATCCATATAACCAGTAAAACCAAGAGATCGTGAAAAACGAATAATAGAAGCTTCACTTACCTGAAGCTGGGCGGCAAGCTGGGTCGATGTCATAAAACAAGATTCTGTAGTATGGGCCAAAATAAAATCAGCAATAATTTTTCCAACTTTTGTAAGTTTTGCAGTACTGATAATTTCATGGAGCTCTCTCATAAAAACCTCCTTAATGTAATACATCAAAAACATTATATATGTATTGAGTAACCTATTTCGAATAATTACTTATGATAAACTTATTCTATAACAAAATTTGGTAAATTTCTACTGTTAATGAACAATTACTGTTTGGCAGAAACTTATAGAAGAGATATAATACAAAAGAACTCAAATAGAAGATAGAAAGGACATGGATTATGATTAAGATTGGTTCTCATGTAGGAATGAGAGGAAAAGAAATGATGTTAGGATCTGCGAAAGAAGCAGTTTCTTATGGTGCCAATACATTTATGGTCTATACAGGTGCGCCACAAAATACAAAAAGAAAGGCGATCAGTGAACTGAGAATTCCAGAAGCATGGGAATATATGAAAGAACATGGAATTGAAGAGTTTGTGGTTCATGCGCCATATATTATTAATCTTGCAAATACTGTAAAAAAAGAAACGTTTGAAATTGCAGTGGACTTTTTGGGAGTAGAACTTGAACGAACAAAGTCTATGGGAGCAAAAACCTTAGTTTTACATCCGGGATCTCATGTCGGAGCAGGAGCTGATGCAGGGATTGCACAAATTATTAAAGGGTTGGATGAAGTTATGACTGGGGATATGGAAGTGAAAATTGCTCTTGAAACGATGGCTGGAAAAGGGAGTGAGATTGGAAGAGGCTTTGAAGAACTGGCAAGAATTTATGATGGGGTAAAATATCCTCAACATCTGAGAGTTTGTTTTGATACCTGCCATGTAAATGACAGTGGATACCCTGTGGCAGAGGATTTTGATGGAGTAATAGAGGAATTTGACCGGGTACTGGGCAAAGATCAGATTGCTGTTTTTCATATTAATGATAGTAAAAATCCAAGAGGAGCAGGGAAAGACCGTCATGAAAATCTTGGCTTTGGAAATCTTGGTTTTGAAGCATTGCACAAGATTGTTTTTCATCCTGAATTTTTAGAAGTACCTAAAATTTTAGAAACACCGTATGTAAAGGAAGAAGGAACGAAGAAGTCTTATCCTCCATATCGCCACGAAATTACAATGCTGAAAAGCGGAATATTTGATAAAGGAATTCTAGAACAGATTGTAAAAGAAAAATAGGAGGCATAATGAAAGTTACATTTATTGATCACAGCGGTTTTTTAGTAGAGCTGAAAAAAAGTGTTTTATTATTTGATTATTACAAAGGGGAGATTCCTGATATACAGGGAAAACACTGGTATGTATTTGCTTCTCATTTCCATGAAGATCATTTTCAACCAGAAATTTTTAAACTAAGAGAAAAACAGGAAACGATTACGTATATTTTATCAAAAGATATCAGACAGTATAGAAAGCATCTTTTAAAAGAACCTTATCATATTGTAAGCTGGAATGAATCTTATAAAATTGATGGAATTTCAGTACAAACTTTCCAGTCTACGGATGAAGGATGTGCTTTTTATGTGCAGGCGGAAGGAAAAAGCATTTTCCATGCAGGCGATTTGAACTGGTGGCATTGGTTTGGAGAGCCAGAGGAAGATAACAGACGAATGGAAGTAGATTTTAAGGCTCAAATTGGGCGATTGGAAGAAAAAGAGATCGATCTTGCATTTATGCTGCTTGATCCAAGACAGGAACAAGCGTATGATTGGGCAATGAATTATTTTATGGAGCATACAAAAGCAAAAGCAGTTCTTCCAATGCATATGTGGGAAAAATTTTCCTGGTGTCAGAAATATATGAATACAGAAAAAGGAAAACAAAATGCCAGACGGTTTTATCCAGTAAAAAAGACTGGTGAAACTTTTTCTATTTCATAAAGTATAAGGAAACCAAAAAAAGTTTTTTCATAGACTAATAAAAAGATGTGGAGCATTTTATGCAAAACGAAAAGTTGGAAGAACAGTTAAATCTGGCATTGTCAATACCAGCAGATGAAAGAGCGCAAAATGCGGAACTAAATGCTGGTTATGATGAAAAAAATAATACATGGGAATTAATTGTCAGGTATTCACAAACGGGAGATTTTTTTCTCACACTGGTATCTGGTTATGGAGGAACAGCCGATATTCTGGCCGGTCAGTATGCAATTGTAATACTTCCAGAAGAACAAATAGATGCATTTTCCAGAGAGCCGGCTGTCATTTATGTGGAAAAAGCAAAAAATATGAGGCTTTCTGTAGAAGAAGGCATAGAGATGTCCTGTCCACTGTCTGTAAAAGCTCCCAATAGTCTTTATGGAGCAGGGGTCCTGATCGGGATTGTTGATTCAGGTATTGATATTTTGCATCCGGATTTTATTCGGGGAAATGGAAAAAGTGTGATAGATGGAATTTGGGATCAGACAGTCCAGAAAGGCAATCCTCCAGAGGGTTTTCAGATGGGAACATACTATTCTGGTGATGAGATTCAGACTGCAGTGGAACAAAAACAATCGCTTGTAACAGATCCATCTGGTCATGGAACTCATGTTGCCTCCATTGCAGCAGGAAATAAAGGAGTGGCAAAAGAAGCACAGATTTTATTTGTAAAACTGGGGAGGGGAATGGAAGGAGAGCTGTCAAGAACAACAAATTTAATGAGGGCAGTGGATTTTCTAATTAAAATTGCAGAAGAACGCAGGCAGCCAATAGCCATAAATATAAGCTTTGGAACCAATTATGGAGACCATTTTGGAGGCAGTCTGCTGGAGTCTTATTTAAATGCAGCAGCTGATTTATGGCAAAACGTTATTTGCACTGGGACAGGAAATGAAGGTGACACGGGACGGCATTGTCAGGGAAAGATAATTTTGGGAAAGACAGAAATTATAGAAATTTCGGTAGCGCCATATGAAACTTTTTTGAATCTTCAGATTTGGAAAGAGTATAAAGATGAAGTTGTCTTAATGCTTCGTTCTCCATCTGGGGAGGAAAGCAGGATTGAGAGTCAGGAGGGATTTGGAGAAAGAAGATTTGGAATGACCAAACTGGCATTTTATTATGGGACGCCTACTCCTTATAATAGACGTCAGGAAATTTTTCTTTCTTTTTTAGCCACAGAGAAAGAAATTGAAAGTGGAATCTGGACCTTATTTTTAATTCCAAAAGAAATCAGTAATGGAAGTTATGCAATGTGGCTTCCTGTTTCTGAAACGAGCAATCGAAATACCCGTTTTTTAATGCCTGAGCTTGATTTAACATTGACAATTCCGTCAACAGCCTGGAAAGTGATTTCAGTCGGAGCTTATGATGGACGAAATTTATCTTATGCACCATTTTCAGGCAGAGGTTCTTATGAACAATGTATCTTTAAACCGGATCTTGCAGCACCAGGAGTGAATATCTTAGGGGCATCTCCGGGAGGCGGGGAGACAATAAAGAGTGGAACATCCATGGCAGTTCCTTTTGTCACTGGAGCGTGTGCAATACTTATGGAATGGGGAATTGTCAGAGAAAATGACAGATTTTTATATGGAGAAAAGATAAAAGCCTATTTACAGAAAGGGGCCAAAAAACTGCCGGTTTTATCTGCATACCCGAATAATGAAATCGGATGGGGAGTTTTATGTATTCAGGATAGTTTTCCGAATTGAAACAGGAAAAGAAGATTCTTGCATGAGAAAGAAGAATTTTATACAATATTAATAAAAAACAAAGATACTTAAGCATGAAAGTCTTGGGAGGTTTTATGAAAACATTATATTTTGGCGGAGATATCATTACTATGGTTCAGGAAGGTGATATGCCGGAAGTGTTGGTGGAAGAAAATGGAAAAATTATCTATGTTGGAAGTCTTCTAGAGGGAGAAAATATTTGTAAAAAGGATGGAAAAAGAGTGGATTTAGAAGGAAAAACATTAATGCCTGCTTTTATCGATCCACACAGTCATTTTTCACAGGTCGCACAGAGTATTATGATGTGTGATTTGTCAGAAACAAAGAATTTTGATGAAATTGCAGAAGAATTACAAAAATATCAGGAGAAATATAAAATTGGTACCGAAGGAGTCATTTTAGGTACCGGATATGATCATAATTTTCTGGAAGAAAAGGCTCATCCGGATAAGGCGGTGCTTGACCAGGTGTCAGATACTATTCCGATTTATATTTCTCATGCATCCGGACATATGGGCGTTGCAAACTCGGCATTATTTAAACTGGCGGAAATTGGAGATGACAGATCGGATCCGGAAGGTGGAAAGTTTGGAAGATATCCAGATGGTAGTATGAGTGGTTACATTGAAGAGACACCGGCTCTAATGCAGGTATTAATGGTCCTGATGCCGCGTTTACAGGGACAGGATATGGCAAGACAAATAGAGTTAGCGCAGCAGTTGTATCTAAAGTATGGTGTTACCACCGTTCAGGAGGGTGCAGCCATGGGAGAGACGATGCAGATGCTGACCCAATATGCATCTGTCAAAAAGATGGATGTAGATGTGGTCGTTTATCCTATGGCAGAAGATTATGAAAAAACGGTTCAAAATTTCGCTGAATATTATCCAGATTATAAAGATGGGGTAAAAATCGGTGGAGCTAAAATCATTTTGGATGGCTCCCCACAAGGAAAATCAGCATGGTTATCAAAACCATATGAAGGAGAAGCGGAGTATAGAGGATATCCAACCCACAAAAATGAATATGTGGATGAAATGGTATTAAAATCTGTAGAAGGTGGATACCAGATTTTAGCCCATTGTAATGGGGATGCCGCCTCAGAACAGTTTTTGACCAGTTTCGAAAAAGCATATAAAAAAGCGGGAAATGGGCAGAAAGATTTAAGACCAGTTATGATTCACTGCCAGACTGTCAGAGAAGATCAGTTGGATCGCATGAAAGAGGTTCATATGATTCCATCTATTTTTATTGGACACACATATTATTGGGGCGATATTCACCTGAAAAATTTAGGTGAGAAAAGAGGAAGCTATATTAGTCCGGTAAAGGATGCCTTAGAACGGAAAATGATTTATAATTTTCACCAGGACGCACCAGTGACAAAACCGGATATGCTGCATTCTGTATGGTGCGCAGTAAACCGTATAACAAGAAAAGGAATGCCAATTGGACAGGAGCAGTGCGTGGGAGTATATGATGCATTAAAAGGAATTACCTGTAATGCAGCCTATGAATACTGGGAAGAGGACCAGAAAGGTACTTTAGAGGTAGGGAAGAAAGCAAATTTGGTAATCTTAGATTCTAATCCTTTAAAAGTTCCTAAAATGGAAATTAAGGATATCAAAGTGGTACAAACAATCAAAGAAGGAAAAATCGTATACAACCGGCAGTGATGTGATAGAATGGAAATAATAAAATCTGAACAGGAGGCAGTTTGATGGAAAAGAAACAAAAGCATATGATCGCAGCAGCAATTACAGCACTGGTTGTAATTGTTGGTTTTCTAGCTGTTCAAATAATTGCACAGAAACTATTGATGAATGATGGAATAAAATATTTAGAAAAGAAAGAGTATGATAAGGCATACGAATGTTTTCAAAAAGCTGAGAAAAAACATACGATTTTCACATCGAAAAAAAATATTCAATACTATGAAGGGGAATCCCTGATCTATCTTGGAAGATATGAAGATGCAGCAAAAATTTATGGAAAAATTGTAAAAAAACATAAAGAAGCAAAAGCGTATGCACTACAGGGCTTTAGTTATCAGCAGAATGGTGAAAAGAAAAAGGCTTTAGCATGTTATAAAAATGCCGTGAAAGCTGATGAAAAGAATGGAATCGGTTATTATTACCTGTATGGTTATTATGTAGAAGAGAAAGAATATAAGAAAGCACTGGAAACAATTGAACAGGCACTACAGGTTCCTGTGGAAGAAGAAAAACAGAAATTGGAATTTGCCCAAATTGTTGTATATGAAAAAATGCTAAAATTTGATAAAGCATTAGAAGTTGCTAAAAAATATGTAAAGGCATATCCAGAAGATGAAGCAGGGAAACAAGAAAAGGAATTTTTAGAAACGAGATAATATATGGATAATAGAAAAAACTATGAACAAAATAAAATTGAGGAAAAAGTAATTTTGGCGGCCGTCTGTCTGGGGGAATTGGAAGATACACAAGAATCTTTGGATGAATTAGAAGAACTGGCAAACACTGCAGGAGCGATCGTAGTCGGGAGATGTATTCAAAAAAGAGAAGCGATTCATAATGCCACATATCTTGGCAGTGGGAAAATACAGGAAATCAAAGAATTATTATGGGAAACCGGTGCGGAAGGGATAATTTGTGATGATGAATTATCACCGGCCCAGATACGAAATCTCGAAATGGAACTGGAATGTAAAATTATGGATCGAACTTTGATTATTCTGGATATTTTTGCATCCAGAGCAAGAACTAGAGAAGGAAAGATCCAGGTAGAATTAGCACAACTTCGATATCGTTCTACCAGACTGGTGGGCCTTGGTACTTCTTTATCCCGGTTGGGAGGAGGAATTGGTACCAGAGGGCCGGGAGAGAAAAAACTGGAGATGGACCGCCGCCTCATCCGGGATAGAATCGGGCATCTTTCCAGAGAATTAAAAGAAGTAGTCAGACACCGGGAAGTACAACGGCAAAAAAGAAGCAAAAATCAGATGCCTGTCGTTTGCATTGCTGGTTATACCAACGCTGGAAAATCAACATTATTAAATCTATATACCGAAGCGGGGGTGTTGGAAGAAGATAAACTTTTTGCAACCTTAGATCCGACGACCAGACAGGTAAAACTAGAAAGCGGGCAGGAAATTTTATTGACCGATACTGTAGGTTTTATCCGTAAGCTTCCTCATCATCTGGTCAATGCTTTTCGAAGCACATTAGAGGAGGCAAAGTATAGTGACTTAATCCTTCATGTTGTGGACGCATCCAATCCGCAAATGGAGAAACAAATGGAAGCGGTGTATGAAACTTTTAAGCAGTTAGAAATTACAGATAAAAAGATTATTACTGTTTTTAATAAAATTGACCAAGCTCCAGAAGATATTTTCTTTAAAGATTCTCATGCAGATGAAGTAATTGGAATTTCAGCAAAATATGGAATTCATACAGATGAATTGCTGCATTTGATTGAAGAAGTATTACAGGAAAGTCAAATCTATTTAGAGAAAATATATGATTATGCAGACGCCGGGCGAATACAGAGAATTCGCAAATATGGAACCATCTTAAAAGAAGAATATCGGGAGGAAGGTATCTATGTTGAAGCATATGTTCCGGCAGAGATTATACATTCTGTATAATTTTGTTTAAAATGATAAAAAACAAAAGGATAAATATATAAAAAATGCACTACTACTATTGACTTTTTTGTAGGCTTCATGGTAAAATTTTAACATGATTAAAAGAGTTGGATTGTTACTGGTAATGCAAGAAGACCACGGAAATGATATATTTGCCAGTATGTTTTCCAATAGGTCTTTTTTTTGCTAAGCATTCAAACGAAGGTCCATTGGACGTTCGTTTTGTTATGTAATGCGTTAAGGGGTTCCAACTAAAACGATATTTTATAAGAAAAAGGAGAATAATATTATGGTATCAAAAAAATTTACAGTACAAAATGAACAAGGTTTACACATGAGACCAGCAGGAGTTTTAGCAAAAGCGGTTACTAAATTTGAATCTGATGTAACAATCGTTTACAATGACAAAAAAATCAACGCAAAAAGCTTATTAAATATCATTGGCGCATGCATTAAATACGGTGCTGAAATCGAAGTAGTATGTGAAGGTCCAGATGAAGAAGCTGCATTAGCACATGCTGCAGAATTAATCGAATCAGGTTTAGGCGAATAATCCAGTTTTAAAATCGACGAGGTGGCTCATGTATAAAGGTATTGGCGCATCAGCTGGAATCGGTATTGGTAAGATTGTTGTAATTAAAGAACAGGAATTAAATTATTCTAAAGTAACCATTACAGATAAAGAAGCTGAAAAGAAAAGATTAGCAGATGCAATTGATGTTTTTATTGAAAAAACAACTGCATTGGCTGAAAGTATGAAAGTTACAGCAGGTGAAGCAGAATCTGAAATTCTGCAAGGTCACATTATGATGATTCAGGATCCTGCAATTAAAGAACAGATTGAAACAAAAATTGATGAAGAATCTATCAATGCAGAATCTGCAGTTGAAGAAGCTTGTGATTTCTTCGCTATGATTTTCTCTATGGCAGAAGATGAATTAACACAGCAGAGAGCATCAGACTTAGGTGATATTAAAACACGTTTGATTAAAATCCTTTTAGGAGTAGAAGAAGTAGATATTAGTGCTGTACCAGCAGAAACTATTTTAGTAGCAGAAGATTTAACACCATCTATGACTGCAAGTTTTGTACCTGAAAATATTCAGGGTGTATTAACTGAAATCGGTGGTAAAACATCTCATTCTGCAATTATCTGTCGTTCTATGGAAATTCCAGCTGTATTATCTATCCCAGATATTACAAAAATCGTAAAAGATGGTGATGTTGTAGTATTAGATGGTTCTACAGGTGATGTGTACTTAAATCCAGAAGAAGATGTTTTAGCAGAATACAAAGCAAAAAGAGATGCTTACTTGGAAGCAAAAGCGGCTTTGGCAAAATTCGTTGGAAAACCTTCTCAGACTGCAGATGGACATGTAGTAGAATTAGTTGCTAATATCGGTGGACCAGATGAAGCTCCAGGTGTTTTAGAAAGAGATGGAGAAGGTGTTGGACTTTTCCGTTCTGAATTCTTATTTATGGAAAGCGACAGCATTCCATCTGAAGAATCTCAGTTTGAAGCATATAAGTCTGTTGCAGAAACATTAGAGGGCAAACCAGTAATTATTCGTACATTGGATATCGGTGGAGATAAAGCTCTTCCATATTTAGGACTTCCTACAGAAGAAAACCCATTCTTAGGTTTCCGTGCTGTTCGTTTTTGCTTAAAGAGACAGGATGATATCTATAGACCACAGTTAAGAGCTTTATTAAGAGCCAGTGCATACGGTAAAATCCGTATTATGGTACCATTAGTAACATGTGTAGATGAACTTCGTGCTGTAAAAGCAATCATTGAAGAATTGAAAGCAGAATTAGATGCAGAAGGTATCGCATATGATAAGAACATCGAAGTTGGTGTTATGATGGAAACAGCTGCAGCAAGCTTGATTGCTGATATTTTAGCAAAAGAAGCTGATTTCTTCAGTATTGGTACAAATGACTTAACAGGATATACAATGGCAGCAGACAGAGGTAACCCAGACGTTGCTTACTTATATTCTGCATACAATCCAGCTGTTCTTCGTTCTATCCGCAATATTATTGCTGCTGCGAACGCAGAAGGTATTATGGCTGGTATGTGTGGTGAAGCTGCAAGTGATCCACTTATGATTCCATTATTACTTGCATTCGGATTAAACGAATTCTCTGTAAGTGCTACAGCAATTTTACAGGCAAGAAAGACTATGTCTTTATGGACAATGGATGAATGTAAAGCTTTAGCAGAAGAAGTTATGCAGTTAACAACAGAAACTGAAGTAAAAGCTTTACTAGAAGAAAGAGCTAGATCATAAGATTTATAAATCAATAAGCGCGGTAGCATTTTCTACCGCGCTTATATTTGATAAACAAGAAATTTTTAATCTCGATAACTGGAAATTTTTGAAGTTGAAAAAATAGCTTCTATCTCAGATTTCTTCATTTGTGTTTCTAATTCTAATAATTTTCTTAATGATTCTTTTTCAAATCCACTTTTTTCGATTAAGTCAGAGGCTTTTTGATAGCCTATGTATGGAACAAGAGAGGTTCCGTATATCACCATGGAATCCAAATGTTTTTCACAACCCTTCTGATATGCATCTAAAGATTCAATACACTTGGTTCTAAAAATGGATACTGTGTTGCATAACATTTCTAAACTGGTTAAAAGATTGTAAGCGATTAGAGGTAAAAAAGCATTTAACTCTAAATTCCCACTGGCTGCTGCCATAGAAATTGCAGAGTCATAAGCCATTACCTGTATGGATGTCTGAATTGTCATTTCTGGAATAACTGGATTTACTTTTCCCGGCATAATCGTGGAGCCTTTTTGCAAAGGTTTTAAGTTGATTTCATGAAAGGGAGCAGAGCTCATTAACCGAAGATCATTGGAAATCTTCATAAGATTTACAGAAAGAGCTTTTAAAAGACCAGATACTTCTACAAAAACATCATTATTCTGTGTTAAATCCATTGGATATTCTGCGCGGGAAAGACCAATCGTCGTTTCTTCGCGAAGAAATTCAATAATCTGGAAACTATATTTTCTACTTGCAGTACTGCCTGTACCTACAGCAGTTCCGCCCAAATTGATTTGGCGAAGACGTTCTTCTACTTTATAAATTCTCCATCGGTCTCTGGAAATAGCCTGTGCATAAGCACCAAATTCCTGTCCTAAAGTGATGATCTGAGCATCCATAAGTTCTGTCCGTCCCATTTTTCGAATAGTAGACCACTCTAATTCTTTTTTCTGGAGAGATTCCTGAAGTCCGGCTACTTCTTCACTTAAGAGTCGAATCCACTGAATACAGGCAATTCTTAAAGCAGTAGGATAAACATCATTAGTAGATTGATATTTATTGACATCATCAAGAGGATCAATTAAGTAACCTGCATAGTCAGAAGCATAAGAAGCAATGACTTCATTTACATTCATATGAGTGGAGGTTCCAGCACCACCTTGAAATGCATTTAATGGGAATAGATGATCGGGAAAGTTTGTTAGAAGATCATCGCATGTAGCCATAATAGCATCGGCAGTCGTTTTATCTAATTCATTTGTACTTTTTAATGCTTTGGCTGCATTTTTCTTTATGATAATCATTGCTTTTATTAAAGATTTTGGTACGGCCTGGTTGTTAACAGGAAAATTTTTTAATGCCTGTGTCGTTTCTTTTCCGTATTGCATATTTGTCACTCCTTGATAGTTTATATTATTTTTTCTAGTATATAATAGAAAAATATTTCAGACAATGGATAAGGGTAGATTGTAAAAAGTTAAAGATGAATAATGGAAAATATGATATAATATTTTCAGTCTCAAAAAAGAAAGAAAAGAATTTAGTATAGAAAGAGGGGAAGTTTTATGAGTATGAATCAAACGCCTAGAGGAGAACGTGTTCACATTGCCCTATTTGGAAAAAGAAATGTTGGAAAATCCAGTGTGATTAATGCTATGACCAATCAGGAACTGGCAATTGTATCTGAAGTAAAAGGAACTACAACGGATCCGGTTTATAAAGCAATGGAATTGCTTCCATTAGGACCAGTTGTGATCATTGATACCCCTGGTCTGGATGATGAGGGAGACTTGGGGCAGAAGCGTATTGAAAAGACCATGGAAGTGTTGGCAAAAACAGATATTGCCATGGTAATTGTTGACAGTACCATTGGGATTACTAATTTTGAAGAAGAATTGCTGATTCAAATCAAAGAAAAGAAACTTCCCTATATCATTGTCTATAATAAAATCGATTTATGTGATACAAAAATACAGGGAGAAAATGGAATTTTTGTCAGCGCAGTTACCAAAGAGGGCATAGAGGAATTAAAAGAACAGTTAGGAAAGCTAATGCCGCAAGATGAAGAGAAGTTCCGAATTGTTGGGGACCTTTTAAATCCATCAGATTTGGTTGTATTAGTAGTGCCGATTGACAAAGCAGCGCCGAAAGGCAGGTTAATTCTACCACAGCAGCAGACCATCAGAGATATTTTAGAATCAGATGCAGCAGCAATCGTAGTAAAAGAACATGAATTAAAAGAAACGCTTTCTTATCTTGTAAAAAAGCCGAAAATGGTAATTACAGATTCACAGGTGTTTTCAAAAGTAGCAGCAGATACACCGAAGGATATCTGGCTTACATCTTTTTCTATTTTATTTGCACGGTTTAAAGGAGATTTGGAAGAGGAAATCAAAGGCGTCAAAGCCGTTGACAGTTTAAAAGATGGAGCAAGAATCCTGATTGCAGAAGGATGCACCCATCATCGCCAGTGTGATGACATTGGAACGGTCAAAATACCAAGATGGTTGACGCAATATACCGGAAAACAGTTTAAATTTGAGACCAGCAGTGGTAATTCATTTCCAAGGGATTTAGAAAACTTTGATCTTGTAATTCATTGTGGTGGTTGTACGTTAAATCGTAAGGAAATGAAGCATCGAATTGCCAGGGTGAAAAAAGCCGGGGTTCCAATTGTTAATTATGGAATTTTGATTGCAGCGATTCAGGGAATTTTAAAACGGAGCATTGAACCATTTCCTCTGGCATCTATGATTTTGGATGAGGATGAATTGTATGAATAACAAGAATCAGGCGCAGATGGAAGCCATTACCCATAACAAGGGTCCTATGATGGTGCTTGCTGGCCCTGGAAGTGGAAAGACAACAGTTATTACAGAGAGAACCCGATATTTAATTGAACACCATAAAGTATCTCCATCCAATATTTTAGTAATTACTTTTACAAAAGCAGCTGCAAATGAAATGAAAGAACGGTTTTATCATTTAATGAAAGAAAAAAGTTTTCCAGTGGCTTTTGGAACATTTCATGCAGTATTTTTTACCATTCTTCGTCATGCATATGGATATCGATATGAACATATTATATCAGAAGAGCAAAAGCGGCAGATGATTCAGGAAGTTTTACATGAAGAACAAGTGGATATGGCGGAAGAAGCAGATTTTATTTCGGCGATGATCAGTGAGATCAGTCTGGTAAAAGGTGAAATGATTCCACTGGAAAATTATTATAGTTCCCAATGCAGCAATGAGATCTTTCAAGATATCTATCGCGGATATGAGAAAAAATTAAGGGCTAATCGGAAAATTGATTTTGATGATATGCTGGTATTTACCTATGAGCTCTTAAAAGAAAGAAAAGACATTCTAGCTCTTTGGCAGAAAAAATTCACATATATTTTGATTGATGAGTTCCAGGATATTAATTTGGTTCAATATAAAATTATTCAAATGTTAGCGAAACCAGAAAATAATTTATTTATTGTAGGAGACGACGATCAGTCTATTTATCGTTTCCGCGGGGCAAAACCGGATATTATGCTTGGATTTATGAAGGATTATAAAGAAGCAAAACGTGTTTTGTTAGATATTAATTACCGATGTTCAGAAGAAATTTTGACGGAAGCACAAAAAGTAATTTCACAAAATGAAAAACGTTTTCCTAAAAAATTAACTGCATTTTGTGGAAAGCAGCAATCTCCAGTTCAATACGTGGAATGCAAAAATCAATTTGAGGAAAATGCAAAAATCATTAAAGTGCTTCAAACGTATCAAAAAGAAGGAAAGGATCTGAAAGATTGTGCGATTTTATTCCGGACCAATATTCAGCCACGCCTATTAATTGGAAAACTTATGGAATATAATCTTCCTTTTGTTATGAAGGATGGATTTCCTAACTTATTTGAGCATTGGATTGCAAGAGATTTGATTTCGTATATGGAAATTGCCCGAGGAAACAGGGAAAGGAAAAAAGTTCTTTCTATTATCAATCGTCCGAATCGTTATATTGGAAGAGATTATCTGACAGAATCTCAAATATCTTTTTCAGAACTGAAATTGTTGTTATCTGACATGAGCTGGATGGAAGAACGGGTGGAACAACTAGAACATGATCTGGAAATGTTAAAAAATATGACTCCATATGCATCCATCCTTTATATTCGAAAATCTATTGGATATGATGACTTTTTATTAGAATATGCAAACTTTAGAAAAATGAATGTAGAGGAATTGAATGATATTATAGAAGAAATACAGGAAAGTGCAAAAGGATATCAGTCCTTTCAGGATTGGATGAAATATATTGAAGATTTTTCCAAAGAATTGGAAGAAAGAAAAAATACAAAAGAAAAAAAGAAAAAAACTGGTGTCATGCTTTCTACTATGCATGCAGCAAAAGGACTGGAATATGACACAGTTTTTATCTTAGATGTGGTCGAGAACTTGATTCCTTATAAAAAAGCAGTAAAATCAGCAGATATTGCAGAAGAATGCAGAATGCTCTATGTCGCAATGACCAGGGCGAAAAAACATCTATACATAATGCTGCCGAAAGAACATAATAATAAACAGTGTCAGATTTCCAGATTCCTGGGATATCTTAAGAAAAAATAAAATTTTGTAATAGATATAAGGTGAGGAAAAAGATGAAAAAAATTGTGAAAAAGGACGGCAGTTTGATACAGATTATAACAGAGGCCGTTTATGAAAATAAAAAACTTGTGGTATATCAGGAATTAAAAGAACCATTTGAAGTATATGCCATGGAGGAGGAAAAATTCAAGCTGTGGATGGAGGGTCAGGAAGAGAAAACTGTATTGGTAGAAATAAAAGAAACAAATGCCTTTTCTTTTAATGAGGAACCTCCAGTTGAAAGAAAACGTCAAATAGTACAGCCTGTCATGGAACGATTTTTAGATGCAAAAACGTATAATGAAAAAATAGGCATTTTAGAAAGTGCAGAAGAATTCATGGATGCCAATGTATTGGATTTGATGGCAGCTTCTCTGGATTTAATCGTAGAAGGAGACAGCATAGATGAAAAATATTATTCTTTGATGCAGATTTTAAAGACCCAGGCCAGATTTGAAACGAACCGTTGATAAATATAAGAAAAACAAAAGCCATGAAGACAGATTCATTCTTCATGGCTTTATAATGTTAATAAAAAATTATTCCGCTTCCTCGTTTTCTTCCATCATATCACTGACGGCATCATAAAATGCTTTGGCTGCGGCATCGTATTCTTCGTCTATAAGAATATTATCTAAATTTAACTCTCCATTTTCATCTTCAGAATACCGGTAAAGCAAGACATCGCTCTCTTCTTCATCAATGTCTTCGTTAATAGGGAGAAGTGCAATGTATTCATGCTCTGTTCCCTCTGCCTGGAAAATGGCAACGACAATACACTGTATTTGAGTATCATCGTCTAAAACTAAGTTAATCACAGGATCTTGACCATTAAAATCACATTCATAAATTTCATCAGATGGATATTCGCCCATTTCGTACCTCATTTCCTAGCTTTCAGCTATTATATTTATTGGCATTTCTTTGCTTAAAATTTACTATACTAGAATTGACATAAAAATTCAAGTATGATAATATAACTGAGTTTCATAAAAACATCATATAATTTAGAAGAAGACATTATATTACCTCATAGAAGGAAATATATGTATGGAGGGAAAGAAACATGCAGGAATACAAATTTTTATTGGATATCGCATTGATTCTGACTCTTACAAAAGCGCTGGGGCTGTTTTCAAAAAGAATCAGTTTACCTCCCGTTGTAGGAGCCTTAATAGCGGGGGTTTTATTGGGGCCGATTGGTATTAATGTGATTGAGCCTACGAGTACTATTACAGCCTTGGCAGAAATTGGTGTCATCGTATTAATGTTTCAGGCAGGTTTAGAAACGGATATTGATGAATTAAAAGAAAGCGGATTGGCGGCATTTATCATTGCTCTGATTGGAGTTTTGGTGCCATTAATTGGAGGCTTTGCAGTAGCGCAATGCTTTAATTCAGATATTATGGAAAACATTTTCATTGGAGTTATTTTGACCGCTACATCGGTAAGTATTACTGTACAAACACTTCAGGAAATGGGAAAATTAAAAGGAAAAGTAGGAACATCCATTCTTGGAGCAGCTATTATTGATGATGTTTTAGGAGTTGTATTACTTTCAATCATTACCAGTGTAGGATCTTCAGGAGGCGCAGGAATTAGTTCGATTTTGATGACAATTGGAAGACTGGCTGCTTTTCTGGCACTTGCAGGAATTGGTGGAATTGGAGTATATCGCTTTTTTCATTGGTTAGAAAGCCGTGGAATGAGAAAAAGAAGAATTCCGGTATTTGCATTTGCATTTTGCTTGTTCTTATCTTTTTTCGCAGAATTGTTTGGAATTGCGGATATTACCGGTGCGTACATGGCTGGTGTTGTTCTGTGCAGAACGAATGCACATGATTACATCAATCGCAAAGTGGAATGTGTATCCTATATGCTGATTACACCAATTTTCTTTGCAAATATTGGATTAAAGACAACCATTAGCGGGATGAGCAGTACGATTGTTCTGTTTACTGTATTGTTATGTGCAGTTGCCATTATATCAAAAATGATTGGATGTGGAGTGGGAGCAAAATTATGTGGATATACCAACAAAGAATCCCTTCAGATTGGAGTTGGTATGATTTCACGTGGTGAGGTAGCGTTAATTGTGGCAGAAAAAGGACTGAAAGTGGGAATAATGCCACCAGAATTGTTTTCACCGATTGTTATTGTTGTAGTAATTACTACACTATTAACACCAATTTTATTAAGAGTTGTTTTTACAGAAAAGAGTGCATAGATAGTAGAAAGGGGCTGAAGAATCAGTCTCTTTTGTTGATTTATACAGAAATTTTCTTTTATATAAATATATAAATAAAACAAATGTTTTGTTGCGCGGAGAAGAGTTGAATTTTAAAAAATTCTTGGCTATAATTGGGAAGAATGAGAAGTGGAGTGAGAAAGATGATAGAGACGATTGTTTCCGTACAATTACCAGTGAAAGAAGAATTAAAAATAAAGAAAAATCGACTGACTCCGGATGAGATGACGGGGAAAGAAAAAAGGATCTGTATTGTATCTGGACTTTATGGAGATGAACTAGGCGGACAATATATTTGTGGAGAAGTGATCCGCCGTATTAAAGAAAATTATGGAATGCTAAAAGGGATTGTAGATGTATATCCTACGATTAATTCCCTAGGACTGGATTCCAGAAGCAGAGAAATTCCAATGTTTAATTTGGATTACAATACTATTTTTCCTGGTTCAGTACAAGGAGATTTAGCAGAATATACAGCAGCAAAATTAATTGAAGATATTAAAGGAGCAGATTTTTGTATTGATGTTCATTCAAGCAATGTCTTTTTAAAGGAACTTCCTCAAATCAGAGTCAATGATGATGTTTCAGAGGAAACCCTGAAATTATGCAGACATCTGAATATGGATTTCATATGGGTCCATCCATCTACAATGGTAAATGAAGGAAGCCTTGCATTTGCATTGAATGAAATTGGTGTTCCAACGATTGTCACTGAATCAGGAACAGCTTTTCGTATCAAGTATGACTATTGTGAACAGGTAACGGATGGCATTTTCTGTCTTATGAAGGAATTGGGAATCTGGATGGGAGACACCATTGAGCCCAGAGAAGCTGTTGTCGTAGAGGACAATGAAATAACGTATTTAAACTGCGAAACCAGTGGGTTGTTTGTAACACATAAGCATCTTTATCAGACAGTGGAAAAAGGAGATGTCATTGGT
The DNA here is from genome assembly GCA_036311565.1 of Lachnospiraceae bacterium. Taxonomy (GTDB): domain Bacteria; phylum Bacillota; class Clostridia; order Lachnospirales; family Lachnospiraceae; genus Fimousia. The sequence continues at coordinate 52,688 of JAXJPR010000008.1, forward strand.
TTTATTACAAAACCTATTTTTGGTTCCGTCGAAGAAGAAATTATAGCGCCTGTCAGTGGCATCTTAATCACATTGCGAGAACATCCAGGAGTCAGTGAAGGAACGCTGGTAGCAAGAATATTAGGAAGTCAGGAGGAAAAGAATTGAAAAAAGAAGTAATATATTCTATGGATTCCGGATTTCGGGAAGAATTTAAAATAACAGGATATCGATTTGGAGGAAAAGCCGGAGCAGAAGAAAAAGCAGCCTGCATTGTAGGAGCAATGAGAGGAAATGAATATCAGCAGTTATATATTTGCGCATTGCTGATAAATCGATTGATGGATCTGGAAAAAAATGGTTCTATTGTTGGGAAGAATCAAATTCTTGTTATTCCATCATTGAATAATATGTCTATGAATGTAGGAAAACGTTTCTGGACATCAGATAATACAGATATTAACCGTCAATTTCCTGGCAATAAGTATGGAGAGCCTACCAGTAGGATTGCAGCAGCAGTCATGCAGGCGGTACAAGGATTTCGGTATGGAATTCAATTTCCGTCTTTTTATATGGACGGAGAATTTATTTCCCATGTAAGAATGCCAGAGACAGGCAAAGAAAGTACCAGTCTTGCCAATTTGTTTGGTCTTCCATATGTTATGGTCGGAAAGCAGAGGTCATTTGATTCAAAAACATTAAACTATAATTGGCAGATCAGAGGAACAGAGGCATTTTCCATTTATACAGGAAATACTGACCAGGTAGATGAAGCAGCAGCCAGACAGGCAGTATCAGCAGTACTTCGTTTCTTAACCAGAATGGGAATTTTGCATTATAATTGCCACAATGGATATATTGCAAGTATTTTGGAAGAAAATGAACTGGTCACTGTAAAATCCAGCAATGCAGGGTTCTTTCGCCGGATTGCAAAAATTAATCAGGAAGTCAAACGAGGAGAAATTCTCGCCGAAATTTTAGACCCTTATGAGGGAAAGATTATTTCTGAGGTTTGTGCCACAGCAGATGGTATTCTGTTTTATTCGAATAACAAACCAATTATTTTGCAGAATTTAATTGCATTTCAAATTATAAAGAAATTGCATGAATAAATAAACTATGCTAATATGTTATTGAAAAAGACAAGATATGGAGGTAGCCATGAGTAACGTTAAGAGAATTTATGTAGAAAAAAAGAAAGCTTATGCCGTAAAAGCAAAGGAGCTTTTAGAAGAGGTAAAAAATTATCTTCAGTTTGATATTACTGGCGTTCGTGTCCTGATTCGTTATGATATCGAAAATATTTCTGAAGATACCTACCAGAAATCCTTGAGAACTATTTTCTCTGAAGCACCGGTAGATACTTTATATGAAGAAACATTTCCTATATCTGAAAATGAACAGGCATTTTCTGTAGAATATCTTCCAGGACAGTTTGATCAGAGAGCAGATTCTGCAGAACAATGTGTAAAATTATTAAATGAAGATGAAGAACCAATTATTCGTTCTGCAACTACATATGTGATTGCCGGAAATATAATAGATAAGCAGTTAGAAGAAATTAAAGCATTTTGTATTAACCCAGTTGATTCTAGAGAAACCAATGAAGAAAAACCAGAAACATTAGTAACAGAATTTGAAGAACCAGCAGACGTTGTTATTTTTGATGGTTTTGCTGATATGAAAGAAGAAGAACTAAAAGAATTATATGATTCTTTAGGGCTTGCAATGACATTCAAGGATTTTCAGCATATTCAGAAGTATTTTAAAGGAGAAGAAAAAAGAGATCCTTCAATGACAGAAATCCGTGTATTAGATACATATTGGTCTGATCACTGTCGTCATACGACTTTCCTAACAGAATTAACAGACGTTACTTTTGATGATGGACATTACCGCATTCCAATTGAAGCAACTTATGAACAATATTTAAAAGACAGAGAAGAAATTTTTGCTGGAAGAGATGATAAATTTGTATGTTTGATGGATCTTGCATTAATCGGAATGCGTCGTCTGAAAAAAGATGGATTATTAAATGATATGGAAGAATCCGATGAGATCAATGCCTGTAGTATTGTAGTTCCAGTAGAAATTGACGGAGAAACAGAAGAATGGTTGATTAGTTTTAAAAATGAAACCCATAATCATCCAACAGAAATTGAACCATTTGGTGGAGCTGCGACCTGTTTAGGAGGAGCAATTCGTGACCCATTGTCTGGACGTTCTTATGTATATCAGGCCATGCGTGTAACAGGAGCATCTGATCCTACTGTTTCTTTGGAAGAAACATTAAAAGGGAAATTACCTCAAAGAAAAATTGTAACAGGTGCTGCACATGGATATAGTTCCTATGGAAACCAGATTGGTTTGGCAACTGGATTAGTAGATGAAATTTATCATCCAAATTATGTTGCAAAACGTATGGAAATTGGTGCGGTCATGGGTGCTGCTCCTAGAAAAAATGTTATTCGTGAAACATCTGATCCAGATGATATTATTATTTTACTGGGTGGAAGAACAGGTCGTGACGGATGTGGTGGAGCAACTGGATCTTCAAAAGCTCACACTGTGGAATCCATCGATACCTGCGGTGCAGAAGTCCAAAAAGGAAATCCTCCAACAGAACGTAAAATTCAGCGTTTATTTAGAAGAGAAGAAGTCAGCCGTTTAATTAAAAAGTGTAACGACTTTGGTGCAGGCGGAGTTTCAGTTGCAATTGGTGAATTAGCAGATGGACTACGAGTGGATCTAGATAAAGTACCAAAAAAATATGCAGGGTTAGATGGAACAGAATTAGCGATTTCTGAATCACAAGAACGTATGGCAGTTGTTGTGGATCCCAAAGACGTAGATCAGTTCCTTGCATATGCAGCAGAAGAAAATTTAGAGGCAGTGCCAGTGGCAGTTGTAACAGAAGAGCCAAGACTTGTATTAGAATGGAGAGGAAAAGAAATTGTAAACTTATCCAGAGCATTCTTAGATACAAATGGAGCGCATCAGGAAACAACTGCGAATGTACAGCTTCCAGATAGAAGAAAAGAATATTTTAGTGATATTCAGATTAAAAATAGTTTCAGAGAGACAATGTTGTCTATTTTAAGTGATTTAAATGTATGTTCTAAAAAAGGTCTGGTAGAGATGTTCGACAGCTCTATTGGTGCAGGAACAGTAACGATGCCTTATGGTGGTAAATATCAGCTGACACCAATTCAGACAATGATAGCAAAACTTCCTGTATTAAAAGGAAAGACAGATACAGTAACGATGATGAGCTATGGATTTGATCCATATCTTTCCTCTTGGAGCCCATATCACGGTGCTGTTTATGCAATCGTTCATTCAGTGGCTAAAATTGTTGCATCAGGTGGAGATTATAAAACTATTCGTTTTACATTCCAAGAATATTTTAAACGTCTGGGCGAAGATAAAAACCGTTGGGGGCAGCCCGTTGCAGCTTTATTAGGAGCTTATGCGGCACAGGTCGGATTTGGTCTTCCATCTATCGGCGGTAAGGACAGTATGTCAGGAACGTTTAATGATATTGATGTCCCTCCAACTTTAGTATCCTTTGCTGTTAATGTAGCAAAAGGAGAGGATGTGATTACACCGGAATTTAAAAAACCAGGAAATAAGATCGTGCGCATTTGTATTCCAAAAGATGAATATGGTCTTCCAGATTATCAGGGAGCAAAGAAAGTTTATGAAAGAATTAGCCTATTGATGAAAAAAGGCAAAATTGTTTCTGCTTATGCAGTTGGATATGGAGGAACAATGGAAGCCGTTGCTAAAATGGCATTTGGTAACAGATATGGAGTTAAATTTGACAATGAAGTATGCATGCAGGATTTAGTAGAAAAATCTTATGGTGCAATTATTGTAGAATTGGGCTCTCATGCGATTAAAGAAATTGGATTACCAGCATTATTAATTGGTACCGTATATAAAGAACCAGCATTTGTTTTTGCTGGAGAAGTTGTTTCTATGACAGAAGCATTAAATGCATGGACAGAAAAATTAGAAGGTGTGTTCCCAACAAAAACAGGAATTGAAGAAAAAGAAATAAATACACCACTGTATAAAGAGGGAAGTATTTATCTGGCAAAGAATAAGATTGCAAAACCAAAGGTATTTATTCCAGTATTCCCAGGTACAAACTGTGAGTATGATTCTTTAAAAGCATTTGAGCGTGCTGGGGCAGAAGTGGAAACAAGAATTTTCAAGAATCTGGATGCACAGGGCATTCGTGATTCTGTAGAAGAATTTGAAAAGGTAATTGACCAGTCTCAGATTATTATGTTCCCAGGTGGATTTAGTGCAGGGGATGAACCAGAGGGATCTGCAAAATTCTTTGCAACTGCATTTAGAAATGAAAAATTAAAAGAAGCAGTTATGAATTTATTAAACCAGAGAGATGGTCTTGCTTTGGGTATCTGTAATGGTTTCCAAGCATTGATTAAATTAGGATTAGTACCATATGGAGAAATCTTAGAACAGACCGAAGAAGCTCCAACATTAACGATGAACCGAATTGGACGTCATATTTCTCAGATGGTTTATACAAAAGTTGTAACGAATAAATCTCCATGGTTAGCAGAAACCAAGGTAGGGGATGTACATGCAATCCCTGTTTCTCATGGAGAAGGACGTTTTGTAGCAAGCAAAGAGGTAATTGAAAAATTATTTAGAAATGGACAGGTAGCCACACAATATGTTGATATTCACGGAAATCCTACAATGAATGAAGCATTTAATCCAAATGGCTCTTACTATGCAATTGAAGGTATTATCAGCCCAGATGGCAGAGTTTTAGGAAAGATGGGCCATTCAGAACGTATGGGTGATACAGTTGCAATAAATATTCAGGGAAATAAAGATCAAAAATTATTTGAATCAGGAGTAAATTATTTTAAATAAACTTCTGACTATTGGGAGAAGATATTGAAGGCAAAACTAAAACCATATTTGCATTGGATTATTCTGTTTTGCTTGATCTTGTTGACGGGAGTCTGTGGTCTGATTTTTGCTAAAGTGATGATTTCGCCGTCCAATCATGATTATGATCGTGCGGTAGAGACGAAATCTGATGAAAAAAAACAAAAAGAGGGAACCTATTATGTTTATGGAGGTTGCCATGGGCTTCCGCTTCATAAAGAAGCATCCAAGTATTCAAAGGTAATTTTGGCTATTCCAAATAAAAGTCCGGTTGAAATTATTACAAAATCTCATCGAGGATATTATAAAATCGAATACCAAAATCATGAAGGATATGTACAAGGCAGATATTTATTAAAATTTAATCAAAATGCTGGAAGTAAGCTTAGAAAACGTCTAGCTAATGATTATCCGCTTTATTATGTGGTGAATTGCGATGGATCAGCCAAGATCTACCGTCGCAGAAATAAATCATCAAAGGTAATTGCAGAAGTGGATTTCGGATATCGGGTACGTCTCTTAGAAAAAGGAAGAAATAATTACTATAAAGTGGCATATAAGAATGAAATAGGATATATTTCATCCGAATATCTATCAAAATTTGAACATGAAAAAGAATAATAAAAAAGATTGCGTGAAAACGCAATCTTTTTTATTTTCTAGGAACCTTTCTCTGTTTGAGAAGAGATGGAATCTTTTAATGTAATATGAACTTTGTCAATACGGCGTTTGTCAATGCTTAATACACGGAACAACACCTGGTCTGTTTCTGCGATTTCACCCTTTTCAGGTAGATGATCTAGTAATTCAATAATTTTGCCGCCGATGGAATCATAGTCTTCAGAATCAATTTCTAAATTTAATAAATCATTTAGGTCATCTAGTTTCATGGAAGCATCAGCAATGTATTCATGATCATTTAAGATTTTAAAATGTTCTGCCTCTTCCGCATCATATTCATCCCTGATTTCACCAATGATCTCTTCAATTAAATCTTCTAAAGTAATTAAGCCAGCAGTAGCTCCATATTCATCCAATACAATTGCAAAACTGATGGAACCTTCTCTCATTTCAGCCATTAAAGTTGCAATTTTTTGTGTTTCGTATGTGAAAAATGGTTTTCTCAGTACATTTCGTAAATCAAATTCTTCATCAGGATGCTGAATGCGATAAAAATATAAATCTTTTAAATTAATGATACCAATGACCCTTTCTTTTGAATCATCGTAAACAGGAAGACGGGAAAATTGTTCTTCCATAAAAATCTGTATTAAATCATCGTAAGAAATATCAACTGGAGCAAATGTAACATCAATACGGGGAATCATCACTTCTTTTGCAAGTAAATCGCCAAAATCAAAAACGTTATTGATTATTTCTTTTTCCTCTTCTTCAATAACCCCTTCTTCGTGACTGACATCTACAATGGTTCGCAGTTCTCGTTCAGTCATGACCTTACTAGAATGACTTGAATCTATGCGGAAAAGAATTAATAGTCCAGAGGATAATTTGTTCACAATGGCAATAACAGGTGTCAATAACAAAGTTAAACAATAAATTGCCCGGGCATATAATAATGAGATAGATTCACTTTTTAAAGTTGCAAAAGTTTTTGGGGTAATCTCTCCAAATAATAAAATTAATAACGTAAGAACACCGGTTGCAATCCCAGCACCGACACTTCCCCATAATTTAATTGCGGCAGAAGTAGCGATGGAAGAAGCAGAGAGGTTAACAATATTATTACCAATCAAAATTGTGCTTAACAATTTTCCAGGATTGTCAATAAGTTTTAATACAAGTTCTGCCCGGCTGTCACCATCTTCTGCTAATGACCGCATTTTATGACGGTTTACAGTTGTTAAGGCTGTTTCTGCTGATGAAAAGAAGGCAGATAAAACTAATAAAATTACTAAAAATACCAGTTGTATCGAGGTACTCGGGTCCAAATTATCATCTCCTAATCTAAATTTTGAACATTTTTATTGAATAATTTTACTAAAGCCTATTTCTTCTGTCAAGTGCAGCAGTAAAAACGAAGATGAAGAATAGGTTAAAATTCTTAGTTTTTTGTTAAGAAATGGTGCAGGGGGTTGTTTTTATAATTTTGATTTTATAAAATAAAACTAGAAACAGATGACATCTTAGATTTTAGAGGACAACAAAAAATGAGAAAAAAATCACATATTTCAATGGCGGATCAAATTATTGATTCTCTGCAGTTAGAACCATTAACCAACCATAGAATGGCTTTTCGTGTTGGAAATGTACTTCCAGACTGCAAGCCATCCTTTCTTACGACCAGACACTCTTATAATGAGACAATGGATGCCACAAAAGAGAAGATGATTCAGTTTCTTTCCGAATATAATACCATAGAGGGAATGAGTGCCCGTGTATGTATTCGTTTAGGGGAAATTATTCATTATATTGCAGACTATTTTACATTTCCTCATAATACCCATTATACCGGGAATATGAAGGATCACTGTGTGTACGAAAGTGATTTAAAGCATCAGCTTCGGGCATTTGCTGATTCTGAGGCGGCAAAGGATATTCGTGCCAGAATAAAAAGATTTGATTCTTTAGAAGAATTAATTTCTTTTATTCAAAAAATTCACAGATGGTATATGAGCAAACAAAGAAACATTTATGATGACTGTAGATTTGCAGTGTATGTATGTACCACTGTTGTTGCTACATTATTTCATATTATTCAAAAAAGATATGAAATTTGGCATACATGGGAATATACTTATGCGCCTGTTTCTTAGAAAGTAATTGAAAACAGATAAAAATTAGACCTTGTTAAGTAAAAATACTTGACAAGGTCTTTCTTTTATTATATACTAGCTTTCGGTAAAGGGAAAATGCTTTACAGAGGAGATGAAAATGGAACGAATTGTAGAACAAGCATTATTATATGATTTTTACGGTGAGTTATTAACAGAACACCAGAAAAAAATTTATGGTGATTATGTTCAGAATGATTTGTCTCCAAGTGAGATTGCAATGGATCATGGAATAACCCGTCAGGCAGCTTATGACATGATTCGGCGTTGTAATAAGATTTTAGCTGGTTACGAAGAAAAGCTTCATTTACTTCAGAAATTTTTGAAAACAAAAGAAATGGTATCCCGGATTAATGTTTGTGCAAAAGATATTTTAGAGCAGGAACAGAGGGAAGAAGTAATTGATAAATTAGAAGAGATCGAGAACATCTCCAATGCAATATTGGAAGAGTACTAGATTTGAGGAGAAAGTGATATGGCATTTGAAAATTTATCTGACAGACTCCAAAATGTATTTAAAAATTTACGTGGGAAAGGCCGTTTAACAGAAGCTGATGTAAAAGAAGCAATGAAAGAAGTAAAGCGTGCTCTTTTGGAAGCGGATGTTAACTTTCGGGTCGTAAAACAGTTTGTAAAGACTGTTACCGATCGTGCTGTTGGACAGGATGTACTAAGTGGATTAAATCCTGCACATATGGTTGTTAAAATCGTAAAAGAAGAGATGGAAGCTCTGATGGGCTCTGAGATGACAGAGATTAAGATGAAGCCAGGTGCTGACATGACAATTATCATGATGGCAGGTCTTCAGGGGGCAGGTAAGACAACTACTTGTGCAAAACTTGCAGGACAGTTTAAACGGAAAGGAAAACGTCCATTATTAGTAGCGTGTGACGTATATCGTCCAGCTGCGATTAAGCAGTTACAGGTAAATGGTGAAAAGCAGGGAGTTCCTGTTTTTACCATAGAAGGAAATCAAGATCCAGTGAAAATAGCCCAGGAAGCTGTGGAATTTGCAAGAAATAATCGCAATAATTTAGTTATTTTTGATACGGCTGGTCGTCTTCATATTGATGAAAGTATGATGACAGAACTAATGGAAATCAAAAATAAGGTAGATGTTGCCCAGACTATTTTAGTAGTAGATGCTATGACTGGTCAGGATGCAGTAAATGTTGCGAAAGATTTTGATGATAAAGTTGGTATTGATGGTGTTATTTTAACAAAAATGGATGGCGATACCAGAGGTGGTGCAGCACTTTCTATTAAAGCAGTTACCGGTAAACCAATTCTTTATATTGGTATGGGAGAGAAACTGGAAGATTTACAGCAATTTTATCCAGATCGTATGACCAGCAGAATTCTTGGAATGGGTGATGTGCTTACTCTGATTGAGAAAGCAGAAGCTGCGGTAGATGAAGAATCAGCGATAGAGATGACCAAAAAAATCCGCAAAGCGGAGTTTAATTTTAATGATTATCTTGAGCAAATGGAACAAGTAAAGAAAATGGGTGGAATTAGCGATATTTTATCTATGATTCCTGGAATGAGTAAACAGATGGGAAATATTGATGTAGATGATAAAGCAATGGATAAAATTGCATGCATCATTTATTCCATGACAAAGGAAGAAAGAGAAAATCCTAAAATTATTAATCCTTCCCGAAGACGAAGAATTGCAAAAGGTGCAGGAGTTCCAATTGCAGAAGTAAATAAATTGTGTAAGAATTTCGAACAATCCAGAAAAATGATGAAACAGATGTCTGGTATGTTTGGTGGAAAAAAAGGAAGAAGAGGAAGATTTAAATTTCCTTTCTAATATAGCATGGCGGCGAAAAATGGAAACGCCATGTATGATGAATGAAACTATTAACAAATTTTAACGGAGGTGAAACTAATGGCAGTAAAAATGAGATTAAAAAGAATGGGACAGAAAAAAGCTCCTTTCTATAGAGTAGTAGTAGCAGACGCAAGAGCTCCTAGAGATGGTAGATTTATCGAAGAAATCGGTACTTACGATCCAAATCAGAACCCAAGCGAAATTAAATTTGACGAAGAAGCTGCTAAAAAATGGTTAGCAACAGGTGCTCAGCCAACAGATACTGTAGCTAAGTTATTAAAAGCTGCTGGGATTGAAAAGTAATAACTAGAGGAGGTGTAAGTCTTGAAAGACTTAGTAGAAGTAATTGCAAAATCTCTAGTTGATCATCCTGAAGATGTAGTTGTAACTGAAAAAGAATCCAATGGTATGATTGTGGTGGAACTGCGTGTTGCATCCGATGATATGGGAAAAGTAATTGGGAAACAGGGAAGAATTGCCAAAGCAATTCGAACTGTTGTAAAGGCTGCGTCTTCTACCGGCAAAAAGAAAGTAGTTGTGGATATCCTGCAATAACAAAGATAAAAGAGAACAAGCGCAGCTTGTTCTCTTTCTTTATTTTAACATCCTATATAAGAAAGTACTTTGTTACACTAAAGTGAAATAATATTTTATTTGTATAAAAAATGTAGTATAATAAAAATATTAAGAATATAAGAAAAGAGGGAACATATGAATTTTGTATTTACATCACCACAATTTCCAACAAACTATTGGAAATTCTGTGCAGAATTAAAAAAGAATGGCGCAAATGTATTGGGAATCGGCGATCAAGATTATAATTCTTTGACCGATGAATTAAAAAGTTCACTGACAGAATATTATAAAGTCAGCAGTATGGAAAATTACGATGAAATGATGAGAGCGGTTGCATTTTTCACATTTAAATATGGAAAAATCGATTGGATTGAAAGTAACAATGAATATTGGCTAGAACAGGATGCAAAACTTCGTACAGATTTTAATGTTACGACAGGTCCACAGAGCAAAGATATGGATGCTATCAAATATAAATCAAAAATGAAAGCAAACTATGCAAAAGCAGGAGTTCCAGCTGCGAAATATCATTTAGTATCTAATTATGAAGAAGGTAAAGCATTTGTAGAAGAAGTTGGTTATCCAGTTATTGTAAAACCAGATAATGGAGTTGGGGCAAGTAATACATATAAGTTAAAAAATGATGCAGAATTTGATGCATTTTACGCCAACCTTCCTTCCGTACAGTATATTATGGAAGAATTCGTAAATGGACAAGTTTGTTCTTATGATGCCCTTGTAAATAGTAAAGGTGAAATCTTATTCGAAACAGGAAACGTTACATTAGTTTCTATCGTTGATGCGGTAAATGATAAAGATGAAGTAAACTACTATATTATGGATCGTGTACCAGATGATCTGGCAGATGCCGGAAGAAGAACAGTAAAAGCTTTTGGTGTGAAGAGCCGCTTAGTTCATTTTGAATTCTTCCGTCTGATGGAAGATAAAAAAGATCTTGGCAAAAAAGGAGATATTGTTGCACTGGAAGTTAATATGCGTCCTTGTGGTGGATTTACACCGGATATGATTAATTTTGCAAATAGCTTTGACATTTATAAATTATGGGCTGATATGATCTGTTATGATCAAATTTGGCTTTCTAAAGATCGTGAAATTTCTAATTGCCTGTTTGTAGGAAGAAGAAAAGGAAAAGATTATAAACACAGTCATGAAGATATTATGAATAAATATGGAAATGAAATCTTAATGCATGAAGTACTTCCAGAAGTGCTTGCTACAGGTATGGGGGATTTTATGTATGTAAGAAATTGCAAGACAATGGATGAATTACATGCTTGCATTCAATATATGGTAGAAAAGAAATAGGAGAAACATATGTATACACAATATTATAAAATTTGGAGTAATTGCCTTCAAAGAGATATGGAATTTAAAGTTTATGGACACGGAGGAAAACCGTGTCTGGTGCTTCCATCTCAGAATGGCAGATTTTATGATTTTGAAAATTTTGGCATGATTGAGCCGTTCGCATCTAGAATTGAAGCAGGAGAATTACAATTATTCTGTATCGACAGTTTAGATGCAGAAACCTGGGATAGTAATCACTGGGACATGGGCTGGAGAATGCAGCAGCATGAGCAGTGGATTCACTATATTACAGATGAACTTTATGGAATTATGATGGGAATCAATGGTTCTGGTTATCGGGCTATGGCAACTGGATGCAGCATGGGAGCATTCCATGCAGTAAATGTATTTATGCGTCGTCCGGATTTATTTGATTATGTGATTGCATTAAGTGGTGTTTATGATACCAGATATTTGATTGGTGATTATATGGATTCGAATGTTTATAATAATTCACCATATCATTATATTCAGAATTTGCCGGAAAATCATTTTTATATGGATTTGTATCGCAGATCCAAAGTAATTATTTGTGTTGGTCAAGGAAAATGGGAAGATGAATGTCTGGCAAGTACAAGAGAATTCGACCGTGTATTAGCGGAAAAAGGAATTCCTGTATGGTTTGATTACTGGGGATATGATTGTTATCATGACTGGCCATGGTGGAAAGAACAGATGTATTATTTCCTGGATAAAATTTTCGAATAATCCGGAGGAAGATTATGACAAAATTAGTTTCATGGAATGTAAATGGGCTTAGGGCCTGTGTGAAAAAAGGATTTTTAGATGTTGTAGATGAACTGGATGCAGATGTTTTCTGCATCCAGGAAACAAAATTGCAGGAAGGACAGATTGACTTAGAATTACCCCAATATTATCAATATTGGAATTATGCTGAGAAAAAGGGTTATTCAGGAACTGCAGTTTTTACAAAAGAAAAACCAATTTCTGTTGTCAATGGAATAGGGATTGATGCGCATGATAAAGAGGGCAGGGTAATTACTTTAGAATATGAGGAATATTACCTTGTTACTTGTTATACACCCAATTCACAAAGTGAATTAAAAAGACTTTCATATCGTATGGAATGGGAAGATGCATTTCGTATGTATTTAAAAGAATTGGAAAAAACAAAACCAGTTATTTTATGTGGAGACTTAAATGTGGCACATAAAGAAATTGATTTAAAAAATCCAAAAACAAATCGGAAAAATGCAGGATTTTCGGATGAGGAAAGAGAAAAATTTACCCAGCTTTTAGAAGCGGGATTTATAGATACGTTTCGCTATTTTTATCCGGATACAGAAGGCGCATATAGTTGGTGGTCATATCGCTTTAAAGCAAGAGAAAAGAATGCAGGATGGCGAATTGACTATTTTTGTGTGTCAAAATCACTTTCTGATCAATTGGCAGAAGCGATGATTCACACAGACATTATGGGGTCTGATCATTGTCCGGTTTCTCTGATTTTAGAATAATAGTATTCAGGAGAAGAACATGAATATTTTAACAGTACAGCAGGCAACAAAAGGATACGGAGATCGTATCCTTTTTAAAGATATTACCCTTGGATTAAATGAGGGGGATAAGGTTGGGATTATAGGAATTAATGGGACTGGAAAATCTACGCTGTTAAAGATCATCGCTGGAATAGAAACCCCAGATGAAGGAACGGTTGTCATGGCAAAAAATACGACTATTTCCTATTTACCGCAAAATCCAGTTTTCCCGAAAGGAGAGTCTGTCTTAAATTATGTGATGGACGGATATTTTGAAAAAGAGGGAGAAGCGAAATCTATTTTAAATAAATTGGGGCTTTCAGATTATGAAAGCAAAACCGATTATTTGTCCGGAGGACAAAAAAAGAGAGCTGCGTTAGCAAAAATATTAGTAAATGCTACGGACATCTTAGTATTAGATGAGCCAACGAACCATATTGATAATGAGATGGCAAAGTGGTTAGAAGATTATCTGAACAAATTCAGAGGCATTTTGGTAATGGTAACACATGATCGTTATTTTCTTGATCGCGTAACAAACAAAATCATAGAAATTGATGATCAGACGTTATATACTTATGAGACCAATTATTCTGGTTTTTTAGAATTAAAAGAACAGCGTGAAACAATGGAAATAGCCAGTGAAAGAAAGAGAAGAAGCATTCTAAGGACAGAATTAGAATGGGCGAAACGTGGAGTCCGTGGGAGAGGGACTAAACAGCAGGCCAGACTGGATCGCTTAGAGGAACTGAAAAATCAATCTTCGCCTGAAGAAGAGGCTAAAGTAGCAATTTCATCAATTGCAGTTCGAATGGGGAGAAAAACAATAGAGTTAAATAATATTTCCAAAAGCTTTGAAGGAAAAACAATCATTCAGGATTTTTCATATCTGGTATTAAAAAATGAGAGAATTGGTATTATAGGACCAAATGGATGCGGAAAAACTACTTTGCTTCAAATTATCAATGGAAGAATCAAACCGGATTGCGGTAGTGTTGAGATTGGAGATACTATAAAAATAGGATATTTCACGCAGGAAAGCGAGGGAATGAATAAAAATCAGCGAGTCATTGATTATATAAAAGAAACGGCTGAATATATTGCGGTACCGGAAGGTAAGATTTCAGCTTCAAAAATGCTGGAACGATTTTTATTTACTCCAGATATGCAGTATGCACCAATTAGTAAATTATCTGGAGGAGAACAAAGAAGACTATATTTGCTGAAAATTTTAATGGAATCTCCTAATGTACTGATTTTAGATGAACCGACCAATGATTTGGATATTGCAACACTTACTATATTAGAAGATTATCTGGATCAGTTTCAGGGAATTGTCATTACGGTATCTCATGATCGTTATTTCCTGGACCGAATTGCAGATCGTATTTTTGCATTTGAAAATAATGGGATAATTCGCCAATATGAAGGAGGCTATTCGGATTATCTTTCAAAAAAAGTACCAGAAGAAAAAGTTAATGTGGTAAAAGAAAAAAAGGCGAAAAACTATCAAAAGCCAAGAGAAAAGAAATTAAAGTTTACTTATATGGAACAAAAAGAATTTGAGACAATCGATGACGACATTGAAACTTTGGAAAATCATATAGTAGAGCTGGAAAAGAAAATGGAGCGTATGGCTACAGATTTTGTTAAACTCAATGAGTTATTGGAAGAAAAAAAGAAAGCGGAAAAAGCATTAGAAGAAAAAATGGAGCGTTGGGAATATCTGAATGAGTTATCTGAAAAAATAGAAGCTCAATCATAAAGATAAAAAGGAGTGTCAAATGATGATTTGAGACTCCTTTCTTTTATACAACAATACTTAATTATTTGGGATAATTTAAATTTTTTTCTGTAATTTGATAAAGAGTTTGTTCTAAATAATGATTTGCTATATAATTTGCCATTGGAAGATTCATATCCAGATAATTTCCGCAATCACGTGGGCTGGCACCCGGTACTTCATCAGAAAAATCACGGATGAATTCAAAAGTAGAAGTGATTAAAGGAAGAACCTCTTCTGATGTTAAATCTCCAGCTATAATTAAATAGAAGCCAGTACGGCATCCCATTGGTCCAAAATAGACGATACGATCCTTATAATCTTCATTATTTCTAAGATAAGTAGCAGCTAAATGTTCAACCGTATGGATTTCTGCAGTGTTCATAACGGGTTCTTTATTAGGTGCTGTCATTCGAAGATCAAAAGTTGTTAATATTTCATTGCCTATATAGTCTTTTCTTGAGACATAAATCCCTGGAAGTAAATCTAGATGATTTACAGTGAAACTTGCAATTTTTTTCATAATTTAATACCTCCGTAATTAATGATTGGTTAACTATAAGTATTATATAGTCAAGAAAAAAGAATTACAATAAAAATGTAAGAAAAGAAAAAAATATGTTGACAAAAGTCTTTTGAAGTGATAATATAATCTTCGTTGCTGATATGGCAGTGAATCGTAAATAGAATCGTCAGTTGGACAACAACTTGAGAGTTGAAAAAAGTTCTTGACAAAAAATTCTGAAAGTGTTAAACTGTCATGGTTGCTGAAAAGTAATTAGCACTAAGTAAAAAATTCTTGACAAACAGAAAGAGTTTTGGTAAAATATATAAGCTGTCGAATGGCAGTGAAAAAATACAGTCGAAAAAAGTTAAAAAAGCTTGAAAAACTTCTTGACAAACAAAAAAGACTGTGGTAAAATATAAAAGCTGTTGAAAAACAGCGACGAACATTGAAAACTGAACAATCACAGATCCTTGAAAATTCTAATGAGATTTTCACCATCTTTCGAAAAA
>JAXJPR010000009.1:0-84649 GCA_036311565.1 Lachnospiraceae bacterium
TTCATAAAGTTGGTAACATTATCATTTGCATTGTCGTACAAGCCAACAGTATAAACAGTAGCCCCATAAGTATTTTTACTTTTGTAAGCTTCTTGCAGTGCAACATTTGCAATATTCTCATCATAGCCACGTCTTCCTGGCTGCCCGTCCGTGAATACTACCACAATACGTTTACGAGTACCCTTTGTGCCATCTGGCTTAATATATTCATCACTATTATTTTTAAAAATACCATTGGCCATTTCTATACCATAATTAGTATACGTAGCACCATTGCCATTAATTTTAGTAATAGCAGTTGTAATGGAACTGTTGACACCTCCATTGTTATCATTTACAGATACCAGAGCATTTTTGTAGTGCTCAGAAGTCAAACGAGTAGTCTCAGTAGTGCTTCCGACCTCTTGATAATTATAAAGCTCTCCATTGATAAACAGTCCAGTATTCGCCCATTTGCTATTACTATCATACCGAGAAGCATAACCAACCAAAGCAATACGATGATCAACACTATACTCTTTCCCATTTTTTGAAATGTTGCTCACAAAATTGGTAACAGCTGTTTTCAGCGGTTCTACATAACCGCTTTCTTTCATTGATCCAGACTGGTCCAGTACTAAAACGATGTCCAGTGGCTCACCGGATTTTACAGTAGTCGTTGTAGTAGTGGTAGCACCGGTTGCATAAGCTTCCAGATTAATAGTATAAGTACCATCATCTGTCAATGTAGCAGTCTTATTCGTCACAACGCCACTGCTACCAACAGTTGTTTCACCGTCTGCTGCCAATACAGATGCTGGAAATATTGAAATCACCATTGCCAGTGACAGAAACGCTGCCAAGAACTTATTCAGCAGCTTCTTGTTTTTCATTTTTTTCATATTCTACTTCCTTTCATAATTATTTGCATAAATGAATTCATCCGGCATGCTATGCAAGACAAACCGAACAATGGTTACGACACAATGATTGCAGGCTGAAATTTCCTTTGTACTCTTGTGTCTGGGATCTTCTGCCTCATTAAAATAAATTCCAGAAAGCCATCTCAATCATTGTCCCTCCCCTCTAATAATTGACCCCATTATCACTCCCCGGCAGAAGTAATTTCTAAAGCTTTGATTCTTTCCCCTTTTTCTGGCTACTTCAAATCATTACATACTTAGAAATCTATAATATTATACCATTCTACTTTTTTTCTTTCTTCATACTTTAGTATTATATTTTTTGCTTTTTTATTATATTTGAAATCTGTTTTCTATAAGATTCCACTTTCTTTTGCCCGATTGACTGCGGCCACACGGCTTTTTACATCTAACTTTCTATAAATCGTATATAGATGCGTCTTTACCGTTGTCTGTTTGATATTCATCTCATCAGCAATCTCTCTGTTCGACATTCCACTGCTCACAGCTTTGAGAACCAGTAATTCTGTAGTCGTCAAACGATCTTTTTCAACATTTTCTTCTGCTGCATAATGTCTCATTTCCTTTTTTGCACATCGAAGGAGAATAGACTGATAATCTTCATAAGAAGAATGAAGAATATTTCCATAGTAATATTTTTTCTTTTTCCCTGAACGTTTTTCTTCTCCCCCTTTGATTACCTGCTGATATAATCGAATCAACTCATATCCTATTTTCCCAAATTCTGTATAGATTCCTACATAACGATATTTTGCGCCTAAAGTTATTGCTTCAGTTGCCAGTTTAAGGGCCTCTGTATGTCGATTTAACCCATATAACGCCACTGCCTGACCAAATATACTTTTTATTAAATACAACAGATTATTCTTCCTCTTATAAAAGAAGGAAACATTTTCTAATATAGGATATGCTTTATCATATTGATGAAAACTAAGAAATCCGATTCCCTTTATCATATGCACATATGCATTTTCATAGGTAATATGTTCTCCATTTTCTGGAGCATCGTATCGAATCCAATATGCCAACTGATCCCTGCCATCTCTCCAGGCTTCATAATAGATACGACATGCTTTCATATTTCTATCCATCCATAGATTATGTCGACTTTTTAACTGCGTTTCTATAAAATACATGGTAATTTCATAAAAACTATCATTTACTTTTTTGCGATATAGCTTACACATAATACCATAAATTCCAATTAACTGGTTTTGTTCTGAATAATCTTGTGTTTGAGCCAGTATCTCCTGCAATTTTTCCACAGCCTGCTTTTCCCGATTCGTTTCCAGCAAATATTCTATTTCTGCAATATCAAAGCATCCTTCCTGTTCCTCACATACAATCATCTTCCACCTTTTTTTATACTCTCTTTGCTGTTTGATTCCTTCTGTAAAGAAAGAAGACAGATTTTTTGCTCCACAACAGATATTTATGCCTTTATTGGTCAATGTATACAAATGAACTTTTTCTTTTTCATCCAGATATCTTTCTGCCTCTCCAATCCATTCTTTCACTCCAATGCGAGAATTCTGATACAATAAATTCAACAATAACTCAGCTACTCTCTTCTTCTCTTCTTCCTTTGTACTATGATATCGTTCTTTAAGTCTTTGCTGAATAACATGAACCTGTTCATATTTCTCATCATGCAGTAATAGTATTCCCTGTAAAAACCATTCTTCCGGACGTCCTTCTCTGTCTTTCTCATATTGAAGGCACCCTCTTAATTCCTCATATTCAAGTCCCAACATTATTTCTTGCACATGGGAAACCAAATATGCTGATAACTCTTCTTTTTCTTTCATCGTATTGAAACACAACACCGCTTCTTTTGTTAATCCCTTTTTATCATACCAATAAGCTGCTTCCCTGATTATTTGATCATCTATATGTCCATCATTCGGAACAGTCTTTTCCATAAATGACTTCATCATATCTCTTATTTGATAGTATCCTGTATCCTGTTCATATATTAGAATGCCAGAATGAACCAACCACAATAATTCATCATTTCGCAAGGCTATTTTTACAATATCTCGAAAAAATTCTTCATCCACATATGGAAACAAACTGGCATAAATCAAAATCATCTGTTGTACCTCTGACTGATATATCCAGATAGTACGGTACAAATATTCATGTAAGAGTGGAAATAGAATAATATTCTCTATCTCCCCTTTTCTCTTTGATTTTTTCCAGAATTGCTCCATTAAACAAAATATTCCCGGCCATCCTCCCGAATATTTATAAATCATCTGCAGTTCCGCTTTCTGCATATGCCAACGCATGGAAAAAAGATAACGCGACAATTCTTCTTTATTGAATACTATTTGTTCAGCCGTCAGCACGGCCAGACGACCTTCATAACATACTTGCTTAAATTCGTCCTGCACCATATTATCACAGACAAGGATAACGGCACATAAACTATTCACATACTTTATAAAAAAAAGCAACGCTTCTATAATCTCTAAATTTCTCAGACAGTCAACCCCATCGAATACAAGAATCCTTTTTTCTTTATCATCTTCTAAAGCCTTTAAAATCATACATATCATTTCGTGCAGCTTTACTTCTTTCAAATTTTCTTTTGCAAAAATTCCTGCATTTTTTATCATTGCAACAAAATATGCCTGGAATTGTGCTATATCATTATCACAATCATCCAGGCAATAATATCCATATCGATTTCTATAATTCTTTCGTATAAAACTAAGCAATGCCGTAGTTTTCCCCATTCCACGACATCCAAATAATAATTGGCGAGGTGCTTTTTCCAATTGCGCTTTCAACCACTTCTGTACTCTTTCACGTTCCAATTGTCCTTTTGTTTCGAATCCATCCAGTTTCGCCTTTATTAAAACCATGCTCTCTCCATAAAACAAGTTATGCTCATTGCAATATCTCTGCTTTTCTCAAGTTTTCTACGAACTCTTCCACATCCAGTCCTGCTGTCTCTCGATCAATCTCATACTCATCTAATACAGCATCCACCAATTGATCTAATTCTATTTGCTGCTGTAATTTCTCCCATAAAAATGCACCAACTTCATTTAAGGTAATCAAACCATTAAATTCCATTGCTGTATTACCAACAGGAACTAAAATGTATTCCCCAGCAATTTCCCTTAGAACAAATTCTTTCTTAATTTTCATGAAATCCTCCCTTGTTAATCATGTTAAGGGTCAATGATATCTCAACCTATTTATACCCTTATTACATTTATTTTAGGCTATCATAGAATAAAAGTCAATATTTTACTAATAATTTACTGTCTAGAAAAAGGTTACTGATATCGTACAATAACCTTTTTCTATCATTAGATACTATCTTATTTTCTTACTTTGATGTGTGTTTCACGAAGCTGCATTTCTGTTACTTCACCAGGAGCACCACACATTAAATCCTGCGCATTTCCGTTCATTGGGAATGGAATGACTTCACGAATGTTTTCTTCATTGCGAAGAAGCATGATCATACGATCGACCCCAGGTGCCATACCTGCATGTGGTGGAGCACCAAACTGGAATGCATTGTATAATGCACCAAATTTTTCTTTTAAATCATCTTCGGTATAACCTGCGATTTCAAATGCTTTTACCATGATTTCTAAGTTATGGTTACGAACTGCTCCGGAAGATAATTCTACCCCATTACATACGATATCGTACTGATATGCCAAAATTTCTTCTGGATCTTTTGTATTTAATGCTTCTAATCCGCCCTGTGGCATAGAGAATGGATTATGAGTAAAGATGATTTTCTTTTCTTTTTCATCATATTCATACATTGGGAAATCATTGATAAAGCAGAAACGATATGCATCTTTTTCTAATAAATCCAGGCGATTTGCTAATTCTGTGCGAATCTGTCCTGCAAATAATGCAGCCTGTTTTTCTCTGTCACAAATAAAGAAGATCGTATCTCCTGCCTGTAGCCCAGCGATATCGGCGATTTCCTGTTTCATTTCATCTGGGATAAATTTGTCAATTGGTCCTTTGTATGTCATATCATCTTGGACCTGAAGATATCCTAGACCACCCATACCGATCTTCTTAGCAAATTCTTCGAATTTTTTATGGAATTTCTTAGACATCTGCTGATGAACGTTAACAGCACGAACTGTTTTTCCATGGAATGGTTCAAAGGTACATCTCTGGAAGAAATCTGTTACGTCTACGATTTTTAATGGGTTACGTAAGTCTGGTTTATCCGTACCATATTCAAGCATTGCCTGTTTGTAGCTGATGACTGGATATGGAGCTGCTGTGACTTTACTTCCTTCTGGAGCAAATTTTTCAAAGGTAGCCGTTAATACTTCTTCTCCTGCACGGAATACATCTTCCTGAGTTGCAAAACTCATTTCAAAGTCTAACTGATAGAATTCCCCTGGAGAACGGTCTGCACGGGCATCTTCATCACGGAAGCATGGTGCGATCTGGAAGTATTTATCAATTCCAGATACCATTAATAACTGTTTGTACTGCTGTGGTGCCTGTGGTAATGCATAGAATTTACCTTTGAATTTACGGGATGGCACGATATAGTCTCTTGCTCCTTCTGGAGAAGATGCACAAAGGATTGGTGTCTGGATTTCTAAAAATCCCATTTCTGTCATTTTTTCTCTTAAGAAACTGATGACCTGAGAACGGAAAATGATGTTATCCTTTACTTTCTTATTACGCATATCTAAGTAGCGGTATTTTAAACGAACATCTTCACGTACCTCTTTGGAAGTCATAATTTCAAATGGAAGCTGTTTGTATACTTTACCTAAAATTTCTACTTTGTGTGCTTCTAATTCAATGGTTCCTGTTGGAATTTTAGGGTTATAAGTTTCTTCATCACGTTTGTCTACAACCCCTTCGATGGAAATACAGTCTTCTTTTGTAATTCCGTCTAATAAATCGGTATTGCGCATTACGATCTGAAGTACGCCATACATATCTCTTAAATCGATAAAGGAAACTCCTCCATGGTCACGAATGTTTTCTACCCATCCGGCAACCTTTAAAGTAGATCCGATATCATTTTCGCTGATATTGTTTAATAATCGGTTACGATAAATGTTTGATGTGTTCATAAAAGTTTCTCCTTCTAACATGAATGCTGGTTTTTTTGAATGTATCATCTCTTTTATTTTTTCCGATCAATTTCTGGTAAAACAAAAAAAGAGACTCTCCATCCATAACAAATGTCAGGACGAACAGTCTGTCCGCGGTACCACCTGATTTACTGCTTGGCAGTCACTCATCGGTTGAAAAACCTTGCCGTCTGACGTGCGGCCTACGGCGCACCTACTTGGCTCAGTGCCGTTCAGATTGCAGCTGGTAAAGTGTTATTCACACAGACTCATTCTGCAGGGTTTCCACTATCTCCTGCTCACTGGAAGTGATCTTCTGTGTTACTTCTCTTCGTCGTCGCTATTAAACATAACTATACCGTAAAAAACAGCGGATTGTCAATATTTTCGGTAAAAAATAATGCACGAATTTACATCAATAGTATGTGATATATGCCATAAACTATTAATAGAGGGAATGAGTATGAATCATTTTTCAGTAGAATTTTATAAAGATTCTTTTTTCTATTTTTATATAATCCCAAAATGTTTCAGCGCATGACAGATCCCTTCTTCTTCCACACGAAGTGTCACAAAATCCGCCACTTCTTCTACCATCGGACTATGTTTTCCCATAATAATAGCATGTCCTGCTTCTTTTAACATGGTATAATCATTTTCACTGTCCCCAAATGCATATACTTTTTCGACCGGCATCCCTGTCTTTTCTAAAATTGCTTTTAGTGCAGAGCCTTTGGTACATCCTGGCGACATGATTTCTGCATAATTTTCCAACGGATGATCGATCACCTCTAATTCGACCCCCAAGATGGCTTCTAATGCTTCATAAATTTCTCTCTTATCATACATCACTGTTATTTTATTACATCCAGTTTCATACTGTCCTTCCCACTGAATAAATTTAGAGCGGTCCAGACCAAAATACCTCATATTCCATTCATAAAGAGGAGTTCCGATGTCAATTCCATAGGCATATTCCTGATTTTCAATATTTGCATAAATATGCTCTTTATTCTTTTCAAAGAAATCCACTGCCTTTTTCAATATCTCGGGGTCCATTACTATATTATGATATTCCACTCCTTTGATCACAGCATATGCACCATTCGTCGTAATAAATCCATCAAACAGATGCTTTACCTTCTCCACCAAGCAGACACTTCTTCCAGAAGACAAAACTGTTAAATATCCGTTTTCCCGTGCTTTTGTCAATGCTTCCACTGTTTTTTCACTCATTTCATGAATCCCAATACTTCCATCTACCAATGTTCCATCATAATCAAATAATAGTAGTCCTTTGCTCTTTAACATACGATTCTCCTTCTGGCACTTTCCTAAAAAAATCCTTCCTAAAACCCCCCATTTTTCTTTATTTTATCGTAGATAACAGCGCTTTTCAATTCTTTCTTTTTCTTGCGGTTCTTTATCTCAAGTGGTATCATAGAATAATGAAAATGGACGAATGTATATAATGTAAGTAGGAGGATACAAAACCATGACGATAAATGAAAAAGCTTTAGAACTTCATGAAGAATGGAACGGAAAAATTGAAACCACCTCAAAATGCAAAGTTGCTTCCAGAGAAGATTTGGCACTTGCTTATACACCAGGTGTTGCCGAACCTTGTAAAGCAATTGCAAAAGACCCGGAGGCAGTTTATAAATATACAATTAAGTCAAATACGGTTGCCGTAGTTTCTGACGGAAGTGCCGTATTAGGATTAGGAAATATCGGAGCAAAAGCTGCTATGCCTGTTATGGAAGGAAAATCAGTCTTATTCAAAGAATTTGGAAATGTCAACGCTTTCCCTATTTGTCTGGACACACAGGATGTGGATGAAATCGTAGAGACAGTCGTACGCATCGCCCCTGCATTTGGAGGCATTAACTTAGAAGATATTTCTGCTCCGAGATGTATCGAAATCGAAAATCGTTTAAAAGAATTATTAGACATTCCTGTCTTTCATGATGACCAGCACGGAACAGCTATTGTTGTATTAGCCGGTGTCATCAATGCCATGAAAGTCACAGGACGTGAAAAAGAGACCAGTAAGGTAGTTATTAACGGAGCTGGTTCTGCCGGTATGGCCATTGGTAAATTATTATTGCGCTATGGTTTTCAAGATGTGACCATGTGTGACATTTCCGGTATTTTAGGAAAAGACTCCAAAGATTTAAACTGGGCACAAAAAGAAATGTTGGAAGTGACCAACCTTTCTAATAAAAAAGGAACTTTGGCAGATGCTCTTGTTGACGCTGACATTTTTGTTGGTGTTTCTGCTCCAGGAATCGTAACCAAAGAAATGATCGCTTCCATGAACAAAGATGCCATTATTTTTGCCATGGCAAACCCAGTCCCAGAAATCATGCCAGATCTTGCGAAAGAAGCTGGCGCCCGTGTCGTAGGAACTGGCCGTTCTGATTTTCCAAATCAGGTAAATAACGTAGAAGTATTCCCTGGTATCTTTAAAGGCGCTTTAGAAGGACGCGCTTCTCAGATTACAGAAGAGATGAAGTTAGCAGCTGCACTGGCGATTGCTTCTCTGATTCCGGATGAAGAATTAAGTGATACAAATATTTTGCCAGAGCCATTTGACCCAAGACTGGCAGATACGGTAGCCAATGCAGTAAAGGAACATATCTAAGATGAAACATCCAAACTGGCATGGAAAAAGATTCTATTCTTTTGACAGTTACATCAAATACACATTTGGAAGAAAATTATATAAAGTATCTCTGGATGCCGGATGTACCTGTCCAAACCGGGATGGCACTTTAGGTTATGGCGGATGTACTTTTTGCAGTACAGGAGGATCTGGTGATTTTGCCTCCTCTAGAGAAAAATCCATTACCGAACAGATTGAAGAAGGAATTGCTCTTGTTTCCAAAAAGGTAGCTACAAATCAATATATTGCCTATTTTCAGGCATTTACCAGTACTTATGGACCTGTAGAAAAGCTTCGTCCTATGTTCTTGGAAGCTGCCAATCATCCACAGATCGCAGCAATCTCTATTGGCACGCGGCCAGACTGCCTGCCAGATGAGATCCTTACATTACTGGAAGAACTCCAGGCCATTAAGCCTGTTTTTTTGGAATTAGGCCTGCAGACCATCCATGAGAAAACTGCACAAGAATTTCATAGAGGATATTCTCTTCCTGTTTTTTTAGATGCTGTAGAGAAACTCTATCAAAGAAAGATTCCCGTGATTGTCCATTTGATCCTTGGACTTCCCGGCGAATCAAAAAAACAAATGTTAGAATCTGTTGAATATTTAAATCAGCTTCCAATCCACGGAGTAAAACTTTCCATGCTCCATGTGCTAAAAGATACCCAGATGGGACGTGAATATGAACAATCACCTTTTCCAGTATTCTCTTTGGAAGAATATGTGGATCTGCTCATTACATGCCTGGAACATTTAAGAGAAGACATTGTCATCCACCGTATTACAGGGGATGGTCCAAAACATCTTCTTATGGCACCTCTTTGGAGTGGAAATAAACGAATGGTACTAAATACCATTGCTCATGAAATGAAAATCAGAGACAGCTATCAGGGGATTCACTGTCCCCGAACATCATACATTCTTTAAGACTACACCATAAAACAGCAAGGAGTGATGAGATATGCAGCAAGATGCAAATACTCTTTATAAACTAATCATTTTATTTATGCTTGAGAAAGTAGATTTTCCTTTGACCAATTCACAAATATCCGAGTTTATTTTAGATCAGGGCTATACGAATTATTTTAGCCTGCAGACTGCCATCAATGAATTACTGGAAGCTGATATGATCCGTGTGGAAAATATCCGTAATTCTTCGCTCTATCATTTGGAACCAGCTGGAAAAGAAGCCATTGAAATGTTCGAAGACCGCATTTCTGATGCAATTAAAAAGGATATTCTGACTTATTTTGAGAACAATAAATATCATCTTAGAAATGAAGTAGAAATTACTGCTGATTACTATCCAAGCAAAAAAGATGAATATTTTGTTGACTGCAAGATCAAAGAAAAGGGAAATACATTATTAGAATTAAAGCTAAACGTCTTTTCAAAAGACCAGGCCATTGCTATATGCGATGACTGGCACAAAGACAGTTCTGATGTATATTCCTATCTGGTAGAGAAATTGATGCTGAAATAGAATATTCTTAAATATTATATTCTTCTAAAATTTATAAAAGCAGAGAAAACTTTGTACAATTCAATTGTTTTACTCTGCTTTTATAAACTCAAAAATACAATATTCAAAATATATCTATTACTCACCAAATACGAATTCATCGATAAATTCCCAGATTTCATCTCTTCCTTGCTTTGTAAGAGCTGAATATGGAAATACTGGTGTATTTCCACGTAATTTCAATTTCGTACGAATTGCATTGACATGCTTTTGTACCTGACTTCGTTTCAATTTATCTAATTTGGTTGCAATAATTACTGGATAATATCCATTCGCAATAATCCATTCATACATCTGACAGTCATTAGCAGATGGATCATGACGAATGTCAATTAATAAAAAGACAATCGCCAGCTGCTCAGACTGATTCAGATATCCCTCGATCATTTTTCCCCATTTTTCCTTTATGGATTGGGACACTTTCGCATATCCGTATCCTGGCAAATCCACAAAATACAATTCTTCGTTGATATTATAAAAATTAATCGTCTGTGTTTTTCCCGGCTGTGCAGAAGTTCTGGCATAAGACTTGCGATTCATCAAGCCATTAATTAAAGAAGATTTTCCTACATTGGATTTTCCTGCAAATGCTACTTCTGGTAATGTATTTTTCGGAATTTTACTGGTAATCCCACAGACAGTTTCCAAATTGACTGATTTTATGACCATGTGTGCTCCTTTCTAAAGAAATGCTCCCAAAAGCACTTCTTTCATCTCAGATACATAGGTAATTTGAAGTCCTCCGGTAATTTCTTTTTCAATATCATTGACATTTTTCTTATTTCTAAACGGTACAAAAACTTCCTGTACTCCTGCATTTTTTGCAGCTAATAGTTTTTCCTTCAATCCTCCAATTGGCAATACCTTTCCACGCAGTGTCACTTCTCCTGTCATGGCAATGTCACCGCGCACTTTCTTTCCAGTAACTGCAGACAATACTGCAGTTGTCATGGTAATCCCTGCAGAAGGTCCATCTTTTGGTACGGCTCCTTCTGGAACATGAATATGTATATCATGCTTTTCAAAATAATCATCTGCGATTCCATAAGATTCACCAATGGAACGCACATAGCTAATGGCAATCTGGGCGGATTCTTTCATCACATCCCCAAGATTTCCAGTAAGCTGCAATTTGCCTTTCCCAGGCATGGTATTTACTTCAATCTGCAAAGTATCTCCACCCACACTGGTCCAGGCAAGTCCTCTTACTACGCCGCACTGTGGATTTAAATCATAATCTTCTTTTCCATAAGGCGGTGTTCCAAGCATATCTCTGACTGACTTTTTGGTAACCGTCACATGATCTTTTTTACGCTCAAGTAAAATCCTGGCTGATTTTCGGCAAATATCTCCAATTTTTCGTTCCAACGAACGAACACCCGCTTCTCTCGTATAAGACTGGATCATTTCCTGGATGGCTTCCCGACGAAAACGCACTTCTTTTTCACTTAATCCATTTACTTTTCGCTGTTTATCCACAAGATAGTCCTGGGCGATGTGGAACTTCTCATTCTCTGTATAGCTGGATACCTCAATTATTTCCATACGGTCATACAGAGGTTTTGGTATCATAGAAGCATCATTGGCTGTGGCAATAAATAAGACTTCACTCAAATCTAATGGTGCTTCCAGATAATGGTCACGAAAATTTACGTTCTGTTCTCCATCTAATACTTCCAGTAAGGCCGCTGCTGTATCTCCTCGTTGATCTTTTCCTGTCTTATCGATTTCATCCAAAAGAATCAATGGATTGCAGACTCCTGCCTTTTTGATTGCTTCTGCAATTCTTCCAGGCATGGCTCCAATATACGTTTTTCTATGTCCGCGGATTTCAGCTTCATCCCGAACGCCTCCAAGAGAAATTCTTACGTATTTCTTATTTAACGCTCTGGCAATGGATCTTCCAATGGATGTTTTTCCTGTTCCTGGAGGTCCCACCAGACAGATAATTGGCGCTTCACCCTTTCTGGTAAGAGTGCGCACTGCTAAAAACTCAATAATACGTTCTTTTATTTTCTTCAATCCATAATGATCTTCTTCTAATATCGTTGCTGCTTTTCTAATATCATGATTTTCTTCTTGAAAGCGATTCCAAGGCATTTCCAGCATGGTCTCAATATAATTGCGCAGCATTCCGCTATCTCCTGCCATTGCAGGCATAGATTTAAAACGATTAATTTCTTTTATAATTTTATCTTTGATTTCGTCAGAGGCATCTAATTCCTGAACTTTTGCCATGAAGACATCTGCATCCTCTTCCACAGATGTTTCTCCTAATTCTTTACGAATGATCTGCATCTGTTCCCGAAGCATATAATCTCTCTGATTTTTATCCACAGCAGCTTTCACTTTTGTCTGAATATCTTTTTGCACTCTGGCAATCTCATATTCTTCTTTCAAAACGACCAGCAGCCTCTCTGCCCTTTGTTTTAGATTAGAAATTTCTAAAATATCCTGTTTTTTCTCCAGAGAAAAAGGAAGATGCGTAGCAATCTCATCAATTAACTTCTCCAAATCCTGAGTATGAAGGGCTTTTCCAACAAATTCCCGATTTAAATGGACATTCTCCGCATAATAAGTTTCTAAACCATTTTTTATGGATTCCAGATAAGCTTCTCTTTCATAGGTGTCAAAGTCTTTGACTGTATCAAGGGTTTCTACTTCTACTCGAAAAGAAGGCGTTTCCTCACAAATTTCGGTAATCTTCCCTCTCTCAATTCCTTCCACAAACACACGGATCAGATTTTGAGGCAATTTTACGATCTGTTTGATTTTGGCAACTAAACCAACTGCAAACAAATCTGTTGGCGCAGGATCTTCCACATTTGGATCTATTTGATTGCATAAGAATATCATCTGATTATTCTGCATCGCTTCCTGAACTGCCGCTGCTGATTTTTCTCTTGATACATCAAAATGTACAGTTGTATCAGGATATATTATTTTTCCTCGCAATGCAAGCATTGGCAACACTCTAGTCATGTATTCCTCCTTCATTAAAGCGTTTTTCTTATGTATAACAACAAAGCTGCTTTCATAAAGCCTGAAATCTCTATGAAAGCAGCCTGATTCCTATGGAAACATTCATCCGTCGAAATTATAAATTTCTATGATTATGCAATTTCTCCGCTATTTTTCTTTGCATTTCTCTTGGCAGCTAAATTTTTAACTGCTTTTTTTTCATCGGAACGAACGATGAGAGGCTGAGCACCATTTTCTACCACATCTTTTGTAATCACACATTTTTCAATGTATTCATCGGATGGAACTGTGTACATTAAATCCATAATGACAGATTCCATAATGGCACGAAGTCCTCTTGCGCCGGTATTTCTTTCAATGGCACGTTTTGCAATCGCTCTTAAAGCATCCTCTTCAAACTCTAATTCGACTCCATCTAATTCAAATAATTTGCAATATTGTTTTACAATTGCACTCTTTGGCTCTGTTAATATGCTGATTAAAGCTTCTTCATCCAGTTTATCCAAAGAAACCACGACCGGAACACGTCCTACAAATTCTGGGATCAATCCAAACTTCACTAAATCCTGTGGTAATACTTCTTTTAAAAGTGCTCCCACATCTTTTTTACTCTGCTGCTCGATCACTGCATTAAATCCCATAGATTTTTTACCGGTTCTGGATTCAATGATTTTTTCTAATCCATCAAAGGCTCCACCACAGATAAATAAAATGTTTGTTGTATCGATTTGAATAAATTCCTGATGAGGATGTTTTCTTCCTCCCTGAGGAGGAACTGATGCAGTTGTTCCTTCAATAATCTTTAATAATGCCTGCTGAACGCCTTCTCCAGAAACATCACGGGTAATAGACGTATTTTCAGACTTTCTAGTGATTTTATCAATTTCATCAATATAGATAATTCCGCATTCTGCGCGTTCAATATCATAGTCTGCGGCCTGGATAATTTTTAAAAGAATATTTTCTACATCTTCTCCAACGTATCCGGCTTCTGTCAGTGCAGTCGCATCTGCAATAGCAAATGGCACATTCAGAACTTTTGCCAGCGTCTGAGCCAGTAATGTTTTTCCAGATCCTGTTGGACCAAGCATTAAAATATTACTTTTCTGTAATTCAATGTCAGAATTTTCATTTGCAAGAATTCTTTTATAATGATTGTACACAGACACTGCAAGTACTTTTTTCGCTTCTTCCTGTCCAATCACATAATCATCTAAAAATGCTTTGATTTCTTTTGGCTTTAGTAAATTGATTCCATCCTGATTATTGTATGGAACAAATTCGTCTGCGATGATTTCACTGCAAACTTCGATACATTCATCACAAATGTACACGCCCTTTGCCTTTGGTCCTGCAATTAATTTACGGACCTGGTCCTGGGTCTTATTACAGAAAGAGCATCTAAGCTGCTTTCTATCATCCATTCTTCCTGCCATTTATTATCTACCTCTTACTGATTACACTATCAATCAAACCATATTCCATTGCTTCCTGCGCAGACATATAATTATCGCGTTCCGTATCTGCTGCGATCTTTTCATATGGCTGGCCAGTATTTTCGCTTAAAATAGTGTTTAATTTGTGTTTTGTTTTCAAAATATGATTTGCTACAATCTCAATATCTGTTGCCTGTCCCTGAGCACCACCAGATGGCTGATGAATCATGATCTCTGCATTTGGAAGGGCCATTCTCTTTCCTTTTGTACCACCAGCCAATAAGAATGCTCCCATGCTGGCAGCCATTCCCATACAAATGGTTGATACATCACATTTAATATACTGCATCGTATCGTAAATAGCCATACCTGCTACTACAGATCCTCCAGGACTATTGATATAGAAATTAATATCTTTATCCGGATCTTCAGATTCTAAAAATAATAGCTGGGAAACGATTAAGTTGGCAGATACATCTGTCACTTCTTCACCTAAAAAGATAATTCTATCTTTTAAAAGTCTTGAATAAATATCATAAGAACGTTCCCCTCTGCCTGTCTGTTCAATGACATAAGGTACAAAACTCATAGAAATTCCTCCTATCTTTACATAGTACAAAGAAAGGGAAGAATGGTTTCCCTTTCTTTGTGATTATATTTCTTCTACGATTCTCTATAGAACAGTATCATTATTTTGCTTCTGCAACTAATAAATCAACTGCTTTCTGAACAGCAATGTCTTTTTTCATCTGTTCTTTTTCAGCATCGCCAATTAGGCTCTGAAGTTTTTCTGCTTCCATCTGGTACATTTCTGCCATTTTAGTGATTTCTGCATTTAATTCTTCTTCTGATGCTTCAATGTTTTCTGCTGCAACAATTGCTTCTAAAACTAATCTGGACTGGATACGTTTTTCAGCCTGTGGTTTTAAGTCTTCCATGAATTTTTCCTGAGTCATTCCTGTAAACTGGAAGTACTGTTCTAACTGTAATCCCTGGTAGCTTAAATTCTGAGCGAATTCCTGAGCCATCTGATTTGTCTGTTCTAAAATCATAGCTTCTGGAATATCCATTGTTGCATTTTCTACTGCTTTATCAACAACCATGTTTTCTTTTTCTGTCTGAGCAGCTTTTTCTTTCTTATCAGCTAATTTTGCTCTGATATCAGCTTTATATTCTTCTAATGTATCAAATTCAGATACTTCTGATGCAAATTCATCATCGATCACTGGCAGTTCTTTTACTTTAATACCATTGATTTTTACTGCAAATACAGCAGCTTTTCCAGCTAAATCTGGTGCATGGTATTCTTCTGGGAATGTTACGTTAACTTCTACTTCTTCTCCGATATTTTTACCGATTAACTGTTCTTCAAAGTTATCGATGAAAGATCCAGATCCGATTACTAATGTCTGGTTTTCAGCTGTTCCACCTTCGAATTTTACACCATCAATAGAACCAGAATAGTCGATTAATGCGATGTCTCCATTTTCAATTGCTCTATCTTCTACAGTAATTTCTCTAGCATTTTCTTCCTGCTGTTTTACTAATTCAGCAGAAACTTCTTCTTCTGTTACTTCTTCTACAGTAACATCCGCTTCTAATCCTTTGTATTCGCCTAAAGTTACTTCTGGTTTTAAAGCAACTTCTGCAGTAAAGATAAATGATTTTCCTTTTTCGATCTGTTCAATATCGATTTCTGGTCTGGAAACGATTTCTAAATCACAGTCTTTCATTTCTTCTGCATAAGCTTTTGGAATAATAATATTCGCTGCTTCTTCATAAAATACTTCTGGTCCATACATTTTTTCGATGTAAGCCTGAGGTACTTTTCCTTTTCTAAATCCAGGAATATTGAATTTTCCTTTCTGTTTTTTATAAGCTTCTGTTGTTGCTTTTTTGAATTCTTCAGCATCAACTTCAATTGTAAGCTTAGCCATATTATGTTCCAATTTTTCAACTTGTAAACTCATTTCACAAATCCTCCTAAAATTTATCTTCTATACTGTATCTTTATCCCAGTAGGAAAAACTCTCATAACTTTCCACGGTAGACATTATAGAATTATAGCATAACCCATTTATCATGTCCACTTTTTTTTATAGGTATCCAAAACAAAACCCGTCGGAATATCCAACGGGTCTATCTTTCTATCCTTCTTTATTGGTTTCCTTTTTTATATTGATATTCTACTGATCTGCGCAACGTTCTCGGTGCCTTACTAATAATATCAACTTCAAACGTATCTCCATCCCGGATATCTTCTTTTGAAATTTCCAGCAGATGTTCATTATGGAATGTCGTAGAAATCTTATTGCCTTCTACAATTACATTGCAATAATTTGTAAAATTATTTCCTACAATAAAGATACTATCATCGGATTCATAAATCTTGGTAACTTCCAGATCTTTGTTGCCAAAATAAATATCAGTGGCTTCATATGGATTCATCTGATTATAAATATAGTTCTTTCCATAAAAAATATCATACTGCAAAGCGGATAAATCTTCAAGATAAGTATCTGATTTCTGCTGTGTCTGATGGAATTTAGTCAATAAACCGCTATCGATTCCAAGGCGATTCATAATAGTAGACGCCAATCTATACGCCTCAATATTACCATCCTGTTTTTCTAATCCAATATTATCCCAGATAAAGTAGCTGGTCCAGTATTTATTGCCATATGTCAGATCTTCATCTTCGATTTCCAAACTTGGAAGATGATCCCCGTACATGACCAAAACAGTTTCTTCCTCTCGTTCTTCCAAAGATTCTACCAATTCTTTTACAAAATCATCCATTTCATCAATCTGATTTGCATAGTATGTATATTTATTAAGAAGTTCTTCATCCTCAATTCCTTCTACAGAAATTGTTGGATTTTCCAGTACTTCTGTTGTTGGATAATCTCCATGTCCCTGAACAGAAATTGTATAGATAAAATCCTGATTTTCGGTAGAATCCAGCACATCATTGATCTGTTCTGTTAAAATAGCATCTTCCGCCCATCCATTTTCTGTCCATTTTTTAATATCCATACATTCTTTTGATGTGAAAGAATCATATCCTAAATTAGCAAACACTAAATCTCTATCATAGAACGCAGCACTGTTATTATGAATCGCATGCGTGGAATATCCTTCCTCTTTTAAATCAGTAGGAACACTTTCTGTCGTATGATCCTGCAATACAGTCTTATATGGATATTCTGCCGCGCCAAATGCATCCAGATTCATCTGTGTCATAATCTCAAATTCTGTATTAGCGGTACCAGCACCATAAGATGGCATCATCGTATGACCAGAAGAATACTCTCTCATATATCGATGGAAATTTTCTAACGGATCTTTGTTAAATTTGATACCTTTTACCTGTGTTAAATCAAAATGAGACTCTAACTGAACAAAAATAATATTGGGCTTTTTCGTCTCTGTCTTTGAGGAAGCAGTTTTCTTTTCACTTGCTTTTTCTACTTTATTCACAATTTTTGTCATTTCTTCCTGCGAATAATTATCTGGGCGATCAATTCCCGTCTTCAAAGCCGTAACACTAAAACAATAAGGAGTTCCATAGTCAGAATATGCCAGACGGATGTTATGAATACTTGTAGTAATCAGTCCAGTTCTTAATCCATACTGAGTAGTGATAAAAAATGCAGATGCGATAATGACCAAACCTGCCACATTACGAATCCGTTTCTTTTTCCCTTCTTTTCCTTCCTTCTTTTCTTCCATCGGAAGATATAAAAATCCGGTCACCAAAAGAATCAACCCGATTAATATCATAGCTGCCATTCCGAGAATCTCAGGAATGGAATAATAATTCGTAATAACTGGCAATACTGATTTCATTAAAGTAATATCTACATAAGTAAATGGTGTATTTCGGCTGCTAAGCATCATAAAGTTTACGATACCAACGATGCTCCATAGTATCGATACGACAATGTATGTAAAAATTCTTCTCTGCACAACCAACACAATGGAATAAGAAAAGAATATAATGAATACACTATATAAAAACATCATCGGTTTCTCACTTATGAATCCCCATGCATCCAAAGAAAAACTCTGTCTGCCGAGAATTTCAAGAACCACTGCAAGAATGACTGCTAAAAGCAAATTTAAAAGAAGAGGTTTCCTATAAAGTGCCTTCATAATAAAAGCAATTCCTCTTCCGATTGGCCGTAATACGAATTTAATTTTCTCTTTTATGAAATTTTTAATAGTTTTCAATCGTTCTTTCATTATTTTTCACCTATTTTATCATAATTAATACCGCTATTATATCATTTTTGACATAAACTATCCACCTAAAAACTCTTATAATTTTCTTAATATTATATAAATGTTAAGTTTATGTAAGATATCATATCTTACACCAAATATGTAAGATATTCCCTTTATACTTTTTTCACTTGACTTTTTTCCTATGTAATGGTAGTGTTTATTGAGATTCCAGGGGATTTACGGTTTTTCTCCCTGTAATTGAATCATAAGAAGGAGGTCAAAAAAAGCAAATAGCAAGCGCCAGATCCTATCAGATCGGAATTATTTATGGTAGGATGACGAGGAGAAAAGTGATCGAAAATTCGGCGGATGCTTTTCCGCACTGCTTTGGGTGCGTATTTCCTGGTAAACCCTGAAAGTAATTTCAGGAACAGATTCAGGATTACCAAAGTGTGAAAAACCACCATATTATAAATAAAACAATAGAATAGAAGGAGATTTTCAATATGTGTGGAATTATTGGATTTACAGGAAGTGGTCAGGCAGCCGACGTCTTAATCAACGGATTACAGAGCTTAGAGTACAGGGGATACGATAGTGCTGGAATTGCTTTAGTCCAGGACGATCAGATAAAACTGATTAAAACAACTGGAAAAGTTGCTAACTTACGTGAGAAAGTTGCAGCTACCGAAGGAACTCACGGTACATGCGGAATTGGTCATACCCGCTGGGCAACTCATGGAGGAGTTACCACAACTAACGCCCATCCTCATCAGACACCAAAAGTAACTTTAATCCATAATGGAATCATTGAAAACTATAAAGAAATCACTGCAGATTTAGCAAAAAAAGGAATCACTCCTATTTCTGAAACTGACAGTGAAATTGCAGCTTTATTAATTGATTCTTTATATGAAGGTGATCCATTTGATGCATTAAGAAAAGCAGATGCTATTTTAGATGGTGCTTACGGATTCTGCGTAATATTCAATGACAGACCGGGTACAATTTACTGTATGAGAAATGCAAGCCCATTAGTTGCAACACACACAGAAGCTGGTTCTTATATTGGATCTGATGTTGTTGCATTAATTCCTTATTCAAAAGATTACTTTGTTGTACCGGAACATCACATTGTAGTATTAGAAAAAGATGCTATTACTTTATACACAATGGATGAGCAGGTCACAGAACCTAAAATGCTTCACGTAGACTGGGATATCAACGCTGCACAAAAAGGTGGTTATGATTACTTTATGCAAAAAGAAATCTATGATCAGCCAGAAGCCGTTACTAATACCATTATGCCTCGTATTCATAATGGAAAAGTTGATTTTTCTGCCGATAAAATCAGCGATGATTTATTCAAAGATATTAACCGTGTTATCATCACTGCTTGTGGTACTGCAATGCATGCCGGATTAGTAGGAAGATCCATCATCGAATCTTTAATCCGTATTCCTGTTACAGTAGAAATTGCATCTGAATTCCGTTATATGGATCCGATTATGGATGGACATACACTAGTAATTGTTGTTACACAGTCTGGAGAAACTGCAGACTCCTTAGCAGCACTTCGCCTTGCAAACGAACGTGGTGCAAAAACAATGTCTATCGTTAACGTAAAAGGTTCCAGTATTGCCCGCGAAAGCGATTATGTGTTGTATACACATGCCGGCCCTGAAATTGCTGTTGCAAGTACAAAAGCATTTACCGTACAGTGCTGTGGTATGTATTTAATTACTATGAAATTAGCCGAAATTAATAGTATCTTAACAGATGAAGAAATTGCCTCTTATTTAGATAGATTTGTAGAAGCAACAAAAACAATTAATGACGTTTTAGAATTAGATGAACAAATCCAGTCAGTTGCATATAAATTAAAAGAGACTTTCTCTGCTTTCTTTATCGGAAGAGGTCTGGATTATGCAGTTGCCTGTGAAGGCTCTTTAAAATTAAAAGAAATTTCTTATATTAATTCTGAAGCATATAACGCTGGTGAATTAAAACATGGAACCATTTCTCTTGTTACAGAAGGGGTTCCTGTCATTGCTGTTGCAACACAGGATCATATCTTCTCTAAAACTGTTGCAAACGTAGAGGAAGTAAAAGCCCGTGGAGCACACGTTATTCTCATTACTGATGAAGACGTATCTGGTTATGATGGTTTATACGATGATTTAATTCAGGTACCAAAGACCGATGATTTCTTTGCCGGTTTTGGTGTAACCGTTGCAATGCAGTTATTAGCTTATCATACAACCGTTTACAGAGGATATAATGTTGACCAGCCTCGTAACCTTGCAAAATCAGTTACTGTAGAATAATCGAATACAAAAACAGCCTTCGTGCTTTTTCACGAAGGCTATTTTTATACAGGGGGATTTTTTAATGCTAAAATCAATTATTTTTGATATGGATGGAGTCATTGCTGACACAGAGCCAGGATATAAGATTGCAACCGATGAACTTTTAAAAGAATATGGAATTACTACTGCTGATGATTACCAGGACCAGTTTATCGGTGTTACGAGTAAATCTATGTGGACTACGATCATTAATGATTTTCATCTTCCACTTACCATCGATGAATGCGTGAGTTTTGTAAATGCGAAACGGGCAGTAATGGAAAAACAAAACGGTCTTTCCCCACTTCCTCATGTCATTGATTTGATCAAACGTTTTTATGACGCCGGATTTACTTTAGCAATTGCTTCTTCTTCTCCAATGTCAGAAATTAACCGTGTTGTAGATTTGTTTCACATACGTCCGTATTTTTCTGCCTTTATAACCGGAACAGAATGCGAAGAATCCAAACCTCATCCAGAAGTATTTTTACGCGCTGCAAAAGCTTTAGCGGTTCTTCCAGCAGAATGTCTGGTTATCGAAGATTCAAAAAATGGACTTATCGCTGCCAGCCGTGCCGGCATAAAATCCATCGGATTTGCCAACCCAATGTTCGGAAACCAAGATTTATCCATGGCAACCATCACAGTTTCTTCTTTTTGCGAAGTAACTGTTGATTTATGTCATAGTTTATTAGAAAATTAAGCAAAAATTTAGAAGAGATTGTATTTAGTTGATAAATGCAATCTTTTCTTTTGATATAGAAAGCCTTATTTCATTTTCCAGTTTTTTCGCTTCCCCATCGGTATGTACATATTGATTATTTTTACTGCTCATCACTGCATGTTTACAGCGGTACTGGTAAACCCCTTTACATTTCGTATGTTTTCCCATAATTGCCATTGGAATAATAAATGGCATCTTCCATTTGGCAATTCCTTTCGCTACACAAACATCCATATAACCATCGCTCGCCTGTGCATCTGGGCAAAAACGAAATCCTCCTCCTTCAAAAGGAAGCACATGAAACGAAGCAAATAAAAATCCTCCCCCTTCCAGTTCCCGTTTTCCATCGATATCCAATGTTCCATCAAACACTTCTGACTTTATTAAATCTTTCAGTCCAATTAAAAGATAGATCAATTTTCCCATACGGATCCGATTCAGTGTCTTTTTCATCCGGGTGTGATCCACTTCATAACAAACTTTTGCATCATATCCCATACCGGTACTGACAAAAAAACGTACTTCTTTTCCAGATGGGTAAGTTACCACCCCATAATCAATGTTTGTTTCCCCTGGATCATCCAGCATCTTTTCTATTTCTTTTTTATAATCTTTTGTGATGCCCATTCCTCTTGCAAAATCATTTCCAGATCCAATCGGAATATATCCTAATTTAATTCCTTCTGTCCGCTGAATTCCATTTAAAAATTCATTTATGGTGCCGTCTCCGCCTAAAATGACAATGGTTCTGCTTCTCGCTCCAGATGTCAGCTTTCTGGCAAAAAGGACTGCCTCTTTTTTCCTTCTTGTAACATAATATTGATACGG
The DNA here is from genome assembly GCA_036311565.1 of Lachnospiraceae bacterium. GTDB lineage: Bacteria > Bacillota > Clostridia > Lachnospirales > Lachnospiraceae > Fimousia. The sequence goes on from JAXJPR010000009.1 coordinate 22,744, forward strand.
CACTTTTCTGCGGATCAGTTCTTTTTCAATTTTTTTCCACACGAACCATCCATAATTTGATTTTGCTTTTGGGTTAATTACAAAGTATAACATTGCCTTCTCCTTCGTTTTTTCTTATCTCCATTGTATCATAAATATGGTCTGATGTATTTCTTAATAAGAAGAATCCAATATTTTCATATGTAAAAAGGCACATGCCAACCAATTATCTCTGGCTGGGCATGCACCCTTTTTCATTGTTTCTTATTTCCTAATTATACATTGATTTCTGCTTTCATTCCTAAGATATCTTTATTCGCATCTAAGATAGGATTGATGACATCATTAATAAATTCTTCTGTCTGTTGTGGAGCACGTCCAACGAAATTCTTTGGTTCCATAATTGCTTCTAACTGTTCCATTGTCATTCCGAACGCTGGATCTGCTGCAATTCTTTCTAAAAGATCATTTTCTTTTCCTTCTACTTTTACCATTCTGCCGGCTTCCATTGAATGCTGACGGATTCTTTCGTGAAGTTCCTGTCTGTCTCCACCAGCTTTTACTGCATCCATCATAATATTTTCTGTTGCCATAAATGGTAATTCTTTCATCAAACGTGATTCAATTACTTTTGGATATACTACTAATCCATCTACAACGTTTAAGTATAAATCTAAAATTCCATCAATTGCCAAGAATCCTTCTGGTACAGAAAGACGTTTATTTGCAGAGTCATCTAATGTTCTTTCAAACCACTGTGTAGATGCTACAAATGCTGGATTCATCGCATCTGACATCACATAATTTGCTAAAGAGGCAATTCTTTCACTTCTCATTGGATTGCGTTTGTATGCCATTGCAGAAGATCCGATCTGGCTCTTTTCAAATGGTTCTTCAATTTCTTTCAAGTGCTGAAGAAGACGAATATCATTAGAAAATTTATGTGCAGACTGGGCAATTCCACTTAATACATTTAATACACGTGAATCTACTTTACGGGAATATGTCTGTCCAGATACTGGCTGGCAGGCACAAAAGCCCATCTTTTCAGCAATCATTCCATCGATTTTCTTAATCGTTTCATGGTCACCTTCAAATAATTCTAAGAAACTTGCCTGTGTACCAGTTGTTCCCTTTGAACCTAATAATTTCATATTATCAATCACATGATCCAAATCTTCTAAATCAAGAAGTAAATCCATTAACCATAATGTTGCACGTTTTCCAACCGTTGTTGGCTGTGCAGGCTGAAAGTGAGTGAACGCAAGTGTTGGAAGATCTTTATGTTCCATTGCAAATTTAGATAATTCTGCAATTACGTTGATTAATTTCTTTTTCACCAAACGAAGTGCTTCTGTCATAATGATAATATCTGTATTATCCCCAACATAACAAGACGTTGCTCCTAAGTGAATGATTCCTTTTGCATTTGGACACTGCTGGCCATATGCATAAACATGAGACATAACGTCATGACGTACTTCTTTTTCACGAGCTTTTGCAACATCGTAATTAATATCATCCGCATTTGCTTTTAATTCATCAATCTGTTCCTGTGTAATATTCAGTCCTAATTCGTGTTCTACTTCTGCTAATGCAATCCATAATTTTCTCCAGGTCTTAAATTTTTTATCTGGAGAGAAAATATACTGCATCTCCTTGCTTGCATAACGTTCGGATAATGGGCTCTGATATCTGTCTGTCATTTTCTCTTCTCCTTATTTTTCGTAATTTCCTCGAATATCTTCTGTTGGTGGGTCTAACGGGTACTTTCCAGTAAAGCATCCTTTACAAATGCTTAATCCATCTACCAGTTCTTCTAAACGGCTGATTTCTAAATAACCAAGGGAATCTGCACCGATAATTTCACAAATCTCATCTACCGTACGGTTATAAGCAATCAACTGTTCTCTTGCCGGTACATCTGTTCCAAAATAGCATGGCCATAAAAATGGTGGTGAACTGATGCGCACATGCACTTCTTTTGCTCCTGCTTCACGAAGCATTCTTACAATACGGTCACTGGTAGTTCCTCGTACAATGGAATCGTCAATCATAATAATCCGTTTTCCTTCTACTGCCTCACGAAGTACATTCAGTTTGACCTGTACACTTGACTCACGGCTGCTTTGTTTCGGCTTAATAAAAGTACGTCCTACATAGGTGTTCTTTACAAATGCTGTTCCGTAAGGAATTCCAGATTCCATTGCATAGCCAAGAGCTGCTACATTTCCAGATTCTGGTACACCAACAACTAAATCTGCTTCTACTGGTGAATCTTGTGCTAAAAATCCACCTGCTCGAATTCTTGATTTATATACGCTGATATTATCAATATAACTGTCTGGTCTTGCAAAATAAATGTATTCAAAGATACAGCGTCCCCGTTCTTCTTCCAGAAGACACAGGCTCTTATCTGATACAATTCCATCTTTGGTAATGGTAACCAATTCTCCTGGTTCTACATCACGAACAAATTCAGCACCAATGGTATCCAATGCACAAGTTTCTGATGTTAAAATATATGCATTATCTCTTTTTCCAATACATAATGGCTTGAATCCAAAAGGATCTCTGATACCCATTAATTTTCTTGGAGACATTACAACCAAAGCATATGCACCTTTGATTTTCTTTGCTGCATTTTTTACTGCTTCCTCAACAGACTTTGTTTTCACACGCTGTCTTGCAATATGATAGGCAATTACTTCAGAATCTATGGTCGTCTGGAAAATTGCACCGTCATATTCCAGTTCTTTTCGCAGCTCCGGAACATTGATTAAGTTTCCATTATGTGCAAGTCCTAATGTTCCTTTTACATAATTTAATACCAATGGCTGTGCATTTTCAATACAGCTTTCACCAGCCGTAGAGTAACGCACATGTCCAACCCCAATATCTCCTTTCAGATTGCTGAGATTTTCAGGGGTAAACACTTCATTGCACAATCCCATGCCTTTTTTGGATACTATATTTCCTTTTAATCCTTTGGTATCACTGACTGCAATCCCACAGCTTTCCTGTCCACGATGCTGCAAGGCAAACAGCCCGTAATAAATCGAAGATGCCACATGATTGCCATCGAAATCATACATTCCAAAGACACCGCATTCTTCTTTTAGATGATCAAAATTCTCTGCTGATGCTTTCATCTCGTATATCCTCCTGATCTAAATAGTTCTGTTATTGTTTATGTGTGTTTTTATAGTGAATTAGCCTAAGCTAAACCTAAACGCTTATATACTTCGATGTAAGCTTCCCGAACATTGCCCATATCCCGGCGAAAACGGTCTTTATCTAATTTTTCATTTGTATCTACATCCCATAGGCGGCATGTATCCGGTGAAATTTCATCCGCCAGAATAATCTGGTCTTTGTAACGCCCAAACTCAATTTTAAAATCTATCAAACGAATCTTCTTTTCTTCAAAAATTTCAATTAATGCTTCATTAATTCGAAAAGCATATTCTGTAATTTTATCAATTTCTTCTCTTGTAGCAATTCCCAATGCAATAGCGAAATAATCATTAATAAATGGATCTCCCAGTGCATCATCTTTATAACTAAACTCCAATGTCGGACAGAGCAATTCATATCCTTCCGTAATTCCTAACTTTTTCGAAAAGCTTCCTGCAGCAGTATTACGTATAATTACTTCCAGTGGAATAATTTCAACTTTCTTTACGACTGTCTGCCTGTCACTTAATTCCTGAACATAATGTGTGGGAATTCCCTTTTCTTCTAAACGTTTAAAGATGTAATTTGTCATACGATTATTAACAGCACCTTTTCCGATAATGCTCCCTTTTTTCTCACCATTAAATGCGGTTGCGTCATCTTTATAGTCTACGATTAGTAAGTCTGGGTCATCAGTTTTAAAAACTTTCTTTGCTTTACCTTCGTATAGCTGTTCTCTTTTTTCCATAAATGACACCTTTCTACATAAAATCTATTCATAATCAAAAGTCATATTCTTTCTCATACGACTCTTTATACTATATCCTTTAAAATGTTATCATACTTTATAGACAAAAGCAAACCACATTTCCTACAAATAATTGACGCAGATTTTTATTTTTTTTATATTTTATCCAAAAATATTTACTTATTTTTCATATTTTCTTTTCATAAATATAGTAAAAACCCGACAAAACGCCGGGTTTTTCTGTAAAACTTAAAAATAACTTTATCTATTTATGATCTTTTTAAAAATGAAATCTCTACAGTAAACTGATCTCCATCTATTTTGACTTTAAAGTCTCCTCCACAGAGTCTGGTAAAACTTTCTGCTATGGACAATCCAAGCCCACTTCCCTCAGTAGTCCTTGATTTGTCCCCTCTAAAAAACCGCTCCAGGATTTCTTCTTCTGTAAACTGCATTCGATAAGAAGCCGTATTTTTCATGGTCAATTTCCATTTTCCATCTTCTCCCCCAATTCTAATAAAAATTCTAGAGCCTTTTAACGAATATTTCAATGCATTTTCCAATACATTCTGCACCACCCGGTACATCCGATTGGCATCTCCTTCAAAATGCGCCTGTGAAGTCTCAAATTCTGTAACGATTTCAAATCCACTGTCCCTGATCTTATCTTCCATTTCGACCATGGTCTGTTCTACCAGTTTTCTCATATCCAGGATAGAAAAATCTACATCTGCATTTCCACTGGTGGTTTTTGCAAGGTCAAATAAGTCTACAACAATATTTTTTAGTCGTTCCGATTTTCTTTCTAAAATAGCAACATAATCCCTTGCTTCTGCTGATAATGACTTATCTTTGGAAAGTAGATCTACATAGCTGATGATAGAAGTCAATGGTGTTTTCAAATCATGAGAAACATTTGTAATCAGATTAATCTTCATCCGCTCTCCTTTTAACTGTTCCTCAACACTCTTTTCCATTCCCTGCCCTATGCTTTCCAGATCTTTTGTCGCCTTATAATAAAGAGATTCTTTATCAATATCAGTCTGCGCCCTTAAATTACCATTGGAAATTTCATAAATCTGCTGCAGTACTTTTTCCAAATCTAACAAATCCTGAATGTCTCTTTGATAGTCCTGGAACAGCTTTTTAAATAACAGTACCATTGCGCAGCCCAGTATGATTCCCATTGGAAAGAAGATAATCAACGTCCATATGGTACAAATGACACCTGCAATTCCCACAACAATCAGGCTTCTTCGCTTTCTGATGAATTCTTTTTCTTTTTTCGTCAATGTACTGGACTGTTTGTTCTTCCAGAAATCCCATTCTTCTTTTTGATGCACCAGTGCTTCTTTGGTAAAATGCAGAGCCTTATAACACACTGCACTCTTTAATAATTTATGTTCTTTGATTCTGCGAACAATCGAAATAAAGCAATAGACACAAAGCAATTCTAAGATCAACGTTCCCACAATACACCATTCAACCAGATATGCTCCGCTATCCTCCATACAAATTGCTCCAATGCCTGCTCCACAAAATACACACCCAGTAGCAATTGAGATGAAAGCAAACAGTAACATTTCTAACCAGATGCCATCCGTCCATGTCCCAAATCTGCTCCTTGCTTTTGGTGAAGCGGTTATGATTATCGTCAATAAAGAAACCAATATCACACCTACATAAATGCTCATATTTCTTGCATAATTTTTACATGCATTCATCCAACTGGTCCATGCATCTTCCGCCACTTGATATTGCTGCTTCGGAATCCTTATGGTCAGATCCATTGTTTTTACATTTTTTAAGTCTGCCGGATTTTCAGGATCATTATAATACAGGGTATCTGTTGTAATATAATCATCATTTTTCTCTCGATGTGCTGTCAGCTGCAGATAATACTCATATGATGTTCGATATGTTTCTTTTTCCTTATCCCAATATTCTCCACTTTCCTTTTCTACATATGCATCCACATCAAAAATGCCTTTTCCAAGTGCTTTGTCTTTTTTTGTGATTTTATCTCCGTACTGAATTTTTTGTATCTTCGTTTTGTCTTTTCTTTTAATCGTTCCTTCGATATCCACATTTAAGTTGACAACGTCCTCTTTGTCACTGACAGAACCAAATGTTCCATCCTTAAGATACTTTTTGATATTGGTATCCAGAATAGAAAAACAATAACTGTCATATGAACTGCTATCCTCGAACTTTTCACCACGGAAATAATCAGAAAAATCAAATGCTGTTCCGATTACTTTCTCTCCTTTTCTTAGCTCTTCAATGATTGCACACGTACTCTGTATACCAAAATATGTGCTCACAAGGATTATGGTCACTGCAATCCACATCATGAGTTGTCGGCTAATATTTTTCCATTTTATATCCAATTCCCCACACCACCTTTAAATATTTTGGAACTTTCGGATTAATTTCAATTTTTTCCCGGATTCGACGAATATGTACCATAACTGTATTTTCTGTTGCAAATGCCGGTTCTTTCCAAACTCTTTCATAAATTTCCTCTGCCGAAAACACTCTTCCCCGATTTTTCATCAGCAATTCTACAATGCGATATTCAGTAGCTGTAAGCTTTACCGGTTCTCCATCCACATAGATCTGTTTTTCATCCAGATTCAGCACTAGCCCTCCATTTTCAATAATATTCTTTTGTACGTCTTCCTCTTTTGTACAATTGCCCAGATACAAATATCTGCGCAAAGATGATTTTACTCTTGCCAATAGTTCTGCCGGCCGATATGGCTTGGAAATATAATCATCTGCTCCCATGGACAACCCTAATACTTTATCACTTTCTTCTGTCTTTGCTGATAATAATAAAATCGGAATATTTTTATCTTCCCGTATTTTCATCATGGCAGATAAGCCATCCAGTTTTGGCATCATAATATCTAAAAGAATCAGATGCACTTCTTGCTCCACCAGCTGTTCCAGAGCTTCCAACCCATTGTATGCTGTAAGCACCTGATAGCCTTCCATCTCTAACAGTTTCTTTATGGCTCTCACGATTTCTTTATCGTCATCTGCAACTAAAATGATTTCCTGGCTCATAATTCTTCTCCTCCTTGTTCCTGACATGATAATAGCAAAGGAATCTTACTAGAAAGTAGATGAAATTCTAACATTTTTCTTAAAAAAGGCACTGCTCCACTTTCGTTTCACAGTGCCTTACTTTTTATTTGATCTGCAATGGAATCCCTGATACACTTAAATACACTTCATCACAAATACTTGCTAATATCTGGTTTACTTTTCCTGTAATGTCCGAAAAGATTCTTCCCATACGATATGCAGATACCACAGACATTCCAACCTCATTGGTCACAATGACCAGATTTTTTTTGGTTTTTTTTATTCCATGAATCAATGACTGAACTTCTTTCATAATTTCTTCTTCAATATAAGCAATATCTGCTTTTGAAAGTTCATCATAATCTCTTTCTTCTTCCATTAGAAAGTTTGTAATTAATACTGTAATACAATCCAACAAAATCGTTCCATAGGAAGTATCCCTTACTTCTGCTTCCAAATCCCGATACCCTTCAAAGGTACCCCAGTTTGGATTTCTACGAAGTTTATGAAGACGGATTCTCTCTTCCATATCATCATCTGTTGCAATACCGGTTGCCATATACAGTACATCATCGCCTCCTAATATGGTCGCTTTCTGTTCTGCTAACTGACTTTTTCCGCTCCTGCTTCCTCCTGTCACAAGAATCAATCTTCCCATATGATCATCTCCTTTGATTCATTTAATTTCCTGTTTTCCCTTGCTGTCCTTTTATTCCTAAATATAAATATACTAATATAATTCCAAAATCAATAAAAATCCATGTCATAGAACTAAAAAATGAAATGGCAGCTGCATTTCCCATACTGTCAATAATTCCAACTGCTGTCCGGGCCATAACTGCAAAAATGAACATGTCTCGAAATGTTTCCTCTTTTCCCATCATTCTTCCGATACTTTTTCCACAGAAAGCAAAGATAACGCTTGAGAGTACATATCCAATCATCATAGAAATAAAGACAAAGACTAAAGCAATTGCAATTCCTACATAAAAGAATGGCTTCATATCTGCCAGATCCTCATTGGTAAATCTCCCTTTTCCTACATCCGCAAAATCTAATTCCATATTTTGCCCAGCCATTTCATTTTTAAGCAGCAGATTATTCTTGCTGACTAGAACTTCAAGCATCGAATTTTCATCCAAATCAGATTCTTTAAATTCTTTCACTTCATCATCTACTACGATGCGAATGCCATCTGTTTCAATTTCAATTCTGTTATCAATTGAAAATTTTCCATCTTTGTATTCAAAATCCGGCAGCGTTTCCTTAATAAAATAATCAGCTCCTCCTATACTGGCAGAAAATCCCCATAATGGCATGACATTCCCTAAAAAAGTAAGAAGGAACGATACCAGCATAATATAAAGTACCACGGTTCTTTTTCTTACTTTTAAAACATCCCGATATTCTCTCGGTTTCATCACTGCTGTCTGAAACATTTTGATAATACCGATTTTTTCTTCTCGTTTCATATCAATCTCCTAATGCACAATACTTTCCAGCACATTATCTGCTGTCTTTTTATCTTTTAATATTTCAATCATTTTTCCAGCAAATTCAATGGCAGTTCCTAAACCACGGCTGGTAATGATCTTCCCATCCACTGCCACTTTATCATATACATAATTACTTTTTCCAAGAGCTTCTTCAAAACTTGGATAACTGGTCGCAGTCTTTCCATCTAACAGACCAAGTTCTGCAAAGACACTTGGTGCTGCGCAAATAGCGGCAATGTAACGATCTTCATGATAATTACTTAAAATCATAGATTCCACACCTTTGTGCTCTTTTAAATTCAATGTTCCAGGCATTCCTCCCGGAAGCACGACCATATCTGCTTTTTCTTCTTTTATTTCATCAAATATAACATCTGCAATAACAGGAATCTTATGTGATCCCACCACCTGTTTTGTATCATTGATGGATACGGTTATCGTCTCAATCTGAGCACGTCTTAACAGATCAACGACCGTAAGTCCTTCGATTTCTTCAAAACCATCTGCTAAAAATACAAAAACTTTCATTCTATATACCTCCTGTACGTATGATTCTTTCTTTCCTTTCTTATTATCCAGTCCCCTCTCTCACCTTTTGGGTAATAAGAACTGCTTGACAATTTTCTTGCCTAAGTTATATTATACTTCATGTAATTTACTTTTGGCAAGCAGGTTCCCATCCGCATACCAGAGAGGAGTGTAAATATGGAAATTGAACGTAAATATTTATTAAAACGTCCACCCCGTCACCTGTCAGAATATAAGCATTCCATCATTCAGCAGGCATATTTGTGTACAGAACCAGTCATTCGCATTCGTAAAAAAGATGATAATTACATTTTTACATATAAATCTGCCGGATTAATGGAACGAGAAGAATTAGAAGTTCCATTAACAAAAGAAAGCTATGAACATCTGTTAAAAAAATGCGATGGCAATATTATTTCTAAAATCCGTTATTATCTGCCCTTGGATTCAGGATTTTTGGCAGAAGTCGATGTATTCCAGCATGGTTTTGATGGCCTTGTAATCGCTGAAGTGGAATTTCCAGACCGTGAGGCAGCGAATCATTTTGTACCTCCAACATGGCTTTCCAATGATGTAACAGCGGATGCAAGATTTCAAAACAGCAATTTATGTATGATGTCTGAAAGCGAACGCATCACTTTATTAAAAGAAATTTTACTTAACTGATTTTATCAGACGATAAAAAACCCAGTGTAAACTAAAAACCCCCAATAAATCAGATTTTATATCTGGCTTATCGAGGGCCATTTATTACACTGGATTTTTTATATGTAAAATTCCTTTTTGGCTAATGACCTGATCCATTGTAATATCAAGAGAAGTTACTGGCACATTTTTCTCCATAATTTCCTCAAAACATACAATTGCTTTTATCATCTTAGTTCCGGACAGATACCGGTCATAATATCCTGCTCCATGTCCCATTCGATTTCCATATTTGTCACAAGTTACACATGGTATGATTCCATACGTCAATTCTTCTTTTTTCATAACTTCTGTTTCTTTTTTGGGCTCTAAGATTCCATAGGCACCTGGCTGCAGATCGTCCATAGAATGAATGTTTCGTACTTCCATAACTCCTTTTTGAATACAGAGAGGGACTCCAACTTTTTTTCCTTTTTTAAGAGCATCTTTTAAAATCTCATATGTCTCAACTTCTTTACCAAAACTAACATAACAAAAAATTGTTTCTGCTTCTTTATATTCTCTGCTCTTTATCACATGATTTTGAATCATGGAACTTTCTCTTGTAATCCACTCCTTAGAATAAGAAGACAGTTTTTGAGAAACTATTTTCCGTATCATCTGCTTTTCTTCTTTTATACCCATACTAATGGATTCCTTTCTTAGATATTCTCAATTTGCCAGTCAATTGGTTCCACTCCATGTTCTTCTAAAAAAGCATTGGTCTGGCTAAAAGGTTTACTTCCAAAAAATCCCCGATACGCAGACAGTGGACTTGGATGTGGTGCTTTTAAAATCAGATGATGGGGATTTGTCAGCATCTTTTCCTTCATCTGTGCCGGTCTTCCCCATAAAATAAACACAATTGCCCGATCTTGTTCATTTAAGATCCGAATTGCAGCATCCGTAAATTCTTCCCAGCCGATTCCACGATGAGAATTTGCCTGGTGAGCACGAACTGTCAATACGGTATTCAGCATTAAGACCCCTTGCTGTGCCCATTTATTTAAATAACCATGATTCGGGATATAACATCCTAAATCATCATGCAATTCCTGATAAATATTTACCAGCGATGGCGGCGGAGTCACTGGGGGTTTTACGGAGAAGCAAAGTCCATGTGCCTGTCCATCATTATGATAAGGATCCTGTCCTAAAATTACGGCCTTTACATTCTTTAAAGGAGTCAGATGAAACGCATTGAATATATCATCTGCTGGAGGAAATACCTGGTGAGTCCGATACTCCTCATTTACTTTTAAATATAATTCTTTATAATAAGGCTTTTTATATTCTGGCTGTAAATATTTTGCCCAGTCGTTACTAATTGGCGGCATATAGTTTCCTCCTTTGTCTATCATATCCTTCTTTTATTAAGGGTATTATAACACGAAGGTACTGATTTGAATACCTTTCAAATCAGTACCTTCTGTTTGTTATTCTTTACATCTTGCCGTCAATTTTCCATTTTCTACATCGATTAAAATCGTATCTTCTGCCCGCACGCCATCTCCTAAAATAAGTCTTGCAGCCAGTGTTTCCACATTCTTTTGTAAATATCGTTTTAGTGGCCTTGCTCCATACATTGGTTCATATCCATGATCAGCCACATATTCTTTTGCATCCTTTGTAAGTTCCACTGATAACTGCTTATCTTCCAGTCTGCAATTCAAATCTTTAACAAGTAGGTCAATGATATTCGTAATATTATCTTTGGTCAATGGCTTAAATAAAATGGTTTCGTCAAGTCGATTCAAGAATTCTGGTCGGAAATGATTTCTTAAATCATTCATTACCATGGTTTTTGCCTCTTCACTAATCTCTCCCTGTTCATTGATACCATCCAGCAAATAAGCGGAACCAATATTAGAAGTCATAATGATGATGGTATTTTTAAAATCAACGGTCTTTCCCTGAGAATCTGTAACACGTCCGTCGTCTAATACCTGAAGAAGTACATTAAATACATCCGGATGGGCCTTTTCTATTTCATCAAAAAGAACAACGGAATAAGGTTTTCTTCGGACCGCCTCTGTCAACTGTCCGCCTTCTTCATATCCTACATATCCCGGAGGTGCTCCGATTAATCTGGATACGGAATATTTTTCCATATACTCACTCATATCAATACGGACAATATTATTTTCATTGTCAAATAAACTTTCTGCAAGTGCCTTTGCCAGTTCTGTTTTCCCAACCCCTGTTGGTCCAAGGAATAAGAAAGAACCGATTGGTTTACTTGGATCTTTGATTCCTGCTTTTGAACGAATAATGGCTTCTGTCACTAAATCAACACCTTCATTTTGTCCAATGACTCTTTGATGAAGTACCTGATCTAGATTGAGCACTTTATTTCGCTCACTCTCCGTTAATTTTGCCACCGGAATTCCAGTCCATCTTGAGATGATTTTAGCAATTTCTTCATCTGTTACCCGTTCTCGTACCATAGAACGGTCTTCTTTTTTCACTTTTTCTTCTTCCAATTCTAATTGTTTTTTGAGGGTTGGAAGTTTGCCATATTGCAGTTCTGCTGCCCGATTCAAATCATAATTACGCTGTGCAATCTGAATTTCACTATTGATTGCTTCAATTTCTTCTCTTAATTTCTGTACTTTTTCTACTGATGCTTTTTCATTATTCCAGGTAGCCATACGGGAATTAAAATCATCTTTCATTTCCGCCAGCTCTTTTTGAATATTTTCCAGACGATCTTTGCTTAATTGATCGTCTTCTTTTTTCAATGCCGCTTCTTCAATTTCCAGCTGCATAATCTTCCTCTGAATTTCATCCAATTCAGTTGGTAAAGAATTCATCTCTGTTTTAATCAATGCACATGCTTCATCTACCAGGTCAATGGCTTTATCTGGTAAGAAACGATCAGAAATATAGCGGTTAGACAAAGTTGCTGCTGCCACTAAAGAACTGTCTGTAATCTTTACTCCATGATACACTTCATATCGTTCTTTAATTCCACGAAGAATGGAAATGGTATCTTCTACCGTTGGTTCATCTACTGTAACTGGCTGAAAACGTCGTTCTAATGCCTGATCTTTTTCAATATACATACGATATTCATCTAAAGTTGTGGCACCGATACAATGCAGTTCTCCTCTTGCCAACATCGGCTTTAACATATTACCAGCATCCATAGCGCCATCTGTCTTTCCTGCACCAACAATAGTATGCAGTTCATCGATAAATAAGATGATCTGCCCATCGCTCTGCTTTACTTCTTCTAAAACTGCCTTTAATCGCTCCTCAAATTCACCACGGTATTTTGCACCTGCAACTAAGGAACCCATATCCAATGCAAAAATCTTTTTATCTTTTAATTGTTCAGGTACATCTCCACGTACAATTCTCTGTGCAAGACCTTCTACTACTGCAGTTTTCCCAACACCCGGTTCCCCGATCAATACTGGATTATTCTTGGATTTACGAGAAAGAATACGAATCACATTACGGATCTCACTATCACGTCCGATTACCGGATCTAGTTTTTGTTCCCTTGCTCGTTCTACCAGATCATAACCATACTTTTCTAGTGTTTCATAAGTTGCTTCCGGATTATCATTGGTTACTTTCTGGTTGCCGCGCACTTCCTGAAGTGCTGTTAAAAACCGTTCTCTTGTAATACCATAACCTCTGAACAATTCTTTGATTGATTTACTTGGATGTTTCAACAGGCTTAAGAATAAATGTTCCACAGAAACATATTCATCTCCCATGGCCTTCATTTCATCTTCAGCACTAATTAAAACTTTGTTCAGATCATTGCTGACATAGACCTGCCCCCCGGAAACTTTCGGACATTTTCCAAGCATTTGCTGTACCTGGGATAAAAATGACTCTTTATTAATTTCCATCTTATCCAGCAGTTTTAAAATTAAGCTGTCTTCAATGGTCAAAATGCTATATAAAAAATGTTCCTGCGTAATTTCCTGATTTCCATACTCGTATGCCAGCTTTTCACATCGTTGGATGGTTTCCATAGACTTGGTCGTGAATTTATTAATATTCATAAACTCTCCTCCTTTTTAGGCATTTATCTGTTCTATAACTACTATAACACTATTTTGTAAAAATGCAAGAGGGAAAATGAAAAAAAGGACACATTGTCAAGATTCCAATGTGTCCTGCTCATTATTCCCATCTTTTTAATAAGGTAACAATATCTTTATATACTTGTTCTTTGTCATCTTCATGAAAAATCTCATGGCGCATATCTGGATATAATTTTGCCTTTGTATTTCGATAGCCCATCTGTCTCATAAACCGCACCGCATCTTCGAATGCCTCTCTGGTGTTCATACATGGATCCTTGGCTCCAGATAAGAAAAACACCGGTAACGAAGGATTTTTCAGATTCCATCCCTTTTTGCTATAAGTTTCTTTTACAAGCAGAAATAAATTCAAAAATCCATTTAACGTAAAAATAAATCCGCATTTTTCATCTGCATCATAATCTTTTACATTTTCTCTATTTTCAGAAATCCAGTCATTCGGTGAAAATTCTGGATTAAATCCACGATTATATGCTCCAAAAGCGATTTTCTGGAACAAATCTCCTCTGGCATGGTCATCTTTTATTTTTATCATGATTTTACACAATAAAATAGCAAGACCAGCCAAAACATTATTGCTTGGACTTCCACAGACAATCAAACCATTGATTTCGTTGTCATATTTTTTTACATAACAACGGGCAATCAACGATCCCATACTGTGTCCAAATAAATAATTTGGAAGCTCTGGATAACGCTTTTTTACCCATTGGGTTACCTGATGAACATCTTCTACAATTGCTTCTTTACCATCTGCATAAAAATATCCATAATCTTCTTTTGAGCGAATACTGCCTCCATGTCCTCTATGATCATGTATGACACAGACATACCCTTGATCACATAAATATTCCATCAATGACAGATAGCGTTCCTTATGCTCTGCCATTCCATGGACCAACTGTACAATTCCAACTGGTTTTTGCTCTGGAATCGCTAAAATTGTATCAATCCCCAATCCATCCATGTGAGATGTTATTTCATATTGCTGCACCTGCATTCTCTGCACCTGCCTTCTCTGCTTATCTATTATTGATCGGTACATATTCCTGTGGTGTTGCAACATTTGCATATGCAGGACGAATGATTTTTCCTCCGCTCACTAATTCTTCCAGACGATGTGCACTCCATCCAGAAATTCTTGCAATTGCAAAAATTGGTGTATATAACTGCTCTGGAAGTCCCAACATGCGATATACAAAACCACTATAGAAGTCCACATTTGCACTAACTTCTCTTGCAGACTGTCTTTTCTTTTTAATTTCTTCCGGTGCGATTTTTTCAACTAAAGAATATAATGCATATTCTTCCTGACAACCTTTTTCATCTGCCAGTTTTTTTACAAATCCCTCTAATGCTTTTGCACGAGGATCAGAAATAGAATAAATCGCATGACCCATTCCATAAATTAATCCTGCACCATCAAATGCTTCTTTATTCAAAATTTTATTTAAATAAGCACGAATTTCTTCTTCATCTGTCCAATCCTTAATATGTTCTTTAATATCATCGAACATCTGTATTACTTTAATATTAGCTCCTCCGTGTTTTGGTCCACGAAGAGATGCAATCGCTGCCGCAACTGCAGAATATGTATCTGTTCCAGAAGAAGTAACAACATGTGTAGTAAATGTAGAGTTATTTCCACCACCATGTTCTGCATGAAGTACCAGACATAAGTCTAAAATTCTGGCTTCCAATTCCGTATATTTATTATCCGGTCTTAATAAATATAAGATATTTTCCGCTGTAGATAAATGTTCCTGTGGCTTATGGATAAATAAACTTTTTCCATCATGATAATGAGCATATGCCTGGTATCCATAAATCGCGAGTACCGGAAATAAGGCAATTAACTGCAGACTCTGACGGAGTACATTAGGAACTGATGTATCACTGGCATAATCATCATAAGAAAATAATGTCAGTACACTTCGTGCCAATGTATTCATCATATCACGGCTAGGTGCTTTCATAATAATATCCCTTACAAAGTTTGTTGGAAGCTGGCGATATTCTGCCAATAAATTATTTAACTGATCTAATTCCTGTTTATTTGGCAGTTCTCCAAACAAAAGAAGGTATGTAATTTCTTCAAATCCAAATCTTTTTTCATTGACAAATCCATTTACTAAATCTTCAATATTAATTCCGCGATAATATAATCTACCTTCACAAGGAATCATAGATCTATCTTCAATTACATAAGATACTACTTTAGAAATCTCTGTTAATCCAACTAATACCCCTTCTCCTGTGTCTTCACGAAGACCTCTTTTTACTGCATATCTTTTAAATAATGCAGGATCAATTCCTCTGGAGCATTTTTCAGATAATTCACGAATTTCTGGTGTAACCTCTGAAAATTTATTTGGCATTTCTTTTAGCATAATTGCTTCTTCCTTTCTATAATAAACCATTCTGTTTTTATCTCCGAAACCGTTCCATGAAGGATTTTCATTCTTATCCTTCATCCTCGGTCAAAAAAATGAAGGTCTCCTGACCTTCTGTCATGATTGATCTTCTCAAATTTTAAAACACATAAAATTCCCTGTTTATTATATCAAACAACGTCCTCTTTGTCAACGCCAGCCAATATCTACAAAAATATTACGGAAATATGAAATAATATTGTAATTTCCATTAAATAAAGTTATAATTTAATTTAGAAATTATTTTAAATAACATAGAAAGAGAGGATTTACATGAAACCACTAAAAAAATGTTTATCATTGCTTTTAGCTTTGACAATCTGTCTGACATTATCAATACCAAATACCACCCCCGTATCCGCTGCATCTTTAGCAATCAAACGGGCTGGAACTTCCATTACTTATTCTGGAAAACAGATTTCTCAGGTTTCTTATAATGGCATCTCTTATTCTTTAAATGATACACCTGCTCTTGTACTTGATGGATATGTCATGGTTCCCTATTATCAAACTTATGTAGTAAATGGCCCTAAATTAGCAAAATCTTATAATTCCAGTACAAGCGTTCTGACCTTAAAATCATCCAGTGACACCGTAAAATATTATGTCAATAAAAAATATGCTTATGTGAATGGCACGAAAAAAACATTAGGGGTTGCACCTTGCTTTGTTACTTATAAAAGCACCAACACGACCGTATTAATGATTCCTGCAAAAACAACGTGTGGATATTTTGATATTTCATATAAATATAATAGTTCTGTTCCTGACCTTACCTTTGGTAAGACAACCTCTGTAAGTACAAATACAGGAAATGAAACTTATACTCGCTATACGACTGCAAACTCCTTATCAATCCGTAAGACTGCTTCTGCTTCTGGCACAGTTGTCGGACATTACAGCAGAAATACAAAGATTACCTGCTATGGAACTTCCGGGCAGTTTACCAAAGTAAAATACAACGGATATTACCGCTACTGTAAGACTTCGTATTTAAATACTACAAAGGTTTATTACCGTTATACAACGGTAAATTCCTTAAAAATCAGAAAGAAAGCTGCGAGCGATGCAGAAGCTGCCGGTTATTATAAGCTGGGTACCAAAGTTCTCTGCTATGGAACTTCTGGAGATTACACAAAGATTAAATACAACGGGTATTACCGTTATTTAAAAACTTCTTGTTTAACAGCTACAGCTCCCTTGCAGGCAACTGCGTTTTCAACTATGACAACCAGTCAGTTCGTAAACAAAATTGGTCCTATTGCTCAAAAAAATTATAAGCAAAGCGGAGTTCTCGCATCTGTTACCATTGCACAGGCAATTTTAGAAAGTGGATGGGGAAAATCCGAACTGGCACAAAATGCCAACAATATGTTTGGTATGAAATCAAATTTATCTGGTAATACATGGTCCGGCAGTGTATGGACTGGTTCTATTTATAAAAAAACTACTGCTGAATACCATTCTGACGGCAGCAAATATTATATTACTGCTAATTTCAGAAAATATAATGGGGTCGCAAGTTCCATTGCAGATCATTCTGCATACCTTTTAGGTGCCATGAATGGAAGTCAAAAACGTTATGCAGGATTGACCGCTACGACCAGCTATAAAAAACAGCTGACTATTATTAAAAACGGTGGTTATGCAACCGATCCTGAATATGTATCTTATTTATCAAGTATTATTGAAAAGTATGATTTAACAGACTATGATGTGAAATAATAATTACATAGGAAGAAGCAGTCCTTATTACAGGGCTGCTTCTTTTATTATGTCTGATCTTAAAAATTCTCTGACTGCCTGATTAAATTCTTCCGGCTTTTTGTTTGCAATAAAATGATCCCCCTCTAACAGCACCAGTTTGCCATTTGGCAGACTACCGTAAATTTCTTTTGTATGAGATGTCTTTATCATATCTTTTGTTCCCGCTATTACCAACGTTTCTTTGTTTAACCGATGCAGATCCTCAGGAAGAAAATTGGGTTCCTTTACCATCAGACCTAGCATTTCCGCGTTTTTCTTTGCTTCCTTACTCATCTTTCCAAAAAAAGAAGCAATATAATATCCTATAACAACTGGACACTGTACCCAGAATTTGATTCCTTTTGTATTAAGATTTGCACCATTCAAAATCAGTTTATCCACCTGTTCTGGGTATTTTAATGCAAAGGTCAGGGCAATATTTCCCCCATCAGAAAAACCTAATACATGAGCTTTTTTAATTTCATGCTCCTTCATAAAATCATGCAGATCTTCAGAAAATTGAGCTATCGAAAAGGTGGCTTTCCCTCTGGGTGATTTTCCATGTCCCCTGGTATCAATGGCAATGACCCGATAATATTTTTTGAAATATTCTATCTGATGAATAAAATATTCTTGATTTTCTCCGTTTCCATGAAGAAGGATCAAAGGCTCTCCCTCTCCATATTCTGTATAGTAAAGCTGTATATCCATTTTTGTGCTCCCTTTTAAATATTCATCCACTCTTCTATCTGAGACAGTGGAAGCTGTACCTTCATAGCCGTTTCTTCTGCTGTCATACCTGATTGTAAGCATCTGCGTGCCACATATTCCAGTGACTCCCCAATCTCGATAATATGACCATCCAAATCATACATACGGATTACTCTTTGTCCCCAGTCATGCTCTATGCATTCATTTATATAGGTAATCTCATATTTACTATTTTTAAGCTTTATTAAAAATTCATCAATATGATCTTCTTCAAAATAAAGTTCTGCATCATTTCCACCACATATTGCTTCTTTTTGGATAAATCTCTCCCATATCTTCTTTTCCTGAAGAACCAATCCTTCTGTTAAGATTACATTTTCACCAAAATCAGCAACCACTTCCAGACCAAACAATTCTTTATAAAATGTTTTTGACTGATTGATATCTTTTACTACAAATAAAATATTTTTTAGTCTCACTTCTTGTCCTCCTTATCTCAAAATATATGATTTTACAATTCCTCCCACCGGATTGTAGGCTAATGTCTTATCATAAAACGCAATCAATTCTTCTAACTTTTCTGCTGCATATTTTTGCAGAATATCTACCGATGTAATTCGTGATAAAGAATCCATCTGATTGAATGCCAATTTGTATAACTCCTCTCCCCCAGTAAAATAATTCTCGTTATCCGGAATCAATCGCTGAAGATAATAGTTATAGCCAATCTGATGATGCTCAATCCGGTACTTTCCTTCCCATATCCTATGGCCCACTATAAAATGAATTGGCTCCTGATTGGCTGGATTTGAACTCATCTTAAGTAATAATCCCTGAAAAAAATTAGAATCTAAGGTATGTTTCCCGTTTAAATACTCATATATTAAGTCTTCCACGTTGGTCTTTTGTGAAAATAGTCTTGCCTGATTCTGTACTAAAATCTGATTTGCTCCATAAATCACTGCAACTCCATTGACAAATGGAAACAGTTTTTCTGGATTTCGGCCTACATCTTCTATAAATTTTCCATCGGACTTGATTGTTGCTTTAGAATCTGCGATAGCGACCAGTCCATCCTTTGCTTTAAAAATACCTGTAAATGACATAAATACTGTTCTCCTTTTTTCATTCCTCTTTATTATATCTTAAAATCCACTTCGATTAAATGTAACAAATCAAATTTTTTATTATACAAAAAAAGCGGACAAGTCCGCTCTTTTCTATATATTATAAATATTTTCCTACCCTTTTTTCCAATCGATGAATCACACCAAATAATACCATGGCAATGATACATAATACGAAAATACTCAGCATTACCCAATCCAATTTAAATACCTGGCTTCCATAAATGATCAAATATCCAAGTCCTGCTTTCGCTGCCAAAAATTCTCCAATAATCACACCCACAAGCGACAGTCCAATATTTACTTTCATTGTACTGATAATCAGTGGAATACTTCCCGGAATAATAATATATCTTAAACAATGTACTTTATTCCCACCTAAAATCCTGATCAGTTTTAACTGGTCTTCATTGGTCTCCATAAATCCTGTATGAAGATTAATAATACTTCCAAATACTGCAATAGAAATTGCTGTAATAATAATGGTCTTCATATTGTTTCCAAGCCATACAATTAAAATTGGTGCCAATGCAGATTTGGGCAGGCTGTTTAATAAAATGAAAAATGGTTCCAGTATATTTGCCAGCATGGGAATCCACCATAAAATCATAGCAATGGCAAGACTGAGTACTGTAATGAGAAGAAAACTTCCCAGTGTTTCAAATAAGGTAATTCCTATATGATAAAACAAGGACCCATCCTTTAACATCGCATATCCAGTTTTTATAATCCGGCTGGGACTACTGAAAATAAATCCATTGAGCCATCCCGTTCTGGTACTTATTTCCCAAAAAAATAAAAGGGAAATCAACAGCAGGCCCTGACATAACTTTATCTGGTATCGTCTGCGCTTATATTGTCTGACGAACATTTCATGACTGGTTCGTGTTGTCTTCATTGATTTCCCTCCAAATCTCCTGAAAATATTCATTAAACTGCGGTTCCTGTCGACGCTGTTGTGGCGTTAATGCCGGATTTTTAAATACGATCTCTACTTCTTTTACTACATGCCCTGGACGATGACTTAAAACAAATATTTTATCTGCCATGCTAATGGCTTCCTGCAGATCATGAGTCACCATCACTGCCGTTATGTGTTCCTGTTTTATAATCGAACCAATATCATCAGAAACCAGAAGCCTGGTCTGTGCATCCAGCGCAGAAAATGGTTCATCCAACAGCAGCAGTTTAGGAGAAAGTGCAAGCGTTCGAACTAACGCAGCTCTCTGCCTCATACCTCCGGAAAGTTGTCTTGGATAAGAATTTTTAAATTCCTCCAATCCATAGCGCTTCAACATGGCATTTACTCTGGCCAGATTTTCGCCATTTATTTGTTGTTTTATTTCTAATCCCAAAATTACATTCTTGTAAATAGAGCGCCACTCGAGGAGCTGATCTTTTTGAAACATATAACCGATAGGAGTTTGTGCCGTTAAACTCCCCTCATAATCACTGATTAGACCGGCAATGATATTTAATAATGTGGTTTTTCCGCATCCACTTGGCCCTACAATAGCCGCAAATTCTCCTGTCTTTATAGAAAGTGAAACGGAGTCCAGTGACTTCGTTTCTCCATGTAAAGTCTGATAGGTATAAGAAATATTGTGCAGAGACAATGCATTTTCCATAAAGTCCTCCGTTTTTTTGATACTATAGACTATGCAGACAGGAAGGTTTTTGACATCAGAAAATCTCTTTGATACAATGAACAAAAGAGACTGAATCTAAGGGGAATTACTATGCATTATGAAAATATGATCAATGGAATTTTTATCAGGCGTCCCAATCGTTTTTTAGCTCATGTAGAAATTGAAGGAAAAGAAGAAATCTGCCATGTGAAAAATACTGGACGCTGCAAAGAACTTTTAATTCCTGGAACAAAAGTTTATGTACAAAGACACAATAATCCAAATCGAAAAACCAAATTTTCTCTCATCGGTGTTCAAAAAGAAAATCTTTTAATCAACATGGATTCCCAGGCTCCTAATCAGGCTGTCCTGGAATGGATCAACCGTGGAGGACTTTTTTCCAATCCATCCTTTATAAAAAGAGAAAAAACATATGGAAATTCCCGTTTTGATTTATATGTTGAATATGAAGGAAAAAAAGCATTTATTGAAGTAAAGGGCGTTACATTAGAAGAAGATGGCATTGCAAAATTCCCAGACGCTCCTACCGAACGAGGAATCAAACATATTGAAGAATTGATTCGATGCCAAAATGATGGATATGAAGCATATCTTTTATTTGTTATTCAAATGAAAGGAATCAAATATTTCAGCCCCAATGACCATACTCATGCAGAATTTGGTAATACTCTAAGAAAAGCTTCTGCTTCTGGCGTTCATATTATTGCTATGGATTGTAATATAACACCAGATACTATGGAAATTGATCAAGAAATTCCTGTCGTTCTTACACCATAAAAGATATAATTACAGATATTACTAAAAGGAGGAATTTTTATGGATATGAATAAAATCGCTCAACTGCAGAACATCATTGATGAAAGCAGCCGCATTGTATTTTTCGGCGGCGCAGGGGTATCTACCGAAAGTAATATTCCTGATTTTCGCAGTACAGATGGATTATATAATCTAAAATATAAGTATCGTCCTGAGACCATTGTCAGCGCTACTTTTTTCTGGGAGCGTACCGAAGAATTTTATGAATTTTATAAAGACCGTATGCTTTATCTGGATGCAAGACCAAACAAAGCTCATCGTAAACTGGCCGAACTAGAACAGGCCGGAAAATTAACTGCCATTATTACACAAAACATCGATGGACTTCATCAGGCAGCCGGAAATAAACAAGTTTACGAACTTCATGGCAGTGTATTAAGAAATTATTGTGTAAAATGTCACAAATTCTACACCGTAGAGGATGTAAAAAACGCATCCGGTGTTCCTTATTGTGAATGCGGCGGTCTGATCAAACCAGATGTGGTACTTTATGAAGAAGGACTCAATAACAATATTCTTTCCGGAGCAATAAATGCCATCGCTCAGGCAGACACATTGATTATCGGTGGCACTTCTTTAGTTGTATATCCTGCTGCTGGATTAATCGACTACTTCCATGGAAAACATTTAGTAGTAATCAACCGAGATGCAACCTCACGGGATAAACAGGCCGAACTTTGTATTTCTGACAGCATCGGAGAAGTATTAGATCTGATCGAGGTCTGCCCATGAAGAAAAGAGACCTCATTCTTATCATCAGCATTCTTTTGATCGCAGGAATTGTATATGGCGTCACATTATTTACTTCCAGCAATGGAAAACGCGTCGTCGTCACAGTAGATAAAGAAACTGTTATTGATGAATCACTATCAAAAAATCAGGAACTTTTGGTTCCTCAGACAAATGGAGAAAATACTATTTTAATCAAAAACGGTCAGGTCACTATGAAAGAAGCTGATTGTCCAGATCAGATCTGCGTCCATCATAAGGCAATTACGAAATCTGGAGAAACAATCGTCTGTCTCCCTCACAAAGTTGTCGTAGAAATTATAAGTGATGAAGAATCTGATGTGGATATTGTTGCATACAAAGGAGAAAAGATATGAAAGCTGACTTACACACCCATACTTCTTTTTCGGATGGATTTCATTCCGTCAAAGATTTGATTGATTTGGGAAAAAAAATTGGCCTGGATTATATGGCCATTACCGATCACGACACAACTGCAGGACTCATCACTGCCATGACTTATGGAAAGCAGATTGGTATGAATATCATTCCAGGTGTGGAATTCTCCACCAGAAATTATGATACCGGCCGGGCTGTCCACATTTTGTGTTACTATCCTGGTGATTTATTTGCTTTTCAGGAATTTTTAGATAAGACATTGGCCATTCGATATGAGGCAAAAATGAAAACAGCCAAATTATTAACAAAAGATTTCCCAGTAACTATGGAAGATTTTAAACGGTCATCCAGAGAAAGTGAATCCCTATATGACCCTCATCTAATGATTCCTTTTCATGAACTTGGCTATACAGATAATTTGATTGGAGACTTTTTTAAAACCAATGCTTCCAGTAAAAGTTCCCGCTATTTTACCATTCCTTATCCAGATGTGCATGATGCCTTAGATATTATTGATCAATATGGAGGCGTTCCAGTCATTGCCCATCCTGGAGAATATGATTCTTTAGAAATTACGGAACAATTGGCCAGAGAAGGCCGTATCAAAGGCATTGAATATAATCATCCACGAAATACGGAACATGATAAAAAAGAAATCTTAAGGATTGCTCAGGCTTATGATTTATTTCTGACAGGCGGCACTGATTTTCACGGTCCAAATACCAAAACCGTTCATCCCTTGGGAAGCTATCTCTGCCCAGAATATGGTCTGAAAAAACTATTAACTTATAGATGGAAAGAAAAGCAGCGGTGAGAACAAGGTTTGATATGATGCCTCCTAAATAGATTTTGGTTATTTACCTTGTCTACTTAGGAGGCATCATATCAAACAAGAGTCTCGCCGCTGTTTTATTCTTATTTTCTTTCCTGACAATCCACTGTAATTTCTCCACATTCGGTACAAATGGCAAAATAATATACACAGGTGCCTAATCCAAATCGAACATTTCCCATTAAATGTTCTTTACAACCTTCTTGTTCGCCCCTGATCATTGCAACAAATTTCATTGGTTTTCCGCATTCTGGACAAACAAGTTCCACTTCTTCCTGCGCCCAGATAGGATTTCCTCCTACTTTGCACAAAAATTTGGTTCCAAATTCTTCCCAAAATTTTTCTACATTGCTGTCATCATATTCTTCTAATTTAACATCGATTAATGGAAGAGGAGATGGAATCATGTCTTCTTCTGTCATTACTTCTGATTCTTCCACATCCTGATAATCCCATTCAATTCGATTATTGCTGATGACATATCCCTGACGCCACCAGCTGGAAGAACAATTCAAACAAGAGACCATGGGAATTCTTCCTGCTGTTGGATTGCAAAACATTTCTAATCTTGGATCCTCCAGATCCAATGTAAAAATCTGATGGATATCACTTCTGCATAAATTACAGGCATCCATATCCCATTCTCCACCGCCAAACTGATGTTCATATTCATCTTTGCCTGGTACTACAATATATGATTTACATTCACTCATTCTGTTTCGTCCTTTCTAAACTTTTTATCTATTTATTATGCAATGAAATGGCTGTTTCGTCAATTCACGTCATTGTTCCAAATCAAGTATCTGAAAATGACACAAATCTTCTACCGTCTCCAAAATCCAGTCAGCGCCTGCATCTTCTAACTCTTTTCGGTCTCCATATCCATATAAAACACCAATACAAGACAGACCAACTTCTTTTGCCCCAATCACATCATGCTCGCGATCTCCCACCATCACCGCTTTTTCAAGTTCTGTAATTCCACAGGATTTTAATGCATACCGAATAACTTCTGCTTTTTTGGTTCGGGTTTCATCCATATTAGATCCCGCAATATAGGTAAAATATTTATCAAGACCAAAGTGTTTCATGATCAATCTTGCATACGGTTCTGGTTTTGAAGTAGCAATAATTAAATTTTTGCCTGCTTCATTTAATTTTTTCAAAAGTTCTTCAATCCCTTCATATACAGCATTTTCAAATACTCCTTTTGCCCCATAATATTCCCGGTAAATATCCACCATCTGTGCTGCTCCTTCTTTTGAAAATCCATATTCTTTCATATAGGATTCCACTAATGGGGGACCTACAAATTTATATAAACGAGCTTTATCTTCTACAGGGATCTGCTTTTTCTCTAAAGAATATGCCACAGAATTTACAATTCCAGGTCCAGAATCTGTCAAAGTTCCATCCAGATCAAATAAAATGTATTGATAATTTTTCATGTAAATCTCCTTTTCATTTTTGTTTTATTGTACCATATATCTATTGACTTTTCCTCTCATAAGTCATATATTAAAGATATAAACAATTAAACAATCTTTTAATCTTTTAATAAACATCTTATGGAGGTATCCAGCATGAGTAAATTTAAAACTGAAGATTCTCTTCCTGTCTGTGACCAGAGTCATGAACATGGATGGAACATTAATGCAATGAAAAACGCCCTTCCACCGGAAGATGATTTTATTGAAGCCGCTGATTTATTTAGTTTATTAAGTGACAGTACCAGATTACGAATCTTATGGCTTTTATGCCACAGCGAAGCCTGTGTGTGTAACATTGCATCTGCCATTGATATGAGTGCACCTGCGGTTTCCCATCACCTTCGCTCTCTAAAACAACTTGGCATTGTCTCTTACCGCAGACAAGGGAAAGAAGTCCATTATACTCTTTCTGATTCACCAGAAGGCCGTATGATTCACAAAATGATTGATGCGATTTTCGATAAGGAGGATACATTATGACAGAAAAATACTATTTAGAACATTTAGGCTGCGCAAACTGTGCTGCTAAAATGGAAGCAAAAATAAATGCATTAGAAGGAGTTGAATCTGCTTCTATCTCCTTTCCGACCAAACAGCTTCATGTAACTGCAAAAAATCCTGATGATTATATTGATGAGATTCAAAAAATCTGTGCTTCCATTGAGAACGAAGTCATCGTAACAAAAAAGAATTCTTCTCACAGCCATACGCATTCTCATCACCATCACGAGGAACACTGCGGATGCGGGCATGATCATGAACATCATCACCATGACGAGCACTGTGGCTGTGAGCATGATTACCAATACAATCATGAATACATTCACCATCACGAGGAACATTCCCATGCAAAAAAGATTTCTGATCACCACAAAATTTCTCTAAGATCACTTAATAAAAAGACACAGTCTTTTCTATTGGGAGTTATCCTTGTAATTGCTGCCGCTGTTATTGATTTTTATACCAATGACCCAAATATGGTCTTAATTGCATATTTAATTGCTTATTTATGTCTTGCCAATGATATCATTCGAACAGCGGTAAACCATATAGGAAAAGGACAGTTATTTGATGAAAACTTTTTAATGTCTCTGGCTACTGTCGGTGCATTCTTTATTGGTGAATACCAAGAAGCCATTGGAGTTATTTTATTCTATCGAATTGGCGAAGCATTTGAAGAATACGCAGTAGAAAAAAGTCGTTCTTCCATTATGGAAACCGTAAATATGCGTCCTGAAACAATTCTAAAAGTACATGGAAATCACACCCACGAAATTCCAGCACAAGATGCCATGCCTGAAGACATTATTTTAATTCGTCCTGGCGACCGTGTTCCTTTAGACAGTGTTGTTTTAGAAGGAACCAGCCAGATTGACACTTCCGCCCTGACCGGAGAACCAGTACCGGTTACTGTGCATGAAGGAGAAGAACTCTTATCTGGCTGCTTAAATCAGACAGGGGTTTTAAAATTAAAAGTCACAAAAGGATTAGATGAGTCCATGGTCAGCCGTATTATGGAATCTATGGAAAACGCAGCTGCAAGCAAGCCAAAAATTGACCGTTTTATTACCCGTTTTGCAAGAATTTATACTCCAATTGTAGTATTGATTGCTGCTTTAACTGCTATCATTCCATCTTTGCTAACCGGTAACTGGCAGCATTGGACTTATACTGCTTTTTCTTTTCTCGTTATTAGCTGTCCTTGTGCTCTTGTATTAAGTGTACCTTTAGCATTCTTCTCTGGAATTGGATTAGGGTCAAAAAGAGGAATTTTATTCAAGGGTGGAGCTTCTCTCGAAGTATTAAAAGATGTGAAAGCAGTCATTATGGATAAAACTGGAACTATTACAGAAGGAAATTTTAATTTGCAGACTGTTATTTCCTATCATGATTACTCAGAAGATCTTTTATTGGCTTATGCTGCAGCATGTGAAGCAAATTCTACTCATCCAATTGCTAAGAGTATCTTGGCTGCTGCTGCCAAAAAGAAGATTGGCATACCAGAAGTATCTTCTATTGAGGAAATTGCCGGACATGGAATCAAAGCTCTGATTTCTGGAAAAGAAATGCTATGTGGAAATGAAAAATTAATGAAAAAATATCAGATTTCCCTTCCATCTACTGAATATGCATACGGAACCGAAATCTACTTAGCAATTGATGGAATTTTAGAAGGACAATTTATCATTTCCGATACTTTAAAATCCGACTCTGCTCCATCCATTAAACAGTTAGATCAATCTTCCATTCATACAGTCATGTTAACAGGCGATTCAAAGGAAAGTGCAAAATCCATTGCTGATGCAACCGGTATTCATGAATACTATGCAAAACTACTTCCAGATGATAAACTAAATGTACTACAGGCTCTCCGTGAGAAATATGGCTCTGTTATGTTTGTTGGAGATGGAATTAATGATGCACCCGTCCTTGCCGGGGCCGACTGCGGTGCTGCTATGGGAAGCGGTGCGGATGCTGCTATTGAAGCGGCGGATGTTGTTTTCATGACTTCCAGACTTTCTGCTGTACCAGAAGCAATCAAAATTGCAAAAGAAACCAATCGAATTGCTGTAGAAAATATCGTTTTCGCTTTAGCCATTAAAGCTGCTGTCATTTTACTTGGAATTCTTGGTTTTGCTTCTATGTGGATGGCTGTATTTGCAGACACTGGAGTTGCTGTAATCTGTATTTTTAATTCAATCCGTATATTAAGAAAGTAGAGGAATCACCATGAACGCCAATGCAACCTGTATCGCCTGTATGCTGAACAAGCAGGAAAAGCAAATTCGCCCTTTAAAAGATGAAGAAAAAAAATCACAATATATTCATGAAGTATTAAAACTTCTATACGACTATGGGCAGACACAGTCTTCTCCATGGCTGTATATGAAGATTGAAGATATATATACCAGATATTTTGATCCTGTCATCGATTATACGGCAATCAAGCATAAATACAACCAGTTCATGCTATCCAAAGAATCTGTCATCGAAGCAAAAATCCGAACATCCGATGATCTCATCGCTTCCTGTATTCAATATGTTTGTGCTGGCAATTATATTGATTTTGGTGCCATGAGCCAGGTAGACGATTCCATTTTAGATGAAATGCTTCAAAAAGCAGAATCAGAAACTCTGCCAGAAAATGAATTAAATCTTTTCAAAGATGAACTGGCTTCAGCAAAAGAATTAGTATATTTAACCGATAATTGTGGCGAAATCGTTATGGATAAACTTTTTATTAAAATATTAAAAGAAGTTTATCCCCATCTCAACATCACTGTCATTGTTCGTGGTGCTTTAGCCCTCAATGATGCAACTATGGAAGATGCACAAGAAATTGGCCTTACCGAGATTGCTTTTTGCATGGGAAATGGTTCCGCCCTTACTGGTACCGTATTAAATGCGATTAATGAAGAATCCAAAAATGCAATCAACCAGGCAGATATTATTATTTCCAAAGGCCAAGGGAATTTTGAAGGTCTTTATGGCGAAAATTTAAATCCATATTTTCTTTTCTTATGCAAATGTGAGTTATTTGTAAGAAGATTTGGATTAAAACAGTTTTCCACTGTTTTTGCACGAGAAGATCATATTCAGATTATATCATAATGCAAAAAACCTAACCCACTAAAAAATCTGGGTTAGGTTTTTTAATTTCTATTCACTATGCTTCTAATTCAATTTCTTTCTTCTTTAAACGTTCATCCATCCATTTTCCAATCAAATACTGAATAACTGCAAACACCGGCACACCTAAGAACATTCCTACTGCTCCAAAATATGCACCTCCGACAATAATCGCCAGAAGAATGCTGATCGGGCGGACTCCTGTGGAA
This sequence comes from Lachnospiraceae bacterium, assembly GCA_036311565.1. GTDB lineage: Bacteria > Bacillota > Clostridia > Lachnospirales > Lachnospiraceae > Fimousia. The sequence continues at coordinate 52,283 of JAXJPR010000009.1, forward strand.
TTACCAAGAATCTTAGGTCCTAAAATATAACCATCAAACTGCTGTAATAAAAACACCATAATACCGAATTTAATACCAGCATACGGACTGATAATTGCAGTTAAGAAAATTCCTGGGATTGCTCCGATGAACGGACCAAAATACGGAATCATATTAGTGACTCCCACAATCAGACTGATCAACACAGTCAGCGGTAAATTTAGAAACGTCATTAAAATAAAACATAAGATTCCAATAATCAAAGAATCAATGGCTTTTCCAGATAAGTATCTTGAAAAAATCTGATTACATTCCTTTAAAGTCAGAATAAAGTTGCGTGCCTGCGAAGTTGTAAAACTGGCATAGATGAATCTTTTTCCAGCATTTAATAATATTTTCTTATCCAAAGACAAATAGATAGAAATAATCACAGCAATAAAAATATTAAATACCATTTTAATTGCCTGCATAGACAAATCATACAACATCGGAATGGATTTTCCCATAAATGTCTCTAAATAATTATAGACCTTTGGCAAATTCTGATTTAAAAATACATTAATAGCACCCGGTGTACTTAGATTTTGTCCTCTCTTTGTTAAATTGTTCACTTTGTCCATAATAGAATTATAGATATCCGGAATTGAAGTCGTTAATTCTGCAATACTATTAATCACTTGAGGAATGACAAAGGTCAGGCAGATTCCTAAAATTCCAAGCACGATCATATAAGATAAAACGATTGATAAAATCTTAAAAAATTTCTTTCGTTTCACATGCAGCTTTTTTTTAAACAACGAATTATAAAATAAATTAATAAACGGATTCATCATATAAGCAATTAAAAGTCCCACCAGAAACGGTGACATAACTCCAATAAATCGCTTGATAATATCTAATGTCACTGCTAAATCAAATACAATCCGAAATATAATACATCCGATTACGATAACAAAGATGGAATAGATTGAAATCGTAAAATATTTGCTATTCCATTCAAACTTATGTTTCTTTCCTTTTGTGCTCACATTCTCCCCTCCTTTTATCTAAAGCAATGCTTCTGCTGTCATACTATCCGTAATCAGCACATTGATGATATTACAATTTAAAGCTCCTTTTATAGCTGAAACTCTGTCTTTTCCATAGGCAATCCCTATACGCAATGGAATTTTCATTAATTGTTCTCTGGAAATTCCAATGGTATATCCCTGTATATCGGTATCCAAAAATGTTCCATCTTCACAAAAAAAATTTCCAAGCACTTCTCCTGCTCCTCCAGCCTCTTGCAGCTGTTTCATATTTTCTAAAGATAACACACCTGACTTTACGATTGAAGCCTGTTCTGACAATTGACCAATTGGAAGCAGACCGATATCTGCCTGTTTTGTCATTTTGATCACTCGTGAAATCAATGGGTCATCTTCTAAAATCTTTTTTGCTTCTAAACTAGATACATACATTGGAGCCGGAAGCTGATATCCAATTCCTTTTAATATTTCTGCCAGTTCCATAGCATATAAATTTGCATGGTTTTTTTGAAGCAGATAATCTGCTTCGTTAGAAATAGCCGTTCCAACAAATGGGACCACTTTTATATCCTTTACATGAAAAGGCAGTTGTTTTTGCGTCTTCTTTAATTGTTCAATAAAGCTTCCTATGGTCAATCCCCATGTAATACCTAATGTCATATGATTTTTCAAAACACGAAATAAATATCTTACAGCTTCATGATTGACTTTTTCCTGAATATTTTCTCCTCTTTCTACTGAAGCAATAACCGATTCGGTCAGACCATAGCATCGTTCTATTTTTTCCTCTAATACATGCTGGGAATTTTTAGGATGATGAATATGAATCGTCACATGACCTTCCTGCTTTGCTTTAAAAATAGTACGGCATATAGTTGCTCTGGATACATTCATCTTTTTGGCAATTTCTGCCTGAGACATTTCATCTGTATAATACATTTCCAATACACGGAACATAAACCGTTCATTTTCCATAATATGCCTCCGTTTCCTATATAATTGTGAAATTTTTTTCATCCTTTGAACATAATTTAATTATATGACAATAATTATTAGAAGTCAATGGAACTCCGATTTTAAATAGTGTATAATAGTTTTAACATATAGATTTTAAATGAGTTTTCAGGAGGTAAATAATTATGGCAATTTTAGTAACAGGAGGGGCTGGATACATTGGAAGTCACACCTGTGTTGAATTATTAAATGCTGGTTATGATGTTGTCGTTGCTGATAATCTTTGCAATTCCTGCGAAGAAGCTTTAAAAAGAGTGCAGGAAATCACAGGAAAAGTATTAACATTTTATCATCTGGATATACGCGACAAGGAAGGGCTTACACAGCTTTTCGAACAAGAATCCATTGACGCAGTCATTCATTTTGCCGGATTAAAAGCAGTAGGGGAGTCTGTACAAAAACCAATGTTATATTATCAAAATAATGTTTATGGTACCTTAATCCTTTGCGAAGTCATGAACACTTTTGGTATTAAAAATATTGTGTTCAGTTCTTCTGCAACTGTTTATGGCAGTCCAAAAACAGTTCCAATTTTAGAAGATTTCCCACTTTCTGTCACAAATCCTTATGGAAGAACAAAACTCATGCTAGAAGAAATCCTACAGGATTTTCATACTGCTGATCCGGAATGGAATGTCATCTTACTTCGTTACTTTAATCCAATCGGAGCTCACAAAAGCGGCCGCATTGGTGAAAATCCAAAAGGCATTCCAAACAACCTTATGCCTTACATTACTCAGGTAGCAGTAGGCAAGTTAGATTATCTTGGCGTATTTGGTGATGACTATGATACCATTGATGGAAGTGGTGTCCGCGATTACATCCACGTTGTTGATCTAGCACTTGGACATGTAAAAGCAATTGAAAAACTAAAAGAAAAACAAGGAGTTCTGATTTATAATCTTGGAACTGGAAACGGCTACAGTGTTCTTCAGATGGTAAAAGCTTTTGAAGAAGCATCCGGACAAAAAATCCCTTATGTTATCAAACCCCGCCGTGCAGGAGATATTGCGACCTGCTATGCAGATTCATCCAAAGCAAAAAAAGAACTCGGCTGGAAAGCACGTTATGAATTAAAAGAAATGTGTGAAGATTCATGGAGATGGCAAAAGAATAATCCAAATGGATATGAAGACTAATAAATGGGGAAAGAGGCTGCTTTCGCAGCCTCTTATATATATTTTTATTTTTTTATACCGCTTGTTTTTTTAAAGACTGAAAATTCTTACTTTCATATTCTTTCATTAGCTCTTCCAACAAATCTGCAACCCCTTCATCCATATTGGTTCCGCAGACTTCCTTTGCAGTCAGTTTTATTTCTGGTGTCGCATTTCCGACGGCTATGGTCCTTCCCAATGGAAGTTCTAACATGGACCGATCATTTTCACTATCACCAACTGCCAGAATTTCCTGTTTTGAAATTCCTTTCCTGCTTGCATAGCTTAATAATGCAAGTCCTTTTTTGGCATTTTTATGTGTCAATTCTATATCATGATCAGATGTATGCGTCATTTCCACATCAGAAAGCTGTTTACATGCTTTTCTTACTCTTCCCAGACGTTCTGTATTTAAACTGCAGCTGCATATTTTATAGATTTCCACATCGGAATCAAACAGCCTTCCAGCACCATCAAAATGTACTACCTGGTCAAATAATATCTTTAAATCATTTCCTGTCCGGAAATATACCTTTCCCTCTTTTTTCGAAGCGGGCAGCACTTGTTCATGATAATACTTTGCAACATCAAAAGGAGGTACAATTGCTACTTTTCCAATATTCGTATAGAGATCTACATACATATCATATTGATCAAAGATATCTATAATTTTTTGTGCAAGCGGCTTTGGAATCATGTGTTGTTCTAATATATCGCCATATCGATCATAAATTGCCGCTCCTCCGGCACAAATTACATCACAACTAATCCCGGCATCGTCTAATTCTTTTTTCGCACTGGTATACTCTCTTCCTGTATTAACAACAAAACATCCGCCTAATTCCTGAAATCTTAAAATTGCGCGTTTTGTACGTTCGGAGATACGGCTCCAATTATCTAATAATGTTCCATCCATATCTGACGAAAATAATCGAATCATCTTCTTCCCTCCTATTCACACCCTTACCTTAACACTCAAATACCAAATTTATATGAACAGAATGTAAATAAAAGATGAATGTTGGTTTCGATAAAAATTTGTGATATAATTAAGTTTCAAGTAAAGAATTGATTTAATACCCAGATAAAGGAGAAAAGGTTATGGTTGCGCAAAACTTAACACTACTTACGGATTTATATGAGTTAACAATGATGCAGGGTTATTATAAGTCCGGAGAGAATGAATCCGTGATTTTTGATGTATTTTATCGAAGCAATCCATCCGGCAGTGGGTATGCCATCGCCTGCGGCCTGGAACAAGTCATTGACTACATTAAAAATCTATCTTTCTCTTATGATGATATTGACTATTTACGTGGACTTGGGATCTTCGATGAAGATTTCTTAGAATATCTGGCAGGATATCATTTCACCGGTGATATTTATGCGATTCCAGAAGGAACTGTCGTATTCCCAAAAGAACCACTCTTAAAAGTAATTGCTCCAATTATGGAAGCACAGTTGATCGAAACTGCAATTTTGAATATTATTAATCACCAGAGTCTGATTGCCACAAAAGCATCTCGCGTATGCTATGCAGCAGATGGCGATGGAGTTATGGAATTTGGTCTTCGCCGCGCCCAGGGACCAGATGCTGGAACTTTAGGAGCAAGAGCTGCCATGATTGGTGGATGTGTAGGTACTTCAAATGTCCTTGCCGGACAACTTTTTGATGTCCCTGTACTGGGAACCCACGCTCACAGCTGGATTATGAGTTTTAAAGATGAATATACTGCTTTTAAGACCTACGCTAATATGTATCCAGATGCATGCACCCTCTTAGTTGATACTTATGACACTTTAAATTCTGGTGTTCCAAACGCAATCCGTGTCTTTAAAGAAATGAAAGAAGCTGGCATTCATTCTAAATCTTATGGAATCCGTTTGGATAGCGGTGATCTGGCCTATATTTCAAAACAGGCCCGCAAGATGCTGGATGAAGCTGGTTTCCATGATGCTGTCATTGCTGCATCTAGTGATTTGGATGAATATCTGATTAACAGTCTAAAGACTCAGGGGGCTGCTATTTCTTCCTGGGGAGTTGGTACTAATTTAATTACTTCTGCTGATTGTCCTGCATTTGGTGGTGTTTACAAATTAGCCGCTTTAAAACCTGCAGATTGTGATGAATTTATTCCAAAAATCAAAATTTCTGAAAACCCAATTAAAGTTACAAATCCTGGTAACAAAACCGTTTATCGTATCTACGACAAAGAAAGCGGTAAAATCAAAGCTGACTTAATCTGTCTAGTCGGAGAAACTTATGATCCAACACAGGATCTTCTGATCTTCGATCCTGTATACACATGGAAAAAATCTATTATCAAAGGCGGTACTTATACGATCCGTGAGATTATTGAACCAGTCTTTATTAAAGGACAGTGTGTATACAATTCTCCATCTACGATGGAAATCCGTTCCTACTGCCAGGAGGAACTAAATACTTTATGGGATGAGACCAGACGTCTCATAAATCCTAAAGAAGTATATGTAGATTTATCTCAGCCATTGTTTGATTTACGCAATGAATTGCTGAATGCAAAAAAATAATGACATTCTTAAAATTATCATACAAGGAGAAACACATATATGACAAAAAAGAAAGTATATCCAAGACTCTCTGGAATTTTGCTTCATCCTACTTCTCTTCCAGGCCCATATGGAATCGGAGACTTAGGTCCTGAAGCATATGAATTTGTAAACAACTTAAAAAGCAGCGGGCAAAAATTATGGCAGGTACTTCCATTAGGACCTGTTGGAGACAGTAACTCTCCTTATCAGTCTTATTCCAGTTTTGCAGGAGAACCACTGATTATCAGTCCTGATTTATTAGTAGAGGATCAGCTTTTATATCCTGAAGACTTATCTGGAATTCCTGATCTTCCATATGGCTACGTAGACTATAATGCAGTAAGAGCCTACAAACGTCCATTACTTCAAAAAGCTCTTGACCACTTTTTACTTCTGCCAGAAGAACATCCATTAAAAGCTGAATATAAAGCATTCTGCGAAAAAGAATCTGAATGGCTGGTTGATTATTGTATGTTTATGGCAATCTTACGTGAAAATGATTATAAAGCCTGGTATGATTGGGAACCATCTATTCGTAAAGGAAACAAAACTGCAAAGAACAAATGGATGAAGATGGAATCCGTACAAAGAGAATATACTTATCAGACATTTATTCAGTTTATTTTCTTCCGCCAATGGGCAAATTTAAAAGCTTATGCCAATGAACAGGGAATTTCTATTATTGGTGATATCCCTATCTTTGTTGCTGCCAACAGTGCAGATGCATGGGGAAATAAAAAATTATTTAAGTTGGACAAAGATGGTCATCCAACTTCTGTAGCCGGAGTTCCACCTGATTATTTTAGTGAAACAGGACAGCTATGGGGGAATCCACTTTATAAATGGAATATTCACAAGAAAGATCGTTATTCCTGGTGGATGAGCCGTATCCGTGCCCAATTAGTAAAATATGACTACGTACGCATTGACCATTTCCGTGCTTTTGATGAATACTGGGAAGTTCCTGCTACTGCAGAAACAGCAATGGAAGGAAAATGGATGCCTGGACCAAAAGCAGACTTTTTCAATGTGATGAAAGAAGAATTAGGCGATGATCTTCCTATTATTGCAGAAGATTTGGGAATGATTACTCAGTCTGTACTTGATCTTCGTGATCAGTTCGATCTTCCTGGAATGAAGATTTTACAGTTTGCCTTTGAAAATACTGAAGATAACGATTTTCTTCCTTATAATTATTCCAGCAACAGTATCTGTTATACGGGAACTCACGATAATGATACAAGCACCGGTTGGTATCATTCTGCTTCTGAAGCATCAAAAGATAAAATCCGCCGTTATTTGAGCACCGATGGAAGTCACATTAGCTGGGATATGATCCGTTGTGCATTTTCTTCTGTTTCACGCATGGCAATCATCCCAATTCAGGATATTTTTGAAGAAGGAAGCGATCGCAGAATGAATATTCCAGGCGTTGCTAACGGCAACTGGGGTTATCGTTATTATAAAGAGCAATTCCACGACGGCTTAAAACAAGGACTTCGTGAAATGGCCGAAATTTATGGAAGGTAAAAATTATGATTCGAATCACACTTGTACTCGGTTATTTATTTCTCTTTTTAGTATTTACCTGCCCTTATTATTTTATCTATCGAAAATGGGATAAGAAGGGGATGTCAAGAAAACGCTATGAATCTGCAGCAAAGAAGGTACATAATGCTTTTGGTAAATGTCTATCCCTTGCTGGTGCTGATATTATTGTAGACGGTCTTTCTAATATTCCAGAAAATCAGGCTGTTTTATATGTTGGAAATCATAGCAGTTATTTTGATATTCTGGCTTTATTTCATGAGATTCCTGGAGGTGCTGGATTTGTTGCAAAAGATGATATGGCAAAGATTCCTCTTTTAAATAAATGGATGACATTTATCAACTGTCTTTTTATTAACCGAAAAGATGTAAAAGAGGGCATGACTACCATAAAGCAGGCAGCACAGTACTTAAAAGATGGCTATTCTATGGTCATTTTCCCAGAGGGAACCAGAAATCAAGATCCAGAACCTCATGAATTTAAAGAGGGAAGCTTACGAATTGCATCAATGGCAAAGGCTCCTATCATTCCTGTGGCAATTTCTGGTACTGCCGACCTTTTGGAGAATAATCCTGGTTTTCGTACCTATCCTGCTACAGTACACATTACTTTTGGCAATCCAATCTATATGAATGATCTTCCTCGTGCTGAGAAAAAGCATTTAGGTGCAACAATCCGCCAGTGGATTATTGATACAAGAAAAACTCATATTTCTTAAAAAATAGTTTCATTCTTTGAATATTAGTGATATACTTAAAAAGAATGTAAGTAAATACGTAGGAGGAAGATTATATGCCAGGATGGGGAATTTTTCTAATTGTTTGTGGAATTATTTGTATTGCAATGTTCGTACTTTACAAATACGGCAATAAACAGCAACAGAAACAGCGTGAACAAAGACAACAAATGTACGATAATATGCAGGTTGTTTCTATGCTTGTAATTGATAAAAAACACATGCGTATGTGCGATGCAGGTTTTCCTAAGACAATTTTAGATCAGATGCCAAAACGTTCTGCTCGTGCAAAGGCACCTGTTGTAAAAGCAAAAATCGGTCCACGAGTAGTTACATTATTATGTGATGAAGCAATCTATGATGAAGTGCCTGTAAAAGCTGAAGTAAAAGCTCAAATCAGCGGTATTTATATTATTGGAATTAAAAATACCCGTAACGTAGCACCACCTGCACCAGAAAAGAAAAGCTTCTTACAGAAAATGAGTGCTAAGACAAATTCTATGACTGATGACAGCATTATGACCAGAGGTGAAACTTTAAAACAGGGTAAAAATGCAAAGAACATGCAGCGTGCAAGTAAAGGCGATATGAAAAATAAAGCCTTAAATCCATCAACAAAGAAAAACAAAAGCAAAAAGAAAAAACGCAAATAATGTGAAAAAAATAAGGACATATGAAAAATTTCCATATGTCCTTTATTTTTTTCTAATCAGAATCGATATCCTCTTTATTTGTTATATTCAAAATGCTGGTAATCTTTGCTATATTTCCAGTCTCCACCCCAGGTGAATCCGTATTTTTTAAATATATTATAGATTACATCACCTTTATGAATCATATTATTTTTATATTTGCCTGTACATTTTGTTACATCTCTTTCAGCATACGGTATCCCATTTGTAGGTGATACTATATCTCCTTTCACATATGGATTTACCATCGGATTAATGTCAATCGCCAATCCATAGGCATGATTCGAGAGTTTTGTAGAACCTTCTACAACACGATAATTAAATGCAGATGAGTTGTTAGCAGTCATAGATCTAATATCATCAGCTCCATAATTATCTACTAAATACATTTTTTGAATTTTATATTTCTTTTGATACAATTCATAAAAGATTTTTACAGTTTTTTCTGCAATCTTTTTATTTACTACCAATTCCCCAGTTTTTACTTTACCGTCATATCCATAATGTTTTACTTTTACATACCGAAGATCTGACAATTTTATATCAGAATTTTCTTTATAAGATTTTCCAGTCATACGTTTTTCCACAGATTTTGAAATTACATCATAATAAAATCCAGGTTTATATGTATATCGATATCCGCTATCCGGAATAACAGACACCGTTTTTGAATAAACGCCATAGATATTAACGCCGTTTACAGTCTTATACGTACGGATTCTGACATAATATTTGGTCTGTCCTTCAAGATTTTTTACCAGTTTTGAAACCGTCGTACCTTTTTTAACATTTACCGTCGTTGCACCAGTAAATTTGCTGTTTGTGGCATACTGAATCTGATATCCTGTCATAGTTCCAGTTGCCTTTTCCCATTTTAACAAAAATCCTTTTGTTTTCTTGGTAATACTTTTTATCGCTACTGCTTTTGGCCGTATTGTAAAACTTCTTTTGGCTGTTCCAGTATAATTTCCTTTAAATTTAATAGTAATTGTATATCTTCCAGTACTACGATAAAGTTTTGGATAAACCACTGTATAATTTGAAGACTTTACCGTCTTTCCATTACTGTCTTTTACACTGACCGTCGGTTTCTTAATTTTTCCATCATATACATAACTGCTTTTTGACAATTTAATTGTCTTTGGATAATAAATAGTTTTTTTACTTACGATGTATTCACATTTCGTACATTTCTTAATAATACTTCCATTCTTCGTCAACGTTGCTTTCGTTGTAACCGTTTTATATTGATGAACACAATCAGCATCCAGTAATGCTTTAAATGTACGGCTATAAGTATCTGCATATGTTTGAGCGGTTGATTCTGCATATCCATAAATAACTGCTGTGTCATTAATGGTATCTTCAGAAGCATAAATTTCACATAGCTTATTTTGAATCTTTATGCTTTTCAGACTATCACAGCCATAAAAAGCTTCCCTTCCAATTTTCTTTGTCGCCTTCGGAAGAACCACACTTTTTAACTGACTGCTAAAACAAAAAGCATTCTTTCCTATTGATTCTATACTTTCCGGAATCACGACTTCCGTCAATCCACATGCATAAAATGCATGATCTCCAATGACTGTCACTCCTTCTGGAATATCATAAGAAGTCACATCTGATAATCCTCCATAACAAATCAGACTGGTCTTTTCTTTATTAAATAAGCTTCCATCTACAGAAGTATAGGAAGGATTTTCATTATCTACTGTAAAGCTGCATCCACAGAATGCCCGATCCAAAATGCTGGTCACTGTTTTCGGAATAGAGACTGACTTTAAATTACAAGTAAAAAATGCATCTTTTTCAATTTGAATCAGTCCCTCTGGAAGAATCACTGTTTCTAAACTATCGCATTTGGCAAATGCATTTTCTCCAATCACAGTAACTTTTTTTCCTTCTATTGATGATGGAATTTCAAGTTTCTCCTCATCTCCATTATATTCTGTAATCTTAGCTGTATCATCCTCTAATATCTCATACTTATAATCACCACTTGTCTCAGCATAAGTCGTTGTTTGCAGGTCATCACTGACCACTACTGATCCAAATGCCAATACAAATGCCAACAAAATGCCGATAAGCTTTTTTCTCATCTTGTTACTCCCTTCTATTACTTTTCTTTATAAAATAAGTATACTATTCATTTATTTTAATGGCAATAGAAAAACATTCTCCTAATATTATGATATAATAGTAAGAGGATGAAGAATACTGAACAGCAGGCAAAAAAGGAGGTTTTTTTATGAGAATGTACGATTTAATTGAGAAAAAAAGACGAGGGCTGTCTCTTTCTAAAAATGAACTACATTGGATCATTCGAGAATATACAAATGATCATATACCTGATTATCAAATATCTGCTTTATTAATGGCCATTTGTTTTCAAGGAATGAACGAAGAAGAAACTCTTGAATTAACACTTGCTATGCGAAACAGTGGTGATATCCTTGATTTGTCTCAAATTCACGATATTACTGCGGATAAACACAGTACTGGCGGCGTAGGAGACAAAGTTTCTCTGATTTTTGCTCCTCTTGCTGCATCCTGCGGAATTCCAATTGCAAAAATGTCAGGCAGAGGCCTGGGACATACCGGGGGTACCATTGATAAACTTCATAGTATCTCAGGTTTTACAACGAACCTTACAGAAACCGAATTTATAAACAATGTAAATACCATTGGTATTGCCTTAATGGAACAGACAAAAGATCTGGCTCCTGCAGATAAAAAACTTTATGCCCTTCGCGATGTCACTGCTACCGTAGAGGAATCTTCTCTTATTGCGAGCAGTATTATGAGCAAAAAACTGGCTGCTGGTGCAGATTGTATTATATTAGATGTAAAATGTGGCAGCGGGGCCTTTATGAAGACCTTTGAACAGGCAGAAAAACTAGCTGAATCTATGGTTCACATCGGCAAAGGTGCTGGAAAACAGACTGCAGCCGTCATTTCAAATATGGACCAGCCACTTGGTTTCGCTGTTGGCAATGCTTTAGAAGTTCAAGAAGCCATCGATGTTTTACAGGGAAATGGTCCTTTGGATGTAAGAGAATTGGTGCTCTTACTAGTTTCCCATCTTCTGATCATGACAAAAAAAGCTTCATCCCTTCCTGTGGCTAAAAACATTGCCCAAGAACATCTGGACAATAAAAAGGCTTTGAAAAAGTTTCAACAATGGATTTCCTGTCAGCATGGAGACCCTTTGCTTCCGCTTCCTAAGGCTTCTATTATCCAGCCAGTCTTTTCCAAACATTCCGGTTACGTTTCCAAAATTTCTGCAGATCAAATTGGTTCTGCCGTTCTTTTGCTGGGAGGCGGACGAAAAACAAAAGAGGATTCTATTGATTTGGCTGTCGGCGTCATCTTAAAGAAAAAATTGGGCGATTATGTAAAAAAAGAAGAGCCATTGGCATACATTCATGCCAACAGCTCTGAATATTTAGAGAAAGTATCCTCTTATATCAATGAAGCATATGAAGTAACTGATCTTCCAATAAAACTTCCGCCTTTGATTCTGGATACGATTCTTTAATATTTCTCATTTAATTTGACTTGGCCTTGGGCGTTGCAAAATGCAACGCTCCTATTTTTATGATTAAATGTCGAAGGAGTTACTGCAAAACGTGGTGGACTCTAAATGATTTCACTACTGGAGCACAGCTCTAGGGTTTTATTCTTTATCAAACGTATATGTCTGACGTTTTCTTGCCATTGCATCACTCTCTAAATATTCATCATATGTCGTAATCTTATCAATGATCTTTCCACCTGGAACAATTTCCATAATACGGTTCGCAGTGGTCTGTACGATCTGATGGTCACGGGAAGAGAACAGCATCGCTCCTGGAAATTTTATCATTCCATTATTTAATGCTGTAATAGATTCCATATCCAAATGGTTCGTTGGTTCATCCATTACTAGTACATTTGCTCCAGAAATCATCATTTTCGATAATAGGCATCGCACTTTTTCTCCACCTGATAATACAGTAACATCTTTCATTCCATCTTCTCCAGAGAATAACATTCTTCCTAAGAAACCGCGGACATAAGTCACATCTTTTTCATCCGAATACTGCATCAGCCAATCCACAATTGGCTCTGATCTTGAAAACTCTTTTCCACTATCTTTTGGGAAGTAAGCCTGCGTTGTGGTCACTCCCCATTTATAAGTGCCTTCATCTGGTTCCATTTCTCCCATAAGAATCTGGAACAATGTTGTTTTTGCTAATTCATTTCCACCAACAAATGCTACTTTATCTTCTCTCTGAATGGTAAAACTGATATTATCTAATACTTTCACACCATCAATGGTTTTAGAAATACCATCCACAGTAAGCACTTCATTTCCAATTTCACGGTTTGGTTTAAATGCAATATATGGATATTTTCGGCTAGAAGGACGAATGTCATCTAATTCAATTTTTTCCAATGCCTTTTTACGAGAAGTTGCCTGCTTGGATTTGGATGCATTGGCACTGAATCGTGAAATAAAGTCCTGCAATTCTTTTATCTTCTCTTCTTTTTTCTTATTGGCTTCCTTCATCTGACGAATCAGCAACTGGCTGGATTCATACCAGAAATCATAATTACCAGCAAATAACTGTATTTTTCCATAATCAATATCTGCAATATGTGTGCAGATTTTATTTAAGAAATAACGGTCATGAGATACGACAATAACTGTATTTTCAAAGTTAATCAGAAATTCTTCCAACCATGCAATAGCATCTAAATCTAAGTGGTTCGTCGGTTCGTCTAATAATAATATATCTGGATTTCCAAATAATGCTTGTGCCAAAAGTACTTTCACTTTTTGTGATCCATCCAGATCTTTTACCATTTTATAATGAAGATCGGTATCAATTCCTAATCCATTTAATAAAGTTGCAGCATCAGATTCTGCATTCCAGCCATCCATATCTGCAAATTCTGCTTCTAATTCACTGGCTTTCATTCCATCTTCTTCTGTAAAATCTTCTTTCATATAAATGGCATCTTTTTCTTTCATAATTTGATATAAACGAGCATTTCCCATAATGACTGTATCTAATACCATATATTCATCATACTTAAAATGGTCCTGCTGTAAATAAGACAATCTCTGGCCTTCTGTAATAATAACAGCGCCATTGGTTGGTTCTAACTGTCCGGATAAAATTTTCAGAAACGTAGATTTTCCTGCTCCATTGGCACCAATTAAACCATAACAATTTCCTTCTGTGAATTTAATATTTACATCTTCAAAAAGAGCTTTTTTTCCAACTCTTAGTGTAACTCCTGCCGCACTAATCATATTATTTAGTTCCTTTCTTAATTCTCATAATAAACGTCTGTAAAGTGCAAATATATCATGTTTTTACCAAAAGCACAAACCTTTTTATTTAAAATCTTTGTATTTTTTCAGATTCATCGGTTGTTTTTTCAATTTTACGGATAGTTACATAATATCCAAACTGATCATTTACCTGCACATACACCCGTTCTCCTACTTTATGACCCATTAATGCTTTTCCAATTGGAGATTCAATGCTGATAATATTATTTAAGCTGTCCCCTCTTACCGTTGTTACAATTTTAAATACTTCTTCTTCATCATCGTCTTCAAAATAAACAGTCACTGTATTGTTCATTCCAACTTCATCTTCCGCTGATTCATCCTCAAATACTTCTGCAGCCCGAATCATCCGTTCTAAATAACGAATTCTACTCTCATTCTGATTTTTAAATTTTTTTGCCGCTTTATATTCAAAATTTTCACTTAAATCTCCATGAGCACGGGCTTCTTTCACATCTTCTAATGCCTGTTTTCTCACTACCAGCTTACGATGTTCTATTTCATCCTTCATTTTTTGAATATCCTGTTTGGTTAATTGATGCCCCATATAAAACCTCTACTTTCTTTTATGATAGAAAAAGCGGAGATGTTCCTCCGCTTTCATTCTCTGACTAATATACTAATACTTCACAGCCGTCTTCTGTTACCAAAACGGTCACTTCCCATTGAGCAGATGGAAGGCCATCTTGTGTATATACCGTCCATCCATCTTCTTCATCTGTGTATACATCTGCCTGCCCCATATTTACCATTGGTTCAATAGTAAATACCATTCCTGGTACCATTAACATCTCTGTTCCTTTTGGTGCCACATAACTGACAAATGGATCTTCATGAAATTCTAATCCTACTCCATGTCCTCCAATTTCACGAACAATGGTGTATCCATGTTTTTTGGCATGATTATGAATTTCCTCGCTCATATCTCCTAAAAATGTCCATGGTCTTACGTTTTTAATTCCGATTTCCACACATTCTTTTGTTACTTCTACCAATTTTTTCTTTTCTTCTGATACCCCTCCAATACAAAACATTCTGGAAGAATCAGAATAATACCCATTATAAATTGTAGACACATCGATATTCACAATATCGCCTTCTTTTAAAATACGATCTTTATCCGGTATTCCATGACATACAACTTCATCGATGGATGTACATACACTTTTTGGAAATCCGCAATAATTTAATGGTGCTGGAATTCCTCCCATTTCTTTTGTTTTATTATAAACCATCTGATCGATTTCTTCTGTAGAAATTCCTGGTTTGATATGTTCTGCTACATAATCCAAAACTGCAATATTAATCTTACCGCTTTCTCTAATTCCTTCGATTTGCTCTGGAGTCTTTATAATATCATGAGATGGCACCATATGCCCCTGTCTTGCAAAACTAATAATTTTATCATCAAATGCTGCATGGCATTTCTTATATTTTTTCCCGCTGCCACACCAGCAACTATCGTTACGACCTAACTTTTCCATGAATTTCACTTACCCTTTCTTTTACATATTGTTTTTATTATAGCACTTTATAGAAAAATATCTATGATAAATTTTTTCATTGCGAAAGAAAAGACCGGATAGGCATCAATCTGCCTATCCAGTCTTTTTACGCCCAATGCTCTATTATTATTTTAGAAGTTTTTTATTCATCTCCTAAATAATATTTTCCCATCCGATCAGCTGCCATAATTGCTGCATATACGGATTCTGGTGTTACTTCAAATGGCATATTATGAAGTGTATCATTTTCGGCACAAGCTGCTTTTGCAACTGCCATGATTTTCTCTTCTGTCACTTCTTTAATTCCCAATTCTCCTAATGTAACAGGAAGTCCCATTTCAATGCACCAATCAATGATTTCACACAACTCATCTTCACTGACATTTTCTAATACTAACTGGGTAATTGTTCCAAATGCAACTTTTTCTCCATGATACATATGGTGACAGTCTTCTAATACAGTCAGGCCATTGTGGATTGCATGTGCGCCTGCCAGACCGCCACTTTCAAATCCAAGTCCACTAAGTAATGTATTCGCCTCGACTACTTTTTCCACTGCTGGTGTACATACTCCAGCTTCTAACGCAACTTTTGCCTTAAATCCTTCTTCCATTAATGTGTCAAAGCAAAGCTCTGCCAATGCCATAGCTGCTAATGTAACATTTCCGCCAGCACATGTGGTTGCTCCCTTTGCTTTTACTGCTCTTGCTTCAAAATAAGTGGCCAGCGCATCTCCCATCCCAGAAACTGTTAAACGAACTGGAGATTTCGCAATAACATCCAAATCCATAAGAACAAGGTTTGGATTTGCTGGAAGGAATAAATATTCATCAAATACTCCATCTTCTGTATAAATAACAGATAACGCACTGCAAGGTGCATCTGTGGATGCAATTGTTGGACAAATTACGACTGGATGCTTGGTATAATATGCAACTGCCTTTGCAGTATCTAAAATTTTTCCGCCTCCTACACCGATGATCACATCGCATCCTTTTTCTTCAATCACTGCTTTAAGACGATTGATTTCTTTCATGCAGCATTCCCCGTTAAAATAATCAAAGGTAACCGCACAAATACTGTCTTTAAAACTTTCTTTGATCATTTCTCCAATTCTCTTATAACCAGATGGACTGATTAAGATCAGTGCATTCGTCCCAAATTTTTCAACATAAGTATTTAATTTTTTTAATTCCCCTTTACCCTGCGCATATTTACCTGGACTGATTAAAATATTAGCCATAACAAAATACCTCCTTTTGCTCGTGCAAATAATTCATATTCTTTGTTAATATTATAACATTTCTATCCCTGTACTTCTATAAAAAAAATGATTTCCTCTTCCGAAAAAACTATACAAAAACCGGCCTCTCATCCATTAAATTATGTTCTAACGTCTGAGGGCCGGTTTAAAGATCTTTTTCTACAACTATTTACTTAAGAATGTTTCAATTCTTCTTCTCATCATTTTTTCGCCCATAATGTGATAAATGGTCCACTGATCTGGTGAACTTGCCTGTCCAGTTGTGGCGATACGGATAATTTCTGCAATATGAGAAACATTTCCTTTATAAGCATCCGGATTTTTCTTATATTCTTTCATATTTCCAGTAAATCCTAATCCTTCACCAATTTCTTTAATTTTATTGAACCATGTGTTCGCATCATCATTATGATCATATTCTTCTAAGTATGCAGTTAAGACTGCTTTTACTGTTTCATCATCATATCTTTGTTCATCAATCTGAGTATAGGTTTCATCAAAGTAATAATGAACGGTACTCATGATCTGTTTTGCATTAATATAGTCTTTTCTGCGTCGTTTGCTTCCTACACCCATACCAAGTTCTAAGATTTTGATGAATTTTTCTTTATCTGAAAAATACACCTCCAGCATATCCCCATGATAAGTTTCAACCCATGTATATAAGAAATCATAAATTTCTTCTGGTTCTAATTTTGAAAATTCATTTTTACAGATGTTATTCAACTTCATAATATCGAACAATGCACCTGACTGACTCATTTTCTTAACACTATATTTAAAATCAGTAATCGGATTGTTTGGATGTTTATCATACCATTCTTCAAAGTTTGAATTTAACAATGTCATTAAGTAAACTTTTACACCCTGTGGATGATATCCATCCTGTCTATAATAATCCAATGATAATTCCGGATCTTTTCTCTTAGATAATTTACGCTTTCCGCCGTTTTCCATCTTCATCAAATGTGCAGTATGTGCATATTTAGGAAGTTTGAATCCTAATACTTTATGCAGTTCCACATGAGTTGGGACAGAAGATAACCATTCCTCTCCACGGATTACTAAGGTTGTATGCATCAGATGATCATCAATTGCATGCGCAAAATGGTATGTTGGAATTCCATCTCTCTTTAAGATTACTACATCCATAATATTTTCTGGAAAACGAATGCTTCCTCTGATTGCATCACGGAAAATGATTTCCTGATCTTCCTGCCCTTGAGAACGAAGACGAATGACATAAGGCATACCTGCTTTTACTCTTTCTTCAACTTCTTCATAACTTAAATCACGACAGCGCGTCCAGGATGTATGATATCCAGTAATAATATTCTGCGCTTTTTGCTGTTCTTTGATTTCAGCAATTTCTTCTTCTGTGCAGAAACATGGATAAGCCAGACCTTTTGCAATCAGATCTTTGACATACACATGGTAAATATCTGCTCTTTGACGCTGAAAATATGGACCATAGGCATTACTTTCTTCTGTATCCACACCAGCACCCTGGTCAAATTCAATTCCAAAGTAACGAAGCACAGAAATAATCGTTTCTACGGCTCCTTCCACTTTTCTCTTATTGTCAGTATCCTCTATACGTAAATAAAATACACCGCCGCTTTGATGAGCAATTCTTTCATCTGCCAATGCGCTGTATAAGTTTCCTAAATGAATAAATCCTGTTGGGCTTGGACCCATACGGGTTACTTGTGCTCCTTCAGGCAGATTTCTTGGTGGAAATTTTGCTTCAATTTCATCAATTGTTGCAGTTACATCAGGCAACAATAAATCTGCTAGTTTTTGATAATCCATGTTCTTTCCTCTTTTCTTTCCATGTTATTTTGTATCATATATTCCTTTTTTACAATTTAACTATTCTAGTTTAATCGAAAATACTGCTTTACGCAAGTATTGCGGACAAATTTGCTAAAAATTTTCCTGGATATCCATACTCTTCTCTTCATCTAATTTTTTAATGCTTATAATTGCAATTATCAGTTTTACAAATGTCTATTTATAATGTAAACTAGATGAGTAAAAAATACAATCAACAACAGAGAAAGGATTTCTTATGATAAAAATAATTACCAGTATATACGAATTTCTTTGGGGCGACCTCATTACCATTCCCCTTCCTGGCGGAAGTTCTGTTGGACTTTCCCTACTTGTATTGATCTTAATCCCATCCGGAATTTATTTTACGATCCGTACAAAATTTCTGTCCATCCGCTTATTTCCGGAAATGTTAAAAACTGCAGTCGAAAAAAGAGGGACTTCACAAGAAAATGCTATTTCTGGTCTTCAGGCTTTAATTATCTCTACTGCTACCCGTGTCGGAATGGGCAATCTGGTCGGTGTTGTTGCTGCCATTTCTGCAGGAGGAGCAGGTGCCCTGTTCTGGATGTGGCTAACTGCTCTTTTGGGCTCTTGTACTGCTTTTATTGAAGCAACCCTTGCCCAGTTATACAAAGAAAAAGATCCACTCTATGGCGGATACCGCGGCGGACCTGCTTATTATATCCACTATTATTTTACAAAAAAGAAAAAACATGAAACAGAAAGTCCAAAATATTGTATTATTGCCGTATTATTTGCGCTTTCTGGTCTTATCTGCTGGTGTGGAATCAGCCAGGTAATCAGCAATAGTGTTTCGTCTTCTTTTTATAACGCATTTCGGATTCCTCCTCTTTATACTACTATTGCTATGGTCGTAATTGCAGCAGTCATCGTGCTGCGAAAAAATACCACCGTGAAAGTTTTAGATATCATTGTTCCATTTATGGCTGGCTGTTATTTTTTAATTACAATTTTTATTATTTGTAAAAATATCGGTCAACTCCCATCTGTTTTTGAAAACATCCTTTCAGAAGCATTCGGATTTCGTCAGGCGGCAGCCGGTGGATTTGGTGCTGTGTTAATGAATGGAGTAAAGCGGGGCCTGTTTTCCAACGAAGCAGGTTCCGGATCTGCTCCTTGTGCTGCAGCCGCATCTGATATCAGCCATCCTGCCAAGGCTGGCCTTTTACAAGCCTTTGGGGTATTCATTGATACCATTATCATTTGTAGTTGTTCTGCCATGATCATGCTTTTAGCTCCTGCAGAACTTATTGATGGGCTCGTAGGAATGGATCTTTTACAAACGGCAATGAACTACCATTTAGGCCCGTTTGGAGTATTGTTTATTGCTATTACCTTATGGCTCTTTAGCTTTTCCACCTTTATCGGTGTTTTATTCTATGCAAGATCTAACGTGGCTTATCTCTTTGGAGAGAACTGGGCTGCGCAAAACTTATATAAAGTCCTTGCACTCATCATGTTATTTATGGGTGGATTATCTACATATACATTTGTATGGGACTTAGGGGATGTTGGAATTGGTTTAATGACTATTTTTAATATGATCGCATTAATTCCATTGTCTGGACAGGCTGTCAAGTCATTAAAAGAATACGAAAAGCATTTATAAAATAAAAAGAGCAGGAAGAGACATATACTTTTTCTTTTCCTGCTTTTCTTTATAAAAAACAATGATTTCTATTTTCCTTCGTAGACCACTACAGAGCCCACATCATACTTCTCTAATTTCTTTCTGCCTTCCAGACCTGCAAGTTCGATTAAAAAAATGATTTTTACTACTTCTCCACCTAGTTCTTCTACTAGCTTTGCAGCTGCTTCTATAGTTCCTCCAGTCGCAATTAAATCATCAATCAATACAACTTTTTGTCCTGGATAAATACAATCTTTGTGCATTTCAATTTCTGCCGTTCCATATTCTAGCTCATATTCTCTGGAAACCGTTTCTCTTGGAAGTTTTCCTTTTTTTCTTACCAATACAAATGATTTTTTCATATTATAAGCAATCGGTGCTCCAAATAAAAATCCTCTGGATTCTGCACCTGCCAGCACATCGAAATCTACTCCTTTCAATAGTTTCTGTAATTCATCAATTGCCAGATGAAACCCTTCCGCATCCTGAATGATAGTTGTAATATCTCGAAAGATAATTCCTTTTTCTGGAAAATCAGGGATTGCTTTTATGTAATCTTCTACTCTCTTCATAGCTTCCTTGCCTTTCTTATTTTCTATATACATAAGCTTTCTTTTTCCATTTGATTATATCACTATTTTCATGTATAAAACAACCATTTTACATATAGTTGGTCTGAACTGGCTTCCTGCTAAAAAAGAGAGAAGCCAAAAAACTTCTCTCTTTTTCATTTTATAATAAACTCTTATATAATGCAGTAATATCTTCCACACTGGTTTCTTTTGGATTGCCAGGGCGGCACGCATCATCATATGCTGACTGTGCTAAGAATGGAATGTCTTCTTCTTTTACGATTTCTTTTAAATCTTTCGGAATACCTACATCTTCAGACAGCTGTTTTACTGCATCAACAGCTGCTTTTCTGTATTCCTCCACAGTCATTGCTTCTGTTCCTTTTACTCCCATAGCCTGTGCAATATATTTATATTTATCGCCTGTTGCTTCTGCATTATACTCCATAACAGTTGGAAGAATAATTGCATTGGCAATTCCATGAGGAGTATCATACAAAGCGCCTAACGGATGTGCCATAGAATGAACAATTCCAAGCCCTACATTGGAAAATCCCATTCCCGCGACATACTGTCCAAGAGCCATTCCTTCTCTTCCTTCCGGTGTGTTGTCAACTGCTCCACGTAAAGAACGTGCAATAATTTCAATTGCTTTTAAGTGAAACATATCAGATAATTCCCACGCTCCGGATGTGATGTATCCTTCAATCGCATGTGTAAGCGCATCCATACCAGTTGCAGCTGTCAGCCCCTTTGGCATAGAAGCCATCATATCTGGATCAATGATTGCTACCACTGGAATATCATGAGGATCTACACATACCATCTTACGATTATTTTGTGCATCTGTTATTACATAATTGATAGTAACTTCTGCAGCTGTTCCTGCTGTTGTTGGAACAGCAATAATTGGTACAGATTTATTTTTCGTAATCACTGCACCTTCTAGGCTTTTCACATCTGCATGTTCTGGATTTGCAATGATAATTCCTACTGCTTTTGCCGTATCCATAGAAGAACCGCCGCCAATTGCAATAATATAATCTGCTTCTGCCTTCTTAAATGCTTCTACTCCTGTCTGAACATTTTCAATCGTTGGATTTGGCTTAATGTTTGAATATACTTCATAATCAAGCAACGCTTCATCTAAGACATCCAAGACCTTTTTAGTAACTCCAAATTGAATCAAGTCTGGATCAGAGCATACAAAAGCTTTTTTAAACCCCCGCATCTTTGCTTCTGCTGCAATTTCTGCAATTGCACCTGCTCCATGATAAGATGTTTCATTCAATACAAATCTGTTTGCCATGTAACATTACCTCCTATTCTTTTATTTGTTAATATTTTATCAAATCCGGTAATAAAAGGAAAGGCAAAATTCTTAAGATTTCATAATTGTATCTATAATTTTGTCATGCCATACTTTTAAGTTGAATATATAACGACAATTAAAAATAATGAGAGAGGATTCTTATGAAACAAAAATATTTAAACCTGCCTCCAATCGGCATGCGCATAATCAAATCAGCCATCAGGGTATTTCTTGGATTTATCATTTATTTTCTGCGGGGCTGCCATGGAACTCCCTTTTATACCGCATTATCTGTATTATGGTGTACCCGTCCCTATAACAGTGAAGCTCATAAAATGGCTTTTCAACGCAGCATTGGTACTTTTATTGGTGGTTTTTATGGATTGATCTTAATCTTGTCAGAAAAAATGTTTTTACAAAATATCTCCGCATTTTTCCGATATACCATCATTTCTTTTTCTTTAATTATCGTATTATATACCACGGTACTCTTAAAAAGGAAAAATATTTGAACTTGCATATAAGGATGTACTTCTTTTGGCAGATATCATCAAAGATCATGGACATCATATATTTTACAATCAAATTTTTAACGACATGTGGGCCATTTATCTGGCAGAAATAGTAGCTTCTGTGAATATGGTCATGATATAATTTAAAAAAGGAATTTTGATTTTTAGAATAGGAGGTTTTTATGAAATACGAATTAATTGGTAATATTATGCCGGCAGTCGAAATCACCATGAATTCCGGTGAATCCATGTATACACAAAGCGGCGGTATGTGCTGGATGAGTCCAGATGTTAAAATGTCAACCAATACACGAGGCGGATTTTTAAAGGGAATTGGTCGTATATTTGCCGGTGAGTCCCTATTCATGGCTACTTATACTGCCACTTCTGATACTGCCATTGTCGCATTTTCGGCTACGGTACCTGGCGAGATCCTCCCAGTAAACTTAGATGGATACCGTCAGTTAATCTGCCAGAAGGGTGCATTTCTATGTGCAGAAAATTCTGTAAATGCTGAAGTTACTTTTACCAAAAAACTTTCCAGCGGATTTTTTGGCGGAGAAGGTTTTATCTTACAAAAACTTTCCGGTTCTGGCATGGCTTTCCTTGAAATCGATGGGAATAAAATTATAAAAGATCTGGCACCAGGAGAATGCCTCAAAGTAGATACCGGAAATCTGGTTGCATTTGAAGATACTGTGCATTATGAAGTAGAAATGGTAAAAGGCGGTATGAATATTTTCCTCGGTGGGGAAGGTCTTTTTCTGACACGTCTTACTGGTCCTGGAAGAGTCATTCTTCAAACTCAGAATTTTGCAGAATTTGCAGGCCGAATTGCAAGTTTTATTCCAACAAGTTCTTAAAATACATACCTGTAATTACAAAAAGACGACAGAGTTTGAAACATAAAAACTCTGTCGTATCTTTTTATTCTCCAAGAAAGTAAAATGGATTTCCGTCTTCAGATTCTAAAAAATGCATCAACATATACGCACACATAATGGCTACATTTTCTTCTTTCAGAATTCTCCGTACTTCTTCCTTATCAGCCAGTACAATTTGAATCTCCTCTGAATCTTCCTGCCCATCCATACTTGGTATGCCTTTTGCATATCCATAAACCGTTCCACAAGATTCATCCGTCATGCCAATAGTAGTAAAATATGGTTTGCTATACATATCCGGCACATTGATTGCTTCTAACTCAAGTCCAGTTTCTTCTTTTAATTCCCGAATTCCGGCTTCTTTAAAATCTTCTCCAGCTTCTACTAGTCCAGCTGGAAATTCATAAATATAATCATCAATTGGATAACGATACTGACGAATCAAAACAATTTTATCTTTTTTTTCGCCATACACACTATAAATGATTACTCCATCCGATGTATTTTCATGTGTCACCGCTTTTAGCTGTTTGATTTCTTTTGCTCTGGAAGCCACAAAGTATTTTGATTCTCTTCCACTTTTATGCGTAACATCCATTGTAAAGAAGTTTAAAAACCTGCACTTTGTATCTTGTGTAATCCTACGAATGAGTCCCATTGCGACTTTTCCTTTCTAAACAAACAATTCTTTCTTTTAGATATTTTTCGTTTCTTCCATGTAAAGCAATGCCTGCTCTGCCGTTTTAATCAAATAAGACATCGCTTCTACCGGATAACGTCCTACTGCAGTTTCTCCTGTCAACATAACAGAAGATGCTCCATCCAGTACTGCATTAAAGATATCACTGACTTCAGCTCTTGTTGGTACTGCCCGTATTTCCATAGAGGCTAACATCTGAGTAACAATCATAAAATCTCTTCCTGCCTCTTTACACTTTTTAGAAATTTCTTTTTGCAGCTCTGGAAGCTTCCATAATTCTACTGCATTTCCCAAATCTCCTCTGGCAATAACAATTTCATCTGCCGTTTCTAACAGATCCGACAGCATATCAACCCCTTCTAAATTTTCAAGTTTGGCAAAAATTCGAATATCTCCAGCCTGGCAGTCTTCCAGCTCTTTTCTTAAAATTAAAAGATCTTCTTTATTTCTCACAAATGGCAGCATTACACCAGTTACTCCATATTCTTTTGCCATTTTTAAGTTTTCTTTATCAGCATCCGTAAGCGTTGGAACCGGTATCGTTAGTCCTGGAAGGGCAATGCTTTTTCTTTGAACAACTCTTCCTCCACGAAGTACCTTACAACGAATATCTTCTGCTTCATTACCTAATCGTTCTACTACCCTAAGCAAAATTTTACCATCATCAATTAAAATTTCCTGTCCTTCAATCAAATATGGCAATATCACCTTAGGTAAAGGAAGTGCATCCAGATAAACCTCCTGATGATCCTGCCATTCTATATCCAGATTCATTCTTCCGATTCTAAGTTCTGGTCCTTGTAGATCAATCAATAATTCTGGTCTTAAAATTCCTTCTTTTGCTGCAGCTGCCTGAAACTTATAAATCCATTCTTTGCTGGATTCTAAATTTTTATGGGATAAGTTTAATCGCATTCCTGACATTCCCTGTCTGAACATCCTTCTTAAAATATTAATATCCGCACATGCTGGTCCTAAAGTTCCGTAATATACCATGGTCTTCCCCCTTTGCCCGGTATCATTGATAGTTTTATTTTTTCTTTTTTAATCCTCTTTTAAGTTCCCTTTTTCTACATTCTTATCAATCAAATGATTGATGTATTGGAACAATACTTCAGATCCTGGTTTAATTTTATGGACAGCCCGCTGTCTTACTTTACTCTGGGCTACCTGATGCTCCCTCCATGCAAGCCCATCTGTTGCATCATTTAACATAATTGGCTGAACTGCATCCATCGCATGGGCAAATTTTGCTTCTTTGGATGTTCCTTCTTCAAATTCATCCCAAAGCTTCCGAAAATACTCTGCCTGATCTTCTGGAAGCATGGAAAAAATACGATTCGCAGCCTTTAGTTCCCTTTCCCTTTTTGTCGCATTTCCAGCATCATCATATGCGTAAGTATCACCAGCATCAATTTCAATTACATCATGAATAATCACCATAGACATGGTTCTTAAGACATCAATCTCTTCATTTGCATATTCGGATAGCAGCATTGTCATCAATGCCAGATGCCATGCATGCTCTGCATCATTCTCTTTCCGAATGGCTCCTGATAAGTAAGTTTGACGTCCAATTCTCTTTTCTTTATCTAATTCTAAAGCAAACTTCATCTGCTGTTTTAAACGTTCATTCATATTTTTTTACTCTTTACTCTTATAATATAACATGCAATGACAGTATCCTTCAAAATCTGGATCTGCAATCTGATCTTTAAACTCTTTACAAATACATTTATTCTCTGGAATCCTTTCTAATCGACAAGGACAATATCCATCTTTCATTTTTAGACCTTCTTTAATTTTATCTACAATCTCCTGGTTTTCATTCAAACGGACTGCCATAGAAATACCCCCTTTTGCTCCTAAACAAATGTTTTATCCAGTTCATTTTTTAGTTGTTCCTCTGTCATATATCCAATCACTTCATTAACTTTTTCACCCTGTTTAAAAAATAGTAAAGCAGGAATACTCATAATACGATAGTTAGAAGCCAATTCCATATTATGATCAATATCCACTTTATAAAAGCAAACATCCGTATATTCATCTGATAACTTTTCTACGATTGGAGAGATCATGCTACATGGCGCACACCAATCCGCATAAAAATCAATTACTGCCCACTGATCATTTTCTACCTGTTTCCATGTATCCTTTGTTAATACTTTTACTGCCATCTTACTTCCTCCTCTGTTTTTTAATAATAATGTCAAATAAATGCTCTAAATCCATTCATAATCTCCACCAGTAATGGCAAGACTTAGGAGTGTATCCATCTTCTCGACCTCTTCTCCTTCGCATACCTGAAGAAGTCTGGCAGTAGGATTTACTTTTGGCATTTCCTCATCCGGTCCGATTTCCATATCCACATCCATTGCGCAATTTGGGCACATGATGCGTGGCATAATTTTTACATCTAAGAATCTTTTCCCACATTCTTCACATTCATAAAATCCACAATGGGTAGTTCCTTCTGGTAAATAATACATAATATTCACTTCTTTCTTTAAACAATCTTCTAACTAGTTAAAGATACCATATTTTTTTACAATATTAAAGACGGATATCAAGTTTTCTTAACAAGATATCCGTCTTTACACTGATTCTTCAATCATGAACTATTATATTCCTTTCTTTTTGCTAGTTACTTTTTTCTAAATTCTAAATACTTTATTACTATTTGTTATAAGCTTTTTAAGAGTTACGAAATGACTTGAAAAAATAAAATGACTTACAATTAATGGATTAATACTTAAACGACTAATATGACTCTTAGATTTTCTACTTAACAACTTTAAATAAAATAAAAACTAATTATTTTGGTGGTCCGTACCTCCTTCCATAAATTTAAAGAAGAAAAGAAATATAAAACTTTTACCAACCATTATCTGTTTTATTTTTCTTTGCTTTTCTTTATACTGTTATTATAGTGTTTTCTCTCTATTTTGTCAATATATTTTTTAATTTTTATTTAGTTTTCAGAATTTTTACCCTTCTTTTCTAAGTGGTATAACGAAAGACGGATATCTAATTTACTATTTTAGATATCCGTCTTTACATTGACTCTTCAATCATTCGAATTTCCTTTCTCTGTAGTTTTTCTTCTACAAATAAGTTTCTTTTTGTCTTCCTTATGAAATTGTCTTTCTAAGTCTGGTAGTTTCTAACCTCTGTTACTTTTCATACTCTTTTACGATTTTTGAATAATCTACTTACGCAATTCATTCAACTTCTAAATGGTCTGAACTCCATTACTTATAAATTTGAAATAAAATTTAGGTGTTTGGCGGTCTGTCCTCCTGTTCCTAATTTTGAAACATTAAATTATCAATTAATTATTTTGGTGGTCCGTACCTCCTTGTTAGATTTTGTCTACCCATTCTGATTTTTCGTAATTACAAATAAATTTGGGTTATCGGATTCTTTCACCGATTGGCACTGTATAATTCTGATTTTGATGTCATCTGCCTAACCAATGCTTTGACTGTCTTATCTAATTATACTCCTGTAAATTCAAACAATTAAATATTTTTGTAAATCTTATTTAGTTGTTTGATTTACTTTATACTGTTATTATATCTTATTTTCATATTTTGTCAATACTTTTATCCGTTTTTTTATATTATTCAGAATTTTCTGAAATTTTCTCTGATAAAAAAATCAGAACTTAATGAACTGCCTCAAAAGTTAGATCTTTAATCCGAACTTTTGAGATAGTTCAAATAACTCTGTCTTTCTTCAAACGCTATTCAATATATGGCTGAAAATTTTCATTATCGCCACAGAAGATACCTCCCAAACATTCCACTACACTTTCCATGGCTTTTCTTGCTTCTTCATAGCTTTCTGGAACAATTGTCACATAATACAAAGTCTCAGCCTGATACTTATCTAAAATATGATTTCCCGTTACATCACCAAGATCGGGTTCTCCCCATTCAAAATCCATAGATTTACCACATGGAAGTTCAATTTCTACCACACCGGCTTCTTTCCAGATTTGTACATCCATGAACTCTTCTTTTTGATAAAGACAACGAAAATCTGCAGGTTCTATTTCCTTTTTATTGATATAAATCCATTCTCTTGGAAATGAAGAAGTCTTTTGTTGTTTTATTTTTTTACGTTTTGATTTATTTTTCATATTACCCTCTCTACACTGATTCTTTATAATAATTTTGTCCTAATTCTTTTACAATCATTATAATAGCAACAATACCTGCTGTACAGTCCGCAATTGGTCCTGCATATAAAATTCCATCAATTCCAATCATCATTGGCAGAATAATAATCAATGGGAGCAAGAATAAAATCTGTCTTGTCAAAGACAGAAACATCCCTTTTTGGGGCTTGCCAATAGCTGTAAAACAGTTGGATGTAATTGGCTGTATGAAATTTAAAAATGTAAAAAATAAGAAAATTCTAAAGTAACTCTCTGCGAAAGCAAAGTATTCTTCCGAGCCATTTCCAAATAATGAAATAATTGAATGCGGAAATATCTGAAATAAAGCAAACGCTGCAAGGGAAATTCCAAACCCATACTTTGCAGCCTGCAAATAAGCATTTTTCACCCTCTGATATTTTCCTGCACCATAATTATAACTGATAATCGGCTGCAATCCCTGTGAAATTCCAATGATAAATGAGAAGAATACCTGATTTACTTTTGTAATGACTCCTGCACATGCCAGTGGAATTGCTTCTCCATAATTAGACAGACTTCCATAATACGTTAAAGATTTATTCATAATAATCTGCACGATCATCATTGCAAGCTGATTGCTGCAAGGTGCTGCCCCTAAGGAAATCACTCTTGTTACATACTTCGTTCGAAGCATGAGGTGTCTCTTCTTAAGAGTCACCGTTTTACAGTGGGACAGGTAATAAATTGCCATACATCCAGAAATAAACTGCCCGATAATCGTAGCCAGTGCAGCTCCAGCCATTCCCATATGAAAGCCAAAGACAAATAATGCATCCAGCACCGTATTAATAACTGCACCTGTTAAATTACATAACATAGTAAATTTAGGACTTCCATCTGCACGAATCAAATGACCTCCACCAGTTGCCATAATCAAAAATGGAAATCCAAATGAAGTAATTCTAATATATGTTTTTGCATATCCCACTATATTTTTTGGTGCTCCAAAAAAACACACCATAGGGGTCAAAAATATCTGGGTTATAAGAAATAATAAAACACCGCACCCAAACATGGAAAGTGCTGCATTTCCCATGTAATGAACTGCTTCTTCATGATCTCCATGCCCCATGGAAAGATTAAAGGCCGATGCCCCTCCAATCCCAAACAAAAGTGCGATTGCCACGCAAGAAATGCTTAACGGAAATGCTATATTGGTAGCGGCATTGCCTAACTCTCCAACACTGTTTCCAATAAAAAATTGATCTACAATATTATAAAGCGCACTTACCAGCATTGCGATAATACTAGGTATTGCAAATTTTCTAAGAAGTTGATTTACTGGTAAAATTCCCAATGGATTCCCCTCTCTTTTCATTTGTCTTTCACTTTCTCCTTCCTGTCATTTTTCAACTTTATTTTTCATAAAACAAACTCAAAAAGATGGTACCAAAATATGGCACCATCAATCATAATCGTATAAAATTATATTATTTCGCCCATCCAAACGAACATTTCACAGCTTTTTTCCATCCAGCTAATTTTTCTGCCCGTTCTTCTTCTGTGATTTTATTAACAAATATTCTATCCGTTTCCCAGTTAGAAAGTACCTCTTCTTTATCTGACCAATACCCAACTGCAAGACCAGCGAGATAAGCTGCTCCCATAGCGGTTGTTTCTACACATCTTGGGCGATTTACATCCGCTCCCAGCATATCTGCCTGAAACTGCATTAAGAAGTTATTGGCACTTGCTCCACCATCTACCTTTAATGTTGCAAGCCGAATTCCACTGTCAGCCTCCATAGCGGTCAATACATCACTTACCTGATAGGCAAGAGATTCTAAAGTTGCCCGAATAATATGGTATTTATTTACTCCACGAGTAATGCCAACAATCGTTCCCCGGGCATATTGATCCCAGTAAGGGGCTCCTAATCCAGTAAAAGCAGGTACTACATAACAGCCATTTGTATCTTTTACCTTTGTGGCCATATATTCTGAATCTGGTGAAGAATCCACCAGGCGCATCTCATCACGAAGCCACTGAATAGCTGCTCCTGCAACAAAAATAGAACCTTCCAATGCATAATAGACTTCTCCACCCAGTCCCCATGCAATGGTCGTGACCAGTCCATTATCGGAATATACCGGTTTTGTTCCTGTATTCATTAATAAAAATGCCCCTGTACCATATGTACATTTTGCTTCACCAGGAATAAAACACGTTTGTCCAAATAAAGCGGACTGTTGATCTCCTGCTGCTCCTCCAATAGGAATTTCTACACCAAAAAGGCTTGCTTCTGTATTGCCATAAATACAGCTGGATGGTCTTGCGTCTGGAAGCATGGATTTGGGAATCTCTAATTCGGTAAGAATTTCATCATCCCAGTCCAAATCTTTGATATTAAATAACATCGTTCTGGAAGCATTGCTATAATCTGTTACATGGACCTTCCCTTTCGTCAATTTCCATATCAACCATGTTTCGACTGTTCCAAATAATAACTCCCCAGCTTCAGCACGTTCTTTTGCGCCTTCTACATGATCTAAGATCCATTTTACTTTTGTTCCGCTAAAATAAGCATCGATTAATAATCCAGTTTTTTCACGAAAAACATCAGAAAGCCCTTTTTCTTTTAAAGAATCACAATACTCTGAAGTTCTTCTGCACTGCCAGACAATGGCATTATAAACTGGTTCTCCGGTTGTTTTATCCCAGACAATTGTAGTTTCTCTCTGATTTGTAATCCCAATAGAGGCAATCTGATCTGCAGTGATATTCAGCTTATTCATCGCTTCTAATGCTACACTATACTGAGTAGACCAAATTTCTTCCGGATCATGCTCTACCCATCCTGGTTTTGGAAAATATTGTGTAAATTCTTTCTGAGCAACACTACAGATTTCTCCTTGTTCATTAAATAAAATACAACGGTTACTTGTTGTCCCTGCATCCAATGCCATAATATATTTTGCCACGTACATTCTCCCTTCTTTTTGTGAAAATAAAGAATGCTTTCTTCACTGCCTTATTTTCGCCCTTTTCTATTAGATTCATACTAACATATTGCATATTTCTATGCAAGAAAGTTCCCTTATTTTAACTTGCGATATACGGTCAGATACATGGTCGTGAAACAAGCAAGTCCTCCAACTGCATTGGAAACAGGCTCTGCTAAGAATACTCCGTATACACCAGTTTCTGCAAATCTTGGTAACAAAACTGTCAGCGGCACAACAATAATAACTTTGCGAAAGATGGAAAAGAATATTGCCTGTTTTGCTTTTCCAAGCCCAGTAAAGACTGACTGCCCACAGAACTGAAATGCCATCATAAAAAATCCAAAAAAATAGATGTGAAGGGCAGACACTCCATATTGAATTAGCGTCGGATCATTATTAAAGATTTTTATAAAAAATTCTGGAAATAGAAAAATTAACAACCATGCCAAAATAGTATAGGCAGTTCCCGCTAAAGCTGTAAAACGGATTCCTTCTTTTACGCGATCATATTCTTTTGCTCCATAGTTATATCCAAGCACAGGCTGGCATCCTGATGTAATTCCCTGAATGGGTAATTGAAAAATATCTCTTACAGAACCAATCACGGTATTAATTCCAACATACAAATCTCCTCCATATACACTCAGTGTTGCATTGCATACTACATGCACCAGGCAATTGGTTCCCTGCAAAATAAAACCAGTTAATCCAAGTTCCATAATTTCCTTCATCAGATTCCATTTTAATTTCATCGAAACAGGAGATAATTTTAAAATTGTTTTTGGTCCTAACAAAAATTTCATTACCCATACTGCTGATACAAACTGAGAAATTACCGTTGCCAGTGCCGCTCCTCTAATTCCCATATGGAATCCAAAAATTAAAACAGGATCCAGTAAAATATTCAAA
>JAXJPR010000010.1:0-61621 GCA_036311565.1 Lachnospiraceae bacterium
ACGATACCTAATTTCATTTTAAAAATCCTTCCTTATACAATATAATGTAATTTCATTTCCGTAAAAAACGGATTTACTGGAAATGTTCATCGCTTGAATATCTCAATACTAT
This sequence comes from Lachnospiraceae bacterium, assembly GCA_036311565.1. GTDB lineage: Bacteria > Bacillota > Clostridia > Lachnospirales > Lachnospiraceae > Fimousia. Next base: position 113 of record JAXJPR010000010.1, read on the forward strand.
GGATAAGTTTATCACATTCAGGCAATGATTGACAAGTAGAAACGAAGTAGATACAATAACCAGAGAAAGGAAGTGGGACAATGAATGGAATGGATATTCGTTTTCCGAATTTAAATTTAGTGTTTGAAAATGTGGGAACAGGAATTACCATCTTCGGATTTGAAATAAAATTTTATGGCATATTGATTGCGTTTGGATTTTTACTTGGATTATGGATTGCACAAAAGGAGGCGAAACGCACCGGGCAAAATCCGGAGATTTATTTAGATTATTTATTAGCAATGGTATTTCCTGCAATTATCGGAGCCAGGGCTTATTATGTAATCTTTTCGTGGAATTATTATAAGGAGCATTTGAATGAAATTCTTATGATCAGAAATGGAGGTCTGGCAATTTATGGAGGTGTGCTGGCGGCAATCGCGACGTTGTTCATTTTTTGTAAAATAAGAAAACAATCTCCGTTATTGATGGCAGATACCGCAGCCATGGGCCTGCTGGCAGGACAAATCATTGGGCGCTGGGGGAATTTTTTTAACCGGGAGGCTTTTGGCGGTTATACAGATGGCCTTTTTGCTATGCAGATTCCCATAGATTTTTTTTCAGGTGGGAGAATTTCGGATATATTGACCAGTGACCTGCTTGAGCATATTGTAATGGTAGAGAATCAGCACTATATTCAGGTGCATCCCACTTTTTTATACGAAGGTTTGTGGAATTTAGGAGTCTTGTTGTTCCTTTTGTGGTTTCGTAAGAAGAAGACCGCAGATGGACAGATGATGGCGGCTTATTTTATTGGATATGGAATCGGAAGATTTTTAATAGAAGGGCTTCGGACGGATTCTTTATATCTGGGTGCAACAGGAATTCGGGTATCACAATTATTGGCAGCGGTTCTGGTCTTACTTGGTTGTGGAATTTTTATATGGAGTAATCAAAAAAAGTGGAGAAAGAGTTCTGGTAAATAATTTTACCAGGGCTTTTCTTAATTTATTCATAAATCTGTGGATAACTCTTGAATTTTAAAATAGTATGGATTAAAATGAAGTAGTAACGCAGTGGGAGAATGTGGATGATTCGTACATAAAAGTGGGGAATCCGGAAAGCAGGTGTCAACTTTTCAAAAAAGTAGGTGATGTTATGTTCATGAGTGAATATAGGCATACGATTGATACAAAAGGCAGGCTGATAATTCCAGCAAAATTTCGCGAAGAGTTAGGAGAGAATTTTGTTTTAACAAGGGGATTGGATGGGTGCCTGTTTGTGTTTACTGAAACTGAATGGAGTATTTTTGAAAATAAGTTGAGACAGCTGCCAGTTACTTTTAATAAAGAAGCACGCCAATATGTCCGTTTTTTTACGACAGGAGCCAGTACGATACAATTAGATAAACAGGGAAGAATACTGATTCCGCAGACCTTAAGAGAATTTGCGGATATAAAAAAAGAAGCCGTAATTGCCGGCAATTTGAATAAATTAGAAATTTGGAGTAAGGAAAGATGGGAAGCAACCAATTCCTTTGATAACATGGATGAAATCGCAGGAAAAATGCAGGGATTGGGATTTTGTTTCTAATATGAAGTGGTAAAAGTAAGATGGAGTTTAAACACAAATCAGTATTATTAGAAGAAACAATCGAAAATCTAAATATAAAGCCAGATGGTATTTATGTGGATGGGACTTTAGGCGGTGCCGGACATGCTTATGAGGTGTGTAAACGGTTAGGAGAAAATGGCCGTTTTATCGGAATTGATCAGGACGCAGCTGCCATTGAAGCAGGGAAAAAGCGACTGGAACCATTCAAAGACAAAGTTACGATTGTAAGAAGCAATTATGTTAATATGAAACAAGTATTGCTTGATTTGGGAATAGAAAAAGTTGATGGAATTGTTTTGGATTTGGGCGTGTCCTCTTATCAGCTGGACAATGCAGAACGTGGATTTACTTATCGGGAAGATGTTATGTTGGACATGCGTATGGATCAAAGACAAAGCCGTACGGCAAAAGATATTGTAAATGAATATTCAGAAACAGAATTATTTCATATGATTCGTGATTATGGTGAGGACAAGTTTGCAAAAAATATTGCAAAACATATTATAACCGCCAGAGAAGAGACCCCGATTGAGACGACCGGGCAGTTGATACAAATTATAAAAAATGCAATTCCGGCCAAAGTAAGAGCAAAGGGAGGTCATCCGGCCAAGAAAACGTTTCAGGCAATCCGAATTGAATTAAATCAAGAGTTAGAAGTGTTAAATAACAGTTTAGATGATATGATTGAGCTGTTGGCTCCGGAAGGCAGAATTTGTATTATTACTTTTCATTCTTTAGAAGATCGAATTGTAAAGACGATTTATCGGCGAAATGAAAATCCATGTACATGTCCGCCATCATTTCCAGTTTGTACTTGTGGAAAGAAATCAAAAGGACATGTAGTGACTAGAAAACCAATTATTCCTACGAAAGAGGAAATTGAAGAAAATAAAAGATCAAAAAGTTCAAAATTAAGAGTATTTGAACGTTGTGAGTAAGGGGTGGCATCGATGACAACAGAAGAACGTTATGAATTAATTTATGGAAATACGGCTAGAGCTGCACAGCCAGTAGAAAAACCAAAAAAACCGCAGAAAGATAAAAAAAGAGAAAGACGTCCCAAACAGGAACCTGCATTTGATTTTGAGTGGAGAAGTCTAAGACTTTATGCAGCAATTCTTTTGCTGGTAGCAGTATGCATCTCTTATATACATATTAATGCAGCTAATATTCAATTACGAAAAGAAATTGCAGTGCTGAAAAATGATTTGAATGCAGTGCAGATTGAAAATGACGATTTAGAAGATGCCATTTATTCAGAAGCAGATTTGAACGAAATTAAAGAAACAGCAATGAACAAATTAGGAATGGTAAAACCAAAATCCAGTCATGTTATTAAATACAGCAATGAAGAAAATGATTACGTAAGGCAGTATGATTCCATTCCGGAATAATATAGGTGATGATTGTGAAGAAACGGCGAGTAAGAGTGAAGCCATATCGTAGAATCACAGGTGTGATGGCGACAAGGTTATTATTTATACTGGGTGTTTTATTAATTTTCTTAATGATTATCATGGGAAAAATGATTTATCTGGGAATTTTTAAAAAAGGAACCTATAAAAAACAAGTATTAGCCCAGCAAAAATATTCCAATACAGTAATTCCATATAAAAGAGGAGACATTCTGGATACCAATGGAAATGTATTGGCTACAAATAAAAAATTTTATACGGTTATTTTGGAACCGAAAAATATCATTGGAACACGTACTACAGATGAAAATGGTACAGAAGTAAGAACTGATAATGAAATCAAAGTTACTGCTGCATTAAAAAAATATCTGAATGTTTCAGATAGTGAAATCAGTGAGATCCTTAGTGATACGGATTCTTATTATGAGGAATTAAAAGCAGGACTTACAGAAGATGAGATATCTGGATTAAAAAAATATTTAAAAACAGATGAAGGAGAAGATCTGATTGGAATCTGGCTGGATGAAACGTACCAGCGATACTATCCAAATCATTCACTTGCCTGTCATGCTATTGGTTTTGTATCAGATGGTGATATTGGTGTAGGAGGATTAGAACAATACTATAATTCTATTTTGAAAGGAACGGAAGGACGCAGATATACGTATTTGAATGAGGAATTAGAGTATGACACATCTATTGAAGAGGCAGTGGATGGAAAAACATTAGTTTCTACATTAGATATTAATATTCAACGAATTACTGAAAAATACTTAAGAAGAATTCAAAAAGAATATGGAAGTAAAAATACTTCTATTATTGTTATGAATCCAAATAATGGGGAAGTCCTTGGAATGGCAAATTCTAAAACTTATGATTTGATGGAACCAATGGATGAAGATAATTTAAAAAAATATTATAGTGCATCGAAATTAGCAAAAATGACAAAGCAGGAAAAATCAGATGCATACAGTTCTATTTGGAGCAATTATACGGTAAGTTCTACATATGAACCTGGATCTACATTTAAGCCATTTACAGTAGCTATGGGCCTGGAAACAGGGACTTTAACAGGAAATGAATATTATACTTGTGATGGCGGGCAGACCATTGATGGAACGCATGTAAGTTGTGCTCATGTACATGGAACAATACCATTATCTGACACCATTTCCATGTCATGTAATGATGCTATGATGCAGATATCCCTAAAAATGGGAAGTTCTACTTTTGTAGAATATCAGAAGATTTTTGGGTTTGGGTCAGCAACTGGGATTGATTTACCAGGTGAATCTGGTGGAGGCAGTGTTCTTCATGGAGAAAACATGGAAGATCTTGATCTTGCAACCAGTTCTTTTGGACAGAGTTTTCAATGTACTATGATTCAGTTAGCTTCTGCATTTTCTTCTTTGGTAAATGGTGGATATTATTATCAACCACATATGGTGAAACAAATCTTGGACAACAATGGAAATGTAGAAGAGAATATTGAAAAAACACTGGTGAAAAAAACAGTGAGTCAGGAGACCAGTGATAAATTAAAATCATATATGCTGGATACTGTTGAAAAAGGAACTGCAAAAGTTGCAAAGATTGAAGCGTATGACATTGGTGGGAAGACAGGAACTGCAGAAAAATATCCTCGTGGAACAGACAAACGTCTGGTATCCTTTATTGGATATGCACCAAATGATCATCCGGAGCTGGTTGTGTATGTTACCATTGATGAAATCCAGAAAGGCAGTCAGTCTAATACAAAACTTGCAGTAGAGGCTACCAGAGATATTTTGGAAGATTCATTAAAATATATGGATGTGGAAACCAATGCAGAAAAAGAAGTGGGACAGGAAACATCCGAAGAAGAAAATTAACAATCATAACCCTATCTTAGAAATAATACACTGTAATAATACTAAGATAGGGTATTTTTATGAGAACAGTGCAAAAAAAGAGGCTGCTCCTTTTTATTCTTTTGATTATTCTAATGGCAGCAGCAGTATGTGGAAGACTGGTGTATGTCATGGTCTTTCAATCAGAAAAATATTTGGGTCTTGCAAAGGAACTACATCAGAGGGAACGTGAAATAAAAGCGCCCAGAGGAATTATTTACGACAGAAATGGAGTTGTTCTGGCAGGAAACCGGGCAGTATGTTCGATTTCTGTCATTCACAGCCAAATTACAGAGCCAGAAAAGGTAATCAGCCAATTGTCAGAGATTTTAGACATTTCGGAAGAAGAAATCAGGAAAAAAGTAGAAACCGTCTCTGCCCGTGAAAAGATAAAAAGTAATGTACCCAAAGAGACTGCTAATAAAATCAGAGATTTGAAGCTGGATGGTGTCATGGTGGATGAGGATTATAAACGATATTATCCATATGATGATTTAGCTTCTACAGTGTTAGGATTTACAGGAGCAGACAATCAAGGAATTATTGGATTGGAAGTTACTTATGAATCTGTATTAAAAGGGAAAAATGGCAAGATTCTTACCATGACGGATGGGAAGGGTAAGGAAATCAAAAATGTAGCAGAAGAACGGGAAGAACCGGTAGCCGGAAAGGACTTGTATCTTACCATAGATATTCATATACAGAAATATGCACAACAGATTTGTGAGAAAGTAAAGATTGCAAAAAATGCGAAGAGAGTTTCCATGATTGTGATGAATCCGCAAAATGGAGAATTATTGGCAATGGTAAATGTCCCAGAATTTAATTTAAATGAGCCATATAAATTAAATAATGTAAAAAATGCAGATGGTCTGACTGCAGAAGAAAAACAGGAAAAATTAAATCAAATGTGGAGAAACTGGTGTGTCAATGATACGTATGAACCAGGTTCAACATTTAAAATCGTAACAGCAACTGCAGGATTGGAATCTGGTGCAGTAAAAGAAACAGACCAGTTTTCCTGTCCTGGATTTCGTATTGTGGAAGACAGGAGAATTCGTTGTCATAAGGTGGGAGGTCATGGGAGTGAAACTTTTCGCGAAGGTGTGATGAATTCATGCAATCCGGTATTTATGGATGTCGCAGCAAGAGTTGGAAAAATAAAAATGTATGAATATTATAAAAAACTGGGATTATTTGAGAAAACAGGTATTGATGTGCCTGGAGAAGCAAATTCCATCATGCATGCCATAAAAAATATTGGGGCAGTAGAGCTTGCAACAATGTCTTTTGGACAGTCCTTTCAAATTACTCCGCTGCAGCTTTTGCGTGCTGCAAGTGCAGCAGTCAATGGAGGAACACTGGTAACTCCTCATTTTGGATTAAAAACTTCAGAAGAAACATTGGAATATGATGAAGAAGAAAATGCAGTTTCAGAAGAAACATCCAAATTGATGCGGAGTATTTTAGAAGATGTTGTATCAGAAGGCTCTGGAAAAAGAGCAAAAATTGAAGGATATCGAATTGGAGGAAAAACAGCTACCAGCGAAAAACTCCCACGTGGAACAGGAAAGTATATTTCTTCGTTCCTTGGGTTTGCTAGTGCTGAAAATCCTACGGTCATGGCTTTAATTTTGATTGATGAACCAGAAGGAATTTATTACGGAGGAACCATTGCGGCTCCGGCAGTAAAAGAATTATACGAAAATATTTTACCTTATTTAGGAATGAAACAAAGCTTTGACTCTTGATTATACGAATAAAAGCATATATAATTATGAAGTTAAGGGGTTAGTCTGGCAATAGAAAAAGATTCGTTGCTACACTAAGAAAATAAGAACCTGTAGATGAAAAAACAAAAGAGGTGTAAAAATGATAAAAAATGATATTATTATTCCAGTGTTGATTGCATTTTTTGTATGCTTGCTTTTAAGCCCAACGATGATTAAATATTTACAAAAATTAAAATTTGGTCAGTTTATTCGTGATGAAGGTCCGGAATCTCATTTAAAAAAATCTGGAACTCCTACCATGGGTGGCTTGATTATTTTATTGGGAATAATGGTTGGATCAATTTTCTATGTAAAACGTTATCCAAATATAATCCCAATACTCTTCGTGACCCTTGGGTTTGGCTTAATTGGTTTTATTGATGATTATATTAAAGTAGTTATGAAGAGAAATCTTGGTCTTCGTGCATGGCAAAAAATGCTGGGACAGATTATAGTAACCGGAATTTTTGGATTTTATATTTTAAATTACACAGGAATGGATACTACAATGCTGATTCCATTTTCTGGTGGAAAATATCTGGAATTAGGCCTGCTGTATGTACCGGCACTGTTTGTAATCGTGCTTGGAACGGTAAATGGAGCAAACTTTACAGATGGTCTGGATGGTCTTGCATCTAGTGTAACGGTATTGATTGCTACCTTCTTTACAGTTGTGGCAATTGCGACCAATGCAGGAATTGAACCTGTGACAGGTGCAGCAATCGGTGCGTTATTAGGATTTTTAGTATTTAATGTATATCCTGCCAGAGTATTTATGGGAGATACTGGCTCTTTGGCATTGGGTGGATTTGTTGCTTCAACAGCAGTGATACTTCAGATGCCACTATTTATTCCAATTGTGGCGTTTATCTATATGATCGAAGTAATTTCCGTTATGATTCAGGTAGCGTCATTTAAAACAACAGGAAAACGTGTATTTAAAATGGCACCAATTCATCACCATTTTGAATTATCCGGATGGCCGGAAACAAAAGTTGTTTCAATTTTCGCAATTGTAACAGCGGTGCTGTGTATGGTTGGTTTTATTGCAATATAAAGGAGAAAGACTATGGAGTTAGAAGGCAAAAAAGTTGTTGTCGCTGGAACAGGAATCAGTGGCATTGGTGCTGCAAATTTATTGACAGCATCTGGGATTGAAACCGTGTTATATGATGGAAATGATACATTGGATCCAGAAGTAATCAAGCAGAGAGTAAATAATCCAGTAGAAGTGATTTTAGGAGAATTAGAAGAAGATGCTATAAAAGAATTCGATATGATGGTACTAAGCCCTGGAATTTCTGTAAATGCTCCTTTTGTTCAGAAATTTGCAGAAAATGGGATTCCGGTCTGGAGTGAAATTGAATTAGCATACTATTTTTCAAAAGGTGAAATTGCGGCAATTACCGGTACAAATGGAAAAACAACTACAACTGCTTTAGTAGGAGAGATTGTTAAATGTCAATGTGATTCAACTTTCGTTGTAGGAAATATTGGAATTCCATATACTAATGTGGCATTGGATACAAAAGAAGAAAGCATGATTGTTGCAGAAATCAGCAGCTTTCAGTTAGAAACCATTGATCAGTTTTGTCCAAAAGTCAGTGCGGTCTTAAATATTACGCCCGATCATTTAGACAGACATGGCACGGTGGAATGTTATGCGGATACAAAATTAAAAATCGCCATGAATCAGTCAAAAGATCAATTTTGTGTACTAAATTATGATGATCCAGTAACAAGAGTTATGGCAGAAAAAATAAAAGCGACACCAGTATACTTTAGTCGATTAGAAAAATTGGAGCAGGGCGTTTATTTAAATGGAGATCAGTTTATAGTTGCCTGGGATGGAAAAGAGACCGTTGTATGTACAATGGATGATATTCATCTGCTTGGTGGACATAATCATGAAAATATTTTAGCAGCAATTGCCATTTCTTATTTTATGGGAATTAAACCAGCAGCAATTTTAGAAGGAATCAGAAAATTTAAAGGAGTCGCACATCGAATTGAATTTGTAGCAGAAGTTAATGGCGTTGCTTACTATAATGATTCAAAAGGGACAAATCCAGATGCTGCAATCAAAGGGATTCAGGCTATGAACCGCCCTACGTATTTAATTGGCGGCGGATATGATAAGAAGTCCACTTATGATGAATGGATTGAAGCATTTGATGGTAAGGTAAAGAGTTTAATTTTATTAGGGCAGACGGCAGAAAAAATTGCCCAAACAGCCAGAGCACATGGTTTTGACCAGATTGTTATGGTAGATTCTTTAGAGGAAGCTGTTCGCTATGCGGCAGAACAGGCCAAAGAAGGCGATGCAGTATTATTGTCACCAGCATGTGCAAGCTGGGGAATGTTTAAAAATTATGAAGTGCGGGGAGATCAATTCAAAGAATTTGTTCGCCAGCTTTCATAATCTAAAAGGGGTGAAGTGATTTGGCAAAGAAACAGACCAGAAAATATTTTGATTACCCAATGTTATTTGTGGTATTGTTTTTAGTCGGATTTGGATTAGTCATGATTTATAGTACCAGTTCTTATACCAGTCAGATTCGGTATGGGACTTCCACTCACTGGCTGTTTCGCCAGGCAGGAATTGCAGTAGTCAGTATCGTGTTTATGTTTATCATAAGCAAAATGGATTATCGGATTTTAAAAAATAAAATCTGTGCCAAGGCTGCATGGGGTATTTCTGTTGGTTCTTTGGGAGCGGTTCTGCTTCTTGGAACTGTGACCAAAGGGTCAAAGAGATGGATTTCTATTTTTGGAATCCAATTGCAGCCTTCCGAGTTCGTAAAAGGACTGTTAATTATATTTTTAGCATTTTATTTATCCGAAAATTCTCATAAAATAAAGACTTTATGGGATGCAATTAAGTGGATTTTTTACTGTGCACCGATCATTGGACTGGTAATTGTAGAAAACCTAAGCACGGCCATTGTATTATGTGCTATAACAGGGATTTTGATTTTTGTGATCAGTCCCCGTTCCAAGAGTTTGATTGGCCTGGCTTTAAGTATTTTGGGAGCCGGGGTGCTCTATATATTTATTGGTCCAGCTTATCGTGCAGAGCGTATTCAGATCTGGCTTAATCCAGAAAATCACGAAAAGGGGCTGCAGACGATGCAGGCATTGTATGCCATTGGTTCTGGCGGTATTTTTGGAAAAGGATTGGGCCAGAGTATGCAGAAGATGGGATTTATACCAGAGTCTCACAATGACATGATTTTTTCCATCGTATGTGAGGAACTTGGATTATTTGGTGCATTTGCTACCATTGCTATCTTTCTGGTGTTGATTTGGAGAATTTTAATCATTGCCATGAATGCACCCGATTTATTTGGTTCCTTAATTGCTATCGGGGTCGCTGTTCATGTCAGCATACAGATGTTGATTAATATCGGAGTAGTGACAAACCTTTTTCCACCAACCGGGATTCCATTACCGTTTATCAGTTATGGAGGATCTTCTCTTATGGTACTTCTGATGGAAATGGGACTGGTCTTGTCCGTGTCCCGACAGATAAAATTATAAGAAAAGATGGTGACGAAAATGAATCATACTGAAAATCAAAAAACGGATAATGTTATAGATTTTAAGCAGAAACAGATGGAAAAGAAAAAACCGAGGAAAAAGATACATATCCCGAAATATACAGGCATAGTCGTTCTTATGATTCTGGCAGCCTGTTTTGCGACAGTTATTGGGTGCTGCCAGATAAAGAAAATCAATGTGGAAGGAACAAAATATTATAAAGAAGCTGAGATTAAGCAGGCAGTGAAAGAAGATTACTATATACCGAATACAATATTATTAAAGATAAGAAATTATTTTTTCCCAATTTCTACTATGCCATTTGTGGAAAGTATTGATGTCATTATAGAGAATCGAAATGAAGTCACGATTGAAGTACATGAAAGTACCCGTGCAGGATGTATTGAATATGCAGATCGTTTTGTTTATTTTGATAAAAATGGATATGCTCTTGAAGTTATGAATAAGCGTCTTTCAGATGTGCCTTTGGTAACTGGACTTTCTTATAATAAAGTTGTGATCAATGAAAAACTTCCGGTAAAAAAAGAGAAATATTTTGACCAGATTATTAAAATTACAACATTGATTACCAAAAATGAATTGACCATTGAGGAGATACAATTCAAGGAAGATGGCGATATTATTTTGAAAAAGGGGAAACTGGACATAAATCTTGGGACAGGTACAGGATTGGATGCAAAACTATCTGTTCTTCCAGGAGTGCTCAATAGTTTGAAGGGTAAAAGCGGTACATTATATATGAATCAGTACACGGAAGAGAACAAAATTATTACATTTCGCAAGAAAAAGTAGTTGAGGATTCTATTAAAATATTATAGAATATTATATAGGTATAGTCAAAAAATGGAGAGGTCCAGATTAGGAGGAAATAATTGTGGTAGAAATTATGCCAAATGAAGATAGAACACAGGCAAAAATATTGGTTATCGGTGTCGGCGGCGCAGGAAATAATGCAGTAAACCGTATGATCGATGAGCAGATTGAAGGGGTAGAATTAGTTGGAATTAATACGGACAAGCAGGCATTAAGTGCCTGTAAAGCTGCAACCAAAGTTCAGATTGGCGAAAAACTGACAAAAGGACTTGGCGCAGGAGCAAAACCTGAAATTGGGCAGCAGGCCATTGAAGAAAACCGTGAAGATATTACAGAATTAGTAAAAGACGCAGATATGGTTTTTGTTACATGTGGTATGGGAGGCGGAACCGGAACAGGTGCAGCCCCAGTTGTAGCAGAAATTGCAAAGAGCATGGGGATTTTAACAGTTGGTGTTGTTACAAAACCATTTATGTTTGAAGGCAGACCTCGTATGAATAATGCAATTTCAGGAATTAGCCGTTTAAAAGAAAATGTTGATACCTTAATTATTATTCCGAATGATAAATTATTGCAGATTTGTGATAAGAAGACATCCATTCCTGCGGCGTTAAAGAAAGCGGATGAAGTATTACAGCAAGGGGTTCAGGGAATCACAGACTTAATTTATAAACCAGGATTAATTAATCTGGACTTTGCAGATGTTCAGACCGTTATGAGAGACAAGGGAATTGCACATATTGGTATTGGTGTTGCAAATTCTGATGGAGACGACAGAGCAATTGAGGCAATCAAAACTGCAATGGAAAGTCCATTGTTGGAAACTACTGTTACAGGAGCAACAGATATTATCGTAAACTTTTCTGGAGATGTTGGAATTCAGGAAGTATACGATGCAATTTCTTACTTAACAGAAGTGGCTGGAGATGGAGCCAATATTATTTTTGGTAACGTAGAAAGTGATATTCCTGATGAACAGATCAGTATTACAATTATTGCTACAGGAATTCGGGATGAACAAACTCCTGTGGTGAAAAAGACAGTAAAAGAAGAAAAAGTGAATCCTTCTTATAGCGGACAGCCTGTAGCAAGTGCAGCGGCTGACTATGAGAGAGAAAAGGAAGAAAAAAGATTTAACAATGCAACTTATGATGATGATTCCATGATTATCATTCCTGACTTTTTAAAGAATCGAAGAAGATAATGAAAAGACAGGCCGGAATACTCGAATTAAGTCAAAAAGATGAATAATAACAAGAATATGCACGTTCTTTTCATGCAGATTATGACAAAGAACATGCATATTTTTTTTTATAATAAAGTCAGAAATAATAAGTGGAGGATGAAAAATGAATCAAGTTATTCAGATTTATGGAGACCTCCTTTTTTTGCTTCAGTTTTTATGGAATATGTTATTGTTATTTCTGGCTGAAAAAATTGGACAGTATTATCTTTCTCGCTGGAGAAGAGGAATAGCAGCGCTATTTCTCTCAGCACTATCTCTTGTAATGCTAAAAGTTTCGCAATACCGTTGGGGAATTCTATTTGTTGGAGTTCTTGGTCTGTGTGTCATAACCAGACATTGGAAATTAGCATTTTCCTATTTTATATCCACTGCGGTTGCGGGAGGATTATGGATGATCTTTCCCCAAAAGAGATGGATTGTTTCCATTGTTGGAATCATTGCATTGCAAATCTATTTAAAGTATTGCAATAAATCCAGTTTATATACCATTTACTGCAAAAATAATGAAAAAAAATTAAAAATCAAAGCATTATGGGATACTGGAAATTGTCTGTATACACCTGGAAATCATAAGCCGGTATCCATAGTAGAATATAAAAGTATTGCTCCTTTATTTAATTGGGCAGATGCGGCGCATCCAACAGTAGTTCCATTTTCATCGGTAGGAAAAGAAGATGGAATTTTGTTGGCAGTACAAATTGAAGCACTTATTATTCCTGAAAAAAATCTGGTAATTAAAAATCCATATATTGGTCTTGTTCATAAGCCCCTGTCAAATGAGGGAAAATATCAAATGATTCTTCATAAAGATATTTTCATGGATACAGGGATTTGATAGGGAATTTTAGGAGGGAAAATAAAATGATGCTGAAATTGAAAATGAAACAGGGAAAAAAGGGAGAAATTCATTATATAGGAGGTTCTGAAATACTGCCGGTTCCATTGGAAGCAGAGGAAGAGGAAGAAGTGATAAAACGATTAAATGGGGATAATTCCAATGCGGCCAGAGCACTTTTGATCGAACGGAATCTGCGTCTTGTAGTATACATAGCAAAGAAATTTGATAATACGGGCATTGGTGTGGAAGATTTGATATCCATTGGGACAATAGGACTGATCAAAGCGATTAATACTTTTAATCCGGCCAGAAACATTAAATTAGCTACATATGCATCACGATGCATCGAAAATGAAATTCTGATGTATCTGCGTCGAAATAATAAAACGAGACTGGAAGTATCCATTGATGAACCGTTAAATGTGGACTGGGATGGAAATGAATTACTATTGTCTGATATTCTGGGAACAGATGAAGATATTATTTACCGGGATCTGGAAAATGAAGTGGATCGGAAGCTTTTAAGAAAGGCAATGGAAACTTTAAATGATCGAGAAAAGATGATTATAGAGCTTCGGTTTGGAATTAATCAAAAAGAAGGAAAGGAAATGACCCAAAAAGAAGTAGCAGATCTTTTGGGCATTTCCCAGTCCTATATTTCCAGATTGGAGAAAAAAATTATGAAAAGATTAAAATCAGAAATGTTAAAATTGTGTTAGGTTAAATAATGCTTCATAGACTTTAATGCATTTTTTTCTAGGCGGCTGACCTGAGCCTGGCTGATGCTGATTTCTTGTGCAACTTCTGTTTGGGTCTTGCCGCGGAAAAAACGCAGATCAATGATTTTCTTTTCCCGTTCGGAAAGCCGTTTCATTGCTTCTTTTAATGACAATTCTTCCACCCATGTCTCTTCGGTATTTTTTTTGTCACCAACTTGATCCATCAGATATAAAGTATCCCCACCCTCCTGATATAAAGGTTCATGAAGAGAGACGGGACTTGCAATTGCATCTAAAGCAAATAAAACATCTTCCTTTTTCATATCGATTTCTTTTGCAATTTCATCAATGGTGGGTTCTTTTGAATTATTTTTTAACAGACGTTCTTTGGCTGAGATTGCTTTATAGGCAATATCACGCAATGAACGGCTGACCCGGATCGAATTGTTGTCTCTTAAATATCTACGTACTTCTCCAATGATCATGGGAACAGCATAAGTTGAAAATTTCACATTAAGGCTGCGGTCAAAGTTATCAATTGCTTTCATGAGACCAATGCATCCAACTTGAAATAAATCATCTGCGTTTTCACCACTATTTCCAAATCGTTGGATGACGCTAAGTACCAGTCTTAAATTCCCTTTAATATACTGTTCCCGCGCAAGTAAATCGCCTTGTTCAATTTTCCTAAATAATTCATCCTTTTCTTCAGCAGTTAAAAGAGGAAGATTCGCTGTGTTCACCCCACAGATTTCTACTTTATTTAGAGCCATAATATTTACCCTCCAAAATATTTGTTCAGTAAAAGAATGTACCAAATGAGAGAAATTTATACTTTTTTCATAAAGTAAATCCTGGCAAAAATCTTTTGATTCGTTTTCAGTTGTGTTATACTGTTAGAATCAAAGATGATAGGAGAAGTTAAGATGAAGAGAATCGTTGCATTATTATTAACATTAAGTTTTGTATTTTGTCTTGGCGGATGCGCAAATCCGTTTCAGAAAGAATCTGATACGGAAGAAACGCAGAAAGCTAAAGAAATCACTTCTATAAAAACAGAAGGTTCGATGGAAGGAATCACATTAAAAGTTGGCGTATCACCAGATATGGCTCCCTTTACTGTTAAGAATAAGCAGACTGGTGAAATGGAAGGCTTCGATATTGATTTACTGGAAGCTCTGAGTGAATATTTGGGATTTGATTATGTTCTTGTGGTAGAGCAGATTAAAGATATTGAAGAAGATCTGGAAGCGAAAAAATTAGATTGTGCCATCAGTGGTATTTCTATAACAGATTCCAGAATGGAAAAGTTTAAATTTACAGATTCCTACTTTGAAAATTCAATGACATTAATTGCCAATAAAGATGTAGAAGCAGAAAGTAAAAAAGACATTGTTCATATGAAACTTGGAACAGAGAATGGAACATCAGAACATGAATATTTGTTAAAGTACATGAAGAAGTTCAATAATAAGATTATTATTTATAAGAATATGACCAGGGTTTACCGTGCGTTGGAAAAGGGAAAAATTGATGCAGCTATTTATGATTCTACAGGGGTTGACTATTATTTGAAAAATCATCCAGACAGTAATATTGTAGTTGTAGAAGAAAAACTTTATAAAGAACAGTCTGATTATGGAATCATGTGTGTCAATGATTTTGAATATATTGATGAATTGAATGTAGGAATGAAACAGATTGATTTAAGTGGAGAATATCAGGAAATCTATAACAAATGGTTCAATGAATCAGAATCTACAGAAGAATAAAAGGAAATAAAGATAAATGGAATTAGCACAAATTGCATTTCATCAGACGATGGTCATGCTGATTATCATATTTATTGGTGTAATCAGCAATAAAACAGGTGTTATTACCAGTGAGACAAATCAACGGCTGTCGGATATCCTGGTAAAAATAGTAAATCCTATGGTGATTTTTGTATCGTTCCAGATGAAATTTGACGTAAAAGTATTAAAAGGACTGGCAGCAGTATTTATATTAGCTTTTTTTGCGCATTTTATTGGAATAGCTGTTGCACATTTTGTTGCAAAGGATCAGGTTGAATCTTTTAGCATGACATATTCAAATTGTGGTTTTATGGGAATTCCTTTGATCCGCGCATTGCTTGGTTCACAGGGAGTTGTGTATTTAGCTGCATATATTGCCGTTTTTAACCTGCTTGCTTGGACACATGGAATTTCTTTAATGTCAGGACAAAAAAGTAGTAATTTAAGCTCTGTATTAAAACAGCCGGCCATTATCGCTTTGATTTTGGGATTTGCAGCATTCCTGTTAAGGATAGATCTACCATCTATCTTACTTGAGCCAATAGAGGTAGTTAGTGATATGAACACACCGATGGCAATGCTTATAGCGGGAGTTACCATTGCACAATCTGATCTGGCGGATGCTCTAAAGAATGCCAGAAATTATTTTTTAGTGGTTTGTAAATTATTTATGATTCCTGCAATCTTTGCATTGGCATGCTTCTGGATTCCAGTGGATAATATGGTGTACATAACAGCAGTCATGGCTACTGCATGTCCAAGTGCAGCAATGGGCACAATTTTTGCAGTGCGTTATCATCGGGGAGCAGAAAAAGCATCGCAGCTGTTTACAATGACGACTACGCTTTCTATGGGAACATTGCCAGTCATGATGACATTTGTAGGATTTTTAAGAGGATAAGAATAAAAAAGAGATAGTAATAGAATGTTTGTTACTATCTCTTTTTTCTCTTCTTTAAATTGCTCTGGTATATTCTTTTAGCCAGTCTTGTTCTTCTTTTGTCAGATGTGGTGCGATTTTTGCATAAACTTTTGCATGATAGTCGTTTAACCATGTTTTTTCTTGTTGACTCATCTCATCAGGTTCAATACCATCTAAGTCAATGGGAACATAAGTTAAATATTCAAATTGGAGAAATTGGCCGTATTCATTGCGTTTCCATTTGGTACAGAGAAGTTCGTTTTCGATACGAATTCCAAATTTACCTTCTACATAAACACCAGGTTCATCAGTAGTAATCATTCCGGGAAGCAATACTGCATCCAGATTTTCTGGTGTAGTCCGGAAACGGAAGCTGTTTGGACCTTCATGAACACTTAATAAATGCCCAACACCATGCCCGGTACCGTGACGATAATCCAGTCCCATATCCCACAATGGCTGACGGGCAAGGCAATCTAAGTTACTTCCACGACAGCCTAATAAAAATTTTGCATTTGCCAGATGAAGCATAGAACGGCAGACGGCTGTATAACAACGCTTTTCTTCGGGAGAAACAGGTCCAAGGATAAAAGTTCTTGTAATATCTGTAGTTCCATCTAAATATTGTCCGCCAGAATCGACCAAAAGCATTCCTTCTGGGCAGATGGTGGCATTGGAATCAGGAGTTACATGATAATGAACAATGGCTGCATCTGGTCCATATGCAGATATGGTCTGAAAACTTAAATCTAATGCAAGATTATCGGAAAGTCTTAACTGATCAATTTGATTAGCTGCTTCTAATTCGGAAAGATTACGTTCTTTTATGGTATTTTTTAACCAATACATAAATTTTGTCATATAGACACCATCTCTCAGATGACAGGATTTGGTGTTTTCTATTTCAATTTCTGATTTTACGATTTTTTCGTTTGTGATCCATCCATCCTTTTCAATCAATGAAATACTTGCATGAAGATTCTTATAGCAGCAATAATTCATATCCTTCTTATCAATGAGCATGGATGTGTCTTGAAGCGTTTGCACAAAGGAATAGAAATCTTCGTAAGGTTTGATTTCTATACCACGATCATTGAGCATTGCAATAGATTCTTTCTGGAATACTTCATCCTGGACAAATAATATAGCATGTTCCAAAGAAATATAAGCATAAGATAAGACCACTGGAGTATGGGTAATATCATTTCCTCGAATATTAAAAAGCCAGGCGATTTCCATTAAACCATTTAGAATTTGACACTGTACATTCTGACTGCGCAAATAATTTCGAAATGCTTCTAATTTTTCCCCTACAGGGATTCCAGCATATTTTTCCGGAACCAGATAAGCTGGTTCTTTGGAAAGGGGAGGGCATGAAGTCCATACTTCATGAGCAAGGTCTAAATCCCATCGGAAAGATATATTCATGTCATATAATTGTCTCTCAAGTATATGAATTTCAGTCGTAGTGTAGAGACGACCGTCAAATCCTAATGTTTCTCCTTTGTTCATATGGCTTTTTAAGTATTCAGGAATTTCCGGGACATCGGGCATTCCGGATTTCATCAACTGGATACCTGTTTCTAATAATTCTTTTTCTGCCTGAATATAATAGCGTCCATCTACCCAGAGCCAGGCTTCTCTTTGACTTACTAAAAGACTGCCGGCAGATCCGGTAAAACCAGATAAGAATTCTCTGCATTTGAAGTAGTCACTAATGTATTCAGAATGATGATAATCTGAAGTTGGGATTAAATAATAGTCAATCTGTTGTTGCCGCATTTTTTCCTGCAATAATGTAATCTCTTTTTTCATTGGAATGAAACCTCCTTTACTGATATCTATTGTAGCCAAGATGATACCTGTATTGCAAGGCTTAGATAGAAAAATTGTAAAAGAGTATACCAGTGGTAAATCAATAATTGACATGTGGTTAATGCAATGGTATAGTATAGCCATAGGAAGGAGTCAGGGATATGCAAGCAAGAACAGAAAAACCATTGTATCTTAGATTAAGCGAAGCCATTTTAGAAAAATATCGTCATCTGGATTATTATTCACCGCTTCCAGGAGAGAGAGAGTTAGGTGAAATTTTCCATACCAGCAGACCGACGATAAGGAAGGCCATAGATGTACTGGAAAAGGAAGGAAAGATTATCAGACTTCAGGGAAAAGGGACCTTTTATTTAGGAGATGAATCTCATGTGGATCATCAGATGAATTCGATTATTGGTTTTTATAATGATGTAAAACTGCAAGGTAAGATTACAAGAAGTAAGATTTTACTGCAAAATGTAGAACCAGCTTCAAAAGCCATTGCAGAAAAGTTAGAAATCAAGGAAGGGGATTTGGTCTTTCATTTGGAAAGACTGCGCTATATTGATGGAGAATTGTACTGTCTGACCAATTCATACCATCCGATGGAATATTGTCCAGATCTAAGAAAAGTGGATTTTACGGAACGCTCCTTATATAATACATTGGAAGAATATGGGATTTATCTGGCTAAAATGAGACAGACACTGGAAGTAAAAGCAGCCAATGCCTATGAGGCATTACAATTAGAAATCAGGGAGGGAGATTCCATTTCTGTATGGTCATCCATCACATACGATACAGATGACCGGATTGTAGAATATGTTCAGGTAAAGACGCAGGCGTATAAAACTAAGTATGAAATTATGGTTTATAATGATAAAGCAAAAAAATGATAGTAAAAGTGAAGGAGAAAATGTTATGAATGAAATTTTAGAAATGACAATGAATGAAATGGCGAATGCAAATTTCGACTGCAGTTGTGGAAAGCATCATACATTAGATATTAAACATATGTCTATCGGAAAAGGAACACTTCCTACTATCGTAGAGGTTGCACAGCCTTTTAAAAATAAGCAGATCTTAATGATCAGTGATAATCATACATTTGATGCCGCTGGTGCAAGAACGCTGAATATTTTGGAGGAAAATGGGTTTGATGTTAAAAGCTTTACGTTCCAAACAGGTGAGGGGATTTTAATTCCAAATGAAAAAGCACTAGGACGTTTATTCATGGAACTAGATCAAGGAATTGGCTTAATTGTTTCTGTTGGTTCTGGGACCTTAAATGACCTTGCAAAATATACGTCTGCAAGAACAGGTATTCCATATATAATCGTTTGTACGGCCCCATCAATGGATGGATATGCAGCAGATGGAGCGCCAATGATCAAAGCAGGAAGAAAGATATCCTTTCTTGCGACCCTTCCATATGCCATCATTGGGGATACGGATATTATGAAAGAAGCACCTATGCGTTTGATTCATGCAGGTTTTGGCGATGTACTTGGAAAATGGACCGCTTTAGCTGACTGGCATCTGGCAAAAGAAATTGCTGGAGATTATTGTTGTGAAACTTGTGTGACTCTGGTCCAGAGAGCGCTTAAGAAAGTAGTAGACAATGCAGAAGGGATAGCAAATCGAGATGAGGATGCTATTTTATATTTGATCGAAGCACTGACTTTAACAGGAGTTGCAATGGGGCTGATTGGAATTTCAAGACCTGCATCTGGTGCAGAGCATATGTTGAGTCACTATTGGGAAATGGATTTTATTGCAAAAGGGAAATATCCGGAATTGCATGGTATTAAAGTTGGTATTGCAACACCAATTATTGCTGAAATGTTTGAATTAATGCAGGATGATGTACCGGATTGTGCATTAGAATTAGCACCAGCAAGAGAAGAAGTAGAAAAACTGCTTCGTACAGCAGGTGCGCCGGTATATCCTACAGAAGTTGGAATTGATAAGGAATTATTTTACAACAGTATTATAGAAGCATATACGGTAAGAAACCGTTACAGTATTCTGCAAACTGCAGTAGAGAAAGGTCGTATTGAAGAATGTGCCAAAATCATCACTGACAGAATTTATGGAGTCCAGTAAAAGGCTTTATAGATAAAGATTGGGTAAAAGAAAAGATTCAGATGTTAAATTTTAGGAGGAGAAGAGATGAAAGTAGTATTTGGTTGTGATCCTAATGCACAGGAATTTAAAGAAGAATTAATGGAATTTGTGGCAGGGCTTGGTCATGAAGTAGCAGACTTTGGAAGTAAAGATCCCATTTATGCCAATACCGCTATTAAAGTAGCAAAATCTGTTGCAGCAAAAGAATTTGACAGAGGAATTCTTGTATGTGGTACAGGAATTGGAGTTTCTATTGCAGCAAACAAAGTAAAGGGTGCCTATGCAGCATGTATCCATGATATATATCAGGCACAAAGATCGGAATTATCCAATCATGCCAATATCATTACTATGGGATCTCAGGTAATTGGTGTCAATCTTGCAAAATGCATGGTAGAAGAATATTTATCCTGTACATTTGACCAAAATGGAAGATCTGGTGATAAAGTACAAAGAATCATTGATTTTGAAAATGAACAGTAAAGAATCATCCATTGAATTGTCCTAGTTTAATACATACTCATACAAATGAAGGAGGTGCCAAAAGGTACCTCTTTTGCTTTATAAAAATTTATTATGTATCCATAGAAATCATGAATTAAGGCAAATTGCATTATATCAATACAAGAAGAATGTTTTTATATAGACGATATAAATGGCAGCAAAATCTATTTTAAAATTTTAGCATTAAGAAATGGTGTCATTCAATTAGAATGGCCAATATATGGAGTAAATCATCTCAAACTTTGAATTACATGTTAAATTATGATATACTTATTTTTAATATAGTTTGAAAGAAGGAATTATGATGAGCAAAATTGATGAAATCAGAAAAGAAATGATGATGGCCATGAAGAAGAAAGAAAAGGCCAGAAAAGATTCTTTGTCTATGCTGCTTTCTGCATTGAAAAATGCCCAGATTGATAAAAGAGAAGAATTGACGGAATCAGAAGAAAATGCAGTTATTGCAAAAGAAATCAAACAAACAAAAGAAACCATGGATTCTTGTCCGGCAGATCGTACAGACATTATTGAAGAATGTCAGGCACGTCTTGCAGTATATAAGGAATTTGCTCCTGAAGAAATGAACGAAGAACAGATTAAAGCATGTATCCAGGGTGTATTAGAAGAACTTGGAATTACAGAGCCTGCCAAAAAGGACCGCGGAGCAATTATGAAAGTCTTAATGCCAAAAGTACGTGGAAAAGCAGATGGAAAACTAGTAAACCAGATGGTTTCTGATATGTTAAAATAATTTTTAAATCAAAATCCATGGATCAAGAAAAAGATTCCATGGATTTTTTGTCTAATAATATTGGGAAGAATGATAAAAATGGTAATTGATTTCTGCACCAATGAAAAGAATATTCATACAGGCATAAAGCCATAAAAGAGCAAGAAGCAACCCTGTTAAATTTCCGTACATGTCAAGGACTGTGGTGAAATTTCCATAATAAAGGGAAAAAACAGAAGAGGAAGCAATCCAGCCAACTGCACTGAAAATAGCACCTGGAATAACTTCGGAAAATCGAATTTTCTGGCTTGGTAAAAACTTATAAATGGCTAAGAACACCAGGACAAAGATGGTGAAACTTAGAAAAATCCGCCCAATAACAAAGAGAGTATTCAAACGTTCTAAAATTGGAAACCACTGATATAAATATAAAAAGAATGTATTTCCAAATACTAAAACTAACAGACCAAAAATAATTGCAATAATAAATAATACAATATATAAAGTCGAAAGAAGTCTCATAACAATAAAATTACGGTCTTCATCGATTTCATATACAGAATTTAAGCCATTAATCAAGGCGTTGACTCCTTTTGAAGCAGACCATAACAAACTTAGACCATTAAAAGACAATAAGGCGGTTGATTGCTGCAGATAGACCATTTC
This sequence comes from Lachnospiraceae bacterium, assembly GCA_036311565.1. Classification (GTDB taxonomy): domain Bacteria; phylum Bacillota; class Clostridia; order Lachnospirales; family Lachnospiraceae; genus Fimousia. The sequence goes on from JAXJPR010000010.1 coordinate 22,516, forward strand.
AATAATTGAAATGACAAATGCGCTGTATTGGGAAGGAAGATAGTCCTCACAGGCCATTAGAATATCCGCCTGATTAAAAGGTAGAAAACGAGTAATATACAAAATAAACATAATAAATGGAAATGTAGATAAAACAGTAAAGAATGCTGCCTGTGCCGCAAAGGCTACAATGTGATCCTGGCGCATCTTTGTCATAATCGCCTGTACGGCTGCAATAATTTGTATCATGCTCAATAACCTTCCTTTAAAATTCGATATTTTAATATTATGTGAATAGAAAAATATCAATAAAAGTGTACCATAATTGCCTTGAAACCACAAGCAGCGCAGTATGCAAAAAACTGCGTTACACTTCGTTTTTTTACGGCTAAACGCCGTATGGCAAGAAATAAAAAAAGATTGCTTAGTAAGTAAACTTCCACGCAATCTTTTTTTATTTCTTGCTGCATGGCTTATTAGTTACGAATATTCTATGCAATCTATGGTTGACATATGTAGGAATCGTGGTATAAAATAAGTAAAGTTAAAGACTATGACGGTGCACAGTAGAGTATTTATTTTCATACAGAGAGAGAGGGTCATTGGCTGTAAGCCTTCTTATGTTCAGATATTTACTTGAAATTCACACCTAAGTTGCATTTCTGAAGGATTAGTAGGAAGTGACGTGACTGCTCGTTACGCAGATGTAAGTGTCAGACAGTTTGTTTGGAATTAGGGTGGTACCGCGATGACTTCGTCCCTTGGTGGGAACGGGGTCTTTTTTCATTTATAAGAAATATTGGCCTTCTTATAAATGAAAATGTTCCTTGAGGCTGCACCAATGTGCAAAGGAAGTTGTCAAGTTCAGACCGCATGTTAAGTACATGATGACCGTCATAATCATAATAAATTACAAGGAGTAGGAAGATGAAAGAAAGATTAGAAGCCATTAAAAATTCTGCACTAGAACAGATTAAACAGGCGCAGAAAATGGAAAACTTAAATGACATCAAAGTAAATTTCCTGGGTAAAAAAGGAGAATTAACAAAAGTATTAAAAGGAATGAAAGATGTTGCCAAAGAAGACCGTCCAAAGGTTGGTCAGATGGTAAATGAAACTCGTGCAATTATTGAAGAATCCTTAGAAAAAGAACGAAATTTATTAGCGAAGAAAATTCGTGAAGAAAAGATGAAAATGGAAGTGATCGATGTAACACTTCCAGGAACCAGAGTAGAAAAAGGACATCGCCATCCAAATCAGATTGCGTTAGAAGATTTACAGCGTGTATTCATTGGTATGGGATATGAAGTGGTAGAAGGTCCAGAAATAGAATATGATAAATATAACTTTGAATTATTAAATATTCCTGCAAATCATCCAGCAAAAGATGAACAGGATACATTCTATATTACAAAAGATATCTTATTAAGAACACAGACATCTCCAGTACAGGCACGTATTATGGAAACAGGAAAGATGCCAATTCGTGTAATTGCACCAGGAAGAGTATTCCGTTCTGATGAAGTAGATGCGACCCATTCTCCATCTTTCCACCAGGTAGAAGGGTTAGTTGTGGATAAAGGCATCACTTTTGCTGATTTAAAAGGAACATTAGAACAATTTGCAAAAGAATTCTTTGGTCCTGAAACACAGGTAAAATTCAGACCTCACCATTTCCCATTCACAGAGCCAAGTGCTGAAGTGGATGTTACTTGCTTTAAATGCGGAGGAAAAGGATGCCGTATGTGTAAAGGAAGTGGTTGGATTGAAATTTTAGGATGTGGAATGGTACATCCAAAAGTATTAAAAGATTGTGGAATTGATCCAGAAGTATATTCAGGATTTGCATTTGGTATTGGTCTAGAACGTATTGCATTGTTAAAATACGAAATCGATGATATGCGCCTGTTATACGAAAATGACGTAAGATTCTTAAAACAGTTCTAAGGCATGAGAATTTGCGCAGTAAATTTTTCGAATGTGGTAGAGTTTTTCGGATAAAAAATTAAAAAATATTATAAATTTTGGAGGAAGAATCATGAATACACCAATTTCTTGGATCAAAGCATATGTGCCAGATTTAGACTGCACAGTGCAGGAATATGTAGACCAGATGACATTATCTGGATCTAACGTAGAAAATTATGTGAATTTAGATAAAAACTTAGAAAAAATCGTAGTAGGTAAAATTTTAAAAATTGACAAACATCCAGATGCAGATAAATTAGTAATCTGCCAGGTGGATGTAGGAGAAGAAGAACCAATTCAGATCGTAACTGGTGCACCAAATGTATTTGAAGGAGCTATGGTTCCAGTTGTATTAGTTGGAGGAAAAGTCGCAGGAGGACATGACGGAAGTCCAAATCCAGAAGAAGGAATTAAAATTAAAAAAGGAAAATTAAGAGGTGTTCCTTCTTTCGGAATGATGTGTTCTGTTGAAGAATTAGGTTCTTCCCGCGATATGTATCCAGAAGCACCTGAAAATGGTATTTATATTTTCCAGAAAGAAGTAATTCCTGGAGAAGATGCGGTGGCAGCGATGGGACTTCGTGATACAGTTGTAGAATTTGAAATCACATCAAACCGTGTAGATTGTTTCAGTATGGTTGGAATGGCAAGAGAAGTTGCAGCTACTTTTGATAAACCGTTCTATCCACCAGTTATCAAGGAAACAGGAAATGAGGAAGATGTTAATGAATATATTAAAGTAACAGTGGAAGATGCGGATCTTTGTCCACGTTATACAGCAAGAGTGGTAAAAAATATTAAATTAGCTCCATCACCAGAATGGATGCAGAGAAGATTAGCGGCAATGGGAATTCGTCCAATTAACAACTTAGTAGATATTACAAACTATGTAATGGAAGAATATGGACAACCAATGCATGCTTATGATCTGGAAAGTATTGCTAATAATGAAATCGTTGTAAAACGTGCAAAAGATGGTGACACATTTGTTACTTTAGATGGACAGGAAAGAAAATTAGATAAAGATGTTTTAATGATTTGGGATGGAGAAAAACCAGTTGGCATCGCCGGAATTATGGGTGGAGAAAACTCCATGGTTACCGATGAAATTAAAACACTGCTATTTGAAGCAGCTACTTTTGATGGAACTAATATTCGTCTTTCTTCTAAACGTTTAGGGTTAAGAACAGACGCATCTTCTAAATTTGAAAAAGGATTAGATCCCAATAACGCAATTCAGGCAATGAATCGTGCATGTCAGCTGATTGAAGAATTAGGATGCGGAGAAGTTGTAGGCGGAGTTGCAGATGTATATCCAGACCCAGTAAAAGAAGTACGTCTTCCATTCGAACCAGATAAGATGAATGCACTTCTTGGAACTGATATTGATCCAGAAGTCATGCTAGGATATTTCAAAAAAATTGATTTAGTATATGATGAAGCCTCCAATGAACTGATCATTCCTACGTTCCGTCAGGATTTGGGATGTATGGCAGATTTAGCAGAAGAAGTTGCACGCTTCTATGGATATGATAAGATACCTGTTACACTTCCTACTGGGGAAGCAACTGCGGGAAAATTATCATTCAAGGGAAGAATTGAAAGCATTACAAGAGATGTTGCAGAGCAAAATGGATTTAGTGGTGGAATGACATATTCATTTGAAAGTCCAAAAGTATATGATAAATTATTAATTCCAGAAGAATCTGAAATTAGAAATGCAATCGTAATTTCAAATCCATTAGGAGAAGATTATAGTATTATGAGAACTATTTCTTTAAATGGAATGCTGACTTCTCTGGCAACAAATGCGAACCATAGAAATAAAAATGTTCGTTTATATGAAATGGGTAATATCTATCTTCCAAAAGAACTTCCTCTTACCGAACTGCCAGATGAAAGAATGCAGTTTACATTAGGAATGTATGGAGATTGTGATTTCTTTACATTAAAAGGTGTGGTAGAAGAGTTATTTGAAAAGGTCGGTCTGGTAGGAAAATCCGAATATGTACCAACAAAAGAAATTCCTTTCTTACACCCTGGACGTCAGGCTGAAATTGTATTAGATGGAGAGAAAACAGCATATATAGGAGAAATTCATCCAGAAGTAGCAGATAATTATGGAATCAAACAACGTGTCTATGTAGCAGTGATTGATATGCCGGTATTAGTAGAAAAAGCAACGTTTGACCGTAAATATGAAGCAATCGCAAAATTCCCTGCAATGAAACGTGACTTAAGTATGACAGTGGCAAAAGAAATTTTTGTAGGTCAGATTGAATCAGTGATCAAGGCAAATGGAGGAAAATTATTAGAATCTGTAGAATTATTCGATGTATACGAAGGAAATCAGATCAAAGAAGGATTTAAATCGGTTGCTTATTCATTAACTTTCCGTGCAAAAGATCGTACTTTAGAAGAAGGGGAAGTTAATAAAGTTGTAGATAAGATCTTAAAGAAATTAAATGAACTGGGTGCAGAATTACGTGCATAAATAAAAAAAGTGCCGCCGATTGGCGGCGCTTTTATAATCTGTACAATTCTATGAATAAGGGGCTTTTATTATATAGAATCTTTAGATGACAAAAGATAGACATTTTGTTATAATGAAACAACAAATGTGGAAATAGGCAGGGTAAATCGATTATTTTACGAGAAGAAAAGGGGAAGATAATGAGTAAAGATATGACATTGGTCGTTATGGCGGCCGGTATTGGGAGCCGGTACGGTGGTGGAATCAAGCAGTTGGAATCAGTGGGACCAAATGGAGAAATTATTATGGATTATTCTGTATTTGATGCCAAAGAAGCTGGATTTCACAAAGTAGTTTTTATTATTCGTAAAGATTTGGAAAAAGATTTTCATGAGATTATTGGAAAAAGGATGGAAAAAGTAATTGATATCGAATATGCATTTCAGGAATTGGATGATATTCCAGAAGGATTTCATGTTCCAGAAGGCAGGGTAAAACCTTGGGGAACTGGACAAGCGATACTGGTATGCAAAGATTTAGTCAAAGAGCCATTCGTTGTCATTAATGCGGATGATTATTATGGAAAAGAAGCGTTTGTAAATTTGTATCAATATTTGCAAACAGCCAGTACAAAAGAAGAGACCGGTATGTATGATATTTCCATGGCCGGATTTGTTTTGGGAAATACCTTAAGTGACAACGGAGCAGTTACCAGAGGTGTTTGTGAAACCGATAAGGATCATAATTTACTAAATGTAGTTGAGACAAAAGGAATTTATATGGAAAAAGACGGATTAATTGCTCATGATGAGAATGGTTCGGATATTAAAATTACGCCACAATCAAAAGTGTCTATGAATATGTGGGGATTTATGCCAGATATATTCGAAGAATTAGAAAGTGGTTTTGTGAAATTCTTAGAGAATATGAATGAGGAAGAGAGTTCTACAGAATATCTGCTTCCAATTATTGTAGATGAATTGATTCAAACGCAGAAGGCAAAAGTGAAGATGCTTCCCACCAATGATGAATGGTTTGGAATTACATATAAAGAAGATAAAGAGGCTGTGGTAGAAGCTTTTAGCCGTTTGATTGAGCAAGGCGTTTACCAGCCTGAATTATGGAAATAAAGAACGTTTATGCATAAAGCAGTTTAAAATGTAACAATATTTTAGACTGCTTTCGTTATTTTTAGATATAGAAAGGATAGAATATGAAAAAATTTTTTGATTTTACATTTCTTAAATTTGTCATGGTGGGAGTTATCAATACTATATTTGGAACAGTTATTATGTTTCTGGCATATAACTTTTTGGAATTTTCCTATTGGGCAGCATCTGCATCAAATTATATTTTGGGAAGCATTTTAAGCTATTTTTTAAATAAGAATTTTACATTTGAAAATAAAGAACATTCTTGGAGTGTTGTAATCAAATTTATAATCAACATTGTTATCTGTTATCTGGCTGCATATGGAGTGGCAAAACCATTAGTACGAATGGCACTTAAGAGTGCCAGCACATCCATAAGAGATAATGTAGCCATGTGTGTCGGAATGTGCTTGTTTGTTGGATTAAATTATATTGGACAAAGATTTTTTGCATTTGCCAAAGGGGAAATAACAAGGGAAACATAACAATTTGTTAACATGACATTTGCATGTTCGTAATGATTTTCTTTCAGCTTTTTATTATATTATAAACAGCAATGATAATTTCAATGAGGTGAATCCATGATTGCTTGAAAGGGGAAAGGAAAGATGAAAAGCTGGAAAAAAAGACTATTTACAACTGTGCTTGTATGTGCTTTGTTTGCGGAAGCTGTAACTGGTCAAATGGCATCGTTCTTGAAATCTATTGAGACAGAAGCAGCACAAAAAGAAGAAATAGACCTCAAATCACAAAATACGCAACATATTAGAACGACAGGATTTTCAGAAGTGACGTTTGAACCTGACTCATTTTCAAAGGAACAACAAACAAAGAATCATCTCGGAGATTTCATTGCGGATGCTTTTTTATGGAAAACAAAAGCAGATGCGGCAATCGTTAGAACAAACGATATTCAGAATGGAATTGCAAAGGGAAAAGTTACCCATGATGATTTAAAAACGCTAGTAGGGGATTCTCAATCCGTGTGTGTGTTGAATGTAAAAGGAAAACAAATTCTCAAAGCATTAGAATCTGGTATTTATGAAAATGAGAATTTATTGCAGACTGCAGGAATTACTTATGAGATTCGTGAACAACAAGATGGAAATTGCAAAATCCGGAATGTTAAGATTGATGGAAGAGATTTGGACGAAAAGAAAAATTATAAAATTGCAGGAATGAAGAAAACATTTTTTCAGAGACAGGACGGAATATTTGAAGATGCTTTTGTAACAGCGGGAAAAGATTTAGCAGATGCCGATGATACGCTGTATCAATATTTGATGGAAGAATTAGGTGGGAATCTTACTCAGAAAAAATATGGATTAGAAGCCAGAAAAAGAATACAGTTCCTTTCAAAAGAGACTAAGACACAGGTAACAATGTTAGAAGAGAAGAAGAAAATCTATCAGGATGATGAGTATCAGCTTTGTGCAAGAGTCGATACAAAGAGCAGTGAAGTGGGAGTTCGGTGGAGTTCTTCGGATAGCCGGATTGCGGCAGTGACAAAAACGGGAAAAATTGTAGGAATTAGCCCAGGCAGGGCGATCGTTACTGCCTGGGCAGAGGATGGAAGCGGAGCAAATGCTCGTTGTGTTGTTACAGTTGTGGGAAAATACCAGATTATCTACGAATGCAATGGAGGAGAAAATAGTCCAGCCAATCCAGAAGTCTATATTGGAGAGACCGTTGTAGAGTTAAAGAATCCAACGAAAGAAAATGCAGAGTTTTTAGGATGGTATTATGATGAGGCATGTACCAGGCTGGCAAAAAATATTAGCCAGCAGGACGTGACCGTTTATGCAGCATGGAAAGAAATAACAGAAAAGAAATAAAGAATCATGAGAGGCAAAAACCGACAGAAAAAGGTTTTTGTCTCTTTTTTCATTTTCTTGAAGGATAATGGATGGAAACATTCAAAAATTTTTAATTCTTAGGTAATTTGTTTGAAAATGAAGGAGGAATGGTTTATAATTCATATGTGGTTCAGTGATAAACTGAATGATTGGAAATTAGGAAGGAAAGAAAAATGAATTTACATGATTTTTATTTTGATTTGCCAGAAGAATTAATTGCACAAGATCCGCTTGAGGATCGATCAAGTTCAAAACTTTTGGTATTAGATAAAAATACTGGAGAGAGACAGCATAAAATTTTTAAAGATGTTTTAGATTATTTAAATCCGGGTGACTGCCTGGTCATTAATAATACAAGAGTACTTCCAGCAAGGCTGATTGGGGCAAAAGAAAGCACGGGAGCTAAAATTGAGGTACTTTTGTTAAAGAGAAAACAAGATAACGTATGGGAGACATTGGTAAAGCCGGGAAAGAAAGCCAGACCAGGAACAAGAATTGTCTTTGGAGATAACCTGCTGACAGGAGAAGTGATTGATGTAGTTGAAGAAGGAAATCGTCTGATTCGATTCGAATACGAAGGAATCTTTGAAGAAGTATTGGATAAACTTGGTGAGATGCCTCTTCCACCTTATATTACTCATCAATTAAAGGACAAAGAACGCTATCAGACAGTGTATGCCAAACATAATGGATCTGCAGCGGCACCAACTGCCGGACTTCATTTTACAAAAGAACTGCTGGGCAAAATTAAAGCAAAAGGAGTAAAAATTGCCAACGTAACGCTGCATGTGGGATTGGGAACCTTCCGTCCGGTGAAAGTTGAAAATATTCTTGATCATCATATGCATTCTGAGTTTTATTGTATTGAAGAAGAAGATGCTGCGATTATAAATGAGACAAAGAAAAATGGAGGAAGAATTGTTTCTGTCGGAACTACAAGTACAAGAACCATGGAATCTGTAGCAGATGAAAATGGCATGGTTCGTCCAGGAAGCGGTTGGACTGATATTTTTATATATCCGGGATATAAATTTAAAGTAATCGATGGACTGATTACGAATTTCCATTTGCCAGAATCAACGCTGTTGATGTTAGTATCAGCGTTGGCAGGCAGAGAACATGTATTGGATGCATATAAAGAAGCAGTGGATTTGCGTTACCGCTTTTTTAGCTTTGGTGATGCTATGCTCATTATTTAAGGTGGTAAATAGCGCAAAAGACAATGCAAAAGGGAGGCAGACGTGGATTTAATTGAAAGAATAAAAGCAAAAGAAAATGGGTTCAGTAAAGGACAAAAAAAACTTGCCAGTTATATTTTGAAAGAATATGATAAGGCGGCATTTTTAACGGCATCTAAGCTGGGAAAGGAAGCTGGGGTCAGCGAATCAACGGTTGTTCGTTTTGCCTATGAACTGGATTATGATGGATATCCAGAATTACAGAAAGCAATGAATGTAATCGTAAAAACCCAGTCAAGTTCACTGCAGCGTTTAGAAGGTGCAGTAAAACGTTATGGGGACAACAATCCTTTAAAATCTATTTTAAAAACAGATATGAATCGAATTAAAGAGACGATTGCTGAAATTGATGAAAAGGAATTTGAGAATGCGGTAGAGAGTATTGTTTCTGCCAGAAAGGTATATATTATAGGAGCAAGAAGTTCTGGATTTTTAGCAGAATTCCTGGGATATTATCTGAGAATGATTTTAGATGATGTGCAGATTGTAGATTTTAATGGTGAAGTTGGGGTATTTGAACAGATTCATAGAATCAGACCAGAAGATGTATTCATTGGTATTAGTTTTCCAAGATACTCAAGAATTACTGCTCAGGTTCAGCAATTTGCAAGCAGAGCCGGAGCAACGACCATTGCCATTACCGACAGTATGCAGTCCCCAATGACTTCAAGGTCTAAAATCAATCTGATTGCAAAAAGTGATGTTATGGCAGTTGTAGATTCTCTGACAGCACCATTAAGTGTCATCAATGCCCTTGCAGTTGCAATTTCTATACATAAAAAAGAAGATGTGGCAAAGAGATTTAAAATATTAGAAGAAATGTGGAAGGAATACGACATTTATGATAAAAAACTCTTGTAAGGTAAATGTAGTCGGCGGAGGTGCGGCCGGTATGATGGCAGCAATATGGGCTGCAAGACAGGGTGCGGAAGTTACCCTGTTTGAAAAGAATGAAAAATTAGGAAAGAAAATATACATCACTGGAAAAGGAAGATGCAATCTGACCAATGCATGTGATGTGGAAGAACTGTTTTCTAATATGGTGACCAATAAAAATTTTTTATACAGTTCCTTTTACAGCTTTACCAACGATATGGCAATGGAGTTTTTCGAGGAACTGGGATGCAAAATAAAAGTAGAAAGAGGCAATCGGGTATTTCCGGTATCGGATAAATCCTCGGATGTAATTTTTGCATTGAGCCGTGAAATGAAACGATTGGGAATAATGGTATTATTAGATACAGAAGTCAGTAATATTTTAATAAAGGATGGACAGGCAAAAGGAGTTTACTGTGGGAAGAAAGAATATCCAAGTGATGCAGTAATTGTTGCTACGGGAGGACTTTCGTATCCTTCTACTGGCTCCACTGGTGATGGATATGAGTTTGCAAGAGAAGCTGGGCATAAGGTGACAGAATGCAGGCCTTCTCTTGTACCATTTAATATAGAAGGAGATATCTGCCCAAAATTGCAGGGATTATCTCTTCGTAATTGTGGAGTGACCGTTTATGATGAAAAGAAAAAGCGGTATGAAGATTTTGGAGAACTTTTGTTTACTCATTTTGGAATTAGTGGTCCTACAATTATTAGTGCCAGTGCTTATGTTGGAAAGATTCTTCAGAAAAAAACATGTCGGGTAGTGATTGATTTAAAGCCAGCATTGTCCAAAGAACAGTTGGATCATAGAATTTTGCGAGATTTTGAAAAGAATCAGAACAAACAGTTTAAAAATGTATTAAATGAACTGCTTCCGAAGAAACTGATACCAGTTATGATTAAATTAAGTGGAATCGATCCGGAGAAAAAAGTTAATATCATTACCAAACAAGAACGGCAGTGTCTGGTCAATTCTATAAAAGAATTTACATTGCAGGCAACGGGACTTCGAAGTTTCCAGGAAGCCATTATTACGCAAGGGGGTATTTCAGTAAAAGAAATCAATCCAAGTACGATGGAATCAAAACTGGTAAAAGATCTTTATTTTGTCGGAGAAGTATTGGATCTGGATGCAGTGACAGGCGGGTTTAATCTTCAAATTGCTTGGTCTACCGGATATCTTGCAGGTATGAACTGCGTGGGTCAAGAATAAAACAATATTTCAAAGGAGGAACGAAATATGTATAGTATTGCAATCGATGGTCCTGCAGGAGCAGGAAAGAGTACCATTGCAAAACGAATTGCAAAAGAATTATCATTTGTTTATGTGGATACAGGTGCTATGTACCGGGCGATTGCTCTCTATTTTCTAAGAAAGGGAATATTACCGGAACAGACCGAAGAAATCGCAGCAAAATGTTCGGATATTCATGTTACGATTGAATACCAAAACGGTGAGCAACAGGTCTTATTAAATGGAGAAAATGTCAATGGTTTTATTCGCAATGAAGAAGTTGGGAATATGGCATCTAAAACGTCATCCATTCCAGCAGTCCGTGCGGCTTTGCTGGATTTACAGAGAAATATGGCAAAAACAGCAGATATTTTAATGGATGGCAGAGATATCGGAACAAATGTCCTTCCCTATGCGGATTTAAAGATTTATCTGACTGCATCTTCGAAAGTACGTGCAAAGCGCAGATACGATGAATTGACAGCAAAAGGGATAGAATGCAATCTTCGAAAAATTGAAGAAGATATCATTACTAGAGATCATCAGGATATGAATCGAACAATTGCACCATTAAAGAAAGCAGAAGATGCTGTATTGGTAGATTCTTCAGAAATGACCATTGATCAGGTGGTAGAAACAGTTAAAAAAGCATTTCAGGAAAAATGCGGTAAGTGAGGATAGTTTCATGGAAGTAGTGTTGGCGAAAACAGCAGGTTTTTGTTTTGGGGTGCAAAGAGCCGTGGATATGGCATATGCACAATCAGGTAAAGAAAATGTATATACATTTGGACCAATCATACACAATGAAGAAGTTGTAGGAGATTTAGAAAAACACGGGGTTTATTGTCTGGAAAATGAACAACAGTTAAAGGATTTGGAAAAAGGAACAGTAATCATCCGTTCTCATGGAGTAAAAAAAGAGATTTATGATCTGATTGAAAAAAAAGAGCTGGAATTAGTGGATGCGACCTGCCCGTTTGTACGAAAAATTCATAAAATTGTATTTGAGGAAAGTGAAAATGAAAATCAGGTGGTAATCGTTGGAAATGGAAAACATCCGGAAGTGCAGGGGATTGAAGGATGGTGTCAAACCTTACCGGTTATCATAGAATCCGTTGAGGATATGGAACGGTTAGAACCGTTCCGGGACAAAAAATTAAGCATTGTATCACAAACGACATTTAATTACAAGAAATTTCAAGAATTGGTTGAAATTATTTCTAAAAAAGGTTATGATATAAGTGTTTTTAACACGATTTGTAATGCTACGGAAGAGCGTCAGGTAGAAGCTCGGAAGATTGCATCCACTGTGGATGCGATGATTGTCATTGGAGGCAAGCATAGCTCTAATACGCAGAAACTTTTCGAGATTAGTCAGAAGGAATGTCCCAACACACGTTTTATTCAGACATTATCGGACTTGGATTTTGATCGATTAGATTCTGTAAAGAAGATTGGCATTACAGCCGGGGCTTCAACCCCAAAGAAAATTATCAAGGAGGTTCATGTTCGCATGACAGAAAAGAGTTTTGAACAGTTATTAGAAGAAAGCTTAGTTACAATTCATAATGGAGAGGTAGTAGAAGGTACAGTTATCGACGTAAAAGAAGATGAAATCATCTTAAACATCGGATACAAAGCAGATGGTATTATCACACGTAACGAATACTCTAATGAATCTAACGTAGACCTTACAACAAAGGTTAATGTTGGAGACACTATGGAAGCAAAAGTATTAAAAGTGAATGATGGTGAAGGCCAGGTGCTTTTAACATATAAGAGATTAGCAGCAGAACGTGGTAACAAGAAATTAGAAGAAGCGTTCAATAACAAAGAAGTATTAACAGCTACAGTTGCACAGGTATTAGATGGTGGTTTAAGTGTTGTTGTTGAAGAAGCAAGAGTATTTATTCCTGCAAGCTTAGTATCTGACACATATGAGAAAGATCTCAAAAAATATGCAGGTCAGGAAATCCAGTTTGTAATCAGTGAATTCAATCCTCGTAAGAGAAGAATTATTGGTGATAGAAAACAGTTATTAGTAGCTGCTAAATTAGAAAAACAAAAAGAATTATTTGAAAAAATCGAAGTTGGTATGAAAGTAGAAGGAACTGTTAAGAATGTAACAGATTTCGGTGCTTTTATTGATTTAGGCGGAGCTGATGGATTATTACACATTTCTGAAATGTCTTGGGGACGTGTAGAAAATCCTAAGAAAGTATTCAAAGTTGGCGAAAAAGTAACTGTATTAATTAAAGATATTCAGGGTGAAAAAATTGCGCTCAGCTTAAAATTCCCTGAAGAAAATCCTTGGTTAACAGCTGCTGATAAATATGCAGTAGGTAATGTAGTAACTGGTAAAGTTGCAAGAATGACAGATTTTGGTGCGTTCGTTGAATTAGAACCAGGTATGGATGCATTATTACATGTTTCTCAGATTGCGAAAGAACATATCGAAAAACCTTCAGATGTATTAACAGTAGGTCAAGAAATTACAGCTAAAGTTGTTGATTTCAAGAAGGATGAAAGAAAGATCAGCTTAAGTGTAAAAGCAATCGACGCAGCAAAAGCAGAAGAAGAATAATTTTATTATTCAGCAGGATGATGTAAGAAGAAGAGAGGTTTACTTTGGGTAAGCCTCTCTTTTGTATTTTGCAAGAAAGAATGCTTTTTATTAATAAAATGAGATTTTTATGGGGGTTGAATTTCAAAACACAAAAAAATAGACCATTTTTTAATAGATTTTTTGGTAATCTTTCATAAGTTTTGCAATATTAACTTGAAGATTATTCAAAAGTATTATATACTGAATGACATACAGCGTTTGACGAACCTATGAAGCTGGTGAAAATATGTGAGATAGCCAGTATCTGAATTAGTAATAAAGGAGAGAAAAAGAATGGCAATCAAAAAGTTTAAAAAAGTATTAGTTGCAAACCGTGGTGAAATTGCAATTCGTGTGTTTCGCGCATTGAATGAATTGGGAATCACAACTGTTGCAATTTTCTCCAAAGAAGACCGTTATGCATTATTCCGTTCTAAAGCAGACGAATCATATATGTTAAATCCAGAAAAAGGACCAGTAGATGCTTATCTGGATATTAATACGATTATTCGTATTGCAAAGGAAAAAAAGGTAGATGCAATTCATCCAGGATATGGATTCTTATCTGAAAATCCAGAATTTGTAGAAGCCTGTGAAAAAAATGGAATTACATTTATTGGACCATCTGCGGACTTAATGAGAGCGATGGGAGATAAGATTTCATCTAAAAAAATGGCAATTGAAGCAGAAGTGCCAATTATTCCTGGTGTAGACTATGCAATTCATGATGAAGAGACCGTTGTTAAAATCGCTGATGAAATTGGTTATCCAGTCATGTTAAAAGCCTCCAACGGAGGTGGCGGTCGTGGTATGCGTATCGTTAATAGCAGAGAAGAAATGCCAAAAGAATATGCAGAAGCAAGAGATGAGTCTAAAAAGGCATTTGGCGATGATCAGATTTTTATTGAAAAATATTTGAAAAGTCCAAAACACATTGAAGTACAGATATTAGGTGATCAGTATGGAAATGTGGTACATTTATATGATAGAGATTGTTCTGTACAGAGAAGACATCAGAAAGTAGTAGAATATGCACCTGCATTTAGTGTACCAGATGAAGTACGTGAAAAGATTTTTGATGCATCTCTTCGTCTTGCAAAAAAAGTTGGATATAAAAATGCAGGAACATTAGAATTTTTAGTAGATGCAGATAATAATCCATATTTTATTGAAATGAATCCTCGTATTCAGGTAGAACATACAATCTCAGAAGAAATAACAGGAATTGATTTAGTACAGTCTCAGATTCTTGTTGCAGAAGGATATCCATTAGATTCTAAAGAAATTGCAATTCCGTCACAGGAAAGCATTACTGTAAATGGATATGCAATCCAGACACGTATCACAACAGAAGATCCAGCAAATGGATTCCTTCCGGATACAGGTAAAATTGAAGTATACCGTTCTGGAGCGGGTAATGGTATCCGTCTGGATGGAGGAAATGCTTACGTTGGTGCACAGATTCTTCCATATTATGATAGTTTGTTAGTAAAAGCAATCTCTCATGACAGAACATTCGAGGCAGCAGTAAAAAAATCAATCCGTGTGTTAAAAGAAACACGTATTCGTGGAGTAAAAACAAATATTCCTTTCTTAATTAATGTATTAAACCATGAAACTTTCCAAAAAGGAGATTGTTATACAACATTTATTGAAGAAACCCCAGAATTATTTGATTTACATCAGAGTGCAGACCGTGCAACTAAAATTTTGGCATTTATTGGAAACAAGATGGTCAATGTAAATCCAATTGAAAAACCGTTTTTCGAAGAACGCAGAGATTTAGAAGTAGATGAAGACAGACCAGTGTATGGTTCTCGTGATGAATTCTTAAAATTAGGTGCAGAAGGATTTACACAAAAAATTCTTAAAGAAGATAAATTATATATTACTGATACGACCATGCGTGATGCTCAGCAGTCCTTGATGGCAACCCGTATGAGAACCAAAGATCTGGTTGGTGCTGCAAAAGCAACAAATGTGTATATGCAAAATGCATTCTCAGTAGAAGCATGGGGCGGTGCCACATATGATACCGCATATCGATTCTTAAAAGAATCACCATGGAATCGTTTGCATATTTTAAGAGAACGGATGCCAAATACATTGATTCAGATGTTATTGCGTGCATCGAATGCTGTTGGATATAGTAACTATCCGGATAATGTAGTTAAGAAATTTATCAAAGTTGCTGCAAATGAAGGAATTGATGTATTCCGTATTTTTGACAGTTTAAACTGGGTCGAAAACATGAAAATGCCAATTGAAGAGGCATTAAAAACTGATAAAATCGTAGAAGGCACTTTATGTTACACAGGTGACATTTTAAGTCCTACAGAAACAAAATACACACTAGATTACTATGTAAAAAAAGCAAAAGAATTAGAAAGCTTAGGCGTACACACATTTGCGATTAAAGATATGGCTGCATTATTAAAACCATATGCAGCAAAGGAATTGATTACTGCTTTAAAATCAGAATTAAAAATCCCGGTACACCTGCATACACATGATTCTACAGGAAATGGTGTCAGCACATTATTAATGGCAGCAGAAGCGGGAGTTGATATTGTAGACTGTGCAATTGGTTCTATGAGCTCCTTGACAAGTAATCCATGTATGAACTCTTTGGTGGAAGCATTACGCGGAACAAAGAGAGATACAGGTTTAGATCCAGAAGAATTAACAATTTTAAGCCAGTATTACGGAAATGTCCGCAAAGTATATAAAACATTTGAAAGCGGAATGGATGCACCAAATACTGAAATTTATAAATATGAAATTCCAGGTGGACAGTATTCTAACTTGTTAGCACAGGTAAAAGAAATGGGTGCAGGAGAAAACTTTGAAGAAATCAAGCAGTTATATAAAGAAGCAAACTATCTTCTTGGGAACATTGTAAAAGTAACTCCATCTTCAAAAGTTGTTGGAGATTTTGCAATCTTCATGTTTAAGAATGGATTGAATGCAGAAAATATTTTAATAGAAGGAAGAGAATTATCTTATCCAGATTCTGTTGTAGAATATTTCCAAGGAATGATTGGTCAGCCGGAAGGTGGATTTCCAGAAGAACTGCAGAGAATTGTATTAAAAGATAAAAAATCAATCGATGTGCGTCCAGGTTCTTTATTAGAACCAGTAGATTTTGCAAAAATTGAAGCATTGCTGAAAGAAAAATATTATAGTCCTAAGATGGAAAATGAATCTGTAATAGAACAAAAAGCAATCAGTTATGCATTATATCCTCGTGTCTATGAAGATTATTGTGAACATTTAGAAGAATACAATGATGTAAGCCGATTAGAAAGTCATGTTTACTTCTATGGTTTACGTAAGGGAGAAGAAACAGTCTTAAATATTGGAGAAGGAAAAGATGTTATCGTTAAATTCTTAGAAATGACTGAGCCAGATGAAGATGGTATGAGAGCGCTTGCATTTGAAGTAAATGGTTCTATGCGTGAAATCAAGATTTTAGATAAGAATTTAGAAGTAAAAGCGGATCGAAGAGTAAAAGCAGATAAACATAATCCAGGACATTTAGGATCTACGATTCCAGGAACGGTTGGAGCAATTCTTGTAAAAGAAGGTGACGAAGTTACTGTGAACATGCCATTGATGACAGTAGAAGCAATGAAAATGGAAACAACCGTTGTTTCTAAAGTAAATGGTAAGGTGGATAAAATCTATGTTAGCGAAGGAGATTCTGTAAACCAGGAAGATTTATTAATTTCCTTTGAAATTGCAGAAGAAAAATAAGCAAAGATAGTATAGTAGAAGCGGTTTCTGAATGGGAACCGCTTCTTTTTGCCATAAATCGTATAAATAAAAAAAACTTTGCCATACTAATCTCAAAAAAGTATTTTTGAGGTGAATCATGGCTAAAATTGAATTGATTGTAATCATAGGAGAAATTGAAGGACATCAAACGGCGGGAAGTCAGAATAAAGCAACCAAATATGAGGAGTTACTTCCTAAACTGGCAAAAATTGAATGGGATCAGGATGTAGATGGTGTATTAGTTTTATTAAATACAGAAGGCGGAGATGTAGAGGCAGGGCTGGCTATCGCAGAAATGATTGCTTCCCTGACAGTACCTACTGTGTCATTGGTGTTAGGTGGAAGTCATTCCATCGGAATACCAATTGCTGTTTCTACGGATTGTTCTTTTATTGTACCTACAGGCACCATGGTGATTCATCCAGTGCGAATGAATGGCATGGTCATTGGAGCACCACAGACTTATGAATATTTCCAACAGATGCAGGATCGTATTATTGGTTTTATTGAAAATCATTGTATGGCAAAGAAGGAACGTCTAGAAGAAATGATGTTAAATACAGGACAATTGACGAAAGACCTTGGAACCATTCTGGTAGGAGAACAGGCTGTAAAAGAAGGAGTCATTACCCATGTAGGGGGAATTAAAGAAGCAGTGGCTGAATTGAACCGACGGATTGGTGAACGAGAAAAAAAGAATTAGTATTGAAATATTTTTATCGGAATAGTACAATAAGGAAATAGCAGTCAGCATGATGGGACAGAAAAATCTCTGATACCATCATGCGAAACTATTTAGGAGGGAGTGTAATGGCTCAGAAAAGACGAAAAACAAAAAAAGGAACAAAAAAAAGCCGTGACTTTGTATCTTTTTATGATGAAATTGCTACCTGGTTTATGATTGCTCTTTCCATTTTTATGTTTTTAAGTAATTTTGGAATATGCGGAGCGGTAGGCGATGCATTTAGTGAATTTTTCTTTGGTATCTTTGGAATTGTACAATATGTACTTCCCATTGTGATATTATTTTTTTCACTTTTGTTGATTTCTAATAAATTCAGCAGTTTAGCTCTTAAGAAGACGATACTGGCAGGAATTTTGACCTGCATGGCAGCGGTCTTTGCACAGATGATATATAATATAGAACAAAATGATTTTGCACAGATGTTTTTTCTTGGAAGCGAAGAAAAAATTGGAGGTGGACTTTTAGGAGGTACTTTTTTTTGTCTGTTCCGAAGCGCTTTTGGAACTGCAGGCTCTATTATATTTTCTATTTTGTTTTCACTCATTTCGTTGATGTTGATTACGGAACGATCTTTTATGAAAGCTTTAAAAATAATATTTGCCAGCGAGAAACCAAAAAGTAAGGGACAAAAGAAAAAGCCGACTGCTAAAAAACAAAAAGAAGTCCAGCCAATACCATCGGCAAAAAATGCAAAAGAAAGAATTTCGAAGAAGACAAAATTAAAGCCGAAGAATGATCCACCGCTGGTAATTCAGGAAGATTCCACATTGGGAGATCCGATTGATGAAGAACCTGAAATTCAAGAAGATATTTTTCGACAAGAAGAAACTTTTTCTGTGGAAGAGGTAAAACCCAAGAGACGGCAACAAAAAAAGCAGGAAGAGCCCATAAAAGTAGAACCTGCATTTACCGTTGAACAAAATGATGGCACGTACATATTGCCCCCCATTACGTTGTTGAAAAAGGGAGAGCCGCCAGTAAAAAGCAGCCAGAATGAGTTAAGAGATACTGCACTGAGATTGCAGCAGACATTGAAAAATTTTGGTGTTAATGTTACTATTACAAATATAAGTAGTGGCCCTACCGTAACAAGATTTGAGCTTCAACCGGAACAGGGAGTGAAAGTAAGTAAGATCGTCAGTCTGACGGATGATATTAAACTAAACCTGGCAGCTGCAGATATTCGAATAGAAGCACCGATTCCGGGAAAAGCAGCCATTGGAATCGAAGTACCCAACCGTACTAATCAGATGGTAAGATTTCGTGATTTGATTGATAATCATGAATTTAAACATTTTCCATCCAATATTGGATTTGCGGTAGGAAAAGATTTATCAGGAAAACTTGTGATTGCAGATATTGAAGGAATGCCTCATCTGCTGATTGCAGGAGCTACAGGATCAGGGAAATCCGTATGTATTAATACCATTATTATGAGTATTTTATATAAGGCAAATCCTAAGGATGTTAAATTAATCATGATCGATCCCAAAGTAGTAGAATTAAGTGCGTATCAGGGAATTCCACATTTACTAATTCCCGTAGTTACAGATCCAAAGCAGGCGGCAGGTGCCCTAAACTGGGCCGTTATGGAAATGACAGATCGTTATAATAAATTTGCAGAAGTTCATGTCCGCAATATTAAAGCATATAACCAAAAAGTAGAACAGATGAAATCCAAAGGAAAAGAAGGAGAAGACTTCAAAAAACTGCCGCAGATTGTTATTATTATCGATGAATTGGCAGATTTAATGATGGTTGCTTCCCATGATGTGGAAGATGCTATTGTCCGTTTGACCCAGTTGGCAAGGGCTGCTGGTATTCATCTGGTAATTGCAACACAGAGACCTTCGGTAAATGTTATTACAGGGCTGATTAAAGCCAATGTACCTTCCCGAATTGCATTTGCGGTCTCTTCCGGTGTGGATTCTAGAACAATTTTAGATATGAATGGGGCAGAAAAATTACTGGGAAAGGGTGATATGCTATTCTATCCTTCTGGATATAAAAATCCAATTCGTGTTCAGGGAGCATTTGTCTCTGACGAAGAAGTTGCAAGTGTTGTTGGATTCTTAAAGGATCAGGTGGTAGACGATACTTATCAGCCGAATGTGAAGAAAGTAATGGAAGCTTCAGCACAGAAGTTATCCGGTGCAGGTGGAGATTCCAACGGCCGGGATGAATATTTTTACGATGCTGCCAGCTTCATTATTGATAAAGATAAAGCATCTATTGCCAGTCTGCAGAGAGTATTTAAAATAGGATTTAACCGGGCATCCCGGTTAATGGAACAGCTCTGTGAAGCAGGAGTAGTAGGAGAAGAAGAGGGTACTAAACCTCGGAAAGTCATTATGACACAAGAAGAATTTGAAAAATTGAAAGAAGAAGAAATGTAAACAACATAACCTAGCGATAGGGGAAAGGTGGAAACAATGAAAACAGATATTCAAATTGCCCAGGAAGCCGAATTGGTACATATCAGAGAAGTTGCTGCCAAACTTGACATTCAGGAAGATGATTTAGAACTTTATGGAAAATACAAAGCAAAGCTGTCTTCTGGTCTTATGAATAAAATCAAAGAGAATGAAGATGGAAAATTAGTACTTGTAACGGCTATTAACCCTACACCGGCAGGAGAAGGAAAGACAACGACCAGTGTTGGTTTAGGACAGGCATTAGGTAAATTAGGAAAAAAAGCAGCCATTGCTTTAAGAGAACCATCTTTAGGACCTTGTTTTGGTATTAAAGGAGGAGCAGCAGGTGGCGGATATGCTCAGGTCGTTCCAATGGAAGATTTAAATCTTCATTTTACTGGTGATTTTCATGCCATCACATCTGCCAATAACTTATTGGCGGCAATGTTAGATAACCACATTCAGCAGGGAAATGCCCTGGGGATTGATCCAAGACAGGTAACGTGGAAACGATGCGTCGATATGAATGACCGTGCCCTTCGTAATATCGTTATTGGTTTAGGAAGAAAAGTAGATGGAGTCGTTCGCGAAGACCACTTTATTATTACAGTCGCATCTGAAATCATGGCAATTTTATGTCTGGCCAATGACATGGAAGATTTAAAGGAAAGACTTGGTAAAATTGTTGTTGCTTATAATTATGAAGGAAAACCAGTAACTGCTGGAGAATTAAAGGCAGTTGGAGCTATGGCAGCTTTATTAAAAGATGCATTAAAACCAAACTTAATTCAGACATTAGAACATACACCTGCATTTGTCCATGGTGGACCATTTGCTAATATTGCACATGGCTGTAATAGTGTACAGGCAACTAAAATGGCATTAAAATTATGTGATATCACAGTAACAGAAGCTGGTTTTGGCGCAGATCTTGGTGCTGAAAAATTCTTCGATATTAAATGTCGTAAATCAGGTCTGCAACCTGATGCAGTTGTATTAGTGGCAACGGTTCGTGCATTAAAATATAATGGAGGCGTTGCAAAAGCTGACCTAGGAAAAGAAAATGTAGAAGCATTAAGCAAAGGCATTGTAAACTTAGAAAAACATATTGAAAACCTGAAAAAATTTGGTGTGCCAATTGTTGTAACGTTAAATCAGTTTGTATCTGATACAGAAGCAGAATTAAACTTCATTAAGCATTTTTGTGAAGAAAGAGACTGCGAATTTGCATTATCCCAGGTATGGGAAAAAGGTGGCGAAGGCGGAATTGAATTAGCAAAAGCAGTGCTAAAAACATTAGAAACAAAAGAAAGCAATTTCAAGCCATTATATGATTTAGATGATACAATTGAAAATAAAATCAGAACAATTGCGACTGAAATTTATGGCGCAGATGAGATTAAGTTATCACCTGCTGCAAAGAAATCCTTAGATTTGATTGAAAGTCAAGGATTTGGAAATTTACCAATATGTATGGCAAAAAATCAGTATTCTCTGTCTGATGATGCAACAAAATTAGGACGTCCAACTGGATTTGATATTACAATCAGTGATATGTATGTAAATGCAGGAGCAGGATTTGTTGTTGCATTGACTGGAAGTATTATGACTATGCCAGGTCTTCCAAAAAAACCAGCCGCAGAAAATATTGATGTAGATACAAATGGTATGATTACTGGGTTATTCTAAACTCAGGGAAGGATGAAAGGCAAGAGGGGGCCGTTTAAAACGGCCCTTCATTTGTATAAAAGAGAATAGACTAGAGAGGTGAATGACATGCCACAGATAATTGCTGGAAAAAGAATTTCACAGGAAATTAAAGATGAATTAAAAGAAAGAGTAGCACAATTAAAAGCAGAAGGAAAAGAAATTGCATTAGCAGTAATACAGGTAGGAGAAGATCCAGCTTCCAGCGTATATGTACGAAATAAAAAGCGTGCATGCGAATACATTGGAATTGAATCTGTAGCTTATGAAGTACCAGAGACAACGACTCAGGAAGAGTTACTTACAATCATTCAGGAATGCAATGAAAATCCTAAAATTAATGGAATCCTTGTACAGCTTCCATTACCAAAACACATTGATGAAGATACGGTCATCAAAGCAATTGCACCAGAGAAAGATGTAGATGGTTTTCATCCACAGAGTGTAGGAGCAATGACAATTGGAGAACCAGGATTTCTTCCATGTACACCTGCTGGAATTATTCAGCTGTTAAAACGTTCAGATATTCAGATTGAAGGAAAAGAATGTGTCATTGTTGGTAGAAGCAATATTGTAGGAAAACCAATGGCATTGCTTTTATTGAGAGAAAACGGAACTGTAACAATCTGCCATTCTCGTACAAAAGATTTAAGAGAAGTTACAAAAAGAGCAGATATTTTAGTGGTAGCCATAGGAAAACCAAAATTTATTGATGAAACATATGTAAAAGAAGGTGCTGTTGTTATTGATGTAGGGATTCACCGCAATGAAGCAAATAAATTATGCGGAGATGTAGATTATGAAAAAGTTGCACCTCATACATCCGCAATTACACCAGTTCCAGGTGGAGTAGGACCAATGACCATTGCAATGCTCATGAATAACTGTGTAGAAAGTGCGAATCGATAGGAGTCTTTTATGAAAATATTATTTGTTTCTCTTGGGTGTGATAAGAATTTGGTTGACAGCGAAGTTATGCTTGGGCTTTTGACCGAAAAGGGATACACCATTACCAATGATGAGCAGGAAGCAGACATTATTGTTATTAATACTTGTTGTTTTATTCATGATGCCAAGGAAGAAAGTATTATGACCATTTTAGAAATGGCGGCATTAAAAGAACAAAATTTAAAGGCATTAATTGTAACTGGATGTCTAGCAGAGCGTTATAAAGATGAAATATTAAAGGAAATTCCAGAAATTGATGCAGTTCTTGGCACGACCAGTTATGCCTCTATTCTGGATGCAGTGGAAACTGTGTTGGAAGGAAAAACATATTGCAGATATGAATCCGTTGACTATCTTCCAGATAATAGTGAAGTAAAAAGAATGGTGACAACTGGGACTTATATGGCCTATCTAAAGATTGGAGAAGGCTGTGATAAAAGATGTACGTATTGTATTATTCCTCAGATTCGTGGTGCTTATCGAAGTGTTCCGATGGAAGAATTGTTGGCAGAAGCACATCGTCTGGCAAAAAATGGAGTAAAAGAATTAGTACTGGTTGCCCAGGAGACCACCGTATATGGAATGGATTTATATGGGGAAAAAGCACTCCCAAAATTGTTAAAAAAATTATGTGAAATTGAAGGGATTGAATGGATTCGATTGTTGTATTGTTATCCAGAAGAAGTAACCGATGAATTGATCCAGACAATAAAGGAAGAAGAAAAAATCTGTCACTACATTGATATGCCGATGCAGCATTGCGATGATAAGATTTTACAACGAATGGGACGTCGTACCAATCAGGCACAATTAAAAGAAGTAATTCAGAAATTCAGAAAAACAATTCCGGATATGGTAATTCGTACTTCTCTTATAACGGGATTTCCAGGCGAAACAAATGAACAGCATGAAAATTTATTAGATTTTGTTGATGAAATGGCATTAGAACGTTTGGGTGTGTTTACCTATTCTCAGGAAGAGGATACGATTGCTGCCGGATTTGAAGACCAGATTCCAGAAGAGATAAAAGAGCAGCGCAGAGATGAAATTATGGCATTGCAGCAGGAAATCTCATATGAACAGGATCAGGCATTGATTGGAAAAGAAATGAAAGTCCTAATCGAAGGATATCTATATGATGAAGATATTTATGTTGGAAGAACTTATCGTGATGCACCAAAGGTGGACGGATGTGTCTTTGTAAATGCAGAAGAAGAAATAATTTCTGGAGATTTTGTCACAGTAAAAATTACTGGTGCTCAGGAATATGATTTAATAGGAGATGTAGTATATGAATAAGAACATACCAAATTACTTAACAATTTTAAGAGTAATTATGATTCCGTTTTTTGTATTTTTCATGGTTACTGATTATGCTGGAGATTCTTCAAAATGGATTTCAGTAGCAATCTTTATTGTAGCAAGTTTAACTGACTTTTTAGATGGATATTTAGCTAGAAAGCATAATATTGTATCAAATTTTGGGAAATTTATGGATCCGCTGGCAGATAAAATGCTGGTAGGTGCAGCAATGATCTGCCTGGTAGAGCAGGAACGACTGGCTGCATGGATCGTAACGATCATTATCAGCCGTGAATTTATTATTAGTGGATTCCGTTTAATTGCAGCAGACAATGGAATTGTCATTGCAGCAAGCTATTGGGGAAAATTTAAAACAAATTTCCAGATGTTCATGATTATTATGTTAATTATTGATTTAGGAACACCATTGGCTGTTATGATTGAAAATGGATTGATTGTGATTGCGACGGCACTGACCGTTATTTCACTTATAGATTATTTAGTAAAGAATAAACAGGTATTGGCGAACTAAGAAAAGAGGCATTCAAATGGTTGTGGAACTGATTTCTGTAGGAACAGAAATTTTGCTTGGAAATATTGTAAATACTAATGCGGCGTATCTTTCAGAGCGATTGGCCGGTCTTGGTATGTCTGTCTTTTATCAGACAACGGTAGGAGATAATCCAAAACGATTGAAAGAGACACTGATGATGGCCCAAAATCGTTCTGATGTTGTTATTCTATCTGGAGGATTAGGACCAACACAGGATGATCTGACAAAAGAGATAGCTGCCAAAGTATGCAAAAAAGGGATGCATGAAGATTGGCAGGCCAGACAGAGATTGATTGCATATTTCCAACAATTAGGACGCAGTGTGCAAGATATTGGTGAGAATAACTGGAAGCAGGCCATGGTCCCAGACGATTCCATCGTTTTATACAATGATAATGGTACGGCACCGGGAATGATCATTGAAACAGATGATAATAAAAAAGTGATCCTTCTCCCAGGTCCGCCAAACGAATTAATTCCTATGTTTGAAAAAGAGGTTGCTCCTTATTTATGTGGAATTGAACAAGGGGTCATCTATTCAAAAGTTGTAAAAATTGATACAATAGGTGAAAGTTCTGTAGAAATGCAGGTGTTAGATCTCATTCAGAAGCAGGGGAACCCCACTGTGGCACCATATGCAAAGACAGGAGAAGTTCATCTCAGAGTAACGGCCAAGGCGAGGGATGAAGAACAGGCTAAGAAATTAGTCATGCCGATGGTAGAGGAATTAAAAAGACGTTTTGGAGATTATGTATTTACGATTGAAGAACATGTCAGTATGGAAGAAGCCCTGGTTGATTTAATGAAAGAGCATCATCTGACATTTGCTGTTGCAGAATCCTGTACAGGAGGACTTTTAAGTGGCCGAATGGTAAATGTGGCCGGTGTATCAGAATGCTTTCAGGAAGGATTCGTTACTTATGCCAATGAAGCGAAGATGAAGCATCTGGGAGTATCTGAAGAGACACTTAAGGTGCACGGTGCAGTGTCAGAAACATGTGCGAGAGAAATGTCAGAAGGACTGGCAAAAAGAACAAAAGCGCAGGTAACAATTGCAACCACTGGTCTGGCTGGACCTGGCGGTGAAACAGGAACGAAAAAAACTGGACTGGTATATATCTCTTGTACGGTCAATGGAAATACAACGGTACGGGAGTTTCATTTAAAGGGAAATCGAAGCCAGATTCGTAATACTGCAGTAGTAAAGGCCATGACTCTAATGAGACATGCTATTTTGCATGAATATGAAAAGATATAACGAGATTGATTTTATAAAAGGCAGAAAAAGTAGAAATTTTTCTGCTTTTTCTTTATACGTGAAAATTCCGCATCCTATAGAATGTAAAAAAATGGAAATGATGTTTGTGAATAGTAAAAAGATATGTTAAAATAAACTATAGATGGAAAATGTTGATAGATGCCGGTATATGATATTTAATCGAACAAATTTTCGACAGAACACTTGTTTTGTTTATGTGCTTATGATATAATGAGAGCACTTAAAAAAGAGAATTTGAAGATATGATATTTAGTATCATCTCTGTATAAAGTGAGATAAAGAATTAGTGTAAGTCAGATAGAAAAGGAGATAAGGACATGGCTCAGGCAGAAAAGTTAAAAGCATTAGAAGCAGCGATTTCTAAATTAGAAAAGGATTATGGAAAAGGTGCAGTTATGAAACTTGGAGAATCTGGTGCACATATGCAGGTAGAAACGATTCCAACAGGTTCTTTAAGTTTGGATATTGCATTAGGATTAGGTGGAGTCCCAAAAGGAAGAATTATTGAAGTATATGGTCCAGAATCCAGTGGGAAGACTACAGTAGCCCTCCATATGATTGCTGAAGTGCAGAAGCGAGGGGGAATTGCCGGATTTATTGATGCAGAACATGCATTAGATCCTGTATATGCTAAGAATATTGGTGTTGATATTGATAATTTATATATCTCCCAGCCGGATAATGGAGAGCAGGCATTGGAAATTACAGAAACGATGGTAAGATCAGGGGCGATGGATATCGTGATCGTGGATTCTGTAGCAGCACTTGTTCCAAAAGCAGAGATTGATGGAGAGATGGGGGATTCTCATGTAGGACTTCATGCTCGTCTGATGTCTCAGGCATTGCGTAAGTTAACAGCAGCGATTAGTAAATCAAACTGTGTAGTAATTTTTATCAATCAGCTTCGTGAAAAAGTGGGAATTATGTTTGGAAATCCTGAGACAACAACAGGTGGACGTGCGTTAAAATTCTATTCCTCTATTCGTTTGGATGTTCGCAGAATTGAAACGTTAAAACAAAGTGGAGAGATGGTTGGAAATCGTACAAGAGTACGTGTAGTAAAGAATAAAATTGCTCCACCATTTAGAGAAGCGGAATTTGATATCATGTTTGGAAAAGGAATTTCCAAAGAAGGTGATATCTTAGATTTAGCAGCAAATGAAAATATTATTAATAAGAGCGGTGCATGGTATTCCTATGAAGGGCAGAAGATTGGACAAGGTCGTGAAAATAGTAAGCAATTTTTAAGAGAGCATCCAGATATTATGGAAGAGGTAGAAGCAAAAGTGCGTGCAGTATATAATATTGGAGATGCATCTGCTGATCAGGAAGAAAAAGAAGAACAGTCAGAGGAATAATATGATAATCACAAAACTTGACCCAGATGGAAAACAGAAAGTCAGAATTGATCTGGACGGAGAATATGCTTTTTTTCTGTATGCAAAAGAAGTACGCCGTTTGCAGTTAGAAGAGGGAAGTGAAGTGAGCAGCCAGCTGGTAAATGATATTTACCAGCTGATTCTTTATCCGAGAGCAAAGGAGAAAGCACTTTCACTTTTAAAATACCGAAGCCGTACAAGAAAAGAATTAGAAGATAAATTAATTCAGGCAGGGTATCCGGATACGATTGTGGATTCCGTTTTGAAATTTATGGAAGAATATGGATTTATTAACGATATCATGTTTGTCCGCAGTTATATCGAAATACAAGGGAAAAAAAAGAGCAGAATGCAGCTGATTCAGGACCTTGGAAGAAAAGGAATTTCTAAAGAGATGTTCCAAAATATTTGGGAAGAAAGGCCTGATGGGATGGAAGAACAGGTACTTCGGGAACTGGTAGAGAAGAGGGTTCGTACGAAAGGACCTGTGACCAAAGACAATTTTCAAAAATATTATGGACATTTTGCCAGAAAAGGATATCCGTCTTCTCAAATTGTAAAATTGTTAAAGGAATTCCAAAAATTTGATGAGAGAGAAAATTTTTGAGTATATTTACTAAAAATTCACAGGTTACTTGACATAATTCAGAAAAAAGTATAAAATTTATTTGTTGTACTATTGTACAAACAATTGAATAAGGAGGTGGCCTGTAATATGCTAACAACTGTGATTGCCGTAATTGTTACTTTGGTAATTGCTGTTCCTGTTTCTGCTATTTGTGGAATCAATCATCATAAAAAGATTGAAGCAGAAAAAATCGGAGATGCAGACAGTAAAGCCAGAGCGATTATAGACGAAGCATTAAAAAGTGCAGAAGCAACAAAGCGTGAAGCAAGCCTTGCAGTGAAAGAAGAAAGTATTAAGGCGAAGAATGAGTTTGAAAAAGAAACAAAAGAACGTCGCGCAGAACTGCAACGTTATGAAAAACGTGTTTTAGGCAAAGAAGAAGCAATTGAACGTAAGTCTGATGCATTGGATCGTAAAGAAGCATCTCTCGCTTCCAGAGAATCTAATTTAAATAAGCAGAAGTCAGAAGTTGAAAAACTTCAAGCAAAACATTTACAGGAACTGGAACGTATTTCTGGATTAACCTCTGAACAGGCAAAAGAATATTTATTAACTATGGTTGAAGATGATGTGAAGCATGAAACAGCTGTCATGATTAAAGAGATGACGACAAAAGCGAAAGAAGAAGCAGCTAAGAAAGCGAAAGAATATGTGGTAACCGCTATTCAGAAGTGTGCAGCAGATCATGTTGCGGAAACGACAATCTCTTTGGTGCAGCTTCCTAATGATGAGATGAAAGGAAGAATTATCGGTCGCGAAGGTCGTAACATTCGTACATTGGAAACAATGACCGGAGTAGATTTAATTATTGATGATACTCCAGAAGCTGTTATTTTATCAAGCTTTGACCCAGTTAGAAGAGAAATTGCAAGAATTGCACTTGAAAAATTGATTGTAGATGGACGTATTCATCCTGCAAGAATTGAAGAAATGGTAGAAAAAGCAACAAAAGAAGTAGAAGCTATGATGAGAGAAGAAGGAGAAGCTGCTACTTTGGAAGTTGGGGTACATGGTATTCATCCAGAATTGGTACGCTTATTAGGAAAGATGAAATTCCGTACCAGTTATGGACAGAATGCATTGAAGCATTCGATGGAAGTTGCACAATTGTCCGGCTTATTGGCTGCAGAAATTGGAGTTGATATCCGTATGGCAAAACGTGCTGGATTATTACACGATATTGGTAAGTCCATTGACCATGAAATCGAAGGTTCTCATATTCAGATTGGTGTAGATTTATGCCGTCGATATAAAGAATCTCCAATTGTTATTAATGCAGTAGAATCCCATCATGGAGATGTGGAACCTCAGTCATTAATCGCATGTATCGTACAAGCTGCTGATACTATCTCAGCTGCAAGACCAGGTGCCAGACGAGAAACTCTGGAAAGTTATACAACCAGATTAAAACAGTTAGAAGATATTGCAAATTCCTACAAAGGCGTTGATAAAACTTTTGCGATTCAGGCAGGTAGAGAAATTCGTGTTATGGTAGTTCCAGAACAGGTAAGTGACAGTGATATGGTTATTTTAGCCAGAGATATTTCAAAACAGATTGAAGCTGAATTAGAATATCCAGGACAGATTAAAGTAAATGTGATTCGGGAGTCTAGAGCGACCGATTATGCAAAATAAGCATTGATATAGCGTCATAATAGAAAAAGCAGCGATAGACAAATGTCTATCGCTTTTCTTAATTAAAAAAGAAGGTGTAAAAATGGGAGAATATAAAAGAATTCGACAGGAATTAATGTATCAAGGAAAAGTAGTTGGGTTTTATAAAGATATACTGAAATTGCCAAATGGAAATACAGTAGAATGGGATTTGATAAAACATCCAGGTGCAGCAGCAATTATTCCTGTCTTAGAAGATGGAAGAATCATTTTAGTAGAACAATATCGCAATGCTTTAGGCAGAAAGACTTTTGAAATACCTGCAGGAGGCATTGAAAAAGGAGAGACCCCTCTTCAGTGTGTAACCAGAGAAATTGAGGAGGAAACAGGGTATCAATCTAACCAAATTGAATTTCTGATAAAGGTGATTACCGCCATTGGTTTTTGTGATGAAATGATTCCTATTTATGTTGCAAAAGATTTAGTAAAAACGGAGCAGAATCTGGATGAAGACGAAGAAATTGAACTTAAAATTGTCACAATAGAAGAAGCGGTGGATATGATTCTAAATGGAATCATCATCGATAGTAAGACGGTATCCGGAATTCTTGCATATAAGGAAACCTTAAGATCATAAAATTATTTGCATAAATTTGTAAATCTAGCATATATATCTCAATAGAATAAGAATTTCCGTCAATTTATAGAAAATAGATAATAAAATGCATTGGCGGAAGTGGAGAGATTAAATATGAGCAGATATAAAAAGATAGGACTGGCAGTGATGATTATAGGATTGACTGCTGGATCCATTGTAACCAATATGACATATGAATCTAATTACTATTTTCTTGCAGAATTAGGGTTAAGTTTGACTGCTATAAAGGAAGAGATTAACGTAAATGCCTTACACTATGCTGCATATATAGTTGGGAAGCGGATGTATCAGATGATATTACTGGCTGTTTTTTTAAAATTATTTGTTTTAGAAGCAGTAATTATAATCTTGGGATTTTTAATCTCTTTTTCCTTCGGTATGTTTCTTACCTATCAGATGCTTCAAGAAGGATTAGGAAGTTTGGCTGCAGTTTTCCTAACAATATTTCCACAATGGATATGTTATGGAATTTCACTTTATTTTTGGGTGAAAGGCGAGGAAAAGAAAGGAAAAAAAGAAGCCTATCGATATTATGTTGGTTTTATTCTCTTTCTGTTGCTTGGATTAGTGTCAGAATCATTTGTAAATCCTCAATTGTTGAGTATGTAAATGAGTTGACGTAACACAGGTTGTAATAGTATAATATGTACAAAGAAACAGTGGTTTTCTTATTAAAAATTATGGAAAAACAATAAGGTGGGTGGAATTATGTCATATAAGATGGTGGAACTTGATGGTTTATTGAAGCACTTTGAGGGTGATATTAATGCCCGTATGCAACAATACGAAGCAAAGAAAAAATCTTTGTTAACAAATGCAGATTCCTTACAGGATTTTGCTAATGGACATGCTTATTATGGAATACATAAAGCAGATGGCGGCTGGTATTATCGTGAATGGGCACCAGGGGCAGAAAAAATGTATTTCATGGGAGAGTTTAATGGGTGGAATCCAACTTCTCATCCTATGAAAAAGATGGATCATGGAAATTTTGAAATATTCCTGGAAGGGGAAGATGCATTATGGAATGGTTGTCTGGTAAAAGCAATTGTGATTCATAATGGTGAACAATTAGAAAGAATCCCAACGTATGCGACAAGAGTAGTTCAGGATAAAGAGACTACATTATGGTGTGCACAGGTTTGGGATGTTTATGCAGATTTTCCATGGCAGGATAGTGATTTTCATGGAGAAGAAACTCCGTTGATTTATGAATGTCATATTGGTATGGCGCAGAATAAATATGGGATTGGAACATACGAAGAATTTCGTGATAACACACTTCCTCGTATTAAAGAATTAGGATATAATACAATTCAGATCATGGCTATTATGGAGCATCCATACTATGGTTCTTTTGGATATCAGGTATCTAATTTCTTTGCTGCATCTTCTAAATATGGAACCCCAGAGCAGTTGAAATCTTTGATAAATACTGCACATAAGATGGGAATTCGTGTATTATTGGATGTGGTTCATTCTCATGCAGTTAAGAATACCAATGAAGGATTGAATATGTTTGATGGAACGGAATATCAGTTCTTCCATAGCGGAGATAAAGGAAATCACAGTGCATGGGATACAAAATTATTTAATTATGATAAGAATGAAGTGATCCATTTCTTATTATCAAATTTAAAATTCTGGATGGATGTCTATCATTTTGATGGATTCCGCTTTGATGGTGTTACTTCTATGATTTATAAAGATCATGGATTAGGAAGTAGTTTTGACTGTTATGATAAATATTTTAGTTTGAATACAGAATTTGATGCATTGGTTTACCTGCAATTAGCAAATGAACTGATTCATGAAATTAATCCAGAAGCAGTGACAATTGCAGAAGATATGTCAGGCATGCCAGGTATGTGTCTTCCAATTGAAGATGGAGGTATTGGATTTGACTATCGTCTGGCGATGGGAACTCCTGATTTCTGGATTCGTACTTTAAAAGAATGTTCAGATGAACAGTGGGATGTATGGAAAATCTGGGGTGAATTGACTGGAAAACGTCCAGCAGAAAAAGTAATTGGATATGTAGAATCCCATGACCAGGCACTGGTAGGAGATAAGACAATTATGTTCCGTCTTTGCGATGCAGATATGTACTGGGGGATGGAAGTGAATTCACAGAATATGGTAGTTGACCGTGGTGTGGCACTTCATAAGATGATTCGTCTGGTTACCCATTCTTTATCTGGAGATGGATATCTGACTTTTATGGGAAATGAATTTGGACATCCGGAATGGATCGACTTCCCAAGAGAAGGAAATGACTGGAGTTATCATTACTGCAGACGTCAGTGGCATTTAGTGGATGATAAAAATCTTCGTTATCATTTCCTGAATGATTTCGAAAAGAAAATGATTGCATTATCAAAAGAAAATCATTTATTAAAAGCACAACCAAACAATTTATGGATGGATTCCAATGGCAATATGCTCATTTATGAAAGAGCAGGATTGTTGTTCATCTTTAACTTCCATCCAACTTGGTCTAAAGATGGATATTGGATTCCAACATTAGAAACTGGACGTTATCAGGTTGTATTAAATACAGATGCAAGAGAGTTTGGTGGTAACGGAATGATTTCTGAAGACTATATTTATGAAGCAAAAGAAGTTGTTGAAGAATGGGAAGAAGAAGTTACACAAAAAGTGGAAGATCCTGATGCAGAAGGTACATTCATAGAGAAGAAAGTGATGAAGAAAGTAACTAATACAAAGAAAGGCTTCCAGTTCTATTCACCTGCAAGAACGGCAGCAGTTTTGAAAAAATTGGATGATTAGGAGATTTCATAAGCATTACTTTACAAATATATAACAGTATGATATGATTATCAAAAATTAAATGAATATCTTCGGGGCAGGGTGCAATTCCCTACCGGCGGTATAGCCCGCGAGCAATATGCATGATTCGGTGAGATTCCGAAGCCGACAGTATAGTCTGGATGGAAGAAGAGAGTAGAAGTTCGTGTAAATTTATTTACACAGGATGCAGTGATTATGCCCTGAATATGTATGTATTCAGGGCTGTTTTAATGAAAGAGAATTTGAAAAATCTCTGTGACTATTAAAGGAGTATGCAGTTTCTACCTTTTATTTCTTAAGAATTTTCGAAGAAATTGTAAAAGGAGATTAGAAGGATGACAAAAAGAAAAGACAAAAAACTTAACGTTCGAACAATTACGATGACAGGATTATTTGGTGCATTATCTGCTGTGCTTATGATGTTTAGTTTTAATGTACCATTAATGCCAAGCTTTATTAAGATGGATTTTTCAGAACTTCCGGCACTGATTGCAGCATTTGCCATGGGTCCATTGTCTGGAGTGATGGTATGTCTTGTAAAGAATCTGATTAATTTAATGTTTTCTACAACGGGAGGCATTGGTGAACTTTCCAATTTTATCTTAGGATGCGCGTTCGTAGTACCTGCTGGTTTTATTTATAAAAGAAATAAAAGTAAAAAGTCAGCATTTTTAGGAGCGTTGCTTGGAGCACTTATCATGGCAGTAATTAGTGTATTTTCCAATTATTTTATTACATATCCAGTATATAGTATGTTCATGCCTATGAAAGCAATTATTGGAATGTATAAAGCCATTTATCCAGGTATTCATAGTCTTTTGCAGGCGTTGATTATTTTTAATATGCCATTTACATTCCTGAAAGGTATGTGTAGTGTGGTTATTACCTTTTTAATTTATAAGCATATTTCTCCAATTATCAAAGGAACACATAAATATTAGAACGAAAGTCTCTTTTCTATTTTAGAAAGGAGACTTTTCTTATGTCTCAGATTGTGATAAGATTGCTTTAGGTAGCTTTATAAGGAGGGTAACATGGCAGTTAAAATTATTACTGACGGTGCATGTGATCTGGAAACAGAGTTTTTAAAACGATGTAAAGTTGCATGTATACCGTTTTATATTTCATTTGATGGGGAAACATATAAAAAAGAAAAAGTAGAAATGGGGGTTCGAAAATTCTATCAACAGATGATCGATGAGCCGGAAGTATTTCCGAAGACATCTTTGCCAGCCGTAAACGACTATATTGATGTGTTAGAACCATTATTAAATAATGGAGATGAAGTCATTTGTATTTGTTTTACTTCTCATTTGAGCGGAGCTTATAATGCAGCATTGAATGCAAAGATGATTTTAGAGGAAGAATATCCGGATGCAAAGTTAAGCGTGATTAATTCTATGTGTGCGACAGTAACACAGGCAAGTTTTGTGATAGAAGCTATTAAGATGCGTGATGCGGGTCTTGCATATGAAGAAATCGTTGCTCATTTAGAAAGAATAAAGACAGACGCTAAGATTTTCTTTACGATTGAAAACTTAGATTATCTCATTCATGGTGGAAGAATTGGAAAGATGGCTGGACGTGCAGGAACTGCTTTAAAACTGAAACCACTGATTATTTTAGATAAAGGCGAAGTTACCAGCGGAGGTATTGCAAGAAGTCGTAAAAAATCCATGACAAAAGTCATTGATATGATGGCAGATTATTTTACAAAAGAAGGGAAAAATATCAATGATTTTGTTTTGAACGTTGGTTTTGGTTATGACGAAGAAGAAGGGAAAATATTCTTAGAAAAAGTAAAGGAAAAAGCACAAGAGCTGGGATATCAAGAAGAAATCCCATTGATGCAAATTGGTGCAACAATTGCTGTTCATACAGGACCTGGTGCTCTTGGCATTGGAGTTGTACCAAAATATAACGCATAAGGAGTAAATGATGATTCAGGAAATTTTAGAATATAACCAGAAATTTGTAGAAGAGAAAGCTTATGAAAAGTATAAGACCAGTAAGTATCCAGACAAGAAGATGGCAATTTTGTCATGTATGGATACCAGATTGACCGAATTACTTCCAGCAGCCTTGGGAATTAAAAATGGTGACGTAAAGATTATTAAAAATGCGGGTGGAGTCATTTCTCATCCATTTGGAAGTGTGGTACGAAGTTTATTGGTCGCTATATTTGAATTGGGCGTGGAAGAAATTATGGTAATTGGTCATACAGATTGTGGAGTTCAGCACATCAATGCAGATATGATGATTGGTCATATGAAAGCCAGAGGAGTCACAGATGAGCAAATTGATATGATGCACTATTGTGGTGTGGATTTTGAAACATGGCTGAGCGGATTTGATGATGTGGAATCATCTGTTCACGAAACAGTGGAAATGTTAGAGAATCATCCATTGATTCCAGATGATATTAAAGTGTATGGATGCATTATGGATTCTGTTACAGGAAAACTTACGCATATTAAATAATGAATGGAATAAATGAAAAATGAGCCGGATACGTAAAAACTGGGATTAGCTTCAGACGTATTCAGGCTCATTCTTATGTGAAGAAGTTATTTTTGAAAACGGCTCTTTACTTTTTCTAAGAATTTTTCTCCATCAACGATAAATCTTTCGTGAGTGCAGTATCCAGCACGACCATTAGCGTCTGTAATTTCTACGTGGAAAGATAATCTTTTGCGGTCAATTTCGACAAGACAACATTCGCATGTAACAGTTTCATCCAGAGGAGTAGCACTAAGGTGCTGAATATTAAGTGCGGTTCCAACAGTTGTCATACCTTCATCTAATTTTCCATCTAATAAAGCAACTGCAGCCTTTTCCACTAATAATCCCATAGCAGGAGTTGCATAAACAGGAAGGCTTCCGCTTCCCCATGTGTCTGCCGTATGCTGTTGGTCTACTTTTTCTGTAAGTTTTATTGTGTCGCCGACTATTAATTTCATGATGCATCGCTCACTTTCTATTTGTAATATATTGACTAAATTATAGCAAAGTAAGAGCCTTTTTTCTATAAAAAAATATATTTTATAAGAATTTATGTTATAATAAAGCAAAATAAACGAAAATGATAATGAGAAACAGATTTTATTTAAAAATATAAGGATAAGAAACAGGAGATAAATGATGAAAATATTTATGCTGCGGCATGGACAGACAGAATGGAATGTTCTTCGAAAAGTCCAGGGAAGTGCCGATGTACCATTAAATGAAAATGGAAGAAAAGTCGCTGCTGAAACCGCTGAAGTGCTCGGGCAGATTCCGTTTGATTATATTTTTACCAGTCCTTTAAAAAGGGCCAGAGAGACGGCAGAATATGTAGCTGACATTCTTCATAAAGAATTAATATTGGATCATCGTCTGGAAGAAATTGATTTTGGTGTTTATGAAGGTATTGCAGAAGAAGAATTACAAGAGAGAGGAATTGAATTTCATAAAATGTTCTTTGAACACCCTGATCAATTTGAACCGGGAGAAGGCGGAGAACGAATTATTGATACGGTCAACCGGGCAGGGGAATTTTTAAGAGAAGTCATTGAGCCGTTAGAAGGAAAGGCAGAGAATATTTTATTGGTTTCTCATGGAGAATTATTGCACGCCATGTTGGTATATATGTTTGACCGTCCATTGAGTCAGTTATGGGGAAATGGAAAAACAAGAAATTGTGAGACGCACATGATTTCTTATACACAGGGGAAATATAGATTGATAGAAGAAGCAAAGATTTTTAGAAAAGGAGAAGTGCTTTGAATAAACAACAGTTTTTAAATGAATTGAGACAGTGCCTGGAAGGAGAAGTCTCCGGGCGGGTAATCAATGAAAACATTGCCTATTATAACCAGTATTTTGACGAGCAGATGGCAGCGGGAAAAAGCGAGATGGAAGTTGCCCAGGAACTTGGAAATCCAATCTTGACCGCCAGAACGATCATAGAAGCTGCAGAAACTGGAAATGACGATTTTTATGAAGAGACGGTCTATACAGAAGATGGAGAGGAAGCACCACATTCCAATACACAGTTTAAGAGTGTTGAAATCAAATGGTACCATAAACTAATTTTTGCATTAGTAATCATTGCCGTGATTTCTCTGATAGTTACTGTTACGGGTGCAATTCTATCATTTTTAGCACCGGTTCTTGGGGTAGTACTTTTGATTTATCTGGTAAAGAAAATTTTCTCTTAAGGTGATAGATATGTTTGATATAAAAACAGAAGTAGAACAGTTAAGAAATTATATGATTGAAATAAGACAGAGATTTCATCAGTATCCAGAATTGGCCCAGCAAGAATATAGAACAACAGCGATGATTATTGAAGAACTGCTAAAACTGCAGATTCCATATAAGAAATTGAATCCTACTGGAGTTGTTGGTTATCTTGGAAAAGAGGGTGGGAAAGCGGTTGCTTTAAGAGCAGATATCGATGGATTATCTGTTGTAGAAGAAACTGGACATTCCTATGCTTCAAAGATACCAGGACAGATGCATGCCTGCGGCCATGATGGACATATCACAGGGCTTTTAGGCGCAGCAGCAATTTTAAAAAAATATGAAGCCCATTTAAACGGTCGTGTAAAATTAATTTTTCAACCAGCAGAAGAAAATAGTGCAGGGGCTAATTTTATTATGGACCAGGGGATTCTGGATGATGTGGAAGAAATCTTTGGTGTGCATATTTTTAGCGATTTAGAGGCAGGGACCGTTTCTATTGAACCAGGACCAAGAATGGCGGCAACGGATCATTTTACGATCACATTAACAGGAAAAGCTGGACATGCAGCAAAGCCACATCAATGCATTGATACAACGGTAGCGGCAGCAGCTTTAGTTCTGAATTTGCAGACAATTATCAGTCGTCGAATGAATCCCATTGAAGATGCTGTTTTAACAATTGGAAGATTAGAATCGGGAACAGCCTATAATATAATTTCAGGAAAGGCGGTTCTGGAGGGGACGGTAAGAACTTTTTCAGTAGAAACCGAACAGATGATTAAGGAATCCATAATCCAAGTTGCGAAAGATACTGCAAGATTATATGGAGCAGAAGCAAAGGTAGATTATCCAGAATCAACGCATCCTCCATTGATCAATGACGAAGAAATTGCAAATCGGGTATATCAGGGAGCGAAGAAAGTATTTTCGCCAGAAGACCTGAGACCGGTACCGAAAATCATGCTGGGTGAGGATTTTGCAAACTATTTAAAACAGACCAAAGGAGCCTTCGCATTTGTGGGTGGAGGTAATGCCCAGAAAGGAATCATGTATCCAAATCATCATAATAAATTTGATTTTGATGAAGAAGCTTTACTAAATGCATCAAAAATATATATTATTTATATAATTAATACAATTTGGTGTTGACAAAAAAATGAGACTGTGCTATTATAAACAAGTGCTAAGGGAAAGCAAAGAAGTAAATAACACAGTATGCGCGAGTGGCTCAGTTGGTGGAGCACGACCTTGCCAAGGTCGGGGTCGCGGGTTCGAGTCCCGTCTCGCGCTTTCTTATATAAAAGGGTATCCAGGAGGATGCCCTTTTATTTTACAAATAAAGAACAGGAGGACAGACATGATTATACAAAACTTAATTGAAAACACATGCAGAAGAATTGGACTTGAGGCGGAACATGGATTAAGTTTTTATATAGAAACCGATAAGAAAAAGGTATTATTTGATACTGGTTCCAGTGACCGCTATGCACGAAATGCTCAAAAACTGGGATTTGATTTGTCTGAAGTAGATGCCCTTATTTTGTCTCATGGACATTATGATCATACTGGAGGAATGAAAGCATTTATGGAAGTCAATAAAATGGCAGATATCTATATACAAAAAGACGCAGCTGGAGAATTCTTTTCTATGAGAGAAGAAGGGCCTGTTTATATTGGAATTCCG
>JAXJPR010000011.1:0-63213 GCA_036311565.1 Lachnospiraceae bacterium
AAGCAGTTTCAGGATCTGTCGTGTATCCGAAAGCAACTTCAGGGGCATGTTCTTTTAAGTAAATCTCACATGCTTTAGCAACAGTTTCCTGACGCTGGGCATCGTTATCATAGAATTTGATAGAACGGATAGGGAAACGATTCATATGTTCTAAAAGCATTAATACGATACCTGGTGTAAATGTGCTTCCGCCACCAGCAACAGTAATAGAATATTTTTTATTTGACATAATAATTTCCTCCTACTAGGTATAAAGTAGTATAGTGTTATAATAAGTTTTCAAATTTTTCACGAACACTTGGTACTTTTAATCCAACGATTACCTGGAATGCTTTTCCATTTACAGAACATCCATGGGCACCAATAGATTTAAAGTAAGCATCGCCCTGACAAAGAGTTTCATCTTTTACATTGACACGAAGTCTTGTTGCACAGTTTGTTACGTCTACAATGTTATCTTTTCCGCCAAGACCTTCTAAGATTAATTCTTCAAAAGATGGAGCTGCTCCGTCTTTACCTTTTGCCTGTTTTTCACGGAATTCTGCTTTAGAACCAAATTTAATTTCTTCATCATCTTCACGTCCAGGAGTTTTAAAATCGAATTTTAAAATTAATGTACGGAATACAATAAAGTAAATACCGGTAAATGCTAAACCGATGAGTAACATTACTAAGTACTGTTTCCAGTGGTTACCAATTAATGGAATCCAGTTTAAAGAAGCCATTTCAATTGCACCACCAGCATGGATACCAACGATTCCTGCAAGGTACATGCAAGTAGATAAGCATGCTGCTAAGAATGCATGAACAACGAATAATGCTGGTGCCATGAATAAGAATGTAAATTCGATTGGTTCTGTAACACCACAGAAAATAGCTGTTAATGTAATTGGAACTAATAAACCAAGGATTTTTTTACGTTTTTCAGGTTTTGCAGTTGCATAGAATGCAAGAGCGATACCAGGACATCCAAAGATTTTAGAGAATCCTGTTGCACAGATTCCAGCTTCTGGAACTAAAGATTTTAAAGAAGCAGTAGAAGCTGCGATTTCTGGAAGTTTTGTTGCCCAGTATGCATATAATCCACCAGGAACAATGGCATTGTCGTACCAGAATGGAGAATATAATAAATGGTGTAATCCGAATGGAATTAATACTCTTTCTAAGAATACGAATACCCATACGCCGGCTGCACCAGCACTCTTAACGAATCCCTGGAATACAAGCATACCTACCTGTACTTTTGGCCATACAAGTGCAGCGATCAGTGCAACTGGGATCATAACGAAGAAGCCGATCATGAAGATAAATGTTGAACCAGAGAATGTTCCGAGCCATTCAGGTAATTCTGTATCAAAGAAACGGTTATGTAAATAAATAACGATTCCAGAAATTAAAAGGGCTCCGATCATACCCATATCTAATGTTTTGATATTAGCAATTAATGTTAATCCGCTGCTTCCGCCAACTTCCTGAGCAAAGTCAACACCAAAGATTGGACCCCACTGAGAAAGAATTGTGCTTAAGAAGTAATGGAAAGTTAAGTAAAGGACCAATGCTTCCATACAACATCTGGCCTGCTGTTTTTTTGCCATTCCAACAGGAAGACCTACTACGAATAACAGAGGGAGCTGATTAAATACTGTCCATCCACCCTGTAAAATAACGTTCCAGCATTTGTACCACATACTGGTTGGGGCTGCCAGACTGCCCATAATTACTTCTGTGGTGAATAATGTTCCGATTCCGATTACGATACCTGCAAAGGCAAACAGTAATACAGGAGTAAACATTGCTCCACCAAACTTTTGGATTTTTTGCATCATAATTTTTTTTCCTTTCTTTTTTGATGTGTTTACTTGTTCCTTTGATGAAATAATCTTAGCAAAATGTCAGTTTTTATTCAATATATACAAAAGATTTAGTGATGATACGATATAAATTGACAATTTGAACAGAATGTGTGAAAATTCACATCCTCGTAACAAAGAAAGAGATAGATTAAGAAAAAATAGAATTGACAGTAAAAATTCTTTTTGATAAGATTTTAATGATATTAGGGAGTAGTTTGCATCCATTGAGGATGTTATGCATAACGTCATCACGCCGTTTCTGGCCGGGATGCATACTGAGATAAGAACGAGACTTTTATCGCGTTTTTTTGGTGCGATAAAAGTCTTTTTTGTTGTTTTAGGACAATTCATTTGTGAAAAGAAAGGACAAGATTATGGAAATTATGATTCAATTGATATTATTGGTAATTGGATTTACCTTACTGGCAAAAGGGGCTGACTGGTTTGTGGATGGAGCTGCAGGAGTAGCTGAGAAGTTTGGGATTCCACAACTGGTCATTGGTCTGACAATTGTAGCTATGGGAACGAGTGCACCGGAAGCAGCTGTCAGTATTACAGCGGCGTTGAGAGGAAATGCAGCCATTACCATTGGAAATATAGTGGGAAGCAATATTTTAAATATTTTAATTATTTTAGGGCTTACTTCTGTAATCACTTCTGTAGCAGTAGCGAAGTCAACAGTAAAGTATGAAATGCCTTATATGATTTTCATTACAGTATTACTTATTTTATTTGGTTATACTGGTGGAACAGTAAATTTTGCAGAAGGAGTTTTACTTTGGGTATGTTTTATTCTTTATTTGGGATATTTGTTAAAAATGTCAAAAGAAAATAAAGAAAGTGTGGATGAAGAAGCGCAGGAAAAATCTATCGGAAAATTATTATTGGTAACCGTGGTTGGTCTGGTATGCATTATTTTAGGAAGTGATGTAACGGTAGATGCTGCAACTGCAATTGCCAAAATCCTTGGTCTTAGTGAGCGATTCATTGGACTGACCATTGTAGCACTTGGAACCTCTCTTCCTGAGTTATTTACTTCTGTATCTGCTGCCATAAAGGGAAAAGCAGACATTGCCATTGGAAATATTGTAGGAAGTAATATCTTTAATATTTTATTCGTCGTTGGTACTACAGCGCTCATTACTCCAGTTGTTTTCCAGACAAAATTTGTTATTGATACATTGATTGTAGCAGCAGCAGGAGCATTATTATGGTTATGTGTATTTAGAAAACAAAAATTGACAAGAACTCATGGAGTGATTATGTTGATTTGTTATGGAGCATATTTTGCATATTTATTAATGTAGGAAAGGAGAATTCTTATGATTTTAAGAGTTTTAGGAGGTCTTCTAATGGCACTTGCCGACAGTGTGCCAGGAGTTTCTGGAGGAACCATAGCGTTTTTAATGGGATTTTATGATGATTTTATTTCTTCTCTTCATGATATTATTTCAAAAGATAAGAGAAAACGTCAGAAAGCGATACAGTTTTTAGTGAAGTTAGGAAGTGGTTGGATTGTGGGGATGGCTATGGCAGCCCTTGCCATTACTGCAGTGTTTGAAAAATACATTTATCAGGTAAGTTCATTATTCCTGGGATTTGTATTATTTGCGATTCCATTGATTATGATGGAAGAAAAAGAAGCATTTAAAGAAAATTATAAAAATATTATTTTTGTATTGTTTGGGGCTGTGTTAGTCATTGCCATTACTTATTTTTCCGGATCGTCTGCCAGCAGCAGTATTGCATGGGGAGATTTATCCGTTGGAACTGGAATTTTTCTTTTTGTTTGTGCTATGTGTGCAATTTCAGCCATGGTTCTTCCGGGAATTTCAGGATCCTCTCTCCTGCTGGTATTTGGATTTTATCAGGCTGTGATGGAAGCACTTCGAGGACTTCTTCATTTACAGTTTGAGTATTTACCAGGAGTTATCATCTTTGGATGTGGAGTTTTAGTAGGAATTGGAACGATTGTAAAAGGATTAAAGGTGGCATTGGATAAAAAACGTTGTGCGACCATGTATACCATCATTGGAATGATGCTTGGTTCTTTCTATGCCATTATTATGGGACCAGAAAGTTTAAAAACAAATCCTTGTCCAGCCATGACCCTGGATACTTTTTACCCAGTATTTTTTATCATAGGTGGAGCGGTAATTTTAGGACTTCAGGCTTTAAAACGTGTCTTTGAAGAAAAAGAATAAAAGAAAAATCCTGTCAGATGGATGTCCAATGTCATTAAGCTAAGACATTGGATGGATATCTGGCAGGATTTTTTTAATAACAACTTTATTATCGAAAAATATGGATCAGTTCTTATGGAAATATTCTTTTACTAACTGGAAAACCGTTCCGGACAATAAGAATAATGCAATTAAGTTTGGAATGGACATTAAACCATTAAAGGTCTCGGCAATACTCCAAAGTAAT
Source organism: Lachnospiraceae bacterium (assembly GCA_036311565.1). Classification (GTDB taxonomy): domain Bacteria; phylum Bacillota; class Clostridia; order Lachnospirales; family Lachnospiraceae; genus Fimousia. Next base: position 4,284 of record JAXJPR010000011.1, read on the forward strand.
CCAAGATCAATGGTCGCGCCTATAACGGCTACTAATGAATAGGCGATCATAAATGGCTTGATAACTTTTGATGAAAATAAAAATTCAATACATCTTGCACCATAAAGGCCCCATCCGATAATTGTGGAGAATGCAAAACAGCAAAGGGCCACAGCAGTGAAGATGGATACCCAGTTTCCATAAGTAGAGGTAAAACCTAGGATGGTAAGTTCAGCTCCTGCTTCAGTTCCATAAGCAATTGGAATATTGCTGCATAAGATGACCAAAGCAGTTAATGTACAAATAACAATGGTATCCATAAATACTTCGAAAATTCCAAATAAGCCCTGTCTTACCGGTTCATTTGTATCGGCACATGCATGGGCGATGGAGCCGGTACCAAGTCCGGCTTCATTGGAGAAAATCCCTCTGGAAACTCCTTTTTTCATGCTGGTAAAGAAGGATCCTACAACTCCTCCAGTAACTGCATGAGGATTGAACGCACCGTGAATGATAGAGGAAAATACAGAAGGTACGTGATTGATATTCAGGATGATAACTCCGATTCCAAGGACAATGTAGATAAGTGCCATAAAAGGAACTAATTTTTCAGATACTCTGCCGATTCTTTTAATCCCACCTAAAAGAACCATTCCAACTAAAATTGCGATGACAATACCAAAAATCAGGTTTAACGTATCAACGGAAGATGGAGAGATGATCTGAAAGTTTAACAAAGCAGAATTAATTGCTGCAACAATCGTATTTACCTGAGCTGCGTTTCCGGTACCAAACACAGTCAATACCCCAAATGCAGCAAAAGCAAATGCCAGCCAGTGCCATTGTTTGGATAATCCATTTTTGATGTAGTACATTGGTCCGCCGACATAGTCTCCGTCTGCGTTTCTTTCACGGAAATGAACTGCTAAAGTTACTTCTGCAAATTTTGTACACATGCCTAAAAGGGCAGAAACCCACATCCAGAAAACAGCGCCAGGACCGCCGATGGCAATGGCTCCTGCAACCCCGGCAATATTTCCAGTACCTACAGTGCCGGATAAGGCAGTGCAAACGGCCTGAAATGGAGTTATGGCGCCGTCAGCAGCATCGGATTTGTCAAAGATTTTTCCTATTGTATTTTTCATAGCATAAGGAAATTTACGGATCTGGAGAAAGCCAGTGCCAAAGCTTAAATATAATCCTACACCAATGATACAGATCATGGCAGGAACTCCCCAGATAAAATTATTTACGGCACTATTTACGGTTTCGATTACATGTAACATAAATAACAATGACCTTTCTATAATTTATTTTTTTAAGCCAGTTAAGCAGACCGGATTGGAAACATATGGCCTTCTCATGGCTAATTATACAAAAACAAAGTGCAACATGAGAAATAATACCATAAATTAGCGAAAAAGTACATAAAAGCGTAAGAAAATTAAGGTATACATAGCAATTGGGATATGTTACGATACAAACAATGAAAAAAACTTTATTTGAAGATAAAAGCGATACAGGAATAGGGGAGTATGGATATGGAAAAAAAATTAAATTTAGAAATCTATGAATATAAGAGACCAAGTTATCGATTCCGGAAAAGAAAGAAAAATTTCACAATTGATGGAGAACAATGCAAACGTGAAAGCAGATATACCTTTGATGGAACTATGTATGTTTCAAAGGATGCCCAGCCAAAAGAAGAAATCTCTATTTTAATGGCAGGAGATTTATTATGTCAGGAAAATCTTCTCAGATGCTATCATGTGGATGGAGATGATTATGATTTTTCATTATGCTTTGATTACATCAGGCCCATCTTAAAAGGGGCAGATTTTTCAGTGGGGAATTTAGAGACACCAATTTCAGACCGGGCACCTTACCGTGGAGAGATTTTAACTCATGAAGGACCATTTTATTGTAACGCACCAATTGAATACATGGATGCATTACAATATGCAGGGTTCGATATGCTCACCACGGCCAATAATCATACGCTGGATGCCGGGGTACATGGATTGTGTCAGACCATTTTAAATGCCCGGAAATTTGGTTTTATACAGACGGGAACATTTTACGAAAAGACAGATAAATTTGTAATCGTGAATATCTGCGGATTTAAAGTAGGTTTCACGGCATTTGGAACTACTTATAATACCATGACCGGGAATTTGACCAAAGAAGGAAAAGAGACGTTATTAAATACGTATTCTAAAACAGATGCCGAAAAAATATATCAGGCCATGAAACAGCAGGGAGCAGAATTTATGATCTGTCTTCCACATTGGGGAAAAGAATTTACGAAAGTCATATCAAAAAAGCAAAGAGAAATGGCAGAAACATTGACGGAAATTGGATATGATGCAGTGATTGGTTCACATTCTCATGTAGTGCAAAAAATGGAAGTGATCAATGGAAAGCCAGTGGTCTTTTCTCTTGGAAATTTATTGACCCACTTAAATGTTTCAGGAGGATGGCTGGATACTCAGTATCCAGTATTATGCAATATTCGCTTGAAAAGGGAAAATGAAACTATTCGTTCTGAAATTGATTTTATACCATGCAGGATTTTAAAAGATTTAGATGGAATCCCATATACCATTCTTCCATGTAATGAACATTTAAAGATTTCGGATAAAATAAAAGAAGAGTTAAAAGAGGTACCACAAAAAGTGGCAACATTGCTTTGTTCTGATGAAACTGTTCTAAATTTGAATTATTCAGTGCCAGAACAAGAAATAGAAACTCTGGAAAAAGCAAAGAGACAGCAGAAAGAAAGAGTACAGAGAATTGAGGGGATCGATGCGATGGAAGAGGTTTTTAATACCATTGATGAAAAAGAAGCACAAGAATTCTTTCGAAGTGGATTCAGGAAAAAGAATCCAGATGACTACGATGTCCAAAAAAGAGGAATTTTCCGGGTATATACCGATCATGCGGAACTTGTAAAATATAGTTCGATTTCGCCAGTTACAAAAATCAATGAGAAGATACAGGGACTCCCAGTGACATGCATCAATAATGCAGGAGGTCCCAATGATTCGGCACGTATTATTTATTTAGGAAAACATACACAAATTGTAGGAAAATCTGCATTTCAAGAATTTCGGAAGCTGGAAAGTGTCCGGATTTTTGAGGGATTAAGGGAAATTGATAAGCAGGCATTTGAGGGATGTATTAGTTTAACAGGAATCAATTTGCCAAAAACCATGGAGTTCATTGGAGCAAAAGCATTTGCGGGTTGTAAGAATTTGTTGAATATTAAAATTCCAGCAGGTGTGCAGCAGATCGGGCGAAAAGCGTTTGAGGGATGCAGGGATCTGACAATTTATTGTAAGAAAAACTCTTATGCAGAAAAGTATGCAAAAGCAAATAATATTCATATAAAATATATACCATAGAACAAAAGAAGAAAGTGGGGCAGATACAATGAAAGTAACAGGAGTTTATTTTTCACCAACCGAAAATACAAGAAAAAGTATCGAGGCTATGGCTACAGCATTAGATAGACGCTATGATACCATTGATCTTACATTGCCAGAAAATGCTCAGGTTCAAAGGGAATTTTTAAAAGAGGAATTTGTAATTATAGGGGCACCAGTCTATGCAGGAAGACTGCCAAAGGAAGCAGCCCAACGAATGAAAGGCCTAAAAGGAGATCATACCCCATGTTTAATTATCGTTACTTATGGAAACCGTCATTATGATGATGCGTTGGTGGAATTAGAAGATATTGTGAAAAAACAGGGATTTGCAGTGAAAGGTGCAGCTGCATTAATCGGAAGACATACATATGGAGATATTCAAAGTGAACGTCCAGATGCCCAGGATTTAGCAGCCGATGGAGAATTTGCAAGAGAAGCGGCAAACAATGACAGAATGATATCAAAAATCCCGGGAAATCGTCCGTATGCAAAAGAAGCAGTTTATGGCGGGAAATTTAAGCCTCTGACAGCAGATACCTGCGTGGGATGCGGATTGTGTAAAGAGAATTGTCCAGTTGGAGCTATTGAAGAAGATTTTATCGTAAATGAACAGACATGTATGTCCTGCTTTCGATGCATTCGCAATTGCCCAGTGGGGGCAAAACATATGAAAACCAAAGCATATGAACAATTTGCGGAAGAGTTTTCACAAAAACTGGAAAAAAGAAGAGAAAATGAGTATTATTTATAAGAAATACCCATAAATTTGGAGGAAATAAAATGTTATCGTTTGAAAGTGATTATACAGAGGGTGCTCATGAAAAAGTATTGCAGCGTTTGTTTGAAACAAATCTGGAAAGTCTGCCGGGTTATGGAAATGATGATTATTGCCAGAGTGCCAAAGAAAAAATCCGGACTGCCTGTCAGTGTCCAGAAGCCCAGATCGCATTTCTGGTAGGAGGAACGCAGACGAACGCAGCGGTGATTGATGCTGTTTTACAAAAATATGAAGGTGTGATTTCAGCCAGGACCGGACATATTAACGTACATGAAGCAGGAGCGATTGAATATACGGGACATAAAGTTCTGGAATTACCAGAACATCAGGGAAAAATTCATGCAGAAGAGCTGGAAGCTTACTTAAACAGGTTTTGGCAGGATGAAACATATGAACATATGGTATTTCCAGGTATGGTCTACCTTTCACATCCTACAGAGTATGGAACATTATATAGCAGAGAAGAGCTGGAAAAGATCTCAGAAATATGCAGGCAATTTCAGATTCCACTTTATTTAGATGGTGCCCGTTTGGGGTATGGTCTTATGAGCAAAGAAACTGACGTAACCCTGCCGATGATTGCAAAATATTGTGATGTTTTCTACATTGGAGGAACAAAAGTCGGGGCATTATGTGGGGAAGCCGTAGTATTTACAAAAAAGAATATGCCGAAATATTTTATGACTATGGTAAAACAGCATGGAGCCATGCTTGCAAAAGGGCGTTTGCTGGGAATTCAGTTTGATGCATTGTTTACGGATGATTTATATTTTGAAATCAGCAGACATGCCATTGAGATGGCAGAAGTCTTAAAGAAAGGATTTGAAGAAAAGGGATATCCGTTCTATCTTAAATCTCCAACGAATCAACAATTTATTGTCTTAGAAAATAAAGAAATGGAAGCACTGAAAGAAAAAGTTACCTTTAGTTTCTGGGAATCTTACGACGAAGAACATACAGTTGTCCGTTTTGCTACCAGCTGGGCAACAAAAAAAGAAAATATTCAACAATTAATGGAATTATTGAAATAGAATAAAATAACCTCTTTCGAAAATACTATTCTCATAAATATATATCAAGAAAGAGGTTTTTTATTATGGTAATTGTAACAAAGGAAAATTTCAAACAGGAAGTGTCAGAGTCCCAAAAACCAGTACTCATTGATTTTTGGGCATCCTGGTGCGGACCTTGTCAGATGCTAATGCCAGTAATGGAACAGATTGAAAAGGAGGAGCATAGAGTGAAGTTCTGCAAGATTAATGTGGACGAGCAGACCAGTCTGGCAGAAAAGTATCAGATTATGACCATACCAACATTGGTAATGGTAAAGTCTGGAGAGGTTGTGGAAGAGAGTATAGGGATGAAATCTCAAAGTGAAATCATGGAAATGATCGATCGAGCAGTCCGGTAGCAGGAGGAAATTATGGAGTATGATATCATTATCGTTGGCGCAGGAACAGCAGGGCTTTCTGCCGCCATTTATGGATTACGTAGTGGAAAACAAGTATTGGTATTGGAAAAGATGAATTATGGCGGGCAGATCGTCAATACTTCTGTCATTGAAAACTACCCTGGGATTGCTAATATCTCCGGATTTGAATTTGCAACGAATTTATATAAACAAGCAGTAAATCTGGGATCGGTGATCCGGTATGAAAAGGTCATAGAACTAAGGGAAGAAGGCCAATATAAGTTTGTTTTAACAGAACAATCCGGATATAAAGGAAAAACGGTAATCCTAGCGACAGGGGCAAAAAATCGTCTTTTGGGCCTGAAGCGGGAAGAAGAACTTACTGGTTATGGAGTTTCTTATTGTGCGGCCTGCGATGGGATGTTCTATAAAGGAAAAAGGACTGCAGTGGTGGGAGGCGGAAATACTGCGTTAGAAGATGCTCTGGTATTAAGTAGTTATTGCGAAAAAGTGTTCCTGATTCATCGCCGGGAAACGCTTCGAGGAGAAGAAATCAGGTTAAAAGCGCTTAGAGAAAAGGAAAATGTAGAATTTCTTCTAAACTGTCAGGTGGAAAAGCTTCATGGAAAAGAACGGTTAGAGAAAATTACGATATTTAATGATCAAACAGGAATCAGGGAAGATGTAAACGTGGATGGAATTTTTGTTGCCATTGGACGGGTTCCAGAAAACGAAATCTTTGAGAAACAAATAAAATTGGATTTTTCTGGTTATATCATTGCGGGAGAAGAATGCAGGACCAGTCTTTCTGGTGTTTTTGCAGCAGGCGACTGCAGAACAAAACGAGTTCGCCAACTTGCTACTGCAGCGGCTGATGGTGCGGTAGCAGCATTACAGGCATGTGAATATATGATAAATTGATGTGGAATGCCATACTTATTTTTGTAAGTTGTTGTGGAAAAACAATAAAATCTTTGGTACACTATTAAGCAGAAAACAACCTAAACATAGGATAAAGATAGGAAATGAGGAATACGTTTTGACATTACAACAGCTTCGATATGCAATTACAATTTCAGATACCAGATCCATGAACCAGGCAGCAAAATCTTTATATATTTCCCAGCCCAGTTTGTCAGCTTCCATAAAAGATTTAGAAGAAGAAATTGGGATTGAACTATTTCGACGAAGCAGCAGAGGGGTTACGGTCACGGTTGAGGGAAAGGAATTTTTAGGTTATGCAAGACAAGTTGTGGAACAATACCGGCTTTTAGAAGGAAAGTATGTATCAAAAGATTTGTTAAAAAAGAAATTTGGGGTATCTATGCAGCACTATTCCTTTGCAGTAAAGGCGTTTGTTGAAATGGTGAAACAGTTTGGCATGGAGGAATATGAATTTTCAATTCATGAAACAAGGACTGCAGATGTCATTGAAGATGTAAAAAATTTAAGAAGCGAGATTGGAATTTTATATCTTAATAATTTTAATGAAAAAGTATTAGGTAAGATCTTTAAAGAAAAAGAAGTAGAGTTTGTAGAATTATTTTCTTGTAAAACGTATGCGTATTTGTGGAAAGGAAACCCACTGGCTAAAAAAGAAAAGCTTACAATCGAAGAACTGGCAGAATATCCGTGCTTATCGTTTGATCAGGGAGAAAACAATTCTTTTTATTTTTCGGAAGAAGTACTAAGCACCTATGAATATAAGCAGGTAATTAAAGCAAATGATCGTGCGACCCTTCTAAATCTCATGGTGGGCCTGGAGGCATTTACACTTTGCTCCGGTATTATATGCGAAGAATTAAATGGGGATGATTATTGTGCTATCCCATTGGATTCCGATGAAACCATGAGAATTGGGTATATTATAAGAAAAGGAATGAAATTAAGTCCTTTGGGTGAAAAATACTTAGAAGAAATAAAAAAATATGAGCATTATATATTAAAATAAGAAGGTACAGCCGTTATAGAAAAAAACTATAACAGGCTGTGCTTTTTCTATATTAGACAGTTTCTGAAAAGTGCAGTACAATTTCCTTGTGATCAAGTAGGAAATAAAAATTTAGTATAGAAAAGGAGACAATCAGTATGGCAAGAGCATTTAAATTTGAAACATTACAGTTACACGTTGGACAGGAACAGGCAGATCCTGTAACAGGAGCAAGAGCAGTTCCAATTTACCAGACATCCTCTTATGTATTTAATAATTCTGATCATGCACAGGCAAGATTTGGTCTTCAGGATGCAGGAAATATTTATGGCAGACTGACCAATCCAACAGAAGATGTATTTGAACAAAGAATTGCCGCATTAGAAGGAGGCGTAGCAGCATTAGCAGTAGCTTCAGGAATGGCAGCAATTTCTTATACAATTCAGAATCTGGCACATGCAGGAGATCACATTGTAGCAGCAAAAAATATTTATGGTGGTACATATAATCTGTTAGCACATACACTTCCAGAGTATGGAATTACTACTACATTTGTAAATCCATTTGATTATGAAGAAATTGAAAATGCTATTTTAGAAAATACAAAAGCAGTTTTTATTGAAACTCTTGGAAATCCACGTTCAGAAGTTGTAGATATTGAAAGAATTGCAGAAATTGCTCATAAACATAAAATTCCATTAGTCATCGATAATACATTTGCGACTCCATATTTGGTTCGTCCAATTGAATATGGTGCAGATATCGTTGTTCATTCAGCAACAAAATATATTGGTGGTCATGGTACTACTATCGGTGGTGTTATTGTAGATGGTGGTAAATTTGATTGGGAAGCTTCTGGAAAATTCCCATCTTTAACAGAACCAAACCCAAGCTATCATGGAATCAGCTTTACAAAAGCAGTAGGAGCAGCAGCATTTGTAACAAAAGTAAGAGCAATTTTATTAAGAGATACTGGTGCAACTCTTTCTCCTTTCCATGCGTTCTTATTCCTTCAGGGATTAGAAACCTTGTCTTTAAGAGTAGAACGTCATGTAGAAAATACATTAAAAGTAGTAGAATTCTTAAAGAATCACCCACAGGTAGAAGCAGTACATCATCCATCTGTAACAGAAGATCCAGATCAAAAAGAATTATATCAAAAATATTTCCCAAATGGAGGAGGATCTATCTTTACATTTGAAATCAAAGGAGATGCACAAAAAGCAAAAGACTTTATTGATCATCTGGAATTATTCTCTCTTCTTGCCAATGTAGCAGATGTAAAATCTCTTGCAATTCATCCAGCTACAACAACACACAGCCAGTGCACAGAAGAAGAATTAAGAGACCAGGGAATTTTAGAAAATACCATTCGTCTGTCTATTGGAACAGAACATGTAGATGATATCATTGAAGACTTAGATGAAGCGTTTTTAGCAGTAAATGCATAAAAAGCAAATAATTTGCATAAAATTACATGGGCGGAGTTTTGACAAACTCCGCTTTTTTTATTATAATGTCATGGATACTAGGGTGATGTATTGCGTTGATTTGTAAATAATATTTGAAATAAAGCTCATAATCAGCTTTATTTGGAGGAGAAAATTATGTTCAAAAGTATAAAATACGTTCTGGACGAAAATCTTCATAATCTTTATAGAATTTATTCTATTGCAAAGTATGAATTATTAAGTGATATGCGGGAGTCCAATTTGGGGTTATTTTGGAATTTTGCACATCCATTGATCCAGATTATAACTTATTGGTTTGTATTCGGTCTGGTCTTTAATCGTAAAGACGTGGATGGAATCCCATTTCTCCAATGGATGCTTGGAGGTATGGTCGTTTGGTTCTTTATAAGTCCATGTATTACAAAAGGATGTAATGCTATTTATAATAAACGGAATGTAGTAACCAAGATGAAGTTTCCAGTTAGTATTCTTCCTGCTACGGTAGTTTTGCAGGAACTTTTTAATCACCTGTGTATTTTACTGATTGTTGTGATATTTATGATGATTCAGGGAAGACATCCTAGTATTTATTGGCTGGAATTATTATATTATATGCCGTGTGGTTTTCTTTTTGCCACATCCTTAAGTATGCTGACATCGGTATTGAATATGCTGGCAAGAGATGTCCGGAAAATGATTGTAGCCTGCATGAGAATGTTGTTATATTTGACACCAATTTTATGGCCGTTGGAACGTTTACGGGATTATAAATTAATTACATTTATTGTAAAAATAAATCCAATTTATTATGTGGTATGCGGTTATCGGGACGCGTTCTTCTATCATAGAGGTCTTGGGGCATATCAGAATCAGATGATCGCTTTTTGGGTGATTACGTTAGTACTGTTTATTACTGGAAGCTGTATGATGTACAAATTCAAACGTAAGATTATTGATTTGATTTAAGAGGTGTGGGATGGAAAAAGAATATGCAATTAAGTTTGATCATGTATCAAAAATCTATACACTAAAATCTAAACAGGATAAGAAAAAGAAAAAACAGCGTTTTTATGCATTAAGAGATATTAGTTTTGAAATTCCAAAAGGAGAAGTTGTTGGGATTCTTGGAACAAATGGATCTGGAAAATCAACCATGTCTACAATATTAGCGGGTATTTCTGAAGCGGATGAAGGGAAAATGCTGGTAAATGGAGAACAGGCACTGATCGCCATTAATACAGGCTTGAACGGTCAGTTGACTGGAATGGAAAATATTGAATTAAAAGGAGCACTCTTAGGGCTTTCCAAGAAGAGAATTCAGGAAATCAAAGAAGGTGTGATTGATTTTGCAGAGATTGGCGATTTCTTATATCAACCGGTTAAAAAATATTCAAGTGGAATGAAGTCCAGACTTGGATTTTCCATTAATTTATGTTTAGACCCGGATATTATGATCGTTGATGAGGCACTATCAGTTGGAGACCGTGGATTTGCAAGAAAATGTATTCGTAAGATGAAAGAATTAAAGAAAGAGGGAAAAACCATTGTATTTATTTCACATTCTTTAAAGCAGGTTCAGGATTTCTGTGATACTGCAATCTGGATTGAAGGAGGGGTCCTTCAAAAATATGGACCAATTAATGAGGTCTGCGCTTACTATTCTACGTATGTAGAATTTATGAACTGTTTAAAGCCAAAAGAAAAGAAACGGCTGCAAAATAGAAAATTTGACCGAAGAATTATTAAAGAAGAAAATCGCACATTTTTCCAGAATTTATTTCATTAATCAGACGTACAAAGCACATGACTTTCATGTGCTTTTTTCTTTACTTTAGTATGCTAATGTGCTATTATGTTAGCAGAATATTGAGATTATGGGCATATGCTCAAAATGATAAGGTTATTTGGGAGGAAAGAAAGATGAAGATGAAAAAATTATTAGCTCTTTTCTTAGCATGCTTTATGGTGTTTGGATTAACTGCATGCGGTGGAGAAAAGGATGACGCAAGTAAAAATGAAACAGAAACCACAAGTGATTGGGCATCTATTAAAAAATCTGGAACATTGAAAATTGGTATCACAATCTATGAACCTATGAACTATAAAGATGAAGATGGTGAATTGACTGGTTTCGATACAGAATATGCAGAAGCTGTTTGTGAAAAACTCGGTGTAGAACCTGAATTCATCGAAATTAATTGGGAAACAAAAGAAACAGAATTAGAATCTGGTAATATTGACTGTATCTGGAATGGATTTACAATCAGAGATGATTTAAAAGAACAGATTACATTTACAGATCCATATATTAAAAATAAACAGGTCGTTGTTATTCAGAAAAAGAACGCTGACAAATATACAGATGCTAAGAGCTTAGAAGGAGCAACCGTATCTGCAGAAAAAGGTTCTGCAGGTGAAAAAGTAGTAACAGAAGAAAAAGCATTAGGTGATGTTGAATGTGTATCTGTTACAAAGCAGACAGATGCATTAACAGAAGTAAAAGCAGGAACTTCTGATGCAGCAGTCCTTGATTATACATTAGCATTTTCAATGGTCGGTGAAGGAACGGATTATGAAGATTTAATGATGGTGGACGGATTAGAATTGGCAGTAGAAGAATATGGAATCGGATGTCGTTTAGATAGTGATCTGGCACAGAAAATCAATGACGCTACTGCAGAGTTGGTAAAAGACGGAACACTTGATAAAATTGCAAAAAAATATGATTTAGCAGCATCATTAATTTCTAATCAAGAATAATGATAAGAATTGAAACATAATAGCTGATGATACAACGAGGTGAGTACATAAAGTTCTTACCTCGTTTGTTGTTCGTTTTTAGGTATAGAATGTTAAATAGATATGGCCTGAAGATTGTTTTAAAGAGAGGATATATTTATGGATTTATTGAACGTAACATTAAGACTTCTGGAGGGGTTTTCTGTTAGTTTTCAGCTGTTCTTTGGAACACTGATTGTGGCAATCCCTCTTGGATTGATCATTTCATTAGGCTCTATGAGCCGTTTTCGTCCACTAAAATGGCTGGTTCGGACTTATGTATGGATCATCAGGGGAACACCACTGATGCTTCAATTGATTATTGTATTTTACGGGCCAGGGTTAATGTGGAATGCTACTGCTTTTTCTCGTATGAATGCAGCTTTTATTGCATTTATTATTAATTATTCTGCATATTTTTCAGAAATATTCAGAGGTGGAATCGAAGGAATTCCAAAGGGGCAGTATGAAGCAGGACAGGTCCTAGGAATGACAAAGACACAAATTTTCTTTCGTGTCGTATTACTGCAGGTAGTAAAAAGAATTGTTCCACCGATGAGTAATGAAATCATCACGTTAGTAAAGGATACTTCTCTTGCAAGAATCATTGCAATTCAGGAAATTACATGGCTTGCCCAGGAATACATTGCCAGCGAAGCAATTATTTGGCCGCTATTTTATTCCGGAGTATTCTATCTGGCGTTCTGCGGAATTTTGACACTGTTGTTTGGATATATAGAAAAGAAATTAAGTTATTTCAGGGTGTAAGATATGGCAGCATTAGAAGTAAAACAAATTAGTAAAAGTTTTAAAGAAACAAAAGTATTAAAAGATATTTCTTTTTCCATGGAAAAAGGTGAGGTTGTAGCAATTATTGGCTCTTCTGGAAGTGGAAAGACTACTCTGCTTCGTTGTCTCAATTTTCTTGAAACACCAGATAACGGGCAGATTCTTGTAAATGATCAGATTTTATATGATGCAGCGGATCTGGCAACAAAATCGGAGGCGGAAATCAGAAGGAACCGGCTTCATTTTGGCCTGGTCTTCCAGTCATTTAATCTGTTCCCACAGTATACGGCAAAGGAAAATGTTATGCTGGCCAAACAGCTTCTGTCTAAGTCACTTCCAGATTATAAAAAGCGGAAAAAAGAAATTTTAAAAGAAATCGAAGGAAAGGCGGAACAAATTCTTACGAAAGTGGGACTTCAGGATAAAATGAACAATTATCCTCATCAGCTTTCCGGTGGACAGCAGCAGCGTGTGGCAATTGCCCGTGCTTTGGCGTTAAGTCCGGATATATTATGTTTCGATGAACCGACTTCTGCTTTAGATCCTGAGCTTACTGGAGAGGTATTAAGGGTTATTAAATCTTTAGCAGATCAGAATACTACGATGGTCATCGTTACTCATGAGATGGATTTTGCAAAAGATGTGGCCGATCGTGTGTTATTTATGGATGGCGGTGTTATTGTTGAGCAGGGATCACCGGAAGAAGTGTTATTGAATCCGAAAGAAGAGAGAACCAAACAATTTTTGTCAAGAGTGCAAAATATTTAAATTTGAAGTGGCTCGGTTATCGCATTTATGGTAAAATATAAGTACTATATATTGTATCTTGAATTTATGCACAGGAGGGTTAGATATGACAGTAAAAAAAGCATATGAAAATAAAGATGGAGTATTTGTTGAATTCTATACAAATGATGAATTATATTGCGGTGAGATATTTACCATTGATGGAAAAAACTATAATGCAGGAGAGCATGTGTTTGAAATCGTACAGATTGAAGCTGGATTAGAAAAATGCAAAGTAACTGCACAGTACTTAAAGAAAGTAGATGTGCCTTTGGAAGGAAAAGCGGCCAATATTACAGGATCTCTGAAACTAAGAAATGCAACTGGATGTTATATATATAAATTCCAGAATACCGGACAGATGTAACAGGAAAAAGAGCCAGTGGCACAGGTTGCCACTGGCTTTGTTAGTTTCTAGAATGAGGAGAACTATGTTATCAAAGAGAATTAAGAATATGACACCGTCAGCGACCAGCGAGTTGTTCGCAGAAGTTGCAAGATTAAGAGAGGCAGGAGTCGATGTCATCTCTTTCAATGTAGGAGAGCCCGATTTTCCTACACCAGTTAAAATCAGAGATGCGTGTAAAAGAGCATTGGATGAAGGAAAAACAAAGTATGCATCAGTATCAGGAATTACTCCGTTAAAAGAAGTGATTTGTGATAAGTTTTTACAAGATAATCAAATCATATATGAAAAGGATCAGATTTGTATTTCCACAGGAGGCAAGCAGGCAATTTATAATGCAGTGATGGCAGTGTGTGATCCGGGGGATGAAGTATTGCTTCCACACCATGCTGGGTCAGTTATGTAGAAATGATTAAATTGGCGCAGGGGATTCCTGTGTTAGTTCCACCACTGAATAATTACCAGTTGGATTTGGAGACCATTAAAAATCGTATTACAAAAAAGACGAAGGCAATCATAATTAATACGCCGAACAATCCAACAGGTATTTGTTATACAGAAGAAAGTCTTAGAGAACTTGGGAATCTTGCAGTAGAATATGGGTTTTATATCATTTCTGATGAAGTTTACGAAAAACTGGTCTACGATGGGAATCGGCATGTCTGCATTGCAGGACTTTCAGAGGATATTTATAAGCAATCCATTATTGTAAATGGATTTTCTAAATCTCATTCCATGACTGGATGGCGAATTGGGTATACGGCAGCATCAAAAGAAATCATCAGGGGAATTACATCCCTTCAGGGGCATATTACATCCAATCGTACCACTTTTGTACAATGGGCGGCTTTGGAAGGATTAAAATCTTGCAATCAATCGGTTATGGAAATGAAAGAGGAATTTCAAAAACGCAGAGACTACATGTATCAGACGATAAATGCATTTCCGGGAATTGAGTGTATGAAACCAGAAGGAGCATTTTATCTTATGCCAGATGTTCATGCATATTTTGGAAAGAAGGCAGGGGATAGAGTGATTCAAAATGCAGATGATCTTTGTTTATATATGCTAGAAGAGGCAAACATCGCTATGGTACCAGGAACGGCATTCTGGATTCCAAATACAGTGCGGCTTGCTTATACAGATTCACTGGACCGTCTTCAGGAAGGAATGGAACGCTTCCGTAAGGCGCTGAAAAAATTAAACTAGGAATTAAGAACAGAAGGCAGTTCATATCAAAAATGATATGCTGTCTTTTTGCATGTAATCCCCAAATAATGTAACAAAACGAAATTGACAAATATTTCCAAAAGAATTATAATACAACTACAAAAGAAAGGAGGAGGTTCTATAGAGGCAAAGTTATTAACAAAAGAACAGTTCGGGCCATTGTTTCCGCTTATTCAGGATAGTAGGATTACAGATATCAACTGGAATGGAAAGCAGCTATGGATTGACCATTTAGACCGTGGCCGGTACTGTTTAGATATGACTCTGGAGACAGCATTTATCCAGCAATTCACATCTCATGTAAGTAATGTTGTCAGTCTTAATTTCAATAAACATATCCCTCTTTTAGAGGCAGAAGCCAATGGGCTTCGTATTTCCATTATTCATGAAGCATATGCCAGGAGCGGCAGAAGCATTTCTATTCGAAAATCACCACCAGTGAAGCGTTTAAATGAAAAAAATATGATTCAACAAGAATATTGTACCAGCGAAATGTTATATTTTCTACAAAATTGCATTTGTGCACATATGAATTTAATCATATGTGGACAAGTTGGAAGTGGAAAAACAGAATTATTAAAATTTTTAACAGGATATATTCCAGCTTATGAACGGGCCATTACCATTGAAGATAATCTGGAAATTCACTACAGCACGATAAATCCAGGAAAGGATTGTGTAGAAATAAAAGTGGATTCAGAGCATTTTACCTATACGCAGGCAATTAAATCCTCACTGCGTCAATTACCAACATGGATTCTTCTTTCGGAATCCCGTGGAGATGAAGTGCGCTATCTTTTGGAATCCTTAACAACCGGTCATTATTGTTTGACCACCATGCATACAGATGATGTTAGAAAAATACCGGAAAGGATACAAAATATGATTTCGGATAGTTATGCATCGAAAAGGGCCGGGAAAGAGGCCTATGTATTTCTTGATGTATGTATTTTGCTCAGAAAGAGAATTGATCATCAGGGAAATGTGTGCAGATATATTGATCAAATTGGATGTCTTTCTTCTACGGCAGAAGGAAAACAGCAACAGATCGTTTTACTGGCAGAGGAAGGAAAGATGAAAAACTATAAAATTCCAATGGATGTAATGGAGAAATTTATAAAACGGGGAATCACCAGGCCATTTGAATATGTGGAAGGAAGAGAGAAATGAAAAAGAAATTGTGGAAATGCATAAGATTTAAAAATCTACAGACAGAAATCAGCGGATATGGATATGAATATTCATTTTCCAGATATGTTTTTTGGCTGGTCGCAGGTATTTTAACAGTGATTGGAATTGGAAAATTAAATGGGCTTTCTCTTATTTATGTTTTTATATTGGCAGCGGCAATGCTATGTTTTGTTCCCATGTTGCTAATAGAACAATTTAGGTATTTGTATGCACAAAACCGGTTCCAGGCGATGACTGGGTATATGGAGCAAATGATGTATTCTTTTGGAAAACATCCTAAAATTCTTTCTGCTTTAGAGGAAACAAAAGAATTAGTAGATGGGGAAATCAAAGAAATCGTAACAAAGATAATCGAAAATATTGAAACATCGAAAGTAATGTCGTATGAAGAGGCATTTCTCACTTTGGAGGAATCCTATCCATGTGAAAGGGTAAAGGAAATGCATGATTTCTTTATAAAAGTCGAACAGATCGGAGGGCAATACCAGACGGCATTAGCTGCTATGATCGAGGATACGAAATTATGGGTAGAGAGGGTATATCTTTTTCAAAAAGAGCGAAGCCAGATGAAGAAAAAAATAGTATTAAGTATTCTCTGTGTGCTGACGTTATGTTCGGTACTGTTTCGTTTGATGGCTGGGAATGAAGAGATGACAAAAGTTATAGAATCCCTGCCATATCAGATAGGAACGACGTTCATATTCGTATCGTTTTTATGCCTGTTTCTTTTATCACAGAAATTGTTATCCGGTAAATGGATAAAATCTGAAAAATCCATGACGGAAGAGCAGATTGAAAAAGACTGGATGCATATAAAAGAAGAGCCAGACAAATATCCGAGAGCCAGAAAACGGTTAAAAAGGGAAATAGAAAAGCAGTTTCCAAGGTGGCTTAGAGGAATCATTTTAAATCTTCAGACGGATAATGTTTATCGGACCATTGTAGAATCATCAGACTATGCACCGTATGTTATGAGGCAGCCACTGAGGATTTTTATTGAAGAATTGGGAGAAGATCCGGTTTCCATGAAACCCTATGATCATTTTTTAAAGGAATTACCAGTTCCAGAAATTCATTCTGCAGTAAAAATGCTTTATTCCTATACCAATACTGATACGCATGAAGCAAAGGAACAGTTGAATGCTATTATGAAGCGGAACATTGCATTAACAGACCGGGCAGAGAGACTAGAAAATGAAGATGAAGTTGCAAAGCACTTATTATTATTTTATATTCCCATGTTTTTAGGAACAGGAAAGATTATGCTGGATATGTCCATGCTGTTTCTTGTGTTATTTTCTTTATGGGGAAAATTAAGGTAATACAAACATTAAAGATGCCAGAAATGGTTCATAAGGAGGAACAAATGAAATTTTTTTTTGAACAATATGGAGAAACGATTTTCTTTTTTCTTTTGGCTCTGACAGTTGTGGTTATATACCGGAGACTTGCAGATTTATCAATTTTATCATAAAGGGAGAAAGATGAAGGAAATAATTGAAGAATACGGAGAGTATCTGACTGCGTTTATGATTGGGATAGCACTTTTGACTGGGTATGGAATCGTAGTAAATAGCCTAAAGATAGCCATAAAATTATTTGTGGAGACTCTTTGTTAAGAAAGGATGCTTATGAAACAGGTGGTAAATGAATATGGACGTTTGATAATTATGGTCATACTGGTCATAGCGCTCCTTCTTTTTGTAAGAGAATCGTTTTGGAAGCAGTTAAAATCCAAGATTTCAATTACACAAGAACCAGTAAAAAGTGAGAAGCTGTGTAAAGAATACGGAAATTTTCCAGTTTTATACGGTTTGGAAACAGAAGGAAGACCATTAGCATTGAAATTACAGGCAGGAACGAAGTTCCATCCAATTGAGACCAAAGGGATTATTGAGGTAAGAGCAGAAGATGAACTGGATGGAGATATTACAGATCAGATTCAGGTATATATCTTAAGGGATGGAAAAAAAGAAGCATTATTGGGTGAATTAAATACAAATGGAGAAGAACGAAAGATCATTTTGCTGTATGCAGTGGAAAATTCTTCTGGATTTCAAACAGAAAAGCAAATCAGCATTCTAATTACCGGGAATGGAGGGAAAGCATGAAAATTACGATATCTATTTTCTTTGGAACACTACTCGTGTTTATGACAGTATTTTCCTTTCTTGGATGTAACAAAGCTGCTTATGATACAAAAGCCGCCTGGAATTATTATCGAGAAACCGTGGATGCTTTGGAGAATAGTCATTTTCGGCAGGAAGTGATAGAACAAATGGTCCAACAGGGAGAAGAACAGGGATATGATATTACAATCCAGAATGATGGAATGTATGAAGATATATCCCGGTATCAAGTGAAATTATGCTATACCATTACCATTCCAATCGTTCGGGTTGAAAAAATGAGGGAAATTTGTGGATATGCATTATAGGAGGAATGATGAAACTAGGAATGGAAATGATGGTGAGTATGCTGCTTTTGCTGACAGGAATTCTCTTTTCAGTATCTATTTACAATGCAGCATTGGAAGTATCCGATGCAAAACAATATCATGTATGGGTCATGGAACGGTTAGAAGGATCAAAATATGCCAGGTCAATAAAAGATGCCTGTCAGAAAGAAGCAAAGGAGCTGGGATATGAACTTTCGATGAAAGAAGAAACAATTGGGAACAGAGATGTTTGGAATGTTACATTAAGTTATTTTGTTATACTGCCGTTTCTTGGCACAGAACGGCAGTATACAATTAAGGGATATTCCCAAAATGGAAGGGAGGTGGAATGAATGAAGGAATTTATGGCAGAGTATGGTTCTGTAGTAGTAACGGTAATTATTGTTTTGGCAGTCTGCGCATTTGTTAGTGCGATTTTTACTCCTCAACTGCAAACAGCACTTACGGATACCCTGAATACTTTTTTTGAAGAATCGGGAGCAATTCATAAGTAAAAGGGAAAAACGGCGTTGAAAGGAGAAGTATGAAGCAGATTGTAGTGGGAACATGCTGTTTATTGCTGATCATTTATGCGGTATATACCAATGAGAATTTTGCCGGTATGGCATCCAGGACGTCAGAGGTCTCCATGGCAGTGTCTCATAGTATTTCTCAGACATTGGAAGAACATAAGAATGAAAAATTTGTATCGGAAGAAGAAATGGAACAATATTTTTGTGAAGTATTAAAATCACAGATTACATCAGATGGAACATTAAAAATTCATGTAATTACATCAAATTGTCAGTATGGAATGCTGGATATTGAGGTAACACAGTATTTTCAGACATCGGATCAGAAAGAAAGGAAGATTACAGTTCGAAAATGTGGAATTATCGACGAACAATCAGAAACTTGATAGCAGGGTTAGTGGTGGCAGCTGGAATTTGCATTGGTGGATATGAAAAAGATATATCTGCTGCGTCGGTATATGTTTGTAAAACAGAAGAAGATTTTACTCAGGCTGTTGCCTATAGTAATCAGCACAAAGATATATGGGTTTCCATAGAAATTGATGAGATGATTCCGGTGAGAAAAGAATATATTATTGAAGGAAAAGTTCGAATCATTTCAATGGATAAGGAGTATCATTGTATTCGGCGGAAGAATTGGAAAGGCTCTTTGTTTTTGGTGGAAGGTAGATTACAGTTAGGAGAGGTTTCTGGAACAAATGAAATCGGTATTGATGGAGCGGCAAGACAAGGAGAATATGGAAATTCTATAGTCAGAGTAGAAGATGGCGGGAAATTTGAGATGTTTACTGGCAGCCGGATTCAGTATAATTATAATAAATCAGATAACAAAGAAGTACTTCCCCGCGGTGGCGGTGTCCTTGTAAAAAGTGGGGGAACCTTTATCATGAATGGTGGAAAAATTTCTTATTGCTGGACGAAAAACACGAAGGTGCTGGATACGAGGATAAAGAATGCAGGTGTTGGTGGAGGTGTAGCCATTGAAGCACAAAATCAGCAAAAATATGGAACATTTCTTATGCATGGGGGAATCATTTGTCATTGTGCATCCCAACAAGGAGGAGGCATTTTCTCGTGTGGGAAATTATCGATTGATGGAGGGGAAATATGCAAAAATCATGCCAATAAGGAAGCTTACAGCAATGGGAGTGTAACTGTTAGTTATGAAGATTGTGTTTATAATACAGGAGGAGGGATAAAAATTCAGGCATTTATGGACGAAAATACTCCCAGGTTATATGCACGAACAGAGATAAAGGGAGGAAATATCTGTCACAACGATGCCTATAATGGCGGAGGCATTCGCATTACCAATGGTGCAGGGCTAAGAATTGCAGGTGGAAGTATTTTTCGTAATGAGGCTGTAAAACGAGGTGGAGGAATTGACATTGGAAATGGAAAGTATGAGGATCGTGGAGAAACAACGGTTAAAATTGAGGATGGAAATATTAGCAGATGTCAGTCTGGCACATATGGAGGAGCCTTGGCAGTTTCGGATGGAGTATGCCAGTTAAAAGGTATCAGGGTCGGAAATAATAAGGCCATAAAGGCAGGGAATGGTGCATATCTTCTAAATCGTGGAACATTATATATGGAAGGCGAGTCCTCTTTTGGGCAAGAAGATGATATATATTTGACAATCGATGCATTTATCCGAATTTCTGGTAAAATATTAGCAGAAGGACGAGCTGCCACAGTAAGTGTAGCAGCATCGCAGTATCAACCAGGGCGTAAAATTGCAGAAACAGTATATACGGCCAAAGGTTCGGAGGGGTTATATGGAGATTGTAAAAACTGGGACAATCCTCATTTTGTCTTAAAGGAAAATCAGAGTGGCTTATCTGTTTTGCGCCCGGGAGATGGTGTGAAATTTTTGCAGCTGGAAAAAGAGACTGGGATAAAACTTGAGAAAAAAGATATTTTTATTTCCAGAGAATATCAGGTTGCTTATGAAAAGAATTCAGATGAAGATGTAACTTCTATGCCGTCTGATATAAAAAAATACTGGTATGAAGATCTGATGCTTTCTGATTTGGTACCAGAAAGTGCAAATGGAAAATTTTTGTCCTGGAATACCAATGGGACAGAAGTAGAAAAAGGGAAAAGTTATGCACCTGGAAGTGTCTATACGGAAAATAAAAATCTGTTATTATTTGCTATCTGGGATCGCGGATTTGAAATAGTATTCAAGGATCCTTTTACATTTTATGAAAATGAGAAAGTAGGAAAAAATCAACTGATTTCAGGTATTTTGGAATTAAATGACAAAGAGGATGGGAAGGTTACAGATAAAAATATCATTGCTGATCAGGTTTCTATTGAGCAGATTTTGTATGAAAAAACAAAGAATGGATATCAACCAGAAAAACAGATATTTTCCAATGGGATGAACAAGGAACAGATGGATACTTATTTTATGAATCTTGAGAAGGATGAGGAAGTGAAGGTATGGGTTACTTATGTAGTTGAAGATTCGGCTGGAAACGAGACGAAAAAAGAAGTTCCAATAAAGGTCCTATATAATTATCCTCCTGAAATTGTCGTTTCTAATTTATCTTATTATGATTTTGAGATAAAATATCTGTGGAAAACAGTAAAAAAAGAAATCAAAAATAATGGGACAGTGACAGATAGGGAAGATGAAACTCTGTGGAAAAAGAAACCAGAGAAAAACATAATAAAACCAGAATCCTTAAATCAAGACGATTTTCGGATTCCGGAAGTATACGAAATTACTTATGAGGCGAAAGATAGTCTTGGAAAAACAGCCCAAGCCAAGTCTTCCATCTATGTGGCAGATAGTAATCCTTATGTTGGGAACCGCCAGCAATGTGTTCGTTTCATCAATCAAACATATCTTTTTACTTTGAGCAGTACCAGTCCATGGAAACAAAATAAAAAGCAGTATCAGTTACTGATTAATAGTCTTTCATCATCGAAAGAGGATGCAAAAAAAACCATCACGATTACAATTCCCTAATTAATCACAGTGAAGGATGATATGATCGCTGATACGGGTTTTTTGTACATCAATGACCCGTTGGTTGGCACTGCCCCTCCAGTGGAGTTTGCCATCATGTTGTTCCTGAATGAAGCGGCCGTCTACAACGACATCTACCAGATCCATGATCGGAAGAGTTGCGATTTCTTCCCATTCAAATCCGGTGTAAACCCAGATCGTCTTTTGAGGGAATTTTTCTTTTACTTCTTTTACCAGTTCTGTAATAGAAAGGCAGTTGGCGGGATGGAGAGGATCTCCGCCGGATAGGGTAAGTCCGGATATATAATCTTTTTCTAATTCTTTAAATAATTCATCTTTCGCATCGGCATCAAAAGGAATGCCCCCTTTGATATCCCAGGTAATTGGGTTATGACAATTTTTACATTTATGTGTGCAGCCAGCTACCCATAAAACAACACGGAGACCATCTCCATTAAGCATATCATCTTTGGTTATATTATGATAATTCATTGCAAAATCCCTTTCAAATAATTATTATTTTTGTACTAGTATAAAACATAAAAAAACCACAGTCAATGACTTGCACTGAAAACAGATAAGTGATATGATATGTAAAGTGTCTCAAGATGAGCACAATATAATGTGGAAAAATAAGTAAAAAATCACAAGATGTTGTGATTAATAAATAAAAGGAAAGGTGTGGGGTCATGCGGATCGAAGATGTGAGAGTGATTAAAAAAGATAATACAAAAGAAGTATTTAATGTTCAAAAAGTAGTGATTGCAGTGAATAAATCTGCATATCGCGCATTGGTAACTTTTACAGAAGAAGAGATTGATTTTATCTGCCGGTTTGTAGAATCTAAAGTATTAGAATTAAATAAACGGGAAGTTCATATTTCTGAAATGCATAATGTGGTAGAAGGTGCTTTGGAAAAAACCAATCCTGCAGTTGCAAAAAGTTATCGGGATTACCGCAATTATAAACAGGATTTTGTTCAGATGCTGGATGAAGTTTATAAAAAAAGCCAGTCTATCATGTATATTGGAGATAAAGAGAATAGTAATACAGACAGCGCGTTGGTTTCCACAAAAAGAAGTCTTGTATTCAACGAACTGAATAAATCGTTATATCAGAAATTTTTTATGACAACAGAGGAATTGCAGGCGTGCAGAGACGGATATATTTATATCCATGATATGTCAGCAAGAAGAGATACCATGAATTGCTGTCTGTTTGACGTTGAGAATGTATTAAAAGGTGGTTTTGAAATGGGAAACCTTTGGTACAATGAGCCGAAAACTCTGGATGTAGCATTTGATGTTATTGGAGACATCGTTTTAAGTGCCGCTAGTCAACAATATGGTGGATTTACTGTTCCAAGCATTGATAATATTTTGGAACCATATGCACAGAAATCATATCAGCGTGCCAAAGAACGCTATGTGGAACTAGGATTATCCGAAGAAAGAGCCGAACAGGAAGCTATGAAAGATGTAGAAAGAGAATTCAGACAGGGCTTCCAGGGTTTGGAATATAAATTTAACAGTGTGTCTTCTAGCAGAGGGGATTATCCTTTTATTACAATTACAGCGGGAACAGGCACAAAACCATTTGCCCAAATGGCAACAAAAATTATGTTGGAAGTGCGTAAAAACGGACAGGGAAAAGAAGGTCATAAAAAACCGGTACTTTTTCCCAAATTGGTTTTCTTATATGATGAAAACCTTCATGGACCAGGTAAAGAAATGGAAGATGTGTTTGAAGCCGGAATTGAGTGTTCCAGCAAAACAATGTATCCAGACTGGTTAAGTCTGACTGGCGAAGGATATGTAGCATCCATGTATAAAAAATATGGTGAAATCGTCAGCCCGATGGGATGTCGAGCATTCTTATCTCCATGGTATGAACGAGGCGGTTTAGAACCTGCAGATGATCAGGATAAACCAATTTTTGTAGGAAGATTTAATATTGGAGTTGTAAGTCTTCATCTGCCAATGATTTATGCAAAGGCGCAGCAGGAAAGCAAAGATTTCTATGAAGTGTTGGATTACTATTTGAATTTAGGACGGCAGCTTCATCTGCGCACGTATGATTATCTGGGAGAGATGAAAGCATCTACAAACCCACTTGCCTATTGTGAAGGTGGATTTTTAGGTGGCAATTTAGAACTTCACGATAAAATTAAACCGGTTTTAAAATCAGCAACAGCTTCTTTTGGAATTACTGCACTTAATGAATTACAGCAATTGCATAATAAAAAGTCTTTAGTAGAAGATGGAGCATTCGCCCTTGAAGTGCTGTCTTATATTAATCAGGAAATAGAACGTTTTAAGAAAGAGGATGGACGCCTGTATGCCATTTATGGAACTCCGGCAGAAAACTTGTGTGGCCTTCAGGTAAAACAATTCAGAAAGAAGTATGGCGTAATTGAAAATGTATCTGATCGAGAATATGTCAGCAACAGTTTTCATTGTCATGTATCAGAAGATATTACTCCAATCCAGAAGCAGGATTTAGAAGGCCGTTTTTGGGATTTAAGTAATGGCGGAAAGATTCAGTATGTAAAATATCCAATTGACTATAACAAAGATGCAATCCGCTCTCTGGTAAGAAGAGCCATGGGAAAAGGATTTTATGAAGGAGTGAATCTTTCTTTATCTTATTGCGATGACTGTGGTCATGAAGAACTGGATATGGATGTATGTCCAAAATGTGGCAGTAGAAACTTAACAAAAATTGACCGCATGAATGGATATCTGTCATATTCCCGCGTGAAAGGTGATACAAGATTAAATGATGCCAAAATGGCAGAAATTGCAGAACGCAAAAGTATGTAATAGAATACAAAAAGAGAGAATCGTTTCTTTAAGAGACGGTTCTCTTTTTGCTTACAGAAATATATAGAATTGCTGGTCGTTTTTTCTACTGTGCTTTATAATGTAGATAAGGAGCGGGGGAAGAAAGGAGAAAAAATTATTATGTTGGTTATTATCTCTATTTATGATAGCAGGAACGATTTCGATTCCAACAAAAGTTGTATATGGGCAGGAGAATGATGATCTGTTATGGATACGAAAAGCGGATAAAATATTAGGAATTGCCAGTGGGGAAGACGATACAGAAATTTCAGATTCAGATGCAGAACAATATCAGTATCAGATGTCTCTCCAATATCCGGTCTGGTATCTCATGGAAGATGCCAAAACCAGATTTGGATATGAAAGCCTGATGGACATCCGGAACAAAATCAATGATGATGAATATCGTGGGCATCCAGAATATTATTATGAAGCTGCATTAATGGCGGTGTTATTTGAATAATCGAATAACCAGTCTCTGCTGGAGGGTCTGGATTTTGAATTTGCACAGGGTGTTTCGGAACAGACTGCTGCATTATTAGGATATGATACGGATCAGGAAATCGATGGCCTTGAGGAATTAAAAAATTAAAAAAATCTGATTTTACAAAAGATGATTACCTGGATTCTTTAAAAGCAGATAAAAATGCCCTGGATTTTTTATGATTTGCAGAGCGTATGTTTGATTTGGAAGAGGATTTACTGACAATTGTGTTAAAAACGCAGATGTATCAGAAGGTGTTAACGCTTCAGGAAGAAACCATTACGTTTCTTGGCAAAATGGGGAAACATGCGTCTAATGAAGAAATGAAAGCAGCAATTAATACAGTCAGGGCCATTTACATTGAACAGCAGGAGAATCCGGATGCCATTGAAAATAGTATCATTGAAAACTGTAGTAATTCTGGTTCCATTTGGTTAAAAGCTTCAGGAGGAAAAAGTGAGGTTCTCTTTGGCGCAGGGATAATAGCAAATGTATATTCTGCAGGAAATCAGCTGATTGGATGTAAAAACGAGGCAGATATTACGGTGAATGTGAAAACTGTACAGGATCATGGTGATTATACTCAATATGGAAAAGCTTATGCAGGAGGAATTGCGGCAGATATATATGGAGAAACTGTTTCTAGCTGCAGTAATACAGGGACCATTGGTTGTTATGGAACTGTTTACCCAGAAGATGGAGAGATTGGTGCATATTGTATTGCGGGAGGAATTGTCGGACGTAAAAGTTCATACGGAGTAACAATTGCCGACGACAATATCAATAGTGGAACAGTAGAGGCGGTATCAGGAAATACAAAGAAAAATGAATATGTGGGAGATATCTTTGGGGCATCCGGGCAGCAATAGTAATAGAATTTATTAAGATTTATGGATAGATGAAATAGAAAATAAAGAAGTTTATAAAAAAGGTTGACTCCATTGATGAATATATGTTATATTATTATAGCTATATTTTAGCAATGGAAGAGGTCTATTTCTTATTTACTTAGAATGTAAATAAGGAACACTCCGCAAGGATCGCATTGCGACAAAGCAGAATTTGCCGCTACGCAAAAGCGACCTGTCGCAAGCGGAGAATCTCGCAGGTCGAGATTCTTTTTTAATGCCCGAATTTAAAAATGAAGTAATGGAGGTGGAAGTTGTGCGCACAAAAATCACATTGGCATGTACAGAATGTAAACAGCGTAACTACAATATGACAAAGGATAAGAAAGCTCATCCTGACAGAATGGAAACTAAAAAATATTGTAGATTCTGTAAAAAGCATACTATGCACAAAGAAACTAAATAGTCAGTCGATTTTTTGAAGAGGTGAAACATTATGGCAGAACCTAAAAAATCTGGAATTTTTAAACGAATTGCACAGTGGTGCAAAGGATTAAAAGCAGAATTCCAAAAAATCATTTGGCCTGACAAAGAGAAAATTTATAAGGAAACTGTTACAGTTGTAACTGCAACAGTATGTCTTGGAGTAGTGATTGCTTTATTTGATATGGTACTACAGTATGGCATGAAACTGCTCATTGGTTAGAAGGCAAAGGTGATCGTATGGCAGAAGCAAATTGGTATGTAGTTCATACCTACTCAGGATATGAAAACAAAGTAAAAGCCAATATTGAGAAGACAATTGAAAACAGAAAATTACAAGATGAGATCTTAGAAGTCAGAGTACCGCTTCAGGAAGCAACTGAAATTAAAAATGGTGTTAAAAAACAGGTTTCTAAGAAAATGTTTCCAGGATATGTTCTTATTAATATGGTAATGAATGATGACACTTGGTATGTAGTTCGTAATACAAGAGGTGTTACAGGCTTTGTTGGCCCAGGATCAAAACCAGTACCGTTAACAGAAGCAGAGATGCGTCCACTTGGAATCGAAGATGAACCAGAGGTTTCCATCGATGTAGAAGTTGGAGATGAAGTTATCGTTACTTCAGGTGCTTGGGAAGGCACAGTCAGCACTGTCAGAGCAATTAATATGCATAAACAGTCAGTAACTATTGAAGTAGATATGTTCGGACGAGCTACTTCTGTAGAAATTGGATTCTTAGATATTAAGAAGAGTAACTAATAGGAATGTCTGCAAAATAGAGAGAAACATGCAGACAGTGGGAGGGAAATTCCCGCAATTACCACAATAATCAGGAGGTGCGCTATCATGGCGAAGAAAGTAACAGGTTATATTAAATTACAGATCCCAGCAGGAAAGGCAACACCTGCTCCACCGGTTGGTCCAGCTCTTGGACAGCATGGTGTAAATATTGTCCAGTTTACAAAAGAATTTAATGCTAGAACAGCTGATCAGGACGGAATGGTTATTCCAGTTGTTATCACAGTATATCAGGATAGAAGTTTCAGCTTCATCACAAAAACTCCACCAGCTGCAGTATTAATTAAAAAAGCTTGTAAGATTCAGTCAGGATCTGGTACACCAAATAAAGTAAAAGTAGCTACTATTTCTAAAGAAGATATTCAGAAAATTGCTGAATTAAAAATGCCAGACTTAAATGCAGGTAGCGTAGAAGCTGCTATAAGCATGATCGCTGGTACTGCAAGAAGTATGGGTGTTACAGTAGAAGAATAAGCATTGTATACTTAATGCTTGCATTTAAGTAAAAAGCTACGTTAAGTAACTTTGGAAATATTAGTCATATAGAACAGGTGGGAGGGTAGCTCCCGATAAGACCACAGGAGGAATTTAAAATGAAAAAAGGAAAAAGATATGCAGAAGCTGCAAAATTAGTAGATAAAGCAGCTACTTATGAAGTGGCAGAAGCAATTGATTTAGTTAAAAAATCAGCAAGCGCAAAATTCGATGAAACAATCGAAGCACATATCAGATTAGGTGTTGATGGACGTCATGCTGATCAGCAGGTTCGTGGTGCAGTAGTATTACCTCACGGAACTGGTAAATCTGTAAAAGTTTTAGTATTCGCAAAAGGACCTAAAGCAGACGAAGCAGTAGCTGCAGGTGCTGAATACGTAGGAGCTGAAGAATTATTACCAAAAATCCAGAAAGAAGGATGGTTAGACTTTGATGTAGTTGTAGCTACTCCAGATATGATGGGTATTGTTGGACGTTTAGGTCGTATCCTTGGACCAAAAGGTTTAATGCCAAACCCTAAAGCTGGTACAGTAACAATGGACGTTACAAAAGCTGTTAATGATATCAAAGCTGGTAAAATCGAATACAGATTAGATAAAACTAATATTATTCATGTGCCAATTGGAAAAGCTTCTTTCTCAGAAGAACAATTAGCGGACAACTTCCAGACTTTAATAGATGCAATTATTAAAGCTAAGCCAGCAGCAGCAAAAGGTCAGTATTTAAGAAGTGTAACAATTACTTCTACAATGGGACCTGGTATCAAATTAAATACAACTAAATTAGCTTAAGCTTAGTAAAAAATAAGAGGATTGTTACAGGGCAGTAACAATCCTCTTTTTGATTAAGAAGTGCAATTAATATGTTAATAGTCTTCTGGAGTGTGGGTAGAATGAGCATCGGGAATTTCTACCTTCTTTTTATCTGTATCCGTCTGGACATGCAGAGAGGAATGCAGATAGTTTTTAAATGCACTTCTTGCTTGCTGATAATGTGTTCTTCCGATTGAAATAAATGTTTCATCCGAAAGTTGAATATTGGTACGAGTAAAATTCTTAATATGTGCCAAGTTGACCATATAGCTTCTGTGGCATACAATAAAATGAGAATTTAATTGCTTTGCAAGTTCTGAAAAATTAGCAGAAGTTTTATATGTACCATTCGAAGTAATAATCATAGTGATTCGCTTAGAACGTTCCAAATAATAGATATCCTGCTGTTTCATAATTGTATATGCGCCATTAAAGGAAACGGCCAGCTTGTCCCTATCTGACTGCTTAATATTCTTATAAGCAGCATCTAAAGCTGATTTTAAATATAAATCCCATTGATCTTTTAATAAATAATAAGCATGATCTGTACTATACGCTCTGCAAATGGCATCATTATCTCTCGTATTAAAAATAATCTGTGTAGAGACATTAACATGATTAATATAATCAGCAATTTGAATGCCATCTTTTGTGCCAAAATGAACTTCTATAACAACGATATCATAGATGCAGCCTTTTCGCTGAATCTCTTTTAAAAAGGTATCGGGTTTTTTAAAAATATTAATAGAAGCATTAGGGTCATAATCATGGATGAGCGGATATAAAGATTCTCTGTCCCTTTTGTTAGAATCACAGATAGCAATCTTATACATTATTAGTCCTCCCCTGTGCTTGTTTTTGTGAAAAAATACTCTTTTTCGAGTTCCCTATTTATATAATAGAATACCATAAAATGGTAAAACTTAGGAAACTGTTCATTACGTAAAAATAGTTGTTGGTGCAATATTGAAAAAATGTAAAAATAAATATTTAAAAAAATAAGTAAAAATGGATATTGACAAATAGAAAAAATTGTGATACTGTAATTAAGTAAGACTGCCGAAGACAGTAGGTGCGAAAGCGTAACGTAGAACAACCTACCGAGGATATTAAGTTTTAGATGATTAGTATGCTCTCTGTCTGTGTGTGTTTACAGATAAAGAGCTTTTTTTATCCCAAGCAGGCGGCACTACACCGAAACAAAAATTGTATAAGGAGGTGCACCAGAAAAATGGCAAAAGTAGAATTAAAACAGCCTATCGTTGAAGAAATTAAAGAACTTTTAGACGGAGCTTCTTCAGCTGTATTAGCTGAATACCGTGGAATCACAGTAGAAGATGATACAAAATTACGTAAAGAATTAAGAGAAGCAGGTATTGTTTATAAAGTATATAAAAATACAATGATCCGTTTCGCAGTTCAGGGGACAGAATTCGAACCATTAACAGCTGATTTAGAAGGACCAACAGCTATCGCAGTATCTAAAGATGATGCAACAGCTCCAGCTAGAATCCTTGCAAAATACGCAAAAGATGTAAAATCTTTCGAATTGAAATCAGGTGTTGTTGAAGGAACATACTACGATAAAGATGGAATTAAAGTTATCGCTACTATCCCTTCAAGAGAAGAATTACTTTCCAAATTACTTGGAAGCTTACAGTCTCCTATGGCTAACTTCGCTCGCGTAATCAACCAGATCGCTGAAGCAAAAGAAGAAGCATAGGAATTATGGAGACCGGTAAGACCGGTTATGTTAAAATTTTAAAATTAATGGAGGAAATAAGAAATGACAACTCAAGAAATCATTGAAGTTATTAAAGGCTTATCAGTATTAGAATTAAATGAATTAGTAAAAGCATGTGAAGAAGAATTTGGTGTTTCTGCAGCAGCAGGTGTTGTAGTTGCAGCAGCAGCAGGCGGAGACGCAGCTGAAGAAAAAACAGAATTTGATGTTGAACTTACAGAAGTAGGTGCTGCTAAAGTTAAAGTTATCAAAGTTGTTCGTGAAATCACAGGTTTAGGATTAAAAGAAGCAAAAGCTGTTGTTGATGGAGCTCCTAAAGTTGTTAAAGAAGCTGTATCTAAAGAAGAAGCTGAAGAAATCAAAACTAAACTTGAAGAACAGGGCGCTAAAGTTACAATTAAATAATTTAATTGTTCCGTCAGAAATTCAAGATACTTATACGCATCAGAAACTGTATATGCAGTTTCTGGTGCGTTTTTCATTTATAACACGCTTTTTACTTACAGGAAATGAAAAAGTTTATAATTGTTTTACATTCCTTGCATTGACGGCTATTTTCATAGATGATAGAATGGAAAATAAGAATTTTTTATATCAGATAATGGGTTTGTTCCTATTAAATGGAGAAAATTCTGAAAGGAGTGAAAAAAATGGGCTTATTTGATAAATTATTTGGCAGCCATAGTGATAAAGAAATTAAACGAATTTCAGCCAAAGTGGATCAAATTGAAAAATTAGAGCCAAAGATGGAAAAACTCACAGATGATGAGTTGCGACATAAAACAGTAGAATTTAGAGAACGTCTTGCTAATGGAGAAACTTTAGATGACATTTTAGTAGAAGCATTTGCAACTGTCCGAGAAGCAGCTAAAAGAACGCTTAATATGAGACATTATCGTGTTCAGTTAATTGGTGGTATTATTCTGCACCAGGGGCGAATTGCAGAAATGAAAACAGGGGAAGGAAAAACATTAGTATCTACGCTTCCTGCATATTTGAATGCTTTAGAAGGCAAGGGTGTTCACATTGTAACAGTAAATGAATATCTGGCAAAACGTGATGCCGAGTGGATGGGACAGATTCATACATTTCTAGGACTGTCTGTCGGAGTTGTAACCAATGACATGGATACCGAACAGCGTCAGGAAATGTATGGCTGTGATATTACCTATATTACAAACAATGAATTAGGATTTGATTATTTAAGAGATAATATGGTAAATGACCGCTCTCGTCTGGTGCAAAGAGAGTTAAATTATGCCATCGTGGATGAAGTGGACTCTGTATTAATTGATGAAGCCAGAACACCATTAATTATTTCAGGTCAAAGTGGAAAATCTACCGATCTTTATCGCATGTGTGATTTACTGGCATGCCAGATGGAACGAGGGACTTCTGATGGAGAGATTTCAAAAATTGATGCAATTATGAATGAAGTTGCAGAAGAAGACGGAGATTTCCTTGTAAATGAAAAAGACAAACATGTAATGCTGACTGCTCAAGGGGTCGAAAAGGTCGAAAAATTCTTCAACATCGAAAACCTTGCGGATCCAGAGCATTTAGCCCTGCAGCACAATATGATTTTAGCATTAAGAGCTCATAACTTAATGTTTAAAGATAAAGACTATGTAGTAAAAGATAACGAAGTATTGATCGTCGATGAATTTACCGGACGTATTATGCCGGGACGCCGTTATTCAGATGGCCTTCATCAGGCGATTGAAGCAAAAGAACATGTAAAAGTTAACAGAGAATCAAAAACTCTGGCAACCATTACTTTCCAGAACTTCTTTAATAAATATAAGAAGAAAGCAGGTATGACAGGTACTGCATTAACGGAAGAACAGGAATTTAGAGAGATCTATGGTATGGATGTTATTGTAATTCCAACGAATATGCCAGTCATTCGTAAGGATCATGAAGATTCTATTTATAAAACAAGAGCAGAAAAATTAAATGCAGTTGTAGAAGATATTGTAAGATCCCATGAGATCGGACAACCAGTTCTGGTCGGTACGATAACCATTGAAGCATCAGAAGAATTGAGTGTGTTATTAAAGAGAAAAGGAATCAAGCATAATGTGCTCAATGCCAAGTTCCACGAACAGGAAGCTGAAATTATTTCCCACGCTGGTGAAATTGGAGCAGTTACGATTGCGACGAACATGGCAGGACGTGGTACAGATATTAAATTGGCAGAAGGTGTAGCGGAAGTAGGCGGATTAAAAATTATCGGTACGGAACGCCATGAATCCAGACGTATTGATAATCAGTTAAGAGGTCGTGCCGGACGTCAGGGAGATCCGGGAGAATCAAAATTCTATTTATCCCTGGAAGATGATCTGATGCGCCTGTTTGGATCTGAACGTATGATTGGAGTTTATAATGCCTTAGGTATTCCAGAAGGGGAAGAAATTCAGCATAAGACCATTACAAATACGATTGAAAAAGCACAAAAGAAAATTGAAAATAACAACTTCTCTATTCGTCGTAATTTGTTGGAATATGACCAGGTAAATAATGAACAACGTGAAATCATTTATGCGGAAAGACGCCGTGTATTAGATGGTGAAGATATGCAGGATGTTGTTCGTAATATGATTACAGATACTGTTGATTATTATGTGAATGCATCTTGTAATGATGAAGTTCCAAGTGATGAATGGGATATGACAGAATTAAATCGTGGTCTTTGTCGTATTATTCCATATAATGGAATAAAATTAACGGATGATGATCAGAAAAAAGGTGTTTCTCATCTATCTCAGCGTTTAAAAGAAGAAGCATTAGAGCTTTACGATGAAAAACAAAAAGAATTTGACTCAGAAGATATGCGTGAAATCGAACGTATTATTTTACTGAATATTATTGACCGCAAATGGATGGATCATATTGATGATATGGATCAGCTGCGTCAGGGAATTGGATTATATGCATATGGTAACAGAGACCCATTAGTCGAATACCGATTTGCTGCTTTTGATATGTTTGAAGAGATGACAAGATCGATTCAGGAAGATACTGCTAATGCGTTATTCCATGTCCGTGTAGAACAAAAAGTTGAAAAAGAAGAAACGCCTGAAATTACAGGAACGAATAAAGACGAAGCTTCCCAGAAAGGTCCATATCGCAGAAAGAAAGCAAAAATTGGACGAAATGATCCATGTCCATGTGGAAGCGGGAAAAAATACAAACATTGCTGTGGACAAGGAAAATAATACAAATATGATAAGCAGATATCATATATGAAGGAGCAGAGATTGTGGTAGAATTAGATCAGTTTAAATATAAAATCAGTGGCTATGAAGCCCCTTTGAATGAATTAAAAGAATCTTTAGGATTGGAACAAAAACAGGAAAGAATTGATCAGCTGGAAGCACAAATGGAAGCGCCGGATTTTTGGGATGATGTAACATCATCCCAATTTGTTATGAAGGAATTAAAACAGCTGAAGGATGTAGTGGAATCTTATCAGTCCTTAGAAGAAGAAAAAGATGATATTGTCACCATGATTGAAATGGGTTATGAGGAAGAGGATCAAGAATTAATTCCTGAAGTAAAGGAAATGCTGCAGCAGTTCATGGATGATTTTGAAAATTTGCGTATCAGTACTTTACTGTCAGGGGAGTATGATGGTGAAGATGCAATTTTAAGTCTGAATGCAGGAGCAGGAGGAACAGAATCCTGTGACTGGGTCAGTATGTTGTATCGTATGTATCACAAGTGGGCAGAAAAAAAGGGATATAAGATACAGATTTTAGATTATCTGGATGGAGAAGTCGCAGGAATAAAGTCGGTGACGATGCAGATTTCTGGAGAAAATGCTTATGGGTATTTAAAATCAGAAAAAGGAATTCATCGTCTTGTGAGAATTTCTCCATTTAATGCAGCGGGAAAACGCCAGACGTCTTTTGCATCCTGCGATATTATGCCAGATATAAAGAAAGAGATTAATATTGAAATTGCCGATGACGAAATCCGAATTGATACGTATCGTGCCAGTGGTGCTGGCGGACAGCATATTAATAAAACAGATTCGGCTATTCGTATCACCCATTTACCTACCGGAGTGGTGGTACAGTGTCAGAATGAACGTTCTCAGCGTCAGAATAAAGACAAAGCCATGCAGATGCTGAAAGCAAAGTTATATCTTTTAAAAGAACAGGAAAAACAGGAAGAATTATCTGGTATCCGGGGTGAAGTGATGGATAATGGATGGGGCAGTCAAATTCGCTCCTATGTTCTGCAGCCATATACTATGGTGAAAGATCATAGAACCAATGAAGAAAGCGGGAACCCTGCTGCAGTACTAGATGGAGCCTTAGATAACTTTATGAATGCCTATTTAAAATGGGAAAATTTAAAACAGACCCAGCAGGAAGATTCATAGATTCAGAAAAAATACTTGCCAATTCTAAATAAACATGATAGTATCTTTTGGTGACGGACAAACGTATTTGTCGCAAAGACAAAGGAGGAAGTAATGTCTGAAGAAACAAAATATTATGTTATAAAACAAAAAGCAGTACCAGAGGTCCTTTTAAAGGTAGTAGAGGTGCAGAAAATCTTAGATGCAGATCCTACAAAGACCGTACAAGAAGCTGCAGGAGAAGTAGGAATTAGTAGAAGTTCTTATTATAAATATAAAGATGATATATTTCCATTTCATAATAACAAAAAAGGAAAAAACATTACCTGTGTGATTGAAATCAGGGATTGTCCGGGGATTATATCTACAATTTTAAATATCTTTGCAAAATATCATACGAATATTTTGACCATTCATCAAAGTATACCAATTAATGGAATTGGAATTTTGACTTTGAGTGTAGATATTTTATCTATTACAACGGATGTATCCGCTATGTTGGATGAAGTGGAACATTTGGAGAGAATAATCAGTGTAAAAATTATTGCCAGAGAGTGAGGAAACAGATGATAAATGTTGCAATTTTAGGATATGGAACTGTTGGATCCGGAGTGTTTGAAGTTATCCGTACTAACAATGAAAGCATTAACAAAAAAGTAGGAAAAAAAGTAAATATAAAATATGTATTAGATAAAAGAGAATTTCCAGCAGACGATCCCGTGAATGAAGTTCTCTGCCGCAATTTTGAAACAATCGTATCTGACCCGGAAATCAGCGTTGTGGTAGAAGTATTAGGCGGGGTAGAACCATCTTATACATGGGTATCTGAATGTTTAAAACGCGGAAAGAGCGTATGTACTTCTAATAAAGAACTAGTTGCAAAACATGGAGCTGAATTGATTGCTCTGGCAAAAGAAAAAAATGCCAACTTTTTCTTTGAAGCAAGTGTAGGAGGAGGAATTCCAATTATTCGTCCTTTAAATCATTCATTGACTGCAGATGAGATTACGGAAATTACTGGTATCTTAAATGGTACAACAAATTATATCTTAAGTAAAATGTCAGAAGAAGGTCTGGATTTTGATTCTGTTTTAAAAGATGCACAGGAAAAAGGATATGCAGAACGCCATCCAGAAGCGGATGTAGAAGGATATGATGCCTGTCGTAAAATTGCAATTCTGACATCTCTAGCTTTTGGAAAACAAGTAGATTTTGAAGATATTTATACAGAAGGCATTACCAAAATCACAGATTTGGATATTAAATATGCAAAAGCATTAAAGAAAAGCATTAAACTGCTTGGTACCAGCCGTAAAGTCGATGGCAATGTATATGCAATGGTATGTCCAATGATGATTGGAGAAGATCACCCATTATATAGTGTCAGAGATGTATTTAATGCTATTTTTGTAAATGGAAATATGGTAGATGATGTTATGTTCTATGGAAGAGGAGCAGGCAAGCTTCCAACAGCCAGTGCAGTTACTGCCGATGTAGTGGAAGCAGCAAGAAATCTTGGAAATTCATTGCCTGTGATTTGGAGAAAAGAGAAATTAGAACTTGCCAATACTGGTGATTTTGAACATCAATTCTTTGTGCGAATGAAATTAGAAACTTCTATGGAAGAGATCAAAACATCATTCGGAGAGGTAGCATTTATTTCATTGGAAGAAGTAAAGGGAGAAACCGCATTTATAACTCCATTAATGAAAGAAAAAGATTTTCAGGAAAAAATCGGAGCATTTGCATCTGTCATCAGTGTTATTCGAGTAGATGCAAAATAGTTTCGGGAGGAGATAGGATATGAAATATATAGTAGTTTTAGGTGATGGAATGGCTGATGAGCCAATCCAAGCATTGAATGGAAAAACTCCAATCCAGGCAGCTAAGACTCCTGCCCTGGATAAAATGGCTCCAGTATCTGAGATCGGGCTGGTCCATACGGTACCGGAAGGCATGAATCCGGGAAGTGATGTTGCAAATCTTGCAGTAATGGGATATAATCCTTCTGCATACTATTCTGGACGCTCTCCATTAGAAGCTTTAAGTATTGGAGTGGAAATGGAAGATACAGATATTTCTTTAAGATGCAACATCGTAACTGTTAGTGATGAAGAAGAAAATTATGCTGATAAGACAATTATTGATCACAGTTCCGGAGAAATCTCCAGTGAAGAAGCTGCTCAACTGATTGAAGCAATTAAACCAGTGATGCAGAATGAAACTTATCAGTTTTATGCAGGAACTTCATATCGCCATCTGACAATTTGGAAAGAAGGAGAGGTCATTGATTTAGTGCCCCCTCATGATGTACTTGGGCAGACCATTGGCCAGTATCTTCCCAAACAGAAAGATCTATATGATATGATGGAAAAAAGTTATGAGATTTTAAATAATCATCCAATTAATATAGAAAGAGCCAAAAAAGGTCTAAATAAAGCAAACTCTTTATGGTTCTGGGGTGCAGGAACCCGTCCATCTTTAAATAGTTTTTATGAAAAAACAGGGAAAAAGGGTGCTATGGTATCCGCAGTTGATTTATTAAAAGGAATTGCTGTAGGGGCAGGTATGCGTAATATGGAAGTTGAAGGTGCCAATGGCGGACTTCATACCAACTATGAAGGAAAAGTCATGGCAGCTATTCAGGCATTAAAAGAAGGCAGTGATTTTGTTTATATTCACGTGGAAGCACCAGATGAAATGGGACATCAGGGAAATATGGAACATAAAATTACCGCGATTGAATATCTGGATGAAAAAATCATTGCAAGAATGCAGGAAGAACTTCAGAACATGGGAGAAGATTATCGCATGTTAGTTATGCCAGATCATCCAACACCGCTGTCAATCCGCACACATTCTTCTAATCCAGTGCCATACTTACTGTTTGACAGTACAAAGGAAGTGGCTGGACAGAAAGAATATAGCGAAGCGGCCGGAAAAGCTTCTGGAATTTATATTGAACACGGTCATGAATTAATGAATCACTTGTTAGAAATTTAGGAGGATACGTAAAGTAATGTTAATCGTTAAAAAATTTGGTGGAACTTCAGTAGGAGATAAAGAAAGAATTTTTAATGTAGCAAGAAGATGTATTGAAGATTATAAAAAAGGACATGATGTAGTAGTAGTATTATCTGCCATGGGAAAAATGACAGACGAATTAATTGCAAAAGCGAAAGAAATCAATCCGAATCCATCAAAAAGAGAAATGGATATGTTATTTACAACTGGGGAACAGACTTCAGTTGCATTGATGGCAATGGCAATGGATGCTTTAGGAGTACCAGCCGTATCATTAAATGCATTCCAGGTTGCAATGCATTCTACAAATAAATATGGAAATGCCAGATTAAAAAGAATTGATACAGAACGTATTCATCATGAATTAGATCAGAGAAAAATCGTTTTAGTAACAGGCTTCCAGGGAATTGACCATTATAATAACTATACAACTTTAGGACGTGGTGGTTCTGATACAACAGCCGTTGCATTAGCAGCAGCTCTTCGTGCAGATGCATGCGAAATCTATACAGATGTAGAAGGAGTATACACAGCAGACCCTCGTAAAGTAAAAGATGCACGCAAATTAAAAGAAATTACATATAATGAGATGTTAGAACTTGCAACTTTAGGTGCAGGTGTTCTTCATAATCGTTCTGTAGAATTAGCAAAAAAACATGGCGTACAGTTAGTTGTTCGTTCCAGTTTAAATACTGCAGAAGGTACAGTAGTAAAAGAAGTGACCAATTCTGCAGAAAAAGTAGTAAGTGGAGTTGCCGGGGATAAAAATGCTGCACGTATTGCAGTACTTGGTCTTTACAATGAACCAGGCATTGCATTCAAACTCTTTAATTTATTAGCAAGAAATAATATTAACGTAGATATTATTTTACAGTCTGTAGGACGAGACAATACAAAAGATATCTCCTTTACTGTTACAGAAGATGATGCAGATGAAACAGTACGTATTATTAAAGAAAACTTCCCTAAATCAAAATATAAGGGAATTGATGTAGATACAAAAGTAGCAAAAGTATCTGTTGTAGGAGCAGGAATGCTTTCACATGCAGGTGTGGCAGCAGTCATGTTCCAGGCATTATATGAACATAACATCAACATTCGTATGATTTCTACATCTGAAATCCGAATTACTGTTTTGGTAAATGAAGAAGATATGGAAAAAGCAATGAATGCTGCCCATGAAGCTTACGAATTAGCAATGGAATAGTAGACAATATAAAAAGAATATGATATGCTTATAAAAACTGAATAGGAACAATCAGGTGTCGGAACAATGATAATTTCATTGGTTCCGGTGAAAAGGGAAACAGGTGCAAATCCTGTACGAACTCGTCACCGTAATTAGGGAGCAGAAGTCGATAGATCACTGGGAAACTGGGAAGATGGCCGATGCGTAGATCTTTAAGCCGGGAGACCTGCCTGATTGTTGTACAGAAACAATTGTTTCAGACCACGAGTAACTGGTTGTACGTAATGAATTTGCATGCAGCCCTTTTTCTTATATATGGAAAAGGGTTTTCTTTTTGTATGTGAAAGTATCCTTAGAATCGAATCAGGTTCCTTAAGGTTTGAGATGATTTTTTTGTTGACCGATTTGGTTTATATGTAACAAGAAATGCAAGGATCAAAAGGAGGAACTATGAAGAAGATTTTAGCATTAGTAATGACAGTATGTATGATGGCAGCTTGTTTTGCCGGTTGTGGTGGAAACAAGGAGGCCGAAAAAAAAGCAATTTTAGTAGTAAGCTTTGGGACTAGTTATAATGACAGCCGGGACGCTACCATTGGTGCTATAGAAGAAGCATTAGGAGACGAGTTTGAAGACTATGAAGTGCGTCGGGCATTTACCAGCCAGACCATTATCGACATTTTAAAAGAACGCGAAGATTTAGAAATCGATAATGTAGAAGAAGCGTTAGACAGAGCGGTAGAAGATGGAATAAAGACTCTGGTCGTTCAGCCAACACATCTGATGGCCGGATATGAATATACCGATCTTGCAGATTTATTAAAAGAATATGAAGATAAGTTCGATCAGTTAACATTAGCAAAACCGCTTCTTGACAGTGATGATGACTTTAATGCAGTAGTGAAAGCCATTACTGAGAAAACGAAATCTTATGATGATGGCGAAACAGCAATCTGTTTCATGGGACATGGTACCGAAGCAGATTCTAATGGTGTCTATGCCAAATTACAGAAAAAACTGACGGAAGAAGGATATGAAAATTACTACATTGGTACAGTCGAAGCAGAGCCCTCTCTGGATACAATTGTAAAAGCATTAAAAGAAAATGGAAAGTATAAAAAGGTTGTTTTAGAACCTTTGATGGTAGTAGCCGGTGATCATGCTAATAATGATATGGCTGGTGATGAAGAAGACAGCTGGAAGACAGTTCTGAAAAAGGAAGGATACGAAGTAGAATGTATTTTAGAAGGACTTGGACAGATTCCAACAATACAAGATATTTATGTTGCTCATACACAGACAGCAATGGATGAACTTTCAAAATAAATTGCTGTATACAAAATATAAATTTGGAGAATGATTGTGAAAAGAAAAATTTGTAAATTTATGATTCTTTTTGCTGTTATGACCGGTGTGCTTTGCACACCGGTTATGTGTCATACAGAGGAAAAGAATCCTGACTCAGATATGGTTGCCGCAGAAGAAGAAATGGTAACACCAAAATCTGTAAAAGAAGAGGATATGATACCGGTTTCTGGAACGGATGTAAAAGATGGAAGTTACAGCGTAGAAACAGAGTCTAGTTCGTCCATGTTTCGCATCGTGAAAGCAAAGCTTATCGTTTCTGATGGTAAAATGACAGCAGTAATTACTTTAAGCGGAACAGGATATTCAAAATTGTATATGGGAACGGGACAGCAGGCAGTTGCTGCAGATGAATCGGAGTACATAGTATTTGAAAAAGATGAAAAGGGTGCTTATACCTATACGATACCGGTAGAAGCCCTAAATCAGGAATTAGAATGTAGTGCCTTTAGTAAAAGGAAGGAAAAATGGTATGATCGACAGATTTTATTCCGTGCAGATACTTTGCCGCAAAAAGCGCTTTTAAAACAGATCAATCCCGTAGAAATAGATAGAAAAGATGGAAACTATACAGTAGAAGTAAGTCTTGCTGGGGGAACAGGAAGAGCAAAAATCGCCTCTCCTGCATCGGTGACAGTGACTGATCAGGTTGGAACTATTAAAATACAATGGGATAGTCCATATTATGATTATATGATTGTAAATGGAGAAAAGATCTTACCGGTGAATACAGAAGGAGATTCCCTGTTTGAGATTCCAATC
Source organism: Lachnospiraceae bacterium (assembly GCA_036311565.1). Classification (GTDB taxonomy): domain Bacteria; phylum Bacillota; class Clostridia; order Lachnospirales; family Lachnospiraceae; genus Fimousia. Next base: position 45,610 of record JAXJPR010000011.1, read on the forward strand.
TGGGCTTTGGATGAAAAAATCAGCATTACTGCAGATACGACTGCCATGGGGACGCCTCACGAGATAGAATATGAATTGACCATTCATTCAGACACCTTTAAAAAAGAAGGTCAGACGGGGATGATTGTTGGTGGGGTGACAGCTGTTTTGTGTATCATCGTTGGTATTGTAATAATACAGATTTATAGAAAAAAGAAGGTTTTAAATGTATAAGAAAAAGATATGTGTTTTTATTGCAGTGATAATGTGTATCATCACAGTTACAGGATGTGGTCAAAAAACAGAAGAAAATTCAGGAGAAATTGAAATTGAGAATCTGGAAAAACGGGATACGGAAATTAGTAGTCAGTTGACGTATCATAATAGTTTGGATCTCGAATATGCAAAGCGATTTGCTGTTGATTATTACGATGACGGATATACGATGCTGTCATTGGCAGATGGAAGCCGAATGCTACTCATTCCAGAAGGCGGAAAAGTTCCAAAAGATTTAAAAGAAGGAATTACCGTGTTAAAACGACCAGTGAACCAGACTTATTTGGTCGCTACAGCTGTCATGGATATGTTCTGCGAATTGGATGCGTTAGACCACATTCGCTTTTCAGGGCAAAAAGCAGATGGATGGCATATGGAAGAAGCAAAAGAAGCGATGGAATCTGGAGATATTCTTTATGCGGGCAAATATAATATGCCGGATTATGAACTGATTTTGTCGGAAGGCTGTGATCTTGCCATTGAAAATACAATGATTTCGCATTCTCCAGAAGTGATTGAAAAGTTAGAAGAATTTGAAATTCCAGTTATGATTGATTATTCCAGTTATGAAACGAATCCTTTGGGAAGAGTGGAATGGATAAAATTTTATGGAGCGCTGCTTGGAAAAGAAAAAGAGGCGCTAAAAGCATTTAAGGAACAGGAAGACATCTTAGAGAGAGTGAAAAAAGAGAAAAGTACAGGAAAAACAGTAGCATTCTTTTATATTACAACAAATGGAACGGTCAATGTCAGAAAATCTTCGGATTACGTACCGCAAATGATTGAACTGGCAGGCGGCACCTATATATTTGAAAATCTGGGTTCCGATGAGGATAAAAAATCTTCTGTAAATATGACAATGGAGGAATTTTATGCAAAAGCAAAGGATGCAGATTATTTAATCTATAACAGTACGATAGACGGAGAAATGAAGACAATAGAAGAACTTCTAAATAAAAGTGAGATGCTAAGGGACTTTAAAGCAGTAAAAGAGGACAATACCTGGTGTACTACCAGCGATTTGTATCAACAATTAATGTCAACGGGAGATTTTATTGAGGATCTTCACAATATGCTCTTGGATGAATTGGATCGTCAGACAAAGATGAAATTTATTTATCAATTACAGTAGGAGGAAGTGCATGGTTCAGAAAAAGAAAAGAAAACGAAGATTTTTTGTGTGCTTTGGATTTTTTGTTCTTGGTGTGACTTTCTTGTTCTTATGCAATATTTGTATTGGAAGCTTTATGATACCATTTGATGAAATTGTTCAATATTTTTCTGGTGGGCAAATAGAGGAGACTATAAGAGGAATTTTGTGGGATATTCGTTTTCCACGTGCTCTTTCCGCGTTGATTTTAGGAGGCGCATTGGCACTTTCCGGGTATCTGTTACAGATTTTTTTTCATAATCCGATTGCAGGACCTTTTGTACTTGGAATTTCATCGGGCTCCAAACTGGTGGTTGCTCTGATCATGGTATTTTTTATTGGGAGCGGAGGAAGGGTTACTTCTGCAGCGCTTATTTTGGCAGCTTTTGTGGGAGCCTCAATATCTATGGGATTTGTTCTTTTGATGGCACGCAAAGTGAATCAGATGTCCATGTTGGTGGTCAGTGGAGTAATGATTGGATACATTTGTTCCGCTATTACTGATTTTGTAGTTACGTTTGCCAATGATGCAGATATTGTGAACTTACATAATTGGTCACAAGGAAGTTTTTCTGGAATGGCATGGAATCATGTACAGATGATGGCAGTAGTCACTGGTGTTACTGTGCTGACTGTATTTTTCTTATCCAAGCCCATTGGTGCATATCAGTTAGGAGAAAATTATGCAAAAAGTATGGGCGTCAATATTGGACTTCTTCGAGTTCTGTTGATTGTATTATCCAGTATTTTATCTGCCTGTGTCGTTGCCTATGCAGGTCCGATATCTTTTGTGGGCATTGCGGTTCCGCATCTGGTCAAACATATATTTGGAACCAATCAGCCAATTGTGATGATACCGGCTTGTTTTTTGGGAGGCAGTTTATTCTGCCTGGTCTGTGATCTGATTGCAAGAACAGTATTTGCACCGACAGAGCTGAGTATTAGCACGGTTACCGCTATTTTTGGAGCACCGGTGGTTCTTTGGATGATGGCGGAACGCAGAAGAGAGAGAAATTAATATGAAAGAACATTATTTTTTTACTGAAAAGATGACGGTAGGGTATCATGGAAAACCGCTCATTAAAAAAATTGAGATTGATTTGCCAAAGGGGAAAATACTTACGTTAATCGGCCCAAACGGAGCAGGAAAATCAACGATCTTAAAAAGTATTGCCAGACAGTTGGAATTAATTGATGGGGCCATTTATCTTTCGCAAAAGTCTTTCATGGATATGAAGAGAGAAGAACTGGCCAAAAAAATGTCAGTTGTCTTTACTGAAAAAATAAAAACGGAAATGATGACCTGTGAAGAAGTGGTATCTACCGGACGTTACCCTTATACTGGAAGATTTGGATTATTGTCCCGAGAAGATGAACGGATTGTGAAAGAATCTATGAAATTGGTCCAAGTAACAGAAATTCGTAATGAAGAATTTGAAAAAGTCAGTGATGGGCAAAAGCAGAGAGTGATGCTGGCGCGAGCCATGTGCCAGGAACCGGAAGTTATTATTCTTGATGAACCGACTTCTTATCTGGATATAAAATTTAAGTTAGAGTTTTTATCCATTTTACAGGAGATGAGACAGAAAAAAGGGCTTACGGTGATCATGTCCCTTCATGAATTAGAGCTGGCCCAGAGAGTATCGGATAAAATTCTTTGTGTAAAGGGCGATTACATAGAAAGATATGGAACGCCAGAGGAAATATTTACACCGGGCTATATAAAAAAGCTTTTTGATATTCATGTGGGAAGTTTTGATGAAGAAAATGGAAGCATGGAATTGGAAAAATCAAAAGAAGAAGCAAAAATTTTTGTCATAGCAGGTGGAGGAAGTGGAAAAAACACATACCGCATGCTGCAGAGAAAAGGAAAGGCATTTGTAACAGGAATTCTTTATGAGAATGATTTAGATTGTCCAGCTGCAAGAGCATTGGCACAAAACTGCCTGATTGCAGAAGCTTTTGAGCCAATAGAAAAACAATTGATCGATGAGGCAAAAGCAAGGATCGATGATTGTCAAACCGTAATCTGCTGTAAAGAAAACTTTGGCACATTTGAACGGGCCAATCAGGAATTGCTTGAATATGCAAAGAGAAATGGAAAAGAAATAAAAAGGCTGATACAGAGCAGATAAATTCTTGCTTTTAGTATCAGTCTTAATTATTTTGTAACGATATTAATATTCTAATTTCCTTTCAATGGTAACTGCCAGGCATCCAGGGCCAATGTGGCAGGCAACGCTTAAAGATAAGATTTCAATTGGAATTTCATCCTCTGTCAGAGGAAAAACTTCTGTTAATTCTTTGCGGAAATCTTTTGCATTTTCCAGATTTTCTGTATGAACGACACAAATGCGGACATTGTCCAATCCTCCAAAGCGTTCCGTTGCATCTTTGACTGCAGCATCGATCATAGTACTGCGTCCTTTCTTAGCTGTTCTGCATTTGGCAAATGCATCTAACTTTTCTCCATGGACCTGCAGGACAGGTTTGATCTTTAATAAAGTTCCCAGAGCAGCAGCGGCAGGAGTAATACGCCCTCCTTTTTTTAAGTATCTTAATGTATCTAACATAGCATAGATGCTGGAATCAAATTTGGTATCTGTTAGTTTTTTATGAATTTCTTCTGCAGAATATCCTTTCTCAGCCATCGCTTTGGCGTCTAAAACAGAAGATTTCATGGTTGCAGAAATTCTCTGGTTATTTACGACCCATACTTTTCCATCATAATCTTCTGCCAGCATCATAGCAGTCTGACAGCTGCCACTTAATCCACTGGACATTGGAATATGAACGATTTCATCATAGGATTCTAACAGTTTGTCCCAAAGGGCTGTCACATCCCCGGGCGCCGGCTGGGATGTACAAATATCAGCATCGCCCTTTAAGAAGTCGTAAAATTCTTCTTGTGTTAAAGTAATATCTTCATAATATGTTTTGTCATTAATATTAAATGGCATAGGAAGTACAGAAATACCGTATTCTTTTGCCATGTTTTGGGTAATTCCACTGTTACTATCCGTTACAATAGCGACTCTTTTCAAAATAATGCCTCCTCCATATATTTATACACATATTTAATACATTTTAACATTTTAAAAATAAAATGTAAATAATCCAATATTAAACTTTGCATTAGAAAGGAAATTCGATATAATGGAGAAAATATAATAGTTGTTGGTATATAGAAAGAAGGAAGTAGATGAAAAAGTATATAAAAATTGGAATTGGAATACTTGTTGGTATTCTTTTTATTGTTGCGGGGCTGCTTTTATTTTTGGTAATTACGGAATATCGTCCGAATGAAACAGAAACGATCGAGACAAAAGGAAAAGCGGAGAAGATATTATCGAAAGAAAAAGAAATTTCCATTCTTACATATAATATAGGATATGGAGCCCTCAGTGAAGAAGAAGATTTCTTCATGGACGGGGGAAAACAGGTTCAGCCAGATTCAAAGGAAGTTATTATCAAAAACATAGAAGGAATCAAAGAACAGCTAAAAAGTCATAATACGGATGTGGTATTTTTGCAGGAAGTAGATGTGGATTCCAAGCGTTCTTATCATGTGAATGAAGTCAAAGAATTATGGAACAGTTATGGAGGAACTCTTGGATACGCAACGAATTTTCGCTGTGCATTTATCCCGTATCCATGGCCGCCAGTTGGCAAAGTAGATGGTGGGATTGTCACATTGAATAAATTTGAAGTGGAAAGTGCAGAACGGATTGCATTTCCATCTTCATTCTCATGGCCAGTCAGCATGTGCCAGCTGAAACGATGTCTTTTAGTAGAACGAACTCCAATTGAAGGGACAGACAAAGAAATGGTATTTGTAAACCTTCATTTAGAAGCGTATGATTCTGGAGAAGGAAAAAAGATACAGAGTGAAATTCTGACCACTTTATTAAAAGAAGAGTATACAAAGGGAAATTATGTCGTTGCCGGTGGAGACTTTAATCAGTATTTCTCCTGTGCAGATATAGAGAAATATCCTGTCATTAATACGGAACATTTTCAGGCGTTAGAGTTTCCGGAAGAATATTTAGGAGATCAGTGGCAGATGGTGATGGATGATACCTATCCAACATCCAGATTATTGAATGAACCTTATGATCCGGACAGCAGCGAAACTCAGTATTATATGTTAGATGGATTTATTGTTTCACCAAATGTAGAAATTACGTCACTAAAAACAATTGATTATGATTTTAAATATACCGATCATAACCCTGTAAGAATAACGGTAAAATTAAAATAGAAATGGCCCAAGAGTATAATATTGCTATCGTTTCGACCAATATAACAGTTAAAAACTATAAAACTAATGAAAAAACTTTAAAAAACATCAAAAAGACTTGAAAACTTATGAGTATTTTTGTAGAATTATGAGTAAGATTTTCAACCAAAAGAGGCGTGTGACACAATCATACGCCTTTGTGCATTTTAAAAATTAGACAAAAATTATACGTAAATACGTATTTAATAGATGAACCAACGGAGAGAGGTAGCTAGTATATGAAATATCCAAGAATACTTTTATGCGGGGATTCAGCAATTAATGTAGAATTTGGAGATGTGATCAGTGATGAAATCAATGAAAAAATCAGAAATTTTACAAATGTATTGAAGAATGAAGAAATCATAGGAATCACCGATGTCATTCCTACGTTTCGCTCCGTACTAATTAATTATGATCCAAGATTTCTTCTATATGATGAGATAAAAGAAAAAGTAGAAAAGTTAATACAAGTTGAGAAAAAAGATGTGTCACAAAACATTCGTATTTTCGAGATTCCGGTCTGCTATGGGGGAGAATACGGACCAGATTTAAAAGATGTAGCAGAATATGGAAACATGACTGAGGAAGAAGTCATTGCGCTTCACGCCAATAAAAATTATCTGATTTATATGTTAGGATTTCTTCCCGGATTTGCATATCTTGGAGGAATGGATAAACGATTAGAAACGCCAAGACTTGCAAACCCACGGATTTGCATTCCTACTGGTTCAGTTGGAATTGGAGGAGCACAGACAGGAATTTATCCATTAGATTCTCCTGGGGGCTGGAGATTGATTGGTACGACCCCGATTAAACCATATGACCCGGACAGAGAACCGCCGATTATATATGAGGCTGGAGATTATATTCGTTTTATCCCAATTACACCAGAGGAATTTGAAGAAATCAAAGATTTAGAAGAAAGAGGAAAGTATCAATATCGAATCATAGAGGAGGGTGAATAGATGGGAATTTTATTTGAAAAAAGCGGTTTATTCACGACAGTACAGGATTTAGGGCGCACTGGATATCAAAAATCTGGATTTTCTGTGTCCGGAGTTATGGACCGTCGATCCTTTATGATCGCTAATTTACTTGTAGATAACCCAGAAAATGAAGCAGTTATTGAGTTTACCATGGTAGGACCGACGGTGAAATTTACGTCGGATACTATCATTGCTATAACTGGTGGAAAATTTTCTCCGAAGATAAATGGAAAGTTGGTTCCAATGTATACAGCAATTTATGCTCATAAAGGTGACCGATTGGAAATTGGGTTTGCAGAAGCAGGGAACTGGGGATATCTGGCAATTTCTAGTCGGTTAGATGTGAAAAATATTATGGGAAGCCGTTCTACCAACACAAAATGTGCAGTAGGAGGATTCCATGGCAGAAAAATAGAGAAAAATGATCAGATATGGTTCCGTGCAAAGAAGAGATATTTACCATATTTCTTATCCAGACACTTAGAACCAGATGATTTTAGTAAAGAAAAAGTTGACATTCGTGTAGTTATGGGTCCTCAGGAAGATGCTTTTACTAAACAGGGAATTAAGACATTTTTATCAGAAGAATATACTGTGACATCCGATGCAGACCGCATGGGCTACCGTTTGGAGGGAGCACATATTGCTCATAAGGGAAGTGCCGATATTATTTCAGATGGAATTCCATTTGGAGCCATTCAGGTTCCTTCTCATGGAAAGCCAATTATTATGCTGGCCGACAGGCAGACAACAGGGGGCTATACAAAGATTGCAACCGTTATTAGTGTAGATATTCCAAAATTGGTACAGAGAAAGCCAGGGAATAAGATTCGTTTTCAAAAAGTTTCTGTAAGAGAAGCGCAGGAATTATATCGAAAAGAAGTAAAAGAGTATGATGAAATGAGAAATAAAATTCATCATCCTTGTAAGGAAGTATTGGACCCACGCTTGACAGCAAAACGTTTAACGAAATTATTTGATAAAGAAATATTGGAGGTAGAACCATGGATTTAAGTAAAGTGAAAAAATTGATGGAATTGATGGAAAAATCTTCTCTTGTTGAATTTTCCTTAAAAGAAGGAGAAGAGGAGATTGTATTAAAGAAAGCAATAACACAGGGAGCTGCAGTTGCAGTGCAGCCAGCAGTACCGGCAGCAGAACCAGCGCAGGAAGATGAAGGAGATGATGAATTATACGTACTATCTCCGATGGTCGGTACTTTTTACAGCGCTCCATCTCCAGATGCGCCTTCTTTTGTCAATGTAGGGGACAAAGTAGAAGTTGGACAGACTCTTTGCATCGTAGAAGCAATGAAATTAATGAACGAGATTGAAAGTGATTACGCTGGAGAAATTGAAGCAATTCTTGTAAGCAATGAACAGAAAGTAGAATACGGACAGCCATTATTTAAAATTAAAGCATAGAAGGAGTGGATTGCATGTATCAAAAAGTATTAATAGCCAATCGAGGCGAAATAGCGGTCCGCGTGATTCGTGCTCTCAGAAATCTTGGAATTTTATCCGTTGCTGTATATTCAAAAGAAGATGCCAATGCACTTCATGTGAAACTGGCAGACCAAAGGGTCTGTATTGGTGAAGGATCTGTGAAAAACAGCTATTTAAATATGGAACACATTATCATGGCAGCAAAGAACACTGGTGCAGATGCCATTCATCCAGGATTTGGTTTTTTGTCTGAGAACAGTACCTTTGCCCGTATGTGCATCGAAAATGGAATTGATTTTATTGGACCTGATCCAGATATTATTGACCGGATGGGTAATAAATCAGAAGCCAGAAAGACAATGATGGAAGCAGGTGTTCCAGTTGTACCAGGTACAAAAGAACCAGTTTATGAGTCCAGAAAAGCTTTGGAACTTGCAAAGGAAATCGGCTTTCCAGTTATGATCAAAGCATCTTCTGGAGGCGGCGGAAAAGGAATGCGAATTGCTCATTCAGAAGAGGATTTTGAGTTCCAGTTTAATACTGCTCAGAGAGAATCGGTCAATGCATTTGCAGATGATACAATGTATATGGAACGTTGCATTATAAAGCCAAGACATGTAGAAATTCAGATCATGGCAGATAAGCATGGCAATGTACTGGCACTTGGAGACAGGGACTGTTCTGTTCAGAGAAATCATCAGAAGATGATTGAGGAATCTCCTTCTCCTGCCATCAGTGAAGAAATAAGAAAGAAAATGAATGAGATGGCAGTTCTGGCTGCAAAAACAGTTGGATACAGCAGTGCAGGAACCATTGAATATATTGTAGACCAGTCTGGAGAATTTTATTTTATGGAAATGAATACAAGAATTCAGGTAGAGCATCCGGTTACTGAAATGGTAACAGGATTGGATTTAATTGAAATGCAGATTCAGTCAGCAATGGGATTAGAATTAGAATATAAGCAGGAAGATATCACATTAAGAGGACATGCCATTGAATGTAGAATTAATGCAGAAATGCCAGAAAAAAACTTTATTCCTTGTCCGGGACTGATTAAGCATATTCATCTGCCAGGCGGAAATGGTGTTAGAGTGGATACAGCTATTTATGAAGGATATGAAGTACCATCGGAATATGATTCTATGATCGCAAAAGTGATCGTACACGGAAAAGACCGTAAATCGGCCATTCGTAAGATGCGTACAGCGTTGGAAGAGTTAGTTATCGTAGGAATCCATACCAATGTTAATTTCCAGTATTTGATTTTTAAGAATCCAACCTTCTGTGATGGAGAAGCTGACACGGGATTTATTGAAGACCTATTAAATTATAAAGAATAAAGGAGGGAATCTTTATGGATTATGTGAATGCAAAACCTTGGGAAGTAAGAAAACTGATAAGGGAAGGGAAAATTACTGTGCCAACGTCTGGTATGTGTGCAGGATATGCACAGGCCAATTTAGCAATTCTTCCAAAAGATTTAGCCTATGACTTTTTATTATTTACACAGAGAAATCCAAAACCATGTCCAATTTTAGAAGTTAGTGATGTGGGAAGCCGGGAATTAAAATATATTGCAAAAGACTGTGATATTACAACAGATTTTCCAAAATACAGAGTTTATGAAAAAGGAGAATTAAAAGGAGAATATACCAGTGTTGAAGATTTCTGGAGAGAAGATTTCGTAAGCTTTTTAATTGGATGCAGCTTTTCTTTTGAATCTGAACTGATTGAGGCAGGTATTGAAATGCGCCATAACACAATGGGGTGCAATGTACCAATGTATATTACTAATATTGAAACCGTTCCAGCTGGAATTTTCCATGGACCTACTACGGTCAGTATGAGACCAATTCCATATGACCAGGTGGTTCGTGCCGTTACCGTAAGTGGTATGATGCCTCAGGTACATGGAACACCAATTCATATCGGAGATCCGGCGGCCATTGGAATTAAAGATATTAATAAACCGGATTTTGGTGATCCAGTGGAAATAAAAGAGGGAGAAGTACCAGTATTCTGGGCTTGTGGGGTAACACCGCAGTCTGTTTTGATGAATGTAAAACCGGATTTTGTCATTACGCATTCACCGGGACATATGTTAATTACCGATGTTAAAAATGTAGATTTGAAAGGGTGAAAAACAAATGTATAAAGTTGATTTAAACTGTGATTTGGGGGAAAGTTTTGGACGTTATACGTTGGGACTAGATGAACAGGTAATTCCTCTTATATCATCTGCCAATGTGGCATGTGGATATCATGCATCTGATCCTCTGGTCATGGAAAAAACCATTGACATGGCAAAAGAAGAAGAAATTTGTGTAGGTGCGCATCCAGGATTTCCAGACTTGATGGGGTTTGGAAGAAGAAATCTAAACGTTCAGCCTAAAGAAGCAAAAGCATATGTGACATATCAATTGGGAGCACTATATGGTTTTTGTAAGAGCAAAGGAATGGAAATTTCCCATGTAAAACCTCATGGGGCTTTATATAATATGGCAGGAAAAGATTATGAACTGGCAAAAGCGATTTGTGAAGCGATTTATAAGTTTGATCCTAATATTATTTTATTAGGACTTTCCGGCAGTGAAATGATCAAAGCAGCACAGGATCTTGGACTTCGCTGCGCAAAAGAGTTTTTTGCAGATCGTGCATATGAAGAAGATGGTTCTTTAGTTGCTCGTACAAAGAAAGGGGCAATGATTACTGATGAAGAGATTGCCATTGAAAGAGTGGTAAAAGGTGTAAAAGAAGGATATGTAACTGCCATTACAGGGAAAAATATTCCGGTAAAAATTGATTCTATTTGTGTTCATGGTGATGGAGAAAAGGCTTTAGCCTTTGTGAAAAAGATTCGCAGTCGTCTGGAGGCAGAAGGAATTACCATTTGTCCGTTAAAGGATATTGTATAATTGTTCATTGAGGCTTTATGCTTTTATGATAGATTTGTAGAAGGAGGAAAAAAGATATGTCTAAATTTATTCAGAGAATGAAAAACATTGGACCTGGAGCCTTAGTTGCAGCTGCATTTATTGGACCAGGTACAGTAACGACCTGTACACGAGCAGGTGCAACCAGTGGATATACATTATTATGGGCAATGTTATTTTCAACCATTGCAACTATTGTATTTCAAGAAATGTCATCCAGATTAGGATTAGTAACAAAAAAAGGATTAGCAGAAAACATTCGTGAAAAAATGCCAAATAAAGGAATCCATAATATTGCGGTGGTTCTTGTAATTATAGCAATTTTTGTAGGAAACTCTGCTTATGAAACAGGAAATATTACAGGTGGTATCATGGGATTCACTACATTGGTTCCAGGAGTACCAATGCAGGCAATTGTAATTGTGATTTCTTTACTGGCAATTGCATTATTATGGTCAGGAAACTATAAAGCAATTGAAAAAGTATTAACAGCAATTGTTATTTTAATGGCAGCTGTATTTACAGTTACAGCAGTTGCATCAAAACCAGACTGGGGTGCATTATTAAAAGGAATGTTCACACCAAAATTCGGGGGCAATGATTTAATGACTGTAATCGGATTAATCGGAACAACCGTTGTACCTTATAACTTATTCCTGCATGCATCCTCTACAGCAGAACGCTGGGATAGTGTAGATAGCTTAGGAGATGCCAGAATAGATACAATTATTTCTATTGGTCTGGGTGGATTAGTGTCTATGGCAATCATTGTTGCAGCAGCAGCCAACATGTATGGAAGCGGTGTTGAAATCACAAGTGGTGCAGATCTTGCTTTAGCTGTAGAACCAGTTATGGGTTCCTGGGCAAAATGGTTCCTGGGAATTGGTTTATTAGCAGCAGGTTTTTCATCTGCTATTGCGGCTCCTTTAGCAGCAGCTTTTGCTACAACAGGTGCATTAGGATGGAACTGTGATTTAAAGGATAAGAGATTTAAAGCTGTTTGGTTATTCATTATCGTTCTTGGAGCAATTCTTGCAATTGCATTAGGAGCAAGCCCAACAGAGTTAATCCTGGTTGCACAGGCAGCAAACGCAATTATTTTACCATTAATTGCATTCTTCCTGTTATATTGTGTAAATTCTAAAGAAATGGGACAGTACAAAAATGGTATCATTAATAATATTTTAGGAATTGTAATTATCGTAATCTGCTGCTTTATCTGCTACAGAAATATGACAAGTTTTATTCAGTCTGTACAGGCACTATTAGCGGCTCAGTAAAAATTAGATTGACAAAGTGAACGTTTGTCGTATATACTTACTACTAAATAAAAGGGAGTAGCCTGCGCGCTGCGTTCACGATGTCGTCATTCTCAACAAAATTAAAAAATTTTGTTCGTATCGTGATGAAAAGGCCAGACTTTTATTGTATTTTTTTGATGCAATAAAAGCCTGGTCTTTTTTTGTATCAAAACAAAATGAGAGAATGGAGGAAGAGCCATGAAAGAATTTTATCAAATGGCAAAAACAGAAGTAAGAAAAGAAATCAACGGAGGGCTTTTGCCGTTGACCAATGAGCAGGTAAAGGAAAGACAAAACAAGTATGGACCCAATGAACTGGCAGAAGGCAAAAAGAAAGGAAAATTACAGATATTCTTTGAACAGTTCAAAGATTTTCTGGTCATTATTCTAATCTTAGCAGCTTTGGTCTCTGGGTTCTTAGGAGACTGGGAAAGTAGTCTGGTAATTATAGTGGTAATTACAGTAAATGCAATTTTAGGTACCGTGCAGACGTTAAAAGCGGAGCAGTCATTAAATAGCTTAAAAGCATTATCAAGTCCCGAAGCGAAAGTATTAAGAGATGGAAAAATTATAAAAATTCCAGCGGCCCAGCTTACTATTGGAGATGAAGTATATTTAGAAGCAGGAGATTCCGTTCCTGCTGATGGAAGAATCTTAGAGGCGGCCAGTCTAAAGGCAGATGAAAGCGCATTGACTGGAGAGAGTCTGGCAGTGGAGAAAAGTCATGTGAAGCTGGAAGGCGAACTGCCTTTAGGAGACCGCACGAATATGGTCTATTCCGGAAGCTTTATTACCTATGGACGGGGAAGTTATCTGGTAACTGGAATTGGAATGGATACAGAAGTTGGAAAGATTGCCAGTCTGTTAAAATCAACTTCAGAGAAAAAGACACCTTTACAGGTGAATTTAGACCAATTTGGACAAAAGCTGTCTATGATCATTCTGGTGTTTTGTGGATTATTGTTTGGAATTAGTGTATTCCGCGGCGAGTCCATAGAAAGTGCGTTTTTATTTGCAGTGGCACTGGCAGTTGCAGCGATTCCAGAAGCATTAAGTTCTATCGTTACCATCGTACTTTCTTTTGGAACTCAGAAAATGGCCCGTGAAAAAGCCATTATTCGAAGACTTCAGGCAGTGGAAGGTCTGGGAAGTGTATCTGTCATCTGTTCTGATAAAACAGGGACGCTTACACAAAATAAAATGACAGTAGAACAGTATTATGTAGATGGTTCTGTAATTGAAGCAGATGATATCGATATGGAGCATGGACTGGAAAAACAGCTGCTCACATATAGTATATTATGTAATGATTCTACTAATCTTGGTGGAAAAGAAATCGGTGATCCAACAGAAACGGCATTAATTAATTTAGGAAGTAAAAAAGGATTTCGGTGTTTAGATATTCGTGAAAAATATCCCAGAATATCTGAAATCCCATTTGATAGTGACCGAAAACTGATGTCGACCCTTCATCATATTGATGATCAGACCATTATGGTGACAAAGGGAGCGACAGATGTGTTGTTGGAACGTCTAAAATGGATTGACACGAAAGACGGGGTAAAGGAAATTACAGAGCAGGACGTAGAAAACATCAGGGAATGCAATCAGGCATTTTCAAGACATGGATTACGGGTACTGGGATTTGCTTATCGAGTATTAGAAGAAAAAGAACTGGTTCTGGAAGATGAAAGAGATTATATTTTCCTTGGACTCATTTCTATGATGGATCCACCTCGTGAAGAATCAAAAGAAGCAGTGGCAGAATGTATTCAGGCAGGCATCAAACCAGTGATGATTACTGGAGATCATAAGGTGACAGCGGCAGCCATTGCAAAAAGAATTGGTATCTTAAAGGATGAATCCGAAGCTTGTGAGGGAGCTGTCATTGAACACATGAGTGATGAGGAATTACAGGATTTTGTAGAAGGAATTTCTGTATATGCCAGAGTATCACCAGAGCATAAAATCCGTATTGTTCGTGCATGGCAGGAAAAAGGAAATATCGTAGCTATGACAGGAGATGGAGTCAATGATGCGCCAGCATTAAAACAGGCGGATATTGGAGTTGCTATGGGAATTACCGGAAGTGAAGTTTCCAAAGATGCAGCATCTATGGTACTTGCAGATGATAACTTTGCTACGATTATTAAAGCAGTGGAAAATGGAAGAAATGTATATAAAAATATTAAACAGTCTATTCAGTTTTTATTATCTGGAAACTTTGGTGCGATTTTAACGGTATTATTTGCTTCTTTGGCTGCACTTCCAGTTCCATTTGCACCGGTGCATTTACTCTTCATTAACTTGCTCACCGATAGCCTTCCAGCCATTGCATTAGGATTAGAACCACATTCAAAAGACGTAATGAAGGAAAAACCACGTCCAATGAATGAATCCATTTTGACAAAGGACTTTTTATCTAAAATAGGAACGGAAGGTCTGGTCATTGGATGTATGACAACCATTGCATTTTTGATTGGATATCAGGATGGAAATGCATTACTTGCAAGCACCATGTCTTTTGGAACGTTATGCTTAGGAAGACTCTTCCATGGATTTAACTGTAAATCCAGCCATCCGGTTATTGTAAAAAAAGAAATGTGGAACAATCCATATCTGCTGGGAGCATTTTTACTTGGTGCAGTATTAATGACTGGAGTATTATGCATCCCGGCATTGCATGGATTATTCAAAGTACAGACATTAAAAGTTTCTCAGCTACTGATCGTATATGGTCTTTCTTTTTGCAGTATGTTAATCATCCAGTTGTTAAAAGCAATACGAGATTTTTTAAGTAAAAAGTAGAATTCCACCAGATACGATTAATAATCCATATGTAACATTTAAGAACATTTGGGCATTTAAGCGGTCATGGATTTTATTACCCATGAAAATTGCAAGAAATACAGGTGGAACACTAAGAACCATGATCTTAACAATTTCTGGGGTATAAAATCCCTGCTGCCAATGTCCATACATAAGAAAGATATTTAAAATGACCCAGACCGTAGATACCGTGGCCCGAAATTCTTTTTTATCATGGAACATGGCAGTAGCATAAACAACAAGAAAAGAACCTCCGGAAGTGAACATTCCCTGCATCATTCCGGCAATTATGAGAACGAAAAATAACAGGAGCATCGGAAGGTTCTTTTCAGATTTCTTTGGTAAGAACAGGTTTTTTGCACCAATGGCAAGAACAATAATGGCGTAAAAATCAAGTAAATAATTTAGAGGAAGAAGATTAAAAAGTCGGATTCCCAAAAACATGCCAACGAACATAAAAAGAATCATTTTTAGTAGTTCTCTCCATTTTATGTAGGTAAAGTTTTGAATGGTTACTACCAAAGCTGCCAGCCATCCAATAAAAGTAATAATGGTCTTTGCCTGGTCAATACCAATTAAAAGGATTGCCGGAGGCATAGAAATCAAAGGTCCTGCAAATCCAGTGATTGCTTGTATGGTATTTGCAATTACTAAAATTAAAATGAAGATAAAAGTTTTCATAATTATTCTCCTCGCGATGTATTTTGATTTAGTTATGTTAAGTATAGCGTTTTTTAGTTTTATTTTCAATTTTTCTTCTGTTATTAAAATGTCTTATCGTGTAAAATAAAAGATAAGAAAGGAAAAGGAGCGGGGATTACATGAAGAGAAAATGGAAGAAATATGTTGCAATACTATTGGCTATTTTGATAATTGCACCATCGAAGCTTGTTTCTGCAACGGTGGCAAAAGAGGATGTGCAAAATCCAAAATTGGTAAAAAGTTTTTGCAGTACCTATGCAGATTCAAAAATGTATCAAAAAGAGTACTATAAAATTACCATGAAAGACCAGAAGATGATCGTATCCGGGAAGACGATGGAAACTTATGCAAATTTTTGGGTGTATGTCAGAAATAGCAATGGACGTTATGTATTTAATCAGAATGAATCAGGAGGAGTACCAGGTTCTGACCGGAAATTTTCAAAAACTCTGGATATTAGTGAATTAGATGGCAATTATATTTTATTTATTAAATTTATTAAAAATGCAGAAGACAGTTATGAAAAAAATAAGGTACAGATGAAAGGGGTTCCAATTAAAGTAAAAAGTGGGATTGGATATATTCTGCAGTATCAAAGTATTGTGAATGAGAATCAGAAAATCCGGTCTACAAATACTGGATATCCGGAAGCCTATCTAGATACTTCTTTGTCAGATATGTCTTATGAACTTCGTAATGGGGCAAAATGGACTTCAACGGCCAAGAAAAAGCTGACATCTTATGAACAGAAAAAGTTAAAAGAATTTTCTAATAAAATTGTGGGTAATGCAGCTACAAAATATGAGAAACTGTTACGGATTCATGACTATATTACTCAAAATGTCTATTATGATCGTCCATTTTTTGAAGACAGCAGTGTAACAGGTACGTTAAATCCATATGATTTATATAAGCAGATCACATCAAAAACAAAAAAAGCAAAAACGGTATGCAATGGATATTCTGTATTATTTGCAGCACTGGTAAGAATGCAGGGAATTCCATGCAGAACAGCAAAGGGACATGCAATCAGTATTCCAGGAAATCAGTGGGAGACAGAAAGTAATCTTGCAAAAATGGATCATGTATGGAATGAGGCATTCGTGGACGGAAAATGGATCGTAATAGATGTTACAAGAGATAGTCCAAATGTATATTATAAGAACAGTGAATATCCGGATGGCGCTTATGTAAGGCCAGAACATGAAGTGAAGAGTTATTCTGGTTTTGATCCATCTGCTCAAATGCTTGCAGTTACTCATTTGTATTTTGGCTATCGGGAAAAGATCAGTGTACCCAAAATTCCAAAAGTAAAGCTGACATCTGTAAAAAAGAGCGGGAAAAAAGTAATTGTAAAATGGAAAAAATCTTCAGGAATCAAAACTTATAAAATTTATAGAAGTACAAAACCAAATGGAACCTACATATATAAGGGGACAAAAACCAACAGTTCTTCTACGATTACGTTTTATGATAGCAAGTCTTTGGTAAAAGGGAAAAAATACTATTATAAAGTAAAGGGTGTCAAAGGAAAATATAGCGGACCAATGTCTGCTTATAGAAGTGTAAGTTATTAAGGAAAAATTTCTGTTTCAATATAAAAAAGGAGCTTTGTCAAGAAGTAAAATGATTACATTTACTTCTAAAGCAAAGCTCCTTTTTTTTATGAAAGATTATTGTACATTTATGATTTCCTGTGCTTTCTCGGTCTCTTCCTC
>JAXJPR010000012.1:0-59374 GCA_036311565.1 Lachnospiraceae bacterium
TAAAAGCAGAAGATGGATATGGAACTTATGGAGATAAGATTAAGTGGCATTTTTATCAGAGCACTGGACATTTAGAGATTACAGGAAGTGGTCAGATGCCAGAAGAAGAAGCACCATGGAATAATTATCAGAATAAGATCAAAAGTATTCACATCCCATCCAGCATACGGATCATAGAAGAAAAAGTATTTAGCAGATGTAAAAAACTTACATACGTGATCATTCCAGCAACGGTCGAAAGCGCTGGAAATCCTTATGGAAACAGACAAAAGCGACGAAAATCACATCTGCAAATGCTAAAATAACCTTATCCAGTACGACATATACTTATAATGGAAATGTACGTACACCAAAGGTAACGGTTAAATATGGAAGTAAGACATTGAAAAAAGGAACCGATTATACGCTAACTTATGCAAAAGGAAGAAAAAAGGTAGGAAACTATTCTGTTAAGATTACATTTATAGAAAATTATACTGGAACTGTTACAAAATATTTTAAAATTAAGCCGGTAAAAACTTATATTACCAGTCTGACAAAAGGAAAAAAGCTTTTACTGTGAAAATAAGCAAAAAATCTGTACAGGTAACTGGATATCAGGTCCGTTATTCCAGAAGCAGTAAATTTTCCAGTTATGTAACAAAGACTATAACCAGTTATAAGACTACCAAAAAGACAGTCACTGGCTTAGCAACAAAGAAAAAGTATTATGTAAAAGTCAGAACCTATAAGACAGTAAATGGAACCAGATATTATTCTGGATGGAGCAATGTAAAAAGTATTAAAACCAAATAAGAATATTTATATAAAAACAATCTTGACATTAGCAGAGTAAAGTGTTAATATGTTAACAAATTAAACAGATTTTTAAACCGTTGAAGTGGAGATAACGGCAAATCGTGCACTTACAGAGAGTCGGGTAGCTGAGAACCGGCAGAACGCAGCTTGTCAAATGGACCACTGAGGGCGTAGTCAAAAGCAGATGATTGCTGAGTATTCTACGACGTAAGGCATACGTTAGTTGTCAGGAATATGATGGTATTCTGATAAGTGCAGGGATAGACTCAGTTTCTCTATCTCTGAATCAAGGTGGCACCGCGGAAATTATTACCCGTCCTTGACAAAGTATATACTTTGTCAAGGGCGGGTTTTTTGATTTTTTAAACTGAAAGGCAAATGACCTTACACCTATCAGAGCAGCGAATAAAAAGGAGAAATAAGATGTACTATCCAAAATTTGAAGATGTAAAAAAATATGAAAAAGATTATCGGGCAGTTCCAATCTGCAAAAAAATATATTCTGATTTTTACACACCATTGCAGGTAATGAAGAAATTAAAAGCAGTCAGTCATCATTGCTATATGTTAGAAAGTGTAGAAGATTCCAAAGTATGGGGCAGATACACATTTTTAGGTTATGATCCTAAATTAGAATTAACCTGTAAAGATCATGTAGTAACGATTCAAAATGGAACAAAATTTTCTATAAAGACAAAAAATCCGAATATTTATATTAAACAGATATTAGAAGAATATAAAAGTCCAAAGATCAAAGGCATGCCGACTTTTACAGGAGGTCTTACAGGTTATTTTTCTTATGACTATATCAAATATCAGGAAACATCGTTAGTGTTAGATGCGGAAGATGAAGAAGGATTTAAAGATTTTGACTTAATGTTATTTGATAAAGTGATTGCTTTTGATCATTTAAAACAACAGATGATATTTATTGCAAATACAAAAACAGACCGATTGGAAGAAAATTACGCAAAAGCGAAATTAGAAATAGAAAATATGATTCGACTGGTAAAAGATGGGGAAGAAAGAGAAGACGAACCACTCAAGGTACAGACAGAGTTTCAGCCATTGTTTCAGAAAGAAGAATTTTGCAGTATGGTCAATGTTGCAAAAGATCATATTTTGGAAGGAGATATTTTCCAGGTAGTATTATCCAATCGATTGGAGGCAAAGGCGGAAGGAAGTCTTTTAGATACTTACCGGGTACTTCGTGTTACCAACCCTTCTCCATATATGTTTTATTTCAGCAGTGATGACATTGAAATTGCAGGAGCTTCTCCAGAGACATTAGTAAAATTAAATGATGATACTCTATATACGTTTCCTCTTGCGGGAACCCGCCCGAGGGGAAAAACAGATATGGAAGACCGGGCATTGGAAGAAGAACTGTTAAAAGATCCGAAAGAACTGGCAGAACACAATATGTTAGTAGATCTTGGAAGAAATGATATTGGTAAGATCAGCCAGTTTGGCACTGTAGAAGTGGAAAAATATATGGAAATAGAGCGATTCTCCCATGTCATGCACATTGGTTCTACTGTAAAAGGGAAAATAAAAGAAGGAAAACAGGCACTGGATGCAGTAGGAGCGGTTCTTCCGGCCGGAACTTTATCAGGAGCACCAAAAATCAGAGCCTGTCAGATTATCAATGAGCTTGAAAATAATAAAAGAGGTATTTATGGAGGTGCCATTGGATATCTGGATTTTACAGGAAATATGGACACTTGTATTGCCATTCGTATTGCTTATAAGAAAAATGGAAAAGTATTTATTCGTTCTGGAGCAGGGATTGTAGCTGACAGTGTTCCGGAAAGAGAATTTAAAGAATGCATCCATAAGGCCCAGGCAGTTGTAAATGCATTGAAGCAGGCAGAGGGAGGATTAGAAGCATGATTTTATTAATCGATAATTATGACAGTTTTTCGTATAACTTATATCAATATATTGGAAGTATAGACCAGAATATCAAAGTAATTAGAAATGATGAAATGACAGTGGAGCAAATAGAACAGTTACAGCCGGAAAGAATCATTCTTTCACCAGGACCGGGCAGACCGGAAAATGCAGGAATCTGTATAGAAATGGTAAATCATTTTGAGAGAAAGGTACCAATACTTGGTGTTTGCCTGGGACATCAGGCAATTTGTAAGGCATACGGTGCCCAAATTACATATGCAAAAGAATTAATGCATGGAAAACAATCCGTTCTTACGGTAGATCAAAATAGTTCATTGTTTAAAAATTTAGAAAAAGAAATCTTGGCAGCCAGATATCATTCCTTAGCTGCCAGTGAAAAGGGATTTCCTAATTGTCTGCAGGTGATTGCAAGAGCAGAAGACGGAGAAATTATGGCAGTAAAACATAAAGAATATGAAACGTATGGAGTTCAGTTTCATCCAGAATCAGTGTTGACACCGGATGGGATGAAAATCATAAAAAATTTCTTAGGAGGTAATGTACAATGATTAAGCAGGCAGTATTAAAGACAGCAATGAAAGAAGACTTAAATTATGACGAAATGCGGGCATCTATGGATGAAATCATGACTGGAGAAGCAAGCCAGATACAGATTGCGGCTTTTCTTACCGCATTATCTTTAAAAGGAGAAACGATTGAAGAGATTACAGCAGCAGCGTCAGGAATGAAAGACCATGCGATACAGCTGCAGCATGATATGGATGTATTAGAAATTGTAGGAACGGGTGGAGATCATTCCAATTCGTTTAATATATCAACAACCTCTGCATTTGTTGTTTCAGCAGCTGGTATACCAGTTGCAAAACATGGAAACAGGGCGGCATCCAGTCAATCAGGAGCTGCAGATGTACTGGAAGCATTGGGTGTTAATCTGATGATTGATGAACAAAAAAGCAAAAAGATATTAGAAGAAATTGGCATGTGCTTCTTATTTGCACAAAAATATCATCCAGCTATGAGATTTGTAGGACCGGTCCGAAAGGAATTGGGAATTCGGACAATTTTTAATATTTTAGGACCACTTACAAATCCGGCAGGAGCCAATATGCAGTTATTAGGAGTTTACAGTAAAGATTTGATTGAACCAATGGCTCATACACTTAATAATCTGGGAGTTAAAAATGCCATGGTCGTATATGGACAGGATGGTCTGGATGAAATATCAGTCAGTGCACCAACAACTGTTTGTGAAATCAGAAATGGAAAGATGCAGACGTATGAAATCACACCAGAACAGTTTGGAATGAAACGATGTAAAAAAGAAGAATTAGTTGGAGGAACAGCAAAAGAAAATGCAGCAATTACCCGGGCAATTCTGTCTGGAGAAAAAGGTGCAAGAAGAGATGCAGTCGTATTAAATTCTGCAGCAGCCATGTTAATTGCAAATGCACAATTATCTATGAAGGATGCCATTGAACTGGCAAATGACATGATTGATAGCAAAAAAGCATTACAACAGTTAGAAGCGTTTATTCGTTTGACCAATGAGGAGTAAATCATGATTTTAGATGAAATTGCAGCAAAGACCAGAATCAGAGTAGAAGAATTGAAGAGGAAGGTTTCTCTGGATGAAATAAAAGCGCAGGCCAGAACTTGTAATAAAGATACGGGATATCCCTTTTATCAGGCATTAGCAACAGAGCCGCTTTCTTTTATCTGTGAAGTAAAGAAGGCATCTCCATCTAAGGGTGTCATTGCAGAGGATTTTCCATATGTACAGATAGCCAGAGAGTATGAAGAAGCCGGTGCCAGTGCAATCTCCTGTCTGACAGAACCTTATTATTTTCAAGGTTCCAATCAATATCTTACAGAAATTACACAGGCATGCAGCATACCAGTGCTTCGTAAAGATTTTACAATCGATGAGTATCAGATTTATGAGGCAAAAGTAATTGGGGCGTCAGCCGTTCTGCTTATTTGTGCACTGCTGGACAAAGAAATAATCAAACAATATATCGAAATTGCAGAGGACCTTGGATTAAGTGCTCTGGTCGAAGCGCATGACGAAAAAGAAGTAAAAGATGCTATCTGGGCAGGAGCGAAAATAATTGGAGTAAATAACAGAGATCTTAGAAATTTCACAGTGGATCTTAATAATAGCATCCAATTAAGAAAAAAAATACCAAAAGAGATTTTATTTGTTTCAGAGAGTGGAATAAAAACAGCAGCGGATATTCAGGTATTAAAAGAAAATGGTACCAATGCAGTCTTAATTGGAGAGACATTGATGAGAAGCAAAAATAAAAAAGCAGAGATCTTAAAGTTAAATGGTGAAGCTTATGGTGAAAATTAAGATCTGTGGATTAAGAAGAGATGTTGATGTGGAATTTGTCAATGAAGCAATGCCAGATTATATCGGATTTGTCTTTGCAAAAAGTAAAAGGCAGGTAACCAAAGAACAGGCAGTAAGGCTAAAAAAACACTTAGATCCTAAAATAAAAGCAGTAGGAGTTTTTGTGGATGAAAAAGAAGAAGTCATTGCCCAAATTGCCAGAGAAGGAATCATCGATGTGATTCAGCTTCATGGAAGAGAAGATGAGGGTTATATCAGAAGACTGAAAACAATGATAAAAATCCCATTAATCAAGGCTTTTCAAGCTCAAAACATAGCAAGCAGTCAAATGACAGGCTTTGACACAGAATATTATTTGCTTGATAGTGGTAAAGGCAGTGGAAAGACATTTGACTGGAAGGTAGTACCTGAAATGAATAGGCCATGGTTTTTGGCTGGAGGACTTTCAGAAGACAATATAGAAGAAGCAATCAGACAGCTGCATCCCTATGGAGTGGATTTTAGTAGCGGCGTAGAAACGAATGGATATAAAGACCAAGATAAAATTATAAATATAGTAAGGAGAATTAGAAATGTCAAAAGGTAGATTTGGAGTCCATGGAGGGCAATATATTCCGGAAATATTAATGAATGAAATTATTCAATTGGAAAAGGCATATGAATTTTATAAAAATGATGCAGAATTTCAAGAAGAACTAAATACTTTATTAAAAGAGTATGCAGGAAGACCTTCTCTTTTGTATTATGCTGAGCAGATGACAAAGGATTTAGGAGGAGCAAAGATTTATTTAAAACGAGAGGATCTAAACCATACTGGTTCTCACAAAATTAATAATGTTTTGGGACAGTGTCTCCTTGCAAAACGTATGGGAAAGACCCGTGTAATTGCAGAAACAGGTGCAGGTCAGCATGGAGTAGCAACTGCTACAGCAGCAGCACTTCTTAATATGGAATGTGAGATTTTTATGGGAAAAGAAGATACGGACCGTCAGGCATTGAATGTATATCGTATGGAATTGCTAGGAGCTAAGGTTCATGCCGTGACCAGTGGGACTATGACACTAAAGGATGCTGTTAATGAAACAATGAGAGAATGGGCATCCAGAGTAGAAGATACGCATTATGTATTGGGTTCTGTCATGGGGCCGCATCCATTTCCTACTATGGTAAGAGATTTTCAAAGTGTCATTAGCAAAGAAGCCAAAGAGCAGATTTTACAATTAGAAGGAAAACTTCCGGCAGCAGTGATGGCCTGTGTAGGAGGCGGCAGCAATGCTATGGGGATGTTTTATCATTTTATTCCAGAGAAAAGTGTACGATTAATCGGATGCGAAGCAGCAGGAAGAGGAATTCATACAAATCAGCATGCAGCAACCATTGCAAAAGGGACGATAGGAATTTTCCATGGTATGAAATCTTACTTTTGTCAAAATGAATATGGACAGATCGCACCGGTATATTCTATTTCTGCAGGACTGGATTATCCGGGAATTGGGCCAGAACATGCCAATTTATATGACACGAAACGAGCAGAATATGTATCCATTACAGATGATGAGGCAGTGACAGCCTTTGAATATCTGGCAAAAACGGAGGGAATTATTTGTGCTATTGAAAGTGCCCATGCAGTAGCCCAGGCATTAAGAACAGCAAAAGAATATACACCGGATGATTCCATTATTATCTGTTTGTCCGGGCGTGGAGATAAAGATGTAGCAGCAATTGCAAGATATCGAGGAGTTGAGATTTATGAGTAGAATAGAACAGGCATTTAATCACGGAAAAGCGTTTATTGGTTTTGTAACAGGTGGAGATCCTACTTTAGAAAAAAGTGAAGAATTTATTATGGAAATGATCAGAGCTGGAGCAGATCTGATTGAAATTGGGATTCCTTTTAGTGATCCAGTTGCAGAAGGTCCGGTCATTCAGGCAGCAAATGTCAGAGCATTATCTAATGGCACAACAACAGATCAGTTATTTGATATGGTAGCATCTTTACGGAAAAAAACAGAAGTTCCGATTGTATTCTTAACTTATTTAAATCCAGTATATAAATATGGATATGAAAGATTTGTGAAAAAATGTCAGGAAACTGGTGTGGATGGACTGATTATTCCGGATCTGCCTTATGAAGAAAAAGGCGAACTGGCACCAATTGCCGCTATGCATGATGTAGATATTATTTCATTAATTGCTCCAACATCCAAAGAGCGTATGAAAACCATTGCAGCAGATGCCGCAGGATTTATTTATGTGGTATCGTCCATGGGAGTGACAGGAGTTCGTGATCAAATTCAGACAGATTTAAAAAGTATGTTAGAGACGATAAAAAAAGTTTCTGATAAACCGACCGCCATTGGATTTGGTATCAGTACACCGCAACAGGCAAAAGAAATGGCAGGATATGCAGACGGAGCTATAGTAGGAAGTGCAATTGTAAAGATTGTAGAACAGTATGGTAAAGATGCTGGAAGATATATTTATGAATATGTGAAATCCATGAAAGAAGCAGTGATGGCTTAATTTCTGATTACTTTTATGTTAAAATAAAGGAAAAGTGATTCGAAGACCAAAGGAGTATAACAATATGGAATGGTTAGATGTTGTTGATATGGATGGTAATCCAACTGGAAAGACTATAGAAAGAAAAGAAGCTCATCAAAAAGGAATCTGGCATCGGACTTCTCATGTCTGGCTGGTGAGAAAAAAGAATGGAGAAATTCAGGTACTATTGCAAAAACGAAGTGCCAATAAGGATTCTTATCCTGGCTGCTATGATATTTCCAGTGCTGGACATATTCCGGCAGGATGTGGATATGAAGAATCAGCAATACGGGAACTAAAAGAGGAACTTGGAATTACTGTAGAAGAAAAAGAACTTCATTTATGTGGAAAACGAACCATCTATCATGATGAAGTTTTCTATGGAGAGCTGTTCATCGATCGTCAAATCAGTCGTGCATATTATATATGGAAGGATTTGGAAGTCAAAGAGTTTGAGATACAAAAAGAAGAATTAGAAAGTGTCTGTTGGATGGACCTGAAACAATGCATTCACATGGTAGAACATCAAACGATAAAAAATTGTATTGCTTTGGAAGAACTTTTTATGCTTAAAAAAGAAGTGATCAAATAATTCATATATGCTTGTATAACTTGGAGTGTGCAATGGAATTCGAAGCAGGGTTGTCACCTGCTTCTCTCTTGTGGTAAACTTTATAGAAGAATCAAATGCCTCGGATTGAAATCGGAGGCATTTTTAATCAGAAAATGAGTGAGGAAACAGGTATGAAGTTTGATAAATCAAAACAGTTATTTGAACAGGCAGTGAAGGTCATGCCAGGAGGTGTCAACTCTCCTGTACGTGCCTTTGGTTCTGTAGGAAGAACACCACTTTTTATTGACCATGCCAAAGGGAGTAAGATTTATGACGTGGATGGCAATGAATTAATTGATTATGTATGTTCTTACGGACCAGGAATTTTAGGGCATGCCAGAGAAGAAGTGATTGAAGCAGTGCAAAAGGCAGCGGTGGACGGCTTAACTTATGGTGCACCAACAAAAAGAGAGACCATCATTGCTGAAATGATAAAAGAGATGATTCCTTCTATGGAAGTTACCCGTTTGGTAAGTTCCGGTACAGAAGCAGTTATGTCTGCCATTCGTACTGCGAGAGGATTTACCGGAAGAGAGAAAATTATTAAATTTAAAGGCTGTTATCATGGACATTCGGATGGACTTTTAGTAAAAGCAGGTTCTGCAGCATTGACAAGTTCTGTTCCAGATAGTGCAGGAGTACCGAAAGGTTATACTAAGACCACATTAGTAGCCCTATACAACAACGAGGAATCTGTACGGCAGTTATTTGAGGAAAATAAAGATGAAATCGCGGCATTAATTGTAGAACCAGTGGCTGCTAACATGGGTGTGGTACCTCCGAAACCAGGATTTTTACAGTTTTTAAGAGAGATTACAGCTCAACATGGAACGGTCTTGATTTTTGATGAAGTCATTACGGGGTTCCGCTTAAGTCTGGGAGGAGCGCAACAGTATTATGGAGTGGAAGCCGATATGACGACACTTGGAAAAATCGTAGGTGGAGGAATGCCAATGGCAGCCTATGGAGGAAAAAAAGAAATTATGGCTCATGTATCTCCAGTTGGGAAGGTCTATCAGGCGGGAACTCTGTCGGGAAATCCAATTGCAACTGCAGCAGGTATCAAAACGTTGGAAATCTTAAGAGATGATCCTGGAATTTATGATAGAATCGATGCCAGTGCGAAAAAGATTGCACAGGTACTTCGAAAAAACAGTGAAGTTACTGGATGTTCAATTCAGGTAAATCAGGTCGGTTCTTTGCTGTGTGCATATTTTACAAAAGATCCTGTGGTGGATTATGATGGAGCAACGTCGTCAGACATGCAGGCATTTTCCAGATATTTTGGATATGCTTTGGAACATGGCATTTATCTTGCACCGTCACAGTATGAAGCGATGTTTGTATCGGATGCTCATACGGAACAGGATATTCAGAAAACATGTGAGGTACTTATAGCAGCCTCCTGTTAGAAAAATAGTTTGATAAGAAGAAGGAAAATTGTATGGTATATTTTATTGGAGCAGGACCGGGAGATCCGGAATTATTGACGATAAAAGGGAAAAAAATTATTGACCAGGCCGATGTAATTATTTACGCTGGATCTTTAGTAAATAAAGAAGTATTAAAAGACGTAAACAAGGAAGC
This sequence comes from Lachnospiraceae bacterium, assembly GCA_036311565.1. Lineage (GTDB taxonomy): Bacteria > Bacillota > Clostridia > Lachnospirales > Lachnospiraceae > Fimousia. Next base: position 9,813 of record JAXJPR010000012.1, read on the forward strand.
TAAAATTTACAATAGTGCATCTATGACATTAGAAGAAGTTTTGGATGTGATGAAAGAAGCAGAAGAACGTGGGTATTTAACAGCCAGAGTGCATACAGGAGATCCAGCAGTATTTGGTGCACACAGGGAGCAGATGGATGCACTAGATCGAATGGGTATTTCTTATGAAGTAATACCTGGTGTCAGTTCCTTTTTTGCAGCAGCTGCAGCTCTGAAAAAAGAGTATACACTGCCAAATGTAAGTCAGACAGTCATATTGACCAGAATGGAAGGACGTACATCAATGCCTCCAAAAGAGAAGATTAGGGATCTTGCAAAACACAATGCGACCATGGTCATCTTTTTAAGTGTTGGCATGATTGAGAAGCTTACCGATGAATTAATGGAAGAGTATCGAGAAGATACGCCAGCGGCAGTTGTGTATAAGGCTTCCTGGGAGGATCAGATGATCGTCCGAGGAACATTAAAAAATATTGCCGGAAAAGTAAAAAAAGCAGGCATTAAAAAAACAGCGCTCATTGTTGTAGGAGATTTCCTGGGGGATGAATATGAGTTATCCAAATTATATGATAAGACATTTACCCATGAATACCGGAGGGCGAAAGAATGAGCATTCAACTAATCAGTGTCAGCTATAAATCTGCACCGATTGCTATTCGGGAAAAATTTGCATTTTGCAAAGAGGCACAGAGAGAACTTATGGAACAGCTGGTGCGGACGGAAGAAATAGAAGAATGTATTCTGGTATCCACTTGCAATCGAACAGAATTATATTGTTATGGAAATGACGAGAAGGACCAAAGTGCTGTATTTGCAGTTATGCAAAAATATCTACTTTTATTGGCCGGATTAGAAAAAAGAGGAGAAGTAAGGAATTATCTGCGTTTTTTTCATAATCAAAAAGCTGTTCACCATCTATTTCAGGTAGCGGCGGGATTGGATTCTATGGTCATCGGAGAAGATCAAATTCTTGGACAGATCAAAGATGCTCATGAATATGCAATGGAGACAGGAACAACAGGTGTGTATTTAAATACATTGTTTCGCTATGCGATTACTGGTGCAAAAAAGGTAAAAACAGAAACCAAACTTTCCAAAACATCTGTTTCTACAGCAAGTCTTGCCATTAAAACAGCGATGCATGAATTTGGGGACTTAAATGGAAAAAAGATCTTAATCATTGGAGCTAGTGGAAAGATTGGATCCATTGTTTTAAAAAATCTACAGTCAGTAAAGGGGGTATCTATTTATGTCACTGCCCGCCAGGGAAAAATCAGCCGCCATGGACTTCGATTTGAACAGATTCCATATGAAGAGCGGTATGAATATTTTGAAAATATGGATGTTATCATCAGTGCTACATCCAGTCCTCACTATACAGTGACAGAGAAGAAGTTCCGTCAGGCAATAAAGAGCAGGAAGAAAAAAGTGCTGATTGATCTTGCTGTACCTATGGATATGGAGAAAACTCTGGAAAGCATAAAAGAGGTTTCCTATTATAATATTGATGACTTTGAACGAATTTCAAGAGCGAATAATGAAAAAAAACGTAAGGAAGCAAAGGAAGCAGATATCATTTTAGATGATTATGAAGAAAAATTTGAACAATGGCGGATTTTTAAAAACAATCAGCAGATTATGGATATGGTATGTGATTTTATCGAAAAAGAGAGCAAAAAAAAGAATACAAACTATGCAGTATGGAAGCTGTTCTATCAAATAAGGGACAGTATAGAACCTGGAAAATTAGAGACTTTTTTCCAGTGTTTGAATGAAAGGAATCAGCAATGGGAAGATTAACAGTCGTAGGATTTGGACCCGGCGGTTATGAAGATATGACAAACCGGGCAGTAAAAGCAATTAAAGAGGCAGAAATTGTTATTGGTTACACCACATACATTGAATTATTAAAGCCATTATTTCCACAAAAAGAATATCTGGCAACTCCAATGATGCAGGAAGTAAAACGGTGTGAAATAGCGGTAGAATTGGCAGAAGAACATGAAAGGATTGCCATGGTAAGCAGTGGAGATAGTGGGATTTATGGTATGGCAGGCATTGTTATGGAAGTCGCACAAAAAAATCAATCAGATATTACCATTGATGTTGTTCCGGGAATTACAGCTGCAAGCGCAGCAGCATCAATTTTAGGAGCACCATTGATGCATGATTTTTCTGTTATTAGCCTCAGCGATTTGATGACTCCCTTGGATCTGATCATGAAGAGGGTGGAATGCGCTGGTATGTCAGATATGATTGTATGCCTGTATAATCCGAAAAGCAAAAAAAGAAAAACCCATGTGGAACAGGCAGCAGATCTTTTAATGAAATATCGGGATGAGACGACGCCAGTGGGTGTGGTACGCCATGCAGGAAGAGAAGAAGAAAGTTCTTATCTTACTACCCTGGGAGAATTAAAGGATATGCCTCTGGATATGTTCTGTGTGGTAATCGTTGGAAATTCGACCACTTATATTGCAAATGGAAAAATGATTACGCCAAGGGGATATGAAAAGAAATATGAATAAAAAGTTAAGAATTGGAACAAGAAAAAGTAAACTGGCTTTGATTCAGACTGAAATTGTAAAAAATCAAATATTGGAGAAATTTCCTGATTTTACTGTAGAAATTGTAAAGATATCTACCAAAGGCGATAAAGATTTGAATCGCTCTCTGGCTTCTTTTGGTGGAAAAGGTGTTTTTACAAAAGAATTGGAAGAAGCTCTCTTAGAGGGAAGAATTGATTTGGCAGTTCATAGTGCAAAAGATATGCCCATGTCATTTCCGAAGGGCCTTGGGATTGGAGCGATTTTGAACCGGTCTGATGTTCGTGATGTGATTGTAACGACCACAGGAACCTTATTAAAAAATTTAAAGCCGGGGGCAGTATTAGGAACCAGTAGTTTAAGAAGAGAATTACAGGCAAAGAAAATCAATCCGGATATAAAGGTAAACGTACTCAGGGGAAATGTACAGACCAGAATTCAGAAGTTACGAGATGGAGAATATGATGCCATTGTTCTTGCAGCAGCAGGACTGAAAAGGCTTTGCATGGAACAAGAAGAGGATCTGTATTATGAATACATGAATCCAAGTGAATTTCTTCCAGCTGTAGGACAGGGAATTTTAGCAGTAGAAGCAAGAAATGGAGATTTAAAGGAAGTTCTGGAAGCGATTCATTGCAAAGAAGCGGAGGCAGTACTAAAAGCAGAGCGTGGATTTTTAAGTATGATCGGAGGAGGATGCAACGCACCGGCAGCAGTTTATACGAAGCTTTCTAATATGCATATAACGATGAAAGTGATGTTTGCAGAAGATGGAAAACATCCAGTCTATGTGGAAAATATGGGAAGGATTGAAGAGGCCGGACAAGTGGGAGAAGAAACTGGAAAGAAAGTATTTGCTCATAAGCCTTATGGAATGGTCACATTTATAGGTGCCGGTCCAGGGGATGCAGGATTAATCACAGTAAAAGGGATGGATGCCTTAAGAAATGCAGACGTGATCATATATGATCATCTGATTTCTATGTCCCTATTAAATGAAACAAAACGGAATACAAGATTGATTTACGCTGGAAAAAAATCTAACGATCATCATTTAAAACAGGGCGAAATTAATCAACTTTTAATAGATTATGCAAAACAGGGATATGATGTGGTACGTTTAAAAGGAGGCGATCCGTTTATTTTTGGCAGAGGTGGAGAAGAAGCCATGGAATTAAAGAAGGAAGGCATTGAGTATGTTATTATTCCTGGAGTATCTTCTTCTTATGCAGTTCCAGCATATCAGGGAATTCCAGTAACACACAGAAATTATGCATCTTCGCTTCATATTATTACAGGACATGAGAGTAAGGAAAAAAGAGGAAATTCGGTATTGAATTTTGAAACGCTGGCGAAAGAAGAGGGAACGTTGATCTTTCTAATGGGGCTTTTGAATCTTTCTAATATTGTCAAGGAACTGATTGCTCATGGAAAAGATCCTAAAACACCAGCTGCTATTTTACAGCAGGGAACAACGGCAAGACAGAGAGCTGTGTATGGAACATTAGAGAACATTGAAGAAGAGTGTAAGATCTCTAAGATTACAACGCCAGCCATTATTGTGATCGGAGAAGTTACGAACCTGGGGAAAGAATTATCCTGGTTTGAAAAGGGGCCATTATTTGGTAAAAGGATTATGGCGACTGGTACGAAGCGGCTGGCTTCACACCTTACAAAAGAAGTCACAAAATACGGTGGGGAGGCAGTGGCATTTAGTCTGATCGATACACAAAGAAATTATGTAGATATGAGAAATCTTTCAAAATATACATGGATTGTATTTACCAGTGCCAATGGAGTAGAATATTTCTTTAAGTCGTTAAAAGAACAAAAGATTGATATAAGGACTATATTCCATATTAAGTTTGCAGTAATTGGAAGTGGGACAAAACAGGCACTGTATCATCATGGATTGATCAGTGATTATATACCAGATACGTTTTCCAGCGAAGGGTTGGCAAAGGGATTTATACCAATGTTGACAGATCACGATTGTGTGGGACTTTTTCGGGCAGCTGGAGCATCGGATGTTCTTCCTCAAGCATTAAAAGAAAAGAAAATTCCATTTGATGACATTGGGCTTTATGAGACATTGGCAGAAGAAAGAAAGAAGGAAGAATTGCTGCGACAGCTTCCCTGCCTGGACTATATTACTTTTGGAAGTTCCAGTGCGGTAAATGTATTTGCAGACATGATAGCAGATTATCAGGGTAAACTTCCGAAAATCATCAGTATTGGTCCGGTGACTACAAAGGCATTGTTAAAGCATCAGTTTTCAGTAACTGCAACAGCCAGGGTATATACCGTGGAAGGAATGTGCAAATCTATCATTGAGGATGTGGGAATATGTTAAAAGGATTTCGATTGACCTTAGGTTTTTTGACCAGGATACCAGTTCGGATTGACTGGGATGTAAAAGAAGGGGAACTGGAAAAGGGAATTATCTATTTTCCTGTTGTAGGAATTGTATTGGGAGTTTTTTGTGCAATGGTCTATTCCTGTGCCCATCGGGTCTTTCCGATGGAAATTGCGATCCTGTTTGGAATGCTAACATTAGTATTTTTAACGGGAGCATTTCATGTAGATGGATTAGCAGATACAGCAGACGGTATTTATTCTGCAAGAAGCAGAGAACAGATACTGGAAATTATGAAAGACAGCAGAGTGGGCACCAATGGAGTGATTGCCATTCTTTTTGATTTTACTTTTCGATATGGAGGTCTGTGGATGGCTGGACATTTTTTTAACAGGCCCTTATGGCTGGTTTTCCTATTACTTCCAGTAGCTGGAAAGATGGTTCAGGGAATTGTGGGATATAAAGCAGTTTATGCAAGAAAAGAAGGACTGGGATTGTTTATTGGTACGCTGGATGGAATGAGAACTTTCATATGCAGCCTGCTTGGAAATTTTATTTTGACAGTAGGATTTGGATTATATGGCTTTTTGGCATCACTTGCAGTGTTTTTGCTTATTTTTTTATTTCGCAAATATATTGAAAGGATTCTTGGCGGACTTACTGGAGATATTATGGGAGCTGCCAATGAGGTGGCGGAAATTGGATTTTTACTCTTTTTATTCTTCTTCATGAATATATGTTAGAAAAAGATGGAAAATTGTTAAAAAATTAACCTAAAGGCATTGACATTTATTTAACTAATTGATATAATAAATGTTGTAGATACATAAGGGTATATTTACTTGATACTCCTTTACTAGGTGTTATTGTTCAAGGTGATAAGAAAATGGGCATTCTTACCACCTTTTTTCGTTGCAGAAAAATAAAGATATTTTATGGAAATCTTAAGAAAAGATTCTTAATAGAAAAAGGAGAAGTTCACACTCTGGTCCCAAAAATCTTTTATGATGGATTTATCAGGTTGGCAAAGGAGGATCAGAGTATGACATTGATAGAAAAATTATGGAAGAAACGAAAAGTTCAGGCAAAAATTATCAGTTGGGTCAAACGGCCGGAAGGATATTATCCCATTTTTCAATTTATGACAAAAGAAGGAAAAAAAATTTCAGGGGTACTTTCTCAAAATGAAATTCTGCCTCTGGAGGCAATGCCAATTGCAGATTCTAAAAAAGTGGAGATGATTGAGCATTTGCCAGTAGAAAATGCAACAGTAATATACAATGTAAAAAGTCCATATATATTTACTGGTTATTATGGATAAAAAGACGATAGATAAAAAGGGCGGGCAAAATTAGTTGATTTTGTTTCGCCTTTTTTAATTTGATGTTAAAATATAATAATATATAAATAGGAGTATTATTATGGCAGAGATAGAATTATATCAAAAGATTCATAAAATTTTATATACAGATAAAAAATATGAACAGGCAGTGATGGAACATTGGAACCATTTGGCAAAGCCCATTGGAGGATTGGGCCGTTTAGAAACTATGGCTGCCCGGCTGGGTGCCATTCAGAAAACAATAGATCCATTATTAGAGAAAAGGGCAATTGTAGTTATGGCAGGTGATCATGGCGTAGTAGAAGAAGGCGTGACTCAAACTGGACAAGAAGTTACAAAGACCGTTATGGAAAATATGGCAGCAATGTCATCTTCCATTTCACCATTTGCGAAAGTAGCCAGTGCGGATATCATTCCAGTAGATGTTGGGATTGCCTCTGATCTTACAGTTCCTGGTGTCTGGAAGAAAAAAATTCGTTATGGTACGGGAAATATTCGAAAAGAACCTGCCATGACCAGAGAAGAAGCGGCAAAGGCAGTACTTGCAGGTATAGAAATCATAGAAGAGTTAAAAGACCAGGGATATCAGGCAGTTGCAGTGGGAGAGATGGGAATTGGAAATACTACGATCAGTTCAGCCATCTGTGCATATTTGCTCCAAGAGCCAGTGGAAAAAGTGACAGGGAAAGGGGCTGGATTAACCAGTCAGTCTCTTCAGGTAAAAATACAAGTCATTGAGGACAGTCTAAAATTGCATCATCCTGATAAAAATGATATGATAGATGTCCTTTCTAAAATTGGCGGATTAGATGTGGCTGGAATGACAGGGTGCTATTTGGGAGCTGCCTATTATCATATGGCAGCCATTGTAGATGGTTTTATTTCAAGCATTGCTGCTTATATGGCAGTGCAGATGGCACCGCAAGTCAGAGATTATCTATTTGCTTCTCATTGTTCAAAAGAACCAGCTGGGAAGCTTGTGCTGGATGCGTTAGATCTGCAGCCATATTTTTACGGAGAGATGAGACTTGGGGAAGGAACTGGAGCAGCTATGTGTTTTTCTTTTATGGATTATGCATTGGCAGCTTACAAAGGAATTCCTGATTTTGAGAAAGCGGAAATTAAAGAATATGTACCTTTAACATAAATGATAATGATAGACATAATGAGGAAGAAAATGTTAGAACAAATAAAAGTAATTAAACCTTCAGAAATAGAAAAAACAAGCATGGAAATCATTTCGGAAGAACTTGGAGATCGAATATTTCAAAAACAAGAAGAAAGTGTAATAAAACGGTGTATCCATACTTCTGCAGATTTTGATTATGCAGATAATCTGATTTTTTCAGAGAATGCAGTGAAAGATGCCATAGAGGCCATAAGAAATGGTGCATCCATTGTAACAGATACAAAAATGGCGGCATCTGGTATTAATAAAAAGAGACTGTCCCAGTTCGGTGGACAGGTTTATTGTTTTATGGATCACGAAGATGTGGCAGATGAGGCAAAAGTGAGGGGATGTACCAGAGCCGTGGTCTGTATGGAACGAGGCATAAAAATAGAAGGTCCGGTAATATTTGCTATAGGAAATGCGCCTACTGCTCTGATTCATTTATATGAATTAATTTGTGAGAAAAAAGCAGAGCCGGTACTGGTAATTGGAGTTCCAGTAGGTTTTGTTAATGTGATAGAATCAAAAGAATTATTTATTGGAAGTGACATTCCACATATTATTGCGAAAGGAAGAAAGGGTGGAAGCAACATTGCTGCGGCAATCTGCAATGCCCTGCTATACCAGGCTTAGATGAAAAAATTAAGAGAAGGAATTTCTACAGGGTCCTGTATGACAGCGGGAGCGCTGGCTTCGGTCATTTGGCAAAAAAACGGTCATTGTCCGGAATGGGTAGAGATACAGACACCAATTGGAAAAAAATTAAAGATTGAAATCATTCCTTTAGAATATGGAACCTGTTGTGTCATGAAAGATGGTGGAGATGATCCGGATGTGACAGATGGGTGTCAGATCATTACAAAAGTCGAATTACTGGATGATAATTTCGGGGAGGTATTTTTTAAAGCAGGCAAAGGGGTTGGCAGGATTACCAGGCCAGGTCTGAAGCTGCCCCCTGGAGAGCCGGCAATTAATCCGGTTCCAAGGCAGATGGCCAAAGAACATTTAAAACCTTATTTAGGACAGATGGGAGCCCAAATTACGGTATCTGTACCAGATGGAGAAAAAATTGCCAAAAAGACATTTAATCCAAGACTTGGTATTCTGGGTGGAATCTCTATTTTAGGAACTACAGGAATTGTGCGCCCAATGAGTGAAGATGCGGTTAAAGATTCTCTGGAACTGGAATTATCTATGATCTATGAGCGTGGATACCGTTACGCTGTTTTTGTAACAGGAAATCAGGGAGAGAAGATGTTAAAAACGGAATATGGGGAATTAGAGCCAGTTATTATGGTTGGGAACCATATTGGATTTCTTCTAGAAAAAGCGGCAGATTTAGGTATGAAAGGAATTATCATTGGAGGCCAGTATGGGAAACTGATGAAACTGGCAGGTGGAATTATGAATACACACAGTCATATTGCAGATGGAAAAATGGAAATTTTATGTACACACGCAGCTTTGAGGGGAGTTGATACAGAATTGATTCGACAGATTTATCAGTGCAAAATGGTAAAAGAAGCAGATGCACTGCTAAAATGTTATCATCTGGAAGTTCTGTGGAAAGATCTTGTGGAAAAAGCAGAAGAGAAGACCACGCAATGTGGAAGGAATCAAATAAAAACAGGAGTTATTTTTCTGGATAGCAATGGTATGAAAAAAGCAGAAAGCCATGGTGTAAAAGAGTTGCTCGTAAAGGTGGTGAAAGAGCATGGGTAATGTGTATTTAATTGGCATGGGGCCTGGAAATGAACAATATTGGACAAAACAGGCGAAAGAAGCCATAAAGGCCTGTTTTTATCTGACAGGTTCTTCCCGTCTTTTAGATGAAGCAGGAAGGCTTATACCAAAGGGAGCAGAGACTCATGTATTAAGAAGCCTGAAAGAATGTCTGAAATGGATTGATGAGAAACAAGGCAGCAACGATGTGGGAGTACTGATTTCTGGTGATGTTCATTATTATAGTCTGGCAGGAACTATTGAGCGGTCAGACTATCAGTGGAACACCATATATGTGCCGGGAATCAGTTCTTATCAGATGATGGCAGCTAAAATAGGGATTACCTTAGAAGATGCGGCTCTTTTAAGTGTGCATGGAAGAAATGAATCCAATGGATATGTTGCTTATCAGGTATGTACAAATCAAAAGGCATTTTTTTTATGCAGTGGAGATTTTGCACCAGAACAAATTGCAAAAGCGTTGTGCAGTTTTGGAATGCAGGACGTTGTTATGTATATTGGCAGTCGCTTATCCTCTGATAAGGAACAGATTGTAAAAGTGAAAGCAAGTGAGGCAGAAAATAACGCTTATCCAGGTTTTAGCGTGGTTTATGTGGAAAACAGAACAGCACAAAAGATTTCCGGTGTCAATTATCTAAAAGATGAACAGTTTATACGGGGCAAAGTACCGATGACAAAAGAAGAAATTCGTATTCTTATTATGCATCGGCTAAATGTTGAGCCATATGATTGCCTTTGGGATTTAGGGGCAGGAACTGGATCAGTCAGTATCGAGATGGCAAGGCATACGCCTTTTGGGAGAGTCTATAGCGTAGAATACAAAGAGAGAGCGCTTGACCTGATTGAAAAAAATAAACAACATTTTGCATGCACGAACCTTACCATTGTTTCCGGTCGCATCAAAGATAGTATATACAAACTTCCAGAACCGAATAAAGTATTTTTAGGCGGAAATGAAGGAGAACTTTGTGAGGTAATTGATTATCTTAAGAAATTACCGAAGCAGGTTCATGTCGTTATGACAGCAGTTACAATGGAGACATTAGCAGAAGCAGTCAGACAATTATCAGGAGAACGAAATTTTTCCTACATGCAGGTACAGATTGGACAGAGTAAGATGGTCGGTTCTTACCATACGACAGACATGAATCATCCAATCTGGATTCTGGAGGTGGATTTATAATGTTAGATTACAGAGAACGGATTAATTTGCTGATGAAACTACGGGATGTGGTCAAAGGTTATGAACAGGAAATTTATCGTGCGCTGGCCATGGATTTGGGAAAATCAGAGTTTGAAGCGTATGAATCAGAAATTGGGCTGATTTTAACAGAGTTAAATTATACTATTAAGTATTTAGCCAGTTGGATGAAATTTAAAACAGTACCAACACCATTTTCTCATATGCCGGCTACCAGTATGGTCTATCGGGAGCCTTATGGAAAGGTATTAATTATTTCTCCATGGAATTACCCATTTCAACTTACTTTAATTCCATTGATCGGAGCATGGGCAGCAGGAAATGAGGTGACGATAAAACCATCAGAACTTTCAGCGTACAGTGAGAAAGTTATTTATAAAATGCTGACAGAAAATTTTCATACTTCCAGAGTCAGAGTCATGACCGGAGGATCGGAAGTAACTATGGATCTGCTAGATAAAAAGTTTGATTTTATCTTTTTTACGGGCAGTACCAGAGTAGGGCATATTGTGATGAAAAAAGCATCTGAGCAGATGACTCCTGTATGTCTGCAGCTTGGTGGAAAGAGCCCATGCATTGTGGATAAAACATGTAATCTTCGTCTGGCTGCAAAAAGAATTGTTCGGGGAAAATTTATCAATTGCGGGCAAAGCAGTACGGCACCAGAATTTGTCTTAATTGATGAGACGGTAAAAGAAAAATTTGTCAGTTATGTAGACAAGTATATTCATGAGTTTTATGGAGAGAGTCCATTAAAAAGTAAGGATTATGGAAAAATCATCAATCATGTTCATTTTTATCGTTTGATGGATTTAATTGAACAGCAGGAAATTATCATCGGTGGACAGTTTGATATTCAGACTCTTCAGATTGCGCCTACGGTAGTATATGAACATTCCTTATGTTCGGAAATGATGAAAACAGAAATATTTGGACCCATTTTGCCGATTATTACATATAAGACCTGGGAAGAGGCTATGGATAAGATTGAAAGATTTCATCATTCTCCAGCATTATATCTTTTTACCAGGGATAAAAATCATGAGGAATATGTAAAAAATTATTGTATTGCTGGAAGTATGTGCATCAATGATACTATGTTCCAGGCGACGACACCATATCTTCCGTTAGGGGGAGTTGGAAACAGTGGAATGGGAAAATATCATGGGAAAGCGGGTTTTGATACCTTTTCTAATATAAAAAGTGTCATGAAACGATCCAATCATGGAGATCATCATGTGGTCTATCCACCGCATGCAAAAAAGATGCATTTGTTAAAACGTATTTTGAAATAGAACAAGATCCGCAAGAAGGAGTGTACATGAAACATTCAAAAAAAGCAGTATTGATTATCAGTTTTGGAACTACCTTTGAACGTGGAATGCAGGCCATTGAAAATATCGAATGTAAGTTTCGGGGAGCATTTTCAGAGTATGATGTTTTTCGTGTGTTTACATCTGGAATGATTATAAAAAAATTAAAGCGTACCAAAGGGATAGAGATTATGGATATGGACAAAGCGTTGGATGATCTATATCATCAGGGATATACAGAAGTATTATGTCAGCCCACCCATATCATCAACGGGATGGAATTTGAAAAGATAAAAAATGCTGCAATACCATATCAGAAATTATTTCAAAAATTAATCATTGGAAAACCGTTACTAACATCAGAAGAAAATTTTAGAGATACCGCCAAAATTTTATTGAATCAGATGCCGGAATATAAAAAAGAGGAAGCAGTGGTCTTTATGGGACATGGAAGTACTCATTTTGCTAACGGGGCATACAGTCAGATGGAGAATATGTTCCGGTTCCTTGGCAGAGAGCAGGTTTATGTGGGAACTGTTGAAGGATTCCCAGGCCTTTCTTATATTGAAAAACGTCTCAAAGAAAAACAGATTCGAAAAGTATATCTGATGTTGATGATGGTCGTGGAAGGAGAACATGCGCAAAATGATCTGGCAGGAAAAGAAAATTCGTGGAAAAGCAGGTTGGCAGAGCAGGGATATGAAGTAAGTACATCCATTACTGGAATGGGAATGATGGATGAAATAGGGCAGCTTTATGTGGAGCAAATGAAGAAACAAAGAGGTGTTGAATAATGAAGATTTTAGTTGTTGTAGATATGCAGAATGATTTTATTGATGGAGTATTAGGAACAAAAGAAGCACAAGCAATTGTGCCAAAGGTCATTGAAAAAATTAATAATTTTGATGGAATGGTATTTGCTACCAGAGATACTCATGAAGAAAATTATCTGGAAACTCAGGAAGGAAAGCATTTGCCAGTGAAACATTGTATTCGTGGAACAAAGGGCTGGGAAATCAGAGAAGAAATCCAATCACTTATTTTAAGAAAACCAATTGATAAACCAACCTTTGGAAGTAAAGAACTGGGAGAAGTACTTGCAGATCATGCCCAAGGAAAACCGATTGAGAGCATTACATTTGTAGGACTTTGTACGGATATTTGTGTTATTTCCAATGCGATGCTTGTAAAAGCTTATCTTCCGGAAGTTCCAGTTATTGTAGAAGAAAACTGTTGTGCAGGTGTGACTCCGGAAAGTCATAAACAGGCATTAGAAGCAATGAAAATGTGTCAGATTACAGTAATTTAATGGAGGATTACATGAAAGGAAAATTAATTGGAATTGGTGTGGGACCAGGAGATCCACAGCTAATGACATTAAAAGCAGTAAGTGCCATAGAACAATCTGATGTGATAGCAATTCCAGTAAAATCAATTTGGGAAAAAAGTGTGGCATTTGAAATTATAAAAGAAGTCTGCCAGATAGAAGAGAAAAAGATTCTTCCAGTCGTATTCTCTATGAATAAAGATAAAAAAATTCGCCTCCAATCAAGAAAAGATGCAGTGGAGATTGTTAAAAAAGAATTAGAAAAAGGTCTGCAGGTGGCAATGATCGCTCTGGGTGATATTGGGATTTACAGTACCTTTATGTATGTAAAAAAAGAACTGGAAGAAATGCATCAGGTGGAAATGATTCCAGGAATTCCTTCTTTTTGTGCAGGTGCCAGTAAAGCTCTGGTTTCTATCGTAGAAGGCAGAGAAAGCTTTGTAGTCATGCCTTCTTATCAATCTCAAATACAGTTAGAACAGGCAATGGAACAGTATGATACGGTTATTTTGATGAAAGCAGGTAAAAAAATAAAAGAAATCCATCAGATTCTTGCGAGAAGAGGATGTCTAGATTGTGTAACGGTGATGGCTGACTGCGGAATGCCTACGGAATCTATCGGCAGCTTAAATCCAGAAAAAGAATATGGATATTTTACGACATTAATGATTAAAGGAGTATAAGACCAGGCATTTTACAATGTCTGGTTTCAAACAGTATGAGTAGTTATACAGCAGTAATTGCAGGAACAACAGAATCAAAATTTGTTATAGAGCGTCTGCTAAAGCAGGGAAAGAAACCAGTTGCCTTTGTTGCGACTCAGTTGGGAACAGAGATGTTATCTCAATATGATATTCCTATTGAAGAAGGAAGAAAGGATGAACAAGAATTTTTGGCATATTTTCAAAAGAAAAGACCGGAAATGGTATATGATGCCTCGCATCCTTTTGCAGATGTGGTCACAAATAATGTTAAAAGCGTTTGCAGGAACTTAAGAATTCCATATGAAAGAATCTACAGAGAAAAAGAGATCTATGATTATGATAAGATAAGATATGTATTAGATACAAAGGAAGCAATCTCTTACTTAAAGCAAATGAAAGGGCCCATTCTTCTGACAACCGGAGTAAAAACGGCAGGGCAGTACCGGGAAGCGCTGGCTGGAAAAGGATTATATATTCGTGTGCTGAAAAAGGGAAATTCTGTTCAAACATGCATAGATTCCGGTTATGATCCTGCCCATGTAATTGGAGCCGATCCGCCATTTTCGGTAGATGATAATGAAAAGCTTTTACAAAAAACGGGAGCAGCCATACTGGTTACAAAGGACAGCGGAATTGCCGGAGGGGTACTTGAGAAAGTAGAAGCGGCAAAAAGGCGGGGAATCATGGTCGTAATGATTCGAAGACCAGAGGAGAGGCAGGTTCCAAGACTATTAGTGGCAGCTGCAGGAAGTGGTTCTGGGAAGACGACCGTAACGCTGGGATTGATGAAATGTCTGATTAAACGTGGATTTGGTGTGCAGGGATATAAGTGTGGTCCTGATTATATTGATCCAATGTATCATACGCGGCTGACAAATCGTCCATCGATTAATATTGATCCATTTTTTCATAAAGGAAAGATGCAGCATTTAGTAAAGAAATATGAGTATGGAGCGGATTTTGCGATTTTAGAAGGTGTGATGGGCTTTTATGACGGGATTGGAAGTACCGTTTTGGGAAGCACTTATGAAGTAGCACAGGAGACACAGACCCCTGTCATTCTGGTGGTATCGGTAAAAGGAATTGCAAACACTGTGATACCAATGATTCAGGGGATTTTAAATTATCGTCCCAATACGATCCTGGGTGTGATCTTAAATCAATGCAGTGCTGGATTTTATCATCAAATTGTATCGAAAATAGAAGAAGAATGTAAAATTTCCGTTGTGGGATATTTACCGGAAAATCAGAATATTCGGCTTCACAGCAGGCATTTAGGGCTTGCCATGGCAGATGAGATTAAGCAGTGGGATGCTTATTTGGATACATTAACATCTCAGATGGAAAAGAGCATTGATTTTTCTAAATTGATGGAGATTGCTGGTACAGCAAAACCATGCAAAGAACAGGAAATTCATGCTCGGGACTGTTATCCAGTAAAGATCGCAGTTGCAAAGGATGAAGCCTTTTGTTTTTATTATGAAGATAATTTACAGATATTAAAAGAGTTAGGGGCAGAACTTACCTTCTTTTCTCCAATTCATGATGAGCAGCTTCCGGAAGGAAGTTGTGGCATTTACATTGGCGGCGGTTATCCGGAATTGTATGCCCGTCAATTAGAAGACAATAAAAAGATCCGTAAAAGCATCAAAGATTGGTGTAAACAGGGGAAACCAATGATAGCAGAATGTGGCGGTTATATGTATCTTGGAACCAGCATAAAAGATCAGGAAGGAAATGAATATGAAATGTGTCAGGCATTCTCTCATAAGACAGAAATGGGAAAACGCTTAAATCCTCATTTTGGATATGTAACAGTATCATCGAAGGATTCAGGAAGTTTATTAAAACGGCCAGTGTTGGCTCACGAGTTCCATTATTCTGTTGAAATTGGGGATGACTTTAATTGTATTGTGGAAAAAAATGAGAAACGCAGATGGAAAAGTGGATATGTAAGTGAAAATCAATATTGTGCCTATCCACATCTGCCATTTCGTGGAAATGAATCATTTCTTATTCGGTTTTTAGAACAGACTAGGAGGAAATAGAATGAAGCGAGTGATACTGATTTTCATAGCTATCTGCCTGGATCTTTGTTTTGGTGATCCTTACTGGCTATATCATCCAGTACAATTGATTGGAAAGGGAATTTCAGCTATGAAAAAGCATTTGCAGAAGAAATGCACGAGAGAACATGGAATTCAAAAAAGAAAAGAAATCATGGCAGGAATCCTTCTTACAGTTGTAATCGTATTTGCAACCTATGTAGTCACAGCACTTATTTTATATCTGGCTGCAAAAATTCATCCAATCTCATCCATGATATTAGAAATCTTTTGGATGTATCAGATCATGGCGGCAAAATGTCTAAAAGTTGAAAGTGATAAAGTTTATCAAGATTTGAAAAATGGAAATTTAAAAAAAGCCAGAGTATCGATCTCCTATCTGGTGGGAAGGGATACACAGACATTGTCAGAAGAAGAAATAGCAAAAGCATGTGTAGAGACAGTTGCTGAAAATACAACAGATGGAGTAATCGCACCGCTTTTTTATTTGTTTCTTGGAGGAGTTCCTCTTGGTATGGTATATAAAGCGGTAAATACCTTGGATTCTATGGTGGGCTACCGAAATGAAGAATATGAATATTTAGGAAAAGCATCAGCAAAGCTGGATGATTTATTAAATTATATTCCTGCCAGAATTGCAGCCATGTCGATGATAGCGGGCAGCTTTTTATTTGGTTATAATGGAAAACAGGCATGGAATACTTATTGGAAGGATAAACAGGCACATTTAAGCCCCAATTGTGCTCAGACAGAGGCAGTTGCAGCGGGAGCTCTGGAAATACAGCTTGGGGGAACGCATGATTATTTTGGAAAACCAGTGGTAAAACCTACCATCGGCGAAGCAATTCAGACATGTAAAGCAGAGGATATTAGAAAGACCCAGAAATTAATGATTGGCAGTTTACTCTTATGTTTTGTAGTATTTGGGGGAGTTTACTATTTTATAGGATAAAGGATGAAACATTTATGGAAAGACATGGTGGAAATATACATCAATATCATAAAAAGATAATAGATTTTTCAGCAAATATTCACCCGGATGGAGTACCACCTCAAATCTTACAGGCCATGCAGAATGCTTTGGAAGAAACGGTGCATTATCCAGATCCGGAGTATCAAAAGCTTAAAATAGCGATTGCAAAAAAACATAAGATTTTGAAAGAACAAATCATTTGTGGAAATGGGGCAGCAGATTTAATTTTTCGTTTGGCGCTGGTATTAAAAGCGAAAAAAATTTTACTTCCAGTACCAACATTTGTAGAATATGAAGAGGCATTTAGGATGCCAGTTTTACCGGAACCACAGATTATATATGATAAAATGGATAAGGAAAAATTTGAAATACAGGAAAATCTTCTTGACCGAATGGATGACTCTGTTGATTTGCTTATTTTATGTAATCCCAATAATCCTACAGGAAAAAAAATTGAGAATCATCTGTTAAAACAGATCGTAAAAAAAGCAGGAGAACATCATATTTTTTTATTACTGGATGAATGTTTTCTGGACTTTTCCATAGAGGGCAATCGGGAGTCTATGATTCCTTATTTAGCTCAGTATCCAAATTTATTTATTCTTAAATCTTTCACAAAGATGTATGGAATACCAGGAACTCGATTAGGATACGGATTATGCAGTGACACGAATCTGCTAAAAAGATTAGAAGCAGTTTCCCAGTCCTGGGCAGTCAGTCACATTGCACAGAAAGCCGGGATTGCAGCTTGTGCTATGGCAGGATATGAAGAAGTAACTGCCAAAAAAGTAACAGCTCTTCGAAATGATTTATTGTTGCAGATGAAAAAACTTCCAATAAAAATATGGGAAAGCAGTGTCAATTACTTGTTTTTCCAGGTGCGGGGACATGCAGATTTAAAAGAGCAATGTTTAAAATATGGGATCTGCATTCGCCATTGTAATAATTATCGAGGACTTGGAGAAGATTATTACCGGGTGGCGGTAAGGAAAAAAGAAGAAAATGATAAACTGGCAGAAGTTTTGAAACATGTGTTAGAAAAAGAAATTCGGCCATAAGAATATATTTAGATGAGAGGATAGATTTATGAAACTCAGACCATTGATGATACAGGGTACGATGTCAAATTCAGGAAAAACATTTGTAACAGCCGGTTTGTGCCGAATATTTACAAAAGATGGATATCGCTGTGCTCCATTTAAATCCCAGAATATGGCATTAAATTCTTATATTACAAAAGACGGATGGGAAATTGGACGGGCTCAGGCCATGCAGGCAGAGGCGGCAGGAATCGATCCGATAGTAGAAATGAATCCTATTTTGTTAAAACCAAATAGCGATATGGGGTCTCAGGTCATAGTAAATGGGGAGGTGCTGGGAAATTATCCTGCTGTTGAATATTATAAAATGAAAAATAATTTAAAGCCGGCAATTATGCAGGCATTTCATACGTTGGAAGAACAATTTGATATGATTGTCATTGAAGGAGCAGGAAGTCCGGCTGAAATCAATTTAAAAGAAAATGATATTGTAAATATGGGAATGGCAAAAATGGCAAATGCAGATGTGCTACTAGTAGCGGACATCGACCGTGGAGGCGTGTTTGCTTCTGTATATGGAACTATTCAGTTATTAGAACCGGAGGAAAAGAAGCGGATCAAAGGAATCATTATTAATAAATTCCGTGGAGATGTAGAAATTCTAAGACCTGGCCTGGATATGATCGAGGAACTGACAGGGATTCCAGTCATTGGAGTACTTCCCTACACAAAAATTGAAATTGACGATGAGGATAGTCTGTCAGAAAATCTTGGAAAACGGGAAATCGGTACGGGAATAGACATTGCGGTAATGAAGTTTCCTCATATATCTAATTTTACGGATTTTGCTGCACTGGATATGTTAGAAGAAGTATCTTTGCGTTATGTGACCCAAAAATCAGAACTTGGGAACCCAGATGTTATTATTCTTCCAGGTACAAAAAATACAATGTATGATTTAAAATGGCTTCGGGAATCAGGACTAGAAGCACTGCTCTGGAGATTAAAGGGAAAATGCCACATTATTGGAATCTGTGGTGGTTATCAAATGATGGGAGAAGTGCTCAGGGATCCTTATGAAGTAGAACACGGAGGAATGATGAAGGGCATAGGACTCTTGCCTTTAGAGACTGTTTTTGAAAAAGAAAAGACCAGAACGCGAAAAGAGGCTGCGCTTATTTCTGATTCATCCATTTATGCAAAAGGTTATGAAATCCATATGGGTACGACAAAATCCCTAAATAAAAATATAAGCCCTTTTCTTTTACTGGATAATGGAAAAGAAGAAGGATTTATTTCTGCCGATGGACGGATTTGGGGAAGTTATCTGCATGGTATTTTTGATAATGATTCTTTTCGGGAATTTTTTGTGGAAAAACTTTTGAGTGAAAAGGGAATTGAAAAAAAGCAAGCGTTCATTTCACATGAAGAATATAAAGAAGAGCAGTATGAGAAACTAGAACAGCTGTTAAGAGAATGTCTGGATTTGGAAAAAATCTATAAGATTGTTTCAGGAAAAGAGCAGGAGAAAAATAAAGAAAAAGGATGTCTTCATTTATATTATGGAAATGGAAAAGGAAAAACAACAGCAGCTATTGGACAGATGATACGTGCTGCAGGAGCTGGAAAACAGGTCTTTATGTACCAGTTCTTAAAGAACAATGACTCCAGTGAAAGAAAAGTCCTAAGTACGATTCCTGGAATTACGTGCATGAAAGGAAAATCCTGTGTAAAATTTACAAAAGATATGACGAAAGAAGAAAAAGAAATAAATCTGGAGGAAAATAATCAGAAACTAGAAGAGATCTTTAAAAAAGCAAAAGATTATGATGTATTGGTTTTGGATGAAGCATTGTATGCCATTTCTTTGAACCAATTGTCAGAAGAGCTGCTCCTTCAGCATCTAAATGAACGGCCAGAACACCAAGAGGTGATTCTGACCGGAAGAAAGCCTTCTTCTGCAATAATTGCGCTTGCAGATTATTGTTCTCATATACAAAAAGAGAAGCATCCTTTTGATGAAGGACTATCTGGAAGAAGAGGAATTGAATTTTAAGTATTTAAATCCTTTGGCACATAAATATCCAATTAAGATACCAAGAAGAGAACCGCATAATACATCGGTTGGAAAATGCATATAAAAATATAGTCTGCTAAAGGCAATCAAAAAGGCAGCAGCCAGTGCTATGATGCCTGTTTTTTTATTCCACCCATATATGTAGACGGCGGAACAAAAAGAAGAAGCAGAGTGCCCGGACGGAAACGAATAACTATTCAGTTTCGGAATCATCATAACAATGTCAGGATTTTGAACATATGGACGAGGACGTGCAATTATTGGTTTGATAATATGACTGCAGATGGTATTCTCAATCAGCAGACAGATCAAAAGACCAAAGCCCATAATGCGGGTCTTACGAAAGCATAAGAGACCGATACCGATTAAAATCCATATTAGCCCACTATTCCCGATCCTGGTAAATAGTTCAAGAATCGGAGTCAGGATAGGATTTACAATATTGTCCTGAATAAAATCTAAAACAAGAAAATCATACGCTGTAATCATAAAAACCTCCAATCAAGATGCGAAAAGTATTCGTGTTTAGGCTAGTATACCATATTTTCGTGTGATATAATAATTTATTATGATTCATTGTCATGATGAAAGGGGGCTTGGACCAATATGTCGTATTTTCCGTTTTTTATCGACATAGCGGAAAAAGAATGTATGATTATTGGGGATGGTGCTGTTGCAAAACGAAAAGCGAAGATTTTAGAATCCTATGGAGCCAGAGTGCATACTTATGGAAAAGGACAATGGCAGTTCAGACAGTTTTCGAAAGCATTTTTGGTAATTGCAGCAACCAATGACCGGAGCATAAATGAAAAAATTTCTAATTACTGCAGGGAAAGAAACATTTTGGTCAATGTTGCTGATTCAAAAGCAGAATCTGCTTTTCTATTCCCATCTGTAACAGAGCGGGGGCCCGTATCCATCGGGATTACAACAAGTGGGTATAGTCCCCTTGTATCGGCTGGAATCAGAGAAAAAATCGATGAGATGCTCCCGAAAGAATTGGGAGAAATTACGATATTTATGGGTGAAATCCGTGAGGAGATAAAAAGACTGCCGGTCAGTCATACTATGAGAAAAAGAATTTTTCACGCGGTTTATCAAATGGCTGAAGATAAGAGAAGGAAACTAAAAGAAGAAGAGGTAAAAGCAGTAATCAAAAAACTGCTGGGTGAAGAGTATGGTAACATTAGTGAGAAATAAATTAGATGTAGATACTTATTTGAATTTACGTGCATCAGTGAATTGGAAGAAATTATCTAGGACCCAGGCGCAAAAAGCATTGGATAACAGCTTATTTATAGTCTGTGCTTATCGTGGAAACCGGCCTGCAGGAATGGGACGAATTGTAGGGGATGGAGCAGTGATCTGCTATATACAAGACCTGCTGGTTCATCCGGATTTTCAGGGAATGGGAGTTGGAAATCGGATCTTACAGGAACTGATTCGGTTCGTACATACGATTCGTGAAGATGGAACTACGATGATGCTTGACTTAATGTGTGCCAAGGACCGTGAAATGTTTTATACAAAACACGGATTTATTGCCAGACCAACAGATACTTTAGGGCCTGGTATGATACAGTATTTAGATGACAGGAGTAAATAAATATGAAACGGACAAGAAGACTTCGGACAACAGAAAATATGAGAAGTTTAGTAAGAGAGACTTATCTTCATCCATCAGATTTTGTATATCCAATTTTTGTGGCAGAAGGTCAGAATATAAAGAATGCAGTAGATTCTATGCCGGGCATTTATCAGTATTCTATAGACAGAATGGACGAAGAACTGGAACGGATCTGGGAAGCAGGAATTAAAAGTATATTAATATTTGGAATACCAGCTCATAAAGATGAGGTGGGAAGCGGGGCATACGATTCACATGGAATTGTTCAGGAAGCTATCCGCTATATTAAAAAACGATATCCAAAAATGATTGTTATTGCAGATGTATGTTTGTGTGAATATACTTCTCATGGGCATTGTGGATTAATTCATGGACAGGAAGTGTTAAATGACGAGACATTGCCATTGCTTTGTAAAATGTCAGTGACCTGTGCTCAGGCAGGTGCGGATATTATTGCACCGTCAGATATGATGGATGGACGGGTAAAAGCGATTCGAGAAGCATTGGATGAGGCAGGCTTGTATCAGGTCCCTATTATGGCATATAGTGCAAAATATGCTTCTGCCTATTATGGACCATTTCGGGAAGCTGCCGAATCAGCACCGGCATTTGGAGACAGGAAGTCTTATCAAATGGATCCAGCCAATGGAAAGGAAGCAATTGTTGAAGCAGAAACAGATATAGAAGAAGGGGCTGATATTGTTATGGTAAAGCCAGCCCTTGCCTATCTGGATGTGATAAAAGATGTTTCTGACCGCTTTAATGTACCAATTGCGGCTTATAATGTCAGTGGTGAATATTCTATGGTAAAAGCAGCTGCAAAAAATGGATGGATTGATGAAAAGAGGGTCGTTTTGGAGAATTTGACAGCTATGAAAAGGGCAGGAGCAAAAATTCTGATTACGTATCATGCATTAGATGTAGCAGAATGGCTGAAAGAGTAAAAAATGCTTTTATTTTAATAAGAATTCATGTATAATAAAGACAGAAATTTTATCATTCCAATGATAAAAATATTTAGAAGTATTTCAGTATGGAGGATTTTATTATGTTAGTTTCAGCAAAAGAAATGTTACAGAAAGCAAAAGCTGGTCATTACGCAGTAGGTCAGTTCAACATCAACAACTTAGAATGGACAAAAGCCATCTTAGAAGTTGCTCAGGAAAAGAAATCTCCAGTTATCTTAGGAGTATCTGAAGGTGCTGGTAAATATATGGGCGGATATAAAACAGTTGTTGGTATGGTTAACGGTTTACTTGAAGAATTAAACATCACAGTACCAGTTGCTCTTCATTTAGACCATGGTTCTTATGAAGCTTGCTACAAATGTATCGAAGCTGGTTTCTCTTCTGTAATGTTTGATGGTTCTCATTACCCAATCGAAGAAAACGTTGCAAAAACAAAAGAATTAGTTGCAGTAACAGATGAAAAAGGTTTATCTTTAGAAGCTGAAGTTGGTTCTATCGGTGGAGAAGAAGATGGAGTAATCGGTAAAGGTGAATGTGCAGATCCTGCAGAATGTAAAGCAGTTGCTGATTTAGGAGTATCTATGTTAGCAGCAGGTATCGGTAACATCCATGGAAAATACCCAGAAAACTGGGAAGGACTAAGCTTTGAAACTTTAGATGCTATTCAGCAGTTAACAGGAGATATGCCATTAGTATTACACGGTGGTACAGGTATCCCAGCTGACATGATCAAAAAAGCAATCTCTTTAGGTGTTGCTAAAATCAACGTTAACACAGAATGTCAGTTAGCATTTGCTGCAGAAACTCGTAAATATATTGAAGCTGGTAAAGATTTAGAAGGTAAGGGATTTGACCCTCGTAAATTATTAGCTCCAGGTACAGCAGGAATTAAAGCTACTGTAATCGAAAAAATGGAATTATTCGGATCTATTGGTAAAGCTGAATAATTAACAGAAAGCTCATAATAATATAAAAAAATGGAGTATATCAAAAGATATGCTCCATTTTTTATTTCATTCATAAAAAGAATGATTTCTCTGTTTTTTTCTATTTATAATAAATGAGCTCTTAAATCTTCTCCGCTTAATGGGGAAAGATAAGAAGGTGCGATATCAAAAACAGTTTTACATCCAGTTACGCCTTCTGCTTTTAAACGTGCCACAGCTCTTGCGTAAGCAATTAAAACACTGGATGTAAATTCAGGATTTGATTCTAATTTTAGAGAATATTCAATCATCTGATGTGTAGATTCGCCATCGCCAGTCATACCGCTTCGCATTACAAAACCGCCATGAGGCATTGAGTTGTGAACAGAATCAAATTCTTCTTCAGTAATAAAGTTTACGGTCGTATCATATTCATCAAAGTAGTTTTTCATGGACTTGATAGATTCTTCAATTTGTTTTAAATCGGCACCATCTTCTGCCACAACATAACATTCTCTCGTATGTTTTTCTCTGGTAGTCAGTTCTGGTTGTTTTCCAGCACGAACCTGATTCATAGCTTCTTCTACAGGCACTGTGTATTGAATACCGCGTTTTACGCCTTTAATTCTTCTGATTGCATCAGAATGTCCCTGGCTTACACCTTTGCCCCAGAAAGTATAAGTTTTTCCAGATGGAAGGATAGATTCTGCATAGATACGATTTAGTGAAAATAATCCCGGATCCCATCCTACAGAAATAATACCCAAAGTTCCGTTTTCTTTACAAGCAGCATCAACAGCAGCAAAATGCTGAGGGATGGCAGCATGAGTATCAAAACTGTCAATGACATTAAAGTATTTTGCTAATTCTGGTGTTTGTACAGGAAGATCGGTTGCACTTCCACCACAGAGAATCATAACATCAATGTCATCTTTCATGTTTTTTGCATCATCTAATTTGTAAGCTTTTGCATTCTTTGTTGCTAAAGTTACAGTTTCTGGATCACGGCGAGTAAATACGCCGACCAGCTCCATATCATCATTTTGGCGGATTGCCAGTTCGACACCTTTTCCAAGGTTCCCATATCCGGCAATACCAATTCGTATTGTCTTCATAATGATTCCTCCAATGTATTTTCAATTTTGTTGTAGTAACAGAGTAGCATATTTAAAATATGATTTCAATCATACTTTGATGGTAGGCAAAAGATTATTTATCAATAAAATACAAAAAAGCTACAGTTTTAAGCTGCAGCTTTTTACGTAAAATACTCTTAACAAAACTCTTCATACTTACACTAACACACACAAAAAATCCGAAGAGCTATCACATATATTATTATATCTAAACTTCTTGTGAAAAGTAAGAAGGAATCATGTTTTTGGAGAAAATTATCTTGCTATAATTTTTAGAATATATTATAATAAATCCAGTAAAATAGCGGGTAATTTAAATTATCCTGATTTTTTTAGGAATTATTTTGAGATGGGGTGTGGGCTGTGTTTATTACAAAAGAAAAAACGAAAGTTCCATCGATATTTGAAAATGGTCATACACCGTCTGTAGTGCGAATATCAAGAAGTTTTAATAATCCCCATTGGTATAATATGGCTCATATTCATAGTGCAGATACGGAACTGATTTTTATCTCAAGTGGAAAAGCAACAGTTAATATTAATCAAAAAACATTTGTTGTTAAAAAAGGTGATATATTAGTGGTAGAAGAGGGATTTATTCATTCTACGGCATCTGATGAAGAAGAACCATCGGATATATTTAGTCTGAGTATTGCTAATTATAAGATTCGAGGCATTGAAAAGAACCATTTGCTTCATTCACCGAATATACTTCCAATGATGCAGTCTGGAGTTCACGAAGAATTTTTAAGAGATGCCTGGAAAGAACTGCACATGTATCAGGAGATGGATGATCCCATTTTTAACGCTATTTGTGATTTAATTGGGGGCAGCATAGCAGCATTATATTACTCTTTGTTCTTAAAGCAAAGAGAAACTTATAAGATACCAAGTCCTCATTTTACAAGAGATATTTTGATTTATATATATGAACATTATCAGGAGAATATTACATTAGAACGGCTGTCCAGAGAGTTTCATATGAGTTCTGGTCATATCAGTCATGAATTTTCTAAAGTTTTTGGAATTTCTCCGATTAACTATGCTATTAATTTGAAATTAGATCAGGCAAAGTGGCTTTTGCTTCAGTCAGATAAGTCTATAGCTGCTGTAGCAGAAGCAGTAGGATACCAGAATCTACAGCATTTCACTAACATTTTTCAAAAGCGCAATGGTCAAACGCCTTTGGAATTCAAAAATTTATACACACACACATGAAAAAACTGTGAGGGTTAGCTCACAGTTTTTTCTATGTTGAAATATGAAGTTTATTCTTTAAAAAATTTCAAAAATTAAAAAATAATCCCCATATTCCATGTTGACATTAATCCTAGGATTTATTATAGTTATTTAAAATGGAGAAAAATGCAATATGCATTTCATGTGATACAGAAAGGAAGAAAAATAATGTTAAAAAAACCATTTGTGACAAAACCGCAGCTAGAAGCGATTTGTGAAACATATCCAACACCATTTCATTTATATGATGAAAAAGGAATCAGAGAAACAGCAAGAAACTTATATAAAGCATTTTCCTGGAACAAAGGATTTAAGGAATATTTTGCTGTAAAAGCGACTCCAAATCCAACGATTTTGAAAATTCTTCATGAAGAAGGATGTGGAACGGACTGTTCTTCCTTGACAGAACTCATGATGTCTGAAAGATGTGGAATTGTTGGAGAGGAAATTATGTTTTCTTCCAATGATACACCTGCAGAAGAATTTGTAAAAGCAAAAGAATTAGGTGCTATTATCAATTTAGATGATATCACTCACATTGATTTCTTAAAAGAAACAGCAGGAATTCCAGAGACTATTTGCTGTCGGTTTAATCCTGGCGGGATATTTGAATTAGGAACAGATATTATGGATAATCCAGGCGATGCAAAATATGGTATGACAAGACCACAGCTGACAGAAGCTTACAGACGATTAAAGGATTTGGGAGTTAAGAAATTTGGTATTCATGCATTTTTAGCAAGTAATACAGTTTCGAATGAATATTATCCAGAATTAGCGCGCATTTTATTTAATGTAGCAGTAGAAATCAAAGAAGAAACAGGTGTACAGCTGTCTTTCATTAACTTATCCGGAGGAATTGGAATTCCTTACACACCAGATAAAGAACCAAATGATATTTTTGTGATTGGAGAAGGTGTAAGAAAAGCGTTTGAAGAAGTATTAGTTCCAGCTGGAATGGGAGATGTAAAAATCTTTACAGAGCTAGGACGTTATATGCTTGCTCCAAATGGTCATTTAGTTACCAGAGCGATTCATGAAAAACATACTCATAAAGAATATATTGGTGTAGATGCATGTGCAGCAAACTTAATGAGACCTGCAATTTATGGTGCATATCACCATATTACTGTTATGGGAAAAGAAGATGCTCCATGTGACCACAAATATGATGTGACTGGATCATTATGTGAAAACTGTGATAAATTTGCAGTAGACCGTATGCTTCCAGAAATCAAAAAAGGTGATTTATTAGTAATTCATGATTCAGGGGCCCATGGTTTCTCTATGGGATATAATTACAACGGAAGATTACGTTCAGCAGAAATCTTATTAAAAGAAGATGGAAGCACTCAAATGATCCGCCGTGCAGAAACACCAGAAGATTACTTCCGTACATTAGAAGGATTCAATTTTTAAAATAGTCTGACTAAGCAATAAGAATTTTAATATTTTTATGAGCATATGTTTAGAAGGATAAAGTATTGTTAACCAAAGGTGGCTTTTTAGCCGCCTTTTTCTTTTATCTATAAAAGAAGTATGATATTTATTGAAAACAAAGGAGGAAAAGTATGTCGTTATTTGATATTTTAGGACCCATCATGGTAGGTCCATCCAGTTCACATACAGCAGGAGCGGTAAAAATAGGATATATATCCAGACAGCTTTTGGGAGAAAATATAAAAAGAGCAGAGATCTATCTTCATGGTTCATTTCTGGCAACAGGTGCAGGACATGGAACAGATAAAGCTCTAGTAGCAGGTTTGTTGGGAATGAAAGAAGATGATATACGGATTCCCCAAAGTTTTAAGATTGCAAAAGAAAAGGGGATGGAATTCACATTTGGAAAAATAACTCTGAAAAATGCTCATCCAAATAGTGTGAAATTGAAATTAGAAGGAATGGGCGGAAGAAAATTAGAAATTGTTGCAAGTTCCATTGGTGGTGGCCAAATTAAGATTTGTAAAATTGATGGACTCGAAGCAAATTTTTCTGGAGATTATCCGACTTTAGTAGTTCACAATTTAGATCAGCCAGGTCATGTTACAGAAGTAACTTCCATGCTTGCGCATAAAGGGGTGAACATTGCGACCATGCAGCTTTTTAGAAATCACAGAGGAGGTAACGCTGTTATGGTAATTGAATGCGATCAGGAAGTTCCTATGCAATCCATACAATGGCTGCAGAGATTAGAAGGTATTACGAAAGTTACGTATTTATCCAAGATAGAAAAGGAGACTGAATAAATGTTTCAATCAGTAGAATCAATGATTCAAATCAGTGAGGAAAAAAAGATTCCTTTGTGGCAGGTCGTATTAGAAGATGATATGGTGGAGAGATCCGTGGATAAAGTGGAGTCTCTTGGAGCTATGAGTGATATGTATTGTGCAATGAAAGAGGCAGATGCAAACTATGATAAAGAACTAAAATCATCCAGCAAACTGGTAGGAGGAGATGGAGCAAAAATGGAACGGGCCGTGAAAGAAGGAAACGTAAGCAGCGGTACTTTCATAGGAAAAGTGATGGCACGGGCCATTAAAATGGGAGAATCTAATGCCTGTATGAAACGAATCGTAGCAGCACCTACAGCAGGATCATGTGGAGTTATTCCAGCTGTATTAATTAGTTTTGAAGAAGAATTTGGATATAACGAAGAAAAAATGATAGAAGCCATGTACGTCGCAGCAGGTATTGGCGAGGTAATTGCATCAAGAGCCAGCATATCCGGAGCGCAGGGAGGATGTCAGGCAGAAATTGGATCTGCTTCCGCTATGGCAGCATCAGCAGTGACCTATTTAAAAGGAGGAACTTCAAAGCAGATTGCAGATGCAGCAGCTTTGGCTTTAAAAAGTCTGTTAGGTTTGGTTTGCGATCCAGTTGCAGGGTTGGTAGAAGTACCATGTGTGAAACGAAATGTTATTGGAGCAGTAAATGCCATTACTTCTTCTGATATGGTAATGGCAGGCATAAAGAGTAAAATTCCTGCAGATGAAGTCATTGATGCAATGAATGAAGTAGGACTGCTTTTACCTTGCAGTCTTAAAGAAACCAGCCAGGCTGGATTGGCAGTCACTCCAACAGGTCTTAAAATAACTGAAAAACTTGCGAAAAAGAGTGAGTATTAAGAAAATTTTCAAATTGTTGTAAAAATTGCGTCAAAAAAAATAAATTTTGTGATAGAATATAAAAAATGTATAAACAAAGAGAGATTTGACTTAACAAGAACTTTACATTAGATTTACATGAGCGTAGCAAGGATAGAAAATTCTTTTGATACTATTAGTCTTAAGAAAAAAAGGAGGGTGTATATATGAAAAAATTGCATGTATTTGCTGCACTGACCATTGGATCTTATGAAGTGACCATGAGTATTTATCAAGTGAGTCCAAGTGGGAATATGCAATTACTGAATAAGATGAAACAAAAAATAGAGATTGGAAAAGATACTTTGCGTTCCGGGAAGATTTCCAATGGGATGACCAAAAAACTTATTCAGGAATTATTAAAATTCAAATCCATTATGGAAGAATATCAGGTAGAGGAAGTGCTGGCATATGGTGCAACGGCCCTTCGAGAAGCAAAAAATCAATATTTTATTTTAGAACAAATTAAGAATGTAACAGGTTTTGACATAAAGGTCGTAAATAATCCACAACAAAGTTTTTTAGTCTATAAAGGGGTAGTCTCCAGTGCCAAATTTGAAGAAATCGGAGAAAAAGGCGCAGCTATTTTAGATGCCAGTGCAGGAAAATTAAGAGTCACAATATATAATAAAGGTGATTTGGTGTTGACCCAGAATGTTTCCTTAGGTTCTTTACAGATTCGGGAATGGATGCAAAAAACTGGATATTCAAAAGCAGGACAGTCAGGTCTGATTCGTGAAATGATTAATTATCGGTTGAAGGAAATGGATACATTGTTTCTGGAGAATATGAAAATACATACTCTTGTACTGGCAGGAGATTTGTTTACCAGCCGGGCTGGATGGAAAGGGAAAAAGGGGGAACTCTTAGATGGAGAATCTTTCCTTAAATTATGCAAAAAGGGAGAAAAAATATTAGAACAGAATATGGCATTGACAGAAGAAGCAGATGTTCTTTTGCCATCTGTTATTATTTGTGAAGAATTCTTTAAACGTATGGATGCAAAACAGGTCTGGTTTGCAGGTACTGATATGAATGATGGAATTGCATATGATTATGCAGTGGAGAATAAGTATTTACCAGTACATAGAGACTTTTACAGAGATATTTATTCGGAAGTAGTACAGACGATGAATCATTTTATGGCTGACAGCAATCATAATTGTTACGTGGAGGAAGTCAGTACCGTCATTTTTAATGGTCTTGCGAAAAGTTTTGGACTTACAAAAAGAGATGAGCTTTTGTTAAGAACAGCAGCGTTGTTACATAATTGTGGTTCATATATTACTTTAGCCCATGCCGCAAGAAGCTCTAGTTACATGGTAAAGAGAACAGAAATCATTGGTCTTTCCAATAAAGAAAGAAAAATTATTAGTGAGATTATTCGTTATCACAAAATGAATTATGAAGAATTTATGGATGCAATCAATGGACAGGGATTGGGCAGAAAAGAAATGTGTTTAATCGGAAAATTAGCAGTTATTTTAGGAATTGCCAATACAATGGATGCGGCCCATGTGCAAAAATTCCAGACTGTTCGTACAAATATTAAGAATGGAGAATTTAGAATTACAGTAAATTCACTTTCTGATGGTATATTGGAAAAACAGTTTATCAAACGTTATGAAGAATTTTTTGAAGCAATGTTTGGTTATTCATTATTATTAAGAGAAAAGAACCAAAGATTTTTGACATTATAGGAGGGTGAGTAGATGAACGTATTTAAAAATCCGGAATTGTATGATAATCGGGAACTTAGCTGGATTAAGTTTAATGAGAGAGTGTTAGAAGAGGCGAAGAAAACAAGTCTGCCCCTTTTGGAACGAATCAAATTCTTAAGTATTACCGCTTCTAATTTAGATGAGTTTTTTATGGTAAGAGTTGCTTCTTTAAAAGATGTTGAACAGGCTGGTTCTAAGAAAAAAGACATCGCGGGGATGACTGCGGGAGAACAGCTAAAGAAAATAAGTAAACAGCTTCATGAGTTTATTAAGAGCCAGTATAATACATATAATATGTCTCTGGTTCCACAGTTGGCAGCTAATGGGTTAAGAATTATAAAATCTTATAAAGAGCTGACAAAAGAACAGGAAAAACAAACAAAAGAATACTTTGATAATATTGTGTATCCAGTATTAACACCAATGGCAGTAGATTCTTCACGCCCATTTCCACTGGTAAGAAATAAATCCATTAATATTGCGGCATTAATTTCGCCAAAAAGTGATAAAGATGAAGTAGAATTTGCCACTGTCCAGGTTCCGGATGTGCTTCCAAGAGGTTTCTTTCTTTCTGGAAAAGATGGAGAGCAATGTCTGATTTTATTAGAAGAAATTATCAAGCAGAATATGGAAAAGCTATTCTTAAATCATGATATCCGGACCATGGGTGTATATCGTATTATTCGTAATGCAGATCTGACCATTGATGAAGAAGAAGCAGCAGACCTTTTAAAAGAAATCGAAGAAAAGATTAGAGGACGTAAATGGGGACAGGTCATCCATCTAAGTGTAGAAGATAATATGGAAAAGAAACTGGTAAAAATTTTATCAGATAATTTCCATGTAAAAAAAGATGATATTTACTATTTAAATGGACCGGCAGATTTAAAATATTTTATGAAGTTATACGGAATGGAAGGATGGGATGATAAGAGAAATAAATCTTATAAGTCAGCTCCAGTTAAAGAGTTCATGAATGAGGAATCTATTTTTGATATAGTTCGAAAACAGGATGTACTGGTGCATCATCCATATCAAAGTTTTGATCCGGTGGTAAATTTCGTAAAAGAAGCAAGTACGGATCCACAGGTTTTGGCAATTAAACAGACATTATATCGTGTTAGTGGAAACTCTCCAATTATTGCGGCTTTGGCAAAAGCAGCAGAAATGGGAAAACAGGTAACGGTTCTTGTTGAATTAAAAGCTCGTTTCGATGAAGAAAATAATATTGTATGGGCAAAAAAATTGGAAAAATCCGGATGTCATGTTATCTATGGTCTGGTTGGGTTAAAGACCCATAGTAAGATTACTTTGGTCGTAAGACGGGAAGAAGAGGGAATCAAACGTTATGTTCACTTAGGAACTGGAAATTATAACGATTCCACTGCAAAATTGTATACGGACATGGGATTATTTACTTGTGATGAAGCAATTGGAAGTGATGCAACAGCGGTCTTTAATATGCTTTCTGGTTATTCTGAGCCAGAAAACTGGAACAAACTTTTGGTAGCTCCATATTGGTTAAAAGATGCTTTTTATGCGATGATCGATCGTGAAATTCAACATGCCAAAGAGGGAAAGGAAGCCAGAATTGTAGCCAAGATGAATTCTCTCAATCACAAAGGAATGATTCAGAAATTATACGAAGCATCTATGGCAGGAGTAAAGATCGATTTGATTATCCGTGGAATTTGCTGTTTGAAAGTTGGAATTCCTGGAATCAGTGAAAACATCACTGTTCGTTCCATTGTAGGAGAATTTTTGGAACACAGCCGCATTTTCTATTTCTATAATAATGGTGCAGAAGATATCTTTTTAGGAAGTGCAGACTGGATGTCAAGAAATTTGGAACGCCGTGTAGAAATTGTATTCCCAATAGAAAATGAAGAATTAAAAGAACAAGTAAAAGAAGTGCTTCATATTCAACTGGCTGATACCCTGCAGGCAAATGTCTATATGCCAGATGGTACATATCATAAAGTGGACCGAAGAGGAAAAGTTGCATTAAATTCCCAGGATTATTTCTGTAAATGGGCATATAAACAGCTGGAAAAAGAAAAAGAGCCGGTGGGAGAAAGAAAATTCACTCCGATGTATGATGGAGACTAATTTCTGCTTACCATAGATTCATGACACTCGCACAAATCTGTTGCCATTCATTACAAATTCGTTTATAATTATTACATAAATTTATTATTCTGAACGGTGTATAAAAGGAGGAAACGGATGAAGAAATTAGTGAAAAAACTAATGGCATTGACATTGGTCGTTGCTTTTATGCTCAGTAGTGTAAATGTAATGGCAGCGGAAAATGTGAATGTAGAATTGGAAGGAAGTACGGGAGGAAAAGTTGTTTCTAAAAAGGCAACATTAAAGGGTGCCAGTGATTATTTATCTGGAACTTATATGAAGAATGAAGATTCCAGTAAATCAGCTTATACAGGGATCCGAACATTAAATGGAACCAGTTATTTTCCTGTAGTACCAAGTGCAACAGGTAAATTATATCTGGATGCAAGAAATGCAACAGGTTCTGTAACTGTCAGTGTAGGTTATGCAGATGAAGATGGATATTTTGTTAAAACTGGTAATTCAGGATATCTTTATTCAGGATATGATAAGACAGTTTTTGGAGGAGCAGATGTAAGTTATAATAAGAAATATTATATCTGTTTTAAAACCAGCAGTGTCGTAGAATTAGAATTAAGAGCCTATGTATATAGTTATACACATAACCGCACGCTTACGGCAGGGAAATATACTTATTCATCTGCAGTAAAAGGAACATCCAATACGACTACAGCGTTGTATTATAAGATTCAACCTTCAAAAACTGGTACCATTGCGGTTTCTTTAAAAGAATACGGCGATAGTTATGATAGTTATTCTACCGGATATGTGACTTTATATAACAGCAGTAAAACACGCTTATCTGATCAAAAAATCTGGTATAATTCCAGCAATTCTAATTACCGGGTATATTTTGGAGTAAAAGCGGGAAGAACTTATTATATTAAAGTAGAAAACTGCTATGGTGTTTATAGTAATGGATACTGTTATGGCGTGAAATATACGAATACATCCGCAACAGACCGTAACATTGGTACAAAGTCAAAAGCGAAAAAGTTGTATCGCAAAGGAGATTATACATCATCATTGTTTGTGGCATCAACTTCTACAAGCACAGACTGGTATAAATTCTATGTTTCTTCTAAGAGAAAAACAGTGATCAAGCTTGATACAACTGGTATTAAATCTGGTGATATTGAAGTAAGTGTATACCGTGGAAGCAAAAAAATCGGAAGTACGCAGACCATTGGTGACTATAGTAATGGAGCAGAATATACTATTACATATGGCACCACTTATGGAAAAGCCAGTTCAGGAACATATTATGTAAAAGTTCGAAAATTAAGATATACAAGCGGCAAATA
The DNA here is from genome assembly GCA_036311565.1 of Lachnospiraceae bacterium. Classification (GTDB taxonomy): domain Bacteria; phylum Bacillota; class Clostridia; order Lachnospirales; family Lachnospiraceae; genus Fimousia. Next base: position 43,866 of record JAXJPR010000012.1, read on the forward strand.
TAAAATTAAATATGCACAGTAAACAAAAAGCGGTTCCATCTGGAGCCGCTTTTTCGTTATAAAAATTTCATTATAATTTTTCTGGTTCTTCGTATTCAACACCGAAGGTTTCTACAGTCACTTCTTTCATGACCTGAGGTGCAACGGGTGCATCTCCCCATGTAGTGGTAGTTTCTGCGATTTTATTTACCACATCCATCCCTTCGATTACTTTACCAAATGCGGCATAGTCGCCGTCAAGGTGAGGAGAAGTCTGATGCATAATGAAGAACTGAGAACCTGCAGAATCAGGAATCATAGTACGTGCCATAGAAAGTACACCAGGAGTGTGTTTTAAATCATTCTTAAAACCATTGCTGTTAAATTCTCCTTTGATGCAATATCCAGGGCCGCCAGTACCATTTCCTTTTGGGTCTCCACCCTGGATCATGAAACCTCTGATGATTCTGTGGAATCCAACTCCATTATAGAATCCTTTTTTTACCAAAGAAATAAAATTGCGCACAGTCATAGGTGCAATTTCAGGATATAATTCACATCTCATTACATCGCCATTTTCCATTGTAATGGTAACAATTGGGTTTTGTGCCATAAGTAAATCTTCCTTTCTTACATTTAATTTGATTGGATCATCCAATATTTCCAAATAATCATATCATAGGAAAAATGAAAGGAAAAGTCTTTTTTCATTTTAATGATGTTTGGTAACGATGCAATCTGTGATATAATAAAACAATAAGCAAAAACCACCAATCGATAAAGAAAGGGACAATTTATGAGAAATAAGAAAAAGACAGCCATATTCATTGTTATTATCTTGTTAGCAGTAGTAGTGGCATTCCTTTTTGGCGGAACAACAAAAACAAAAAAAAGTGCGGAAGTTACCATTGAAGAAGGAACAGGATCAAGACAAATTGCCGATATATTAAAAAAAGAAGGAGTCATTGGCTCTCAAATGTCATTTTTGGTGAAATTAAAATTATCTGAATATGATGGAAAACTTCAATATGGGACCTATCATATTGAAGAAGGAATGGAAATGAATGAACTATTTGAGATGTTGGCCACGGAAGGAGCAAAAGTAAATACAGTAAATATTACGATTCCAGAAGGATATACAGCGGAGATGATAGGAGCCAAGCTGGAGGAGAAAGGCTTGTTTACAAAAAAAGAATTCTTAGAGGCGGTCAGCACCAAAGAGGGGTATGAGTTTGAATGGCTTTCTGATATTGAAGAAAAGGAAGGAAGAAAGTACTTTCTTCAGGGATATTTATATCCGGATACCTATAATGTTTACAAATCAGCAACACCTCAGGAGGTAGTTGCACTGATGCTCAGCAATTTTGAAAAGCATTATGCAGAAGTAGAAACTGATCAGTCCATGGACCGCATTGTTACGCTGGCATCTGTAATAGAAAGAGAAACTAGTGTATCTTCTGAAAGAAGTACCATTGCAGGAGTCATTGAAAATCGTCTGGATAAAGGAATGCGGTTACAGATTGATCCAACTGCGCTGTATCCATTGACGGATGGTATGTATAATAAGACAAAAGTAACATATGAAGATTTAAAAATTGATTCTCCATATAATACATATCGAAATAAGGGGCTACCAGTTGGACCAATTTGTAATCCATCTGTGGAATGTATGAAAGCGGCAGCCCAGCCAGAAGAGCATGAATACCTGTATTATCATACAAAATCAGAAAATAGCAAGGAACATGATTTCTATAAAACCTATGAAGAACACATAAATTCACAGAAATAATAATAGAAAGATTCTATGGAATTGTTATTTTATTAACAATGGATGGTGTGCGTACAAAAAAAAATACTAAAAAAATCACATAATTTACTTTCCATCATGGTAAAAATGTTGTAGAATAATTATATGTTATAAGAGAGGCAATCTGTGGCTTCCATACAGATTGTTAAAAATAACCTTCTGTTCGGCTTTGGACAGAAGTCTAACGTGTGAAAAGAATAACAACATTTCACACAGAAATATTTTAGGAGGGACAAATCAAAATGGCAAGAAAAATGAAAACAATGGATGGTAATACTGCAGCCGCTCACGTTTCTTATGCGTTTACAGAAGTAGCAGCTATTTTCCCAATTACTCCATCCTCTCCAATGGCTGAATCAACAGACCAGTGGGCAACACAGGGAAGAAAAAATATCTTCGGACATCCAGTAAAATTAGTAGAAATGGAATCTGAAGGTGGAGCAGCAGGTGCTGTACATGGTGCATTATCTTCAGGTGCTTTAACAACAACTTACACAGCATCTCAGGGATTATTACTTATGATTCCTAACATGTACAAAATCGCTGGTGAATTATTACCATGTGTAATTGATGTTTCTGCTCGTGCATTAGCATCTCATGCATTAAACATTTTCGGTGACCATTCAGACGTTTATGCTTGTCGTCAGACAGGTTTTGCTATGTTATGTAGCTCAAGTGTACAGGAAGTTATGGACTTAGGAGCAGTTGCTCACTTATCTACAATCAAAGGTAGTGTTCCAGTACTTCATTTCTTCGATGGATTCAGAACATCTCATGAAATCCAGAAAATCGAAATGTGGGATTATGAAGATCTTGCAGAAATGGTTGATTATGACAAAATTGCTGAATTCAAGAACAAATGTCTTAACCCAGAACATCCTGTATTAAGAGGTTCTGCTCAGAACCCTGACATCTTCTTCCAGGCAAGAGAAGCATGCAATACATATTATAATGCTTTCCCAGCTATCGTTGAAGAATATATGGATAAAGTAAATGCTAAGATCGGTACAGATTATAAATTATTCAACTACTATGGTGCTGAAGATGCGGAAAGCGTTATCATTGCTATGGGTTCTGTATGTGATACAATTGAAGAAACAATTGACTACTTAATGGCACAGGGCAAAAAAGTTGGTGTTGTTAAAGTTCGTTTATACAGACCATTTGTAGCTGAAAAATTAATCGAAGCTATTCCAGATACAGTTAAATACATTAACGTATTAGATAGAACAAAAGAACCTGGTTCTCTTGGTGAACCTTTATACTTAGACGTATGTGCTGCATTAAAAGGAAGCAAATTTGATGCAATTCCAATTAATGGTGGACGTTACGGATTAGGTTCTAAAGATACTACACCAGCTGATATCATCGCTACATTTGAAAATACAGAAAAGAAAGAATTTACACTTGCTATCGTTGATGATGTTACAAATCTTTCTCTTGAAAGAGGTGAAATACCTGTTACAGCTCCAGAAAGCATCGTAGCTTGTAAATTCTGGGGTCTTGGAGCAGATGGTACTGTAGGTGCTAACAAGAACTCAATCAAGATCATTGGTGATCATACAGATAAATATGCTCAGGCATACTTTGATTATGACTCTAAAAAATCTGGTGGGGTTACAATGTCTCACTTACGTTTCGGTGATGACCCTATCAAATCTACTTACTTAATTAACAAAGCTGACTTCGTTGCATGTCACTGTGCACCATATGTAACAAAATACAACATGGTTCAGGATTTAAAAGATGGCGGAACATTCTTATTAAACTGCAGCTGGCCAGTAGAAGAAATCGGTGATCATTTACCAGGACAGGTAAAAGCTTACCTTGCAAAACACAACATCAAATTCTATGTAATCGATGGTATTAAGATCGGTAAAGAAATCGGATTAGGAGGACGTATTAACACAGTACTTCAGTCTGCATTCTTTAAACTTTCTGGAATCATCCCAGAAGAAGATGCTATCAAATACATGAAAGACGCTGCTACAGCTTCTTACAGCAAGAAAGGTGATCATATCGTTAAGATGAACCATGATGCTATCGAAGCTGGTGCAAAAGCTATCGTTGAAGTACCAGTTCCAGCTGAATGGGCTGATTGCGAACCAGAACCATTATTCGAACAGGTAACAGGCGACAGAGCTGACTTAGTAGATTACGTTAATGAAATTCAGAGTGCAGTTAACTCTCAGACAGGTAATACATTACCAGTTTCTAAATTATTACCATACGCTGATGGTCATATGCCTCAGGGATCTGCTGCTTACGAAAAACGTGGTGTTGCAGTTGACGTTCCAGCATGGAACCCAGATAACTGTATCCAGTGTAACTTCTGTTCTTATGTATGTCCTCATGCATGTATCAGACCAATCGCTATGACAGAAGAAGAATTAGCAGCTGCTCCAGAAGGAACAAAATCATTACCAATGACAGGTATGCCACAGTACAAATTCGTTATGACAACTACAGTTCTTGACTGTACAGGATGTGGTTCTTGTGTAAACGTATGTCCAGGTAAGAAAGGTGCAAAAGCTCTTTCTATGGAAAGCCTTCCATCTCAGTTAGCAGAACAGGAAGTTTACACATATGGACAGAGCTTACCAATTAAAGAAGACATCTTTGATAAATTCAAAGAAGCTTCTGTTAAAGGTAGCCAGTTTAAACAGCCATTACTTGAGTTCTCAGGAGCTTGTGCTGGATGTGGTGAAACACCATATGCTAAATTAATTACACAGTTATTCGGTGAAAGAATGTACGTTGCTAATGCAACAGGATGTACATCTATTTGGGCAGGTTCTTCTCCAGCTACACCATACACAGTAAACAAAAAAGGACAGGGTCCTGCTTGGTGTAACTCTTTATTTGAAGATAATGCTGAATTTGGTTTAGGTATGTTCTTAGGACAGAATACATTAAGAGACCAGTTAAAAGAAAAAGTAGTTGCTTTAGGTGAAGCTACAGAAAACGCTGATGTTAAAGCTGCTATCGCTGAATACTTAGATACATATACAATCGGTGCTAAAAACGGTGCTGCTACAGAAAAATTAGTTGCTGCATTAGAAGAATGCGGATGTGAAGCTGGTAAAGAAATTCTTGAACAGAAAGATTTCTTATCTAAGAAATCTCAGTGGATCTTCGGTGGTGACGGATGGGCATACGATATCGGTTACGGCGGATTAGACCACGTATTAGCTTCTGGTGAAGATGTAAACGTATTCGTATTCGATACAGAAGTTTACTCTAACACAGGTGGACAGGCTTCTAAAGCCACTAACACAGGTGCAATTGCTCAGTTCGCAGCAGCTGGTAAAGAAGTTAAGAAGAAAGACCTTGCTGCAATCGCTATGAGCTATGGTTACATCTATGTTGCTCAGGTTTCTATGGGTGCTGATTACAATCAGACAGTAAAAGCAATTGCAGAAGCAGAAGCTTACCCAGGACCATCATTAGTAATCGGTTACGCTCCATGTATCAACCATGGTATCAAGGGCGGTATGAAGATTGCTCAGACAGAAGAAAAGAAAGCAGTTACATCTGGTTACTGGCACTTATTCAGATACAATCCAGAATTATCTGCAGAAGGAAAGAATCCATTTGTATTAGATTCTAAAGAACCTACAACAGATTACAATGACTTTATCATGGGTGAAGTTCGTTACAATGCTCTTGCTCGTCAGAATCCTGAAAGAGCGAAAGAATTATTCGCAAAAGCTGAAGCTACAGCAAAAGCTAAATATCAGGCATTAGTAGAAAAAGCTAAATAATTTAAGTTATTTGTTTTTGATATAGCGTAACTAAGAAAAAGCCAGATTCAATTATTGAGTCTGGCTTTTTTACAGCTGTTTGGTATAATAGTAATATCAAGCGCACAAAGGAGAGAGAAAGATTATGGAATATATTTTATCACCATCTATTTTGTCTGCGGATTTTAATAAATTAGGTGAAGATGTAAAACGTGTAGAAGAGGCAGGAGCCCAATGGCTTCATATTGATGTTATGGATGGATGCTTCGTACCAAATATCTCTTTTGGTTTTCCGGTCATCAAAGCTCTTCGCAAAACTACTAATATGTTTTTTGATGTCCATTTAATGATTGTAAATCCTGGAAATTATATCGACGAGTTTGTTGATGCTGGTGCCAATATGATTACCGTTCATGCAGAAGCATGTACACATTTGGATCGGGTAATTCAACAGATCAAAAACCGTGGCGTAAAAGCAGGTGTTGCTCTAAACCCAGCAACTCCACTTACGGAACTGGAATATGTGTTAGACAGTGTGGACATGGTATTGCTTATGACTGTGAATCCAGGCTATGGCGGACAATCCTACATTCCATATTGTGACCGTAAGATTCAGGAATTGAAGGCGATGATAGAAGCAAAAGGGTTAGATGTGGATATTCAGGTCGATGGAGGAATCAAGGAAGATAATATTGCACATGTAAAAGATTGCGGAGCGAATGTATTTGTTGCCGGATCAGCGGTCTTCAATGGAAATATTGAAGAAAACACGGAAAAATTATTAAAAAATATGAATGCTTAATAGAAGCATAGAAAATTTGGAGGAAAAGAAAAAATGAGTTCATGTTCACATAACTGTAGTTCATGTAGTGAAAATTGTTCTGATAGAATAAATCCTGAAGATAATCGTTTTCCATTACATGCAAGAAGCAGTGTAAAAAAGGTAATCGGTGTTGTCAGTGGAAAAGGCGGCGTTGGTAAATCCATGACCACATCCTTAATGGCATGCGGAATGAATCGTGCAGGTTACAAAGTTGGAGTTTTGGATGCAGATATTACTGGTCCATCCATTCCAAAAGCATTTGGTTTGCATGAACAGTTATTCGGAACAGCAGAAGGGTTAATTGTACCAGCTGCAACAAATTTTGGAATCGAAGTTGTATCTATTAACTTGTTATTAGATAATGAAACAACACCAGTATTATGGAGAGGTCCAGTACTTGGTAATGTAATCAAACAGTTCTGGAGTGAAACATTATGGCAAAATATTGATTATATGTTCGTTGATATGCCCCCAGGAACAGGAGATGTACCATTAACTGTATTCCAGTCTCTTCCTTTAGACGGTATTATCATCGTGGCATCTCCACAGGAACTGGTTGGAATGATTGTAGAAAAAGCGGTTAATATGGCAAAAATGATGGAAGTTCCAATTCTCGGCTTAGTAGAAAATATGAGTTATTTAGAATGTCCAGATTGTGGAAAACAAATTAAAGTTTTTGGAGAAAGTCATATTGAAGAAATTGGAGCACAGTATCAGCTTCCAGTATTAGCAAAACTTCCAATTGATCCAAAACTTGCAAGTGCATGTGATGCAGGAAGAATTGAAGATTTGGATGAAATTTATATTGATGGTATTGTTGAATTATTAAAATCACAAGAAGCATAAAATTTATATTTTATAATAAAAAAGGAGAAACGTAAGTTTCTCCCTTTTTGTTATCTGCATATTGATTTACGATATTCATTTGGAGTCATCTGTGTGCTTTTCTTAAATGCTTGAGAAAAATAAGATTGAGAAGAAAAGCCAACTTTTGAAGCCACTTGAGCAATGGAATCATTGGTAGTTTCTAATAGCCGCTTGCTTTCTGAAATTCGTTTTTCAATTAAATAATTAATTGGTGAGTAGCCAATGTATTTATTAAATGCATGCACCATATAGTATTTATTCATATGAGTCATCTTAGCCAAATGATCTAAAGAAATACTTTCTGAAAAATGATGGTCAATATAACGTTTGATAAAAGTACATTCCTTATTGGTTCGTGCAGATGACGTTGAAGTAATGGTACACTGTGTAAGTCGGATCATATTAGTAACTAAGATTTCCAATAAATTTTGACAGACCATTTCATAATTATAATCCATCTTCTTAATTTCACATAGGATGGATTTAAAATAAAAAGAAATATTCGTATAATTTTCTTTTAGACTTTTTTTCATATACAGACTGGAATTCATATCGGTAAATTCATTTGGTATAAAAAAGATACCATCCATACCAATGACAATGGCTTCTAACTCATTATCTTCATAAGAAGATAATTGATGTTTTACATTAGGATTTACAATTACAAAATCATGAGCCTGTAATGGACATAGAGTTTTATCAATAAAGAATTCGCCACTACCCTTTATAATATAATATAATTCTGTATAAGAATGTTCTTGCAAATTTCTGGCTGGCTTTATTGGATAAGAAGTCCGTTTAATATATAGAAGACGGCAGTCAATGCTTTGAATCTGCCGGTTTTCTAGTGGTAAACTTTGTAACCCCATATTTTTTACCCCCATAAAGAAGCTGGATAAATACCTTCTTCTCTAAATTTCTTTAAAGCAGATACAACATAATCTTTATCTTCTTTGTAGGTTACGCCATACCATTTGGCAGTGGAACTTAAAACTTTTACATCGGCTTTTCCGTTATCAATTAAACTGCTGACAACGGAAGGAATAAAATATTCACCCTTCAATGGGTTGTGAGCAATGGCATCATCTAAAAAGGCTGGAAAGCCGTTGCTGATTTCTTTAAAAAGATTATGTTGAAAACCGAAAAAGTTCATGGAAACTAGACTGTCATAAGGAAGAGGCATCCATGTTTCACCGTCGTCGTCGGTATAAACAGCCGTTTTTTCCCGCTTTTCAATATGAGTACGCTCTGTAATCGATTTTAAATAACCATCTTCGTCAGTAATGCAAATACCGCGTGATACATGACCATTATCAGTTACGGTATTTTTTAATTCATATCCAACCATAGCATAATGATATTTATCATCTGGCTGTTCTTTTGTTAAATAATCATACATTACTTTGTATGCATCCACACCATAATAATCATCAGCATTGATAACAGCAAATGGTCCGTCTACTACATCTTTGCAGCAATAAATGGCATGTGCAGTTCCCCATGGTTTTTCACGTCCTTCTGGTGCCTGATATCCTTCAGGTAAATGATTAATTTCCTGATAAGCGTATTCTACCTGAATGTGAGGTTCAATTCGTTTTCCGATTGTATTCTTGAATACATCTGCAATCTGTTCCTTAATTAAAAAGACTACTTTTTTAAATCCAGCTCGTTTCGCATCGTAAATAGAATAATCAATAATGGCATTTCCATATTCATCCATTGGGTCAATTTGTTTTAAACCGCCATAACGGCTTCCCATACCTGCAGCTAAAATAACTAGTGTTGGTTCTTTCATATGTTTCCTCCCATACATTGTGTATTTTTTATCTTTCATAATATAAAGTGTAGTTTTTGGCAGACTTTGCCCATTATTAGATATTATATCATATTCAGAGGATTTTTTTTATATTTTATTAGAATATTTCTTAATATGTATAAAAGATTATGGAAATTATTTACTGACAAGACAATAGACTTGATAACTGTAAATAAAAATGGTATAGTAGTAAGGATAAAATTTAAAGGAGAGAGTAGTGTGGATAAGCAGCAGTTAATAGATCAAATTCAAGAATGGAAGGAAAAAAAGAATGCCGTTATTTTAGCCCATTACTATGTGGATGATGATGTTCAGGCTATTGCAGATTATGTTGGTGATTCTTACTATTTGGCAAAAGTAGCAGTCAAAGAAGAAAAAGATATGATTTGCTTTGCTGGTGTGAAATTTATGGGAGAAAGTGCTAAAATCCTAAATCCTGAAAAAACAGTTGTTATGCCGGATGGTCTGGCAGATTGTGATATGGCTCATATGGTAGATATTAATAAAATTAAAAAAATTAGAGAAGAATATGATGATTTAGCAGTGGCATGTTATATTAATTCTACTGCTGAAATTAAATCTTATTCTGATGTTTGTGTAACATCTGCCAATGCATTAAAGATTATTAAGGCACTTCCACAAAAGAATATTTTCTTTATTCCAGATGAAAATCTTGGAAGATATATTGACAGCCAGGTACCGGAAAAGAATTTCATATTTAATGATGGATATTGTCCAGTACATAAAGCAATGTCAATCGAAGAAGTAAAAGCTGCCAGGGCAAAATATCCAGAAGCAGAAATTTTAGTTCATCCAGAATGTACCATGGATGTAGTTGAAATGGGAGATTATGTGGGAAGCACTTCTGGAATTATCAATTATGCAACCAATAGTGACAAAAAAGAATTTATTATTTGTACAGAGTTGGGCGTTTTATATGAACTAAAAAAGAAAAATCCAGATAAAGTATTTTATGGAATCGGTCCAAAACAGATTTGTGCGGATATGAAAAAAGTAACATTAGAAAATGTACTGGATGCGATTAAAAATGACCGTAATCAAGTAGAATTGGAAGAAGAATTAAGCAAGAAAGCAAAACATGCGTTAGATGAAATGTTAAGACTTGCAAAATAGAAGGGATAAGAATGAAAAGAAAAGCAGATGTAATCATTGTAGGAACCGGTGCTTCCGGATTATTCTGTGCGCTTCACCTGCCTAAGAGCATGGATGTGCTTATGATTACAAAAGAAGACGCAACATTAAGTGATTCTTACCTGGCACAAGGTGGAATTTCAACATTAAAAGACAAAGAAGATTACGAAAGTTATTATGAGGATACGATGAAAGCTGGTCATTATGAAAATAATCCAGAATCTGTGGATATTATGATTCAGTCTTCACCAGTAATTATCCATGAGTTAATACAGTATGGAGTTGATTTTGATAAAAATGGAGAAGAAATCGCTTATACAAGAGAAGGGGGACATTCCAAGTTCCGTATTTTGCATCATAAAGATATTACAGGAAAAGAAATTACAAGTAAACTTTATGATCGTGTAAAAGAAAGAGATAATATTACCATTATAGAACATACTATGATGGTGGATATTATAGAAGAAAATGGAAATTGTAGAGGAATTGTTGTATGTGAACCAAACGGTACAATGCAGCCTTATTATGCCCAAAATATTGTAATGGCAACTGGAGGTGTAGGAGGTCTTTTTCAACATTCTACTAATTTCAGGCATTTAACAGCAGATGGATTGGCAATTGCCATTCATCATAAGATAACATTAGAAAATATTAATTATATTCAGATTCATCCAACAACGCTCTATTCAAAAAAACCAGGAAGAAGATTTTTAATTTCTGAATCTGTCCGTGGAGAAGGAGCCGTTTTATTAAATAAAGAGGGTGAAAGATTCGTGGATGAATTGCTTCCAAGAGATGTGGTAACAGAGGCGATTAGAGAACAGATGAAGAAAGATCAGGATGATCATGTATATATGTCAGTGAAGCATTTGGGAAAAGAAAAGCTATTGACTCATTTTCCAAATATCTATGAACGATGTCTGGAAGAAGGATATGATATGACAAAAGATTTGATTCCGGTAACTCCGTCCCAGCATTATTTTATGGGTGGAATCAAAGTTGATAAAAATAGTGCCACATCTATGCCACATTTATATGCAGTAGGTGAGACAAGCTGTAATGGAGTGCATGGAAAGAACAGACTGGCCAGCAATTCCTTGCTGGAGGCACTTGTATTTGCCCAGAGAGCAGCGAACCATATTGTAGAAGAAAATGGTGATGGTATAATTGTAGAAGTACCAGTAAATATGGTACAATATTCGTCAAAAGAAGATATTCAGGAAAAATATTGTGAAATTGTATTAGAAGAAATCAAGAGAAGGGATGAAGAATTTTATGCTAAGTGGTGTCACAATGAAACTACAGTTGGATGATTATATTTTACGTGCATTAAAAGAAGATATTACCAGCGAAGACGTTTCTACCAATGCGGTCATGCCAGAACCAAAGCAGGGGGAAGTAGATCTGATTTGTAAAGAAGATGGAATCATTTGTGGATTAGATGTATTTGAGAGAGTATTCACTTTATTGGATAGAGACACTGTATTCGAGACAGAATTAAAAGATGGAGATACAGTAAAAAATGGGCAGAAAATGGGAGTAGTAAAAGGGGATATCCGAGTATTACTTTCAGGGGAAAGAGTTGCCCTTAATTATTTGCAGCGAATGAGTGGAATTGCAACATTTACAAAATCTCTTGCTGATGAGTTAAAAGGTTCCAAGACAAAACTGTTAGATACCAGAAAAACAACACCGAATATGCGTCCATTTGAAAAGTATGCAGTAACAGTTGGCGGTGGTAATAATCATCGTTATAATTTGTCTGATGGAGTTATGTTAAAAGATAATCATATTGGTGCAGCAGGAGGGATTAAAGAAGCGGTAGCCTTGGCAAAAGCTTATGCACCTTTTGTACGTAAAATTGAAGTTGAGACAGAGACTTTAGAACAGGTAAAAGAAGCGGTAGAAGCTGGTGCAGATATTATTATGTTAGACAATATGAGTTATGACCAGATGAAAGAAGCAGTAGAATATATCGATGGAAGAGTGCAGACAGAGTGTTCTGGAAATGTAACAAAAGATCGGTTAGCAGCAATTCGCGAGATTGGCGTTGATTATGTGTCCAGTGGCGCACTGACACACTCTTATCCAATTTTAGATATTTCTTTGAAAAATCTGCATCCTGTAGAACGATGAAGATTTTACATAAAGAATTCGGCAGCTACCTTGTATTTGAGGATCAAGGACCCGATACCCGATATCGTAAGCGGAACTTTCGTATTCATATCGATGAGGTGGAGGCATACATTCAGGCATATAAAAATAATTTTCTCCGGTATCAGCAGTTAAAGGCAAAAGGAAAACAGGGAGAATTTCATGGTGAAAAGAAAATGATCATTCGCATTGGAGGATTGTATGAAGGTGTCTGTTTGTTTGGGCATTATAAACCGTTAAAAAATAAAAGGCAATTGGAAGAAAGAATTCAGAAAATAAGGAATTATGTCAATCAGACTAAGTAAAGAAAAGAGGCGATGGAATTGAATTTTTGATATTCCATCGCTTTTCATTTTGCGAATCATCATAATAAACTTTAACGTATGTATGAAATTTCTGAAATATTTATATTTTTTTTATAGAGGAAACAAGGTTGACAGAAGTTAGGAAATAAGAGAAAATAACAATGGGTGAGGAGGTTTTAAAAGGAGAATGGTACAATGAAGCAATTATACTATCGAGTGAAAGATCCCAATGGGTTTCATGTACGACCATCGATTAAAGTTGCAGAATGTTTGAAAAAATACCATTGTGATTCAATTGTAGAATGTGGAAAAAAGGTAGCAAAAGGAAAAGATGCTGTTGGAATCAGAAAAATGCATATCTTACAAGGAGAGCTGATTTTATTTTCTTTAAACGGGGAGGAAGAAGATGAAGCTTGCCAGGATCTTCAAATAATATTAAAAAAATTGAATTCTGGTAATCAGGTATATTAAATACTCTCGATATGGTATTTCATGGGTTATGAAATGACAGCAAAAAATTTCATGAATGAGGAAGCGAGGAAAAACTATGAGAATGTATGATTATATCATTACAGACCCTTCAGGATTGCATGCGCGTCCTTCGGCAATCATTGCAAAATGTTGTTCTGATTGCAATAGTCTGGTACAGATTGAATGTCAAGATAAAATTATCGATGGAAGCGACATTCTTGCAATTATGGGATTGTATGCAAAAAAGGGGGATTTATTGTCATTTTATGTCACAGGCGAAGATGAAGATAGAACAATCGAAAAAATAAAGACAGAATTGAAGCGTATGGAAAGCATGTAATCATATTTTCTGCACAAATGCTGACATTCAATCGTATAAGTTTGATTAAGAATTATTGAAATTATTGCGATATGTCTTTACACATATTATAATATGGTTATTAAAAAGAAAAGGAGAAACAAACTATGGCATCATTAGCTGTAACAGCAAACGAAATTAGAAAAAGTATTATTAAATCAGTACATAGTGCAAAATCTGGTCATCCAGGTGGATCTTTATCGGCAGCAGATATTCTTACATATCTTTACTTCGAAGAAATGAACATTGATTCTGCGGATGCTAAAAACCCAGACAGAGATCGTTTTGTATTATCTAAAGGACATGGTGCACCAGCATATTATGCGACACTTGCAGAAAGAGGATATTTCCCAAAAGAAGATTTAATAACATTACGTAAGATTGGTTCTTACTTACAGGGACATCCTGATATGAAAAAAATCCCAGGTGTTGATATGTCAAGCGGATCTTTAGGACAGGGAGTTTCAACTGCAGTAGGAATGGCGCTTGCAGCAAAACTGACAGGAAAAGATTACCGTGTTTATACATTGTTAGGAGATGGAGAAATCCAGGAAGGACAAGTATGGGAAGCAGCTATGATGGCTGGACATAGAAAACTGGATAATTTAGTAGTAATCGTTGATAACAACGGATTGCAGATTGACGGAAACGTTGATGACGTATGTTCTCCATACCCAATCCCTGAAAAATTCGCAGCATTTAACTTCAATGTTATTGAAATCGATGGACATGACTTTGACCAGATGGCAGATGCATTTGCAAAAGCAAAAGAATGCAAAGGAAGACCAACTGCAATTATCGCTAAAACTGTAAAAGGAAAAGGTGTAAGCTTTATGGAAAATCAGGTTTCCTGGCATGGAAGTGCTCCTAACGATGAACAGTTTGAAGCTGCGATGAAAGACTTAGAACAGTAGGAGGATAGGAAAATGGCAGATGTAAAGAAAATTGCAACCAGAGAAAGTTATGGTAATGCATTAGTAGAATTAGGAAAAGAACATGATAATCTTGTAGTTTTGGATGCAGACCTTGCAGCAGCAACAAAGACAGGGATCTTCAAAAAAGAATTCCCAGAACGCCATATTGACTGTGGTATCGCAGAAGCGAACATGGTAGGAATTGGTGCAGGACTTGCAGCAGCAGGAATGGTTCCATTTGTAAGTTCTTTTGCAATGTTTGCAGCAGGAAGAGCATTTGAACAGGTAAGAAACTCTGTTGGATATCCTCATTTGAATGTTAAGATTGGAGCAACTCATGCAGGAATTTCTGTAGGAGAAGATGGAGCAACTCATCAATGTAACGAAGATATCGCATTAATGAGAACAATTCCTGGAATGGTAGTCATCAATCCTGCAGATGACGTGGAAGCAAGAGCAGCAGTAAAGGCAGCATATGAATATGATGGACCAGTATATTTAAGATTTGGAAGACTGGCAGCTCCAGTGATCTTCGATGAAGAAACATTTGAATTTGAAATTGGAAAAGGCCAGGTTGTTACAGAGGGAACAGATGTAACAATTATTGCAACAGGTTTAATGGTAGGAAATTCCATGGAAGCAGCAAAAATGCTTGCTGAGAAAGGAATTAGTGCAAAAGTGATTAATATTGCAACAATCAAACCATTAGATGAAGAATTAGTAATTGCAGCAGCAAAAGAAACAGGAAAAATAGTAACAGTAGAGGAACACTCTGTAATTGGTGGACTTGGAAGTGCTGTATGTGATGTATTAAGTGAAAAATGTCCAACTCCAGTATTGAAAGTTGGTATTAATGATGTATTTGGACATTCTGGCCCAGCATTAGATTTAATCGAAGAATTTGGTTTAGATGCCAAAGGAATTGCAGCAAAAGTAGAAGCTTTTGTAAAATAAATAACAAACCCGGGAAATTCCCGGGTTTCAGACTGTAGACAAAGTCCGGCACATACGTGCCGGCTTTTTCTGCTTTATGGAGCCGAAAGTCCTTGATTCCAAAGACTTATAGGCTCTTTTTTGATATAATAAAAGTATTAAAATAGGCGGGGTGAAATGTTTATGA
>JAXJPR010000013.1:0-26920 GCA_036311565.1 Lachnospiraceae bacterium
CTTAAAGAGCTTGCAGTTACATATCTCGTATAGATACTGACTGGTTCACTTTTAGATAAATAACTACTATAGACATAACGATAATATCCTTTATACTTTACCTTCGTCCAATTCCCACTTGTTCCATAGCAGGTCACCTTTGTCCCTTTTGTATAATATCCAACGACTGTCGATGATGTACTGGCTTTTTTTCGTATACTTAAGGAACTTGCAGTTATATATCTGATATAAGATGCCGATACGTTTTCTGTCTGTACTATAACTGACAAACTAAAAACCATACTTATGCTTAACATATATGCAAACACCATACAAAAAAATCCTTTTTTCACTTTTCTCACCTCCTTCTTTTGTAAGCTACTCTTCTATCTTACCCCTGTTTTAAATTTTTGTAAACATTTTTGTAATAATTATGTAATATATTTATTATTTTGTTAATATATCAGGGGAATAAAATTTTTTGTTAGTAACATTTGTTACGGATTTGGCTAGTTATTTATAGTATACTTAAATCATAAAATATGGATTGAAAACAGGAGGGAACAGTATGGAACAAAGATATTTTATATGTGAACATTGTGGAAATATAATTGCTATGGTAAAAGATAAGGGCGTGCCTATCATGTGTTGTGGACAAAAAATGACAGAACTAATTCCTGGTGCTGTTGAAGCTGCTGTTGAAAAACATCTTCCAGTAATCGCTGTCGATGGTAATCAAGTAACTATTACTGTAAGTTCTGTAGAACACCCTATGGCAGATGTACATTATATCGAATGGATATCTATTGAAACAAAACAGGGAAATCAAAGAAAAGGATTAAACCCTGGAGACGAACCAAAAGCAGAATTTATGATTTGCGATAATGATGAAGTAGTTGCAGCTTATGCATACTGCAATTTACATGGACTTTGGAAAACAACTTTATAATTATAAATTCCCTATCATACTAAAAAGGCAGTTCATTGAACTGCCTTTTCTATACTTATTAAATTTTAAATCTGTATCCCACGCCCCAGATGGTTTCAATATACTGTGGCTTTGATGTATCAAATTCAATCTTTTCACGAATCTTTTTGATATGCACCGTTACCGTAGCAATATCTCCAATAGACTCCATATCCCAGATCTTATTAAATAATTCTTCTTTTTTAAATACACGATTTGGATTGCTTGCTAAGAATGTAAGTAAATCAAATTCTTTTGTAGTAAACGCTTTTTCTTCTCCATTGACATACACTCTTCGAGCCGTCTTATCAATTTTAATACCACGAATTTCAATAATGTCATTTTCCTGAACATTACTTCCTACTAAGCGTTCATAACGTGCTAAATGAGCTTTTACTCTCGCAACCAGTTCACTTGGACTAAATGGTTTGGTAATATAATCATCTGCACCTAAACCAAAACCATGAATCTTATCAATATCATCTTTCTTTGCAGATACCATTAAGATTGGAATATCCTTTTGTGCACGAATTTTCTTACAGATCTCAAATCCGTCCATCTCTGGAAGCATCAGATCAAGAATAATCATATCATATTCCCCTTCCAAAGCTTGTTCTAGTCCGCTTTTTCCATCTGTTTCAATATCTACTTCAAAGGAGCTCAGCTCTAAATAGTCTTTTTCTAACTCAGCAATGCTAAGCTCATCTTCTACAATTAATATTTTACTCATATTCTTCATCCTCCTCGGTCACTTTATTTAAGGTAAAATAAATTGTTGTTCCAGTGTTCAACTTACTGCTTGCCCAAATATGTCCTCCATGGTCTTCGATGATTTTCTTTGAAATAGAAAGTCCCAGACCACTTCCTCCCGAACTACTTCTGGATGCATCTGCCCGATACAGACGGTTAAAGATATTCGGAAGATCTTTGGCACTGATACCAATCCCGTCGTCCTCGATTTCCACCTGTATGTAAGTTTCCATTTCTTTCAGGCGGATATTCACATGGCCTTTGCCTCTGTTCCCGCTATATTTGCAGGCATTGCTGATAATATTCGTAATCACGCGCTTTAACTGTTCTGGATCTGCCATAACAAAACAGTCTCCTTCACAATAATTAAAGAATGCAAAATCCATATTACGCTGCTCTAAATCAGATCCAATCTCGTCCATACAATCATTAAAATAAGATTCAATATCTATTTTCGTAAAATTGTAAGGAATAGTGTTACAGTCAATTTTAGAAGCAATGGATAATTCATTTAGCAATGCATCCATATCATTGGCTTTATTATAAATGGTCCTGATATAACGTTCCATCTTTTCTGGAGTATCAGCTACTCCATCCATAATCGCTTCCGAATAACCCTTAATTGCAGTCAAGGGAGTTTTTAAATCATGAGAAATATTGCTGATCAATTCTCTGGTCTCTTCTTCATATTTTAATCGGTCATTAATAGATTTCTTAAGCTCTGCTCTCATTTCATTAAATGATGTACACAAATCACCGATTTCATCTTGATTTAATACTTCGACATCCGTATCCAGATCCCCTTCTCGAATTCGGTCTGTTCCATCTTTTAAAAGATTAATCGGACGAACAAATTCATAATACATATACCAGGTAAGAAGAGAACTCGTCATGAACAAAATTAAAATTACAGATAGAATGATCTGAAAAACAATCTTTCTAAAATGTGGTGTAATATTATCCAAATCTGTTAATATAAAAATAGTACCTTTGGAAGAATCACTAAACACAAAATCCTGCTGCTTAATCAAAAAGTTTTCTGGATCACCAATTAAAATTCCACTATCTTCGGAACTAATTGTAGAGCCATACTGTGGCAGCATCCCTTCTACTTCTGGATGTTCTTCCTTAGCCCCCCGATATACGATTTCATGCTCTTTGCGAATAATCAGATAAGAATCTTTTTGAAGTAATGTATCATTCACCTTTTCAATATAATCTGGATTTTCAAAGGTCTCTGGTGCTTCTTTGGCAATTCTTTTAATTTCCTCAAATGTATCACTGGTCAGTGCATTCATGGTCTGAGTCGTATTCACAAAACTATCAAGTGAATTTACCGTATTTCCTGTATTATAAACAGACCGGGTATAGGAAAAACTAAGAATGGCGATTGATATTACAATCAGGGTCAATGGTAATACAATCGCCGGTAAAAATATAATTCTTATTTTATTAATTACTTTCATACCGCTTTTTCCTCCTGAAGGTTATGGCAGAGTCAGGCTCTGCCCTTTACGTACATTATACCATAGGAGGTCTTTTTCATTCATAAATTTTCTATAAAAGTAGCGATAATCATTTTTAAATTTTTATTTTTTTTCCAGGATAAAATCTAATAATTGGTCAGCAACTTCCTGTTTTGACATCATTTCTAATGTTCTTTCTTCCTCTTTCGTAATAAAAGTTACTACATTGGTATCGGTCCCAAATCCAGCTCCCTGAACCTTTAGATTATTGGCAACGATCATATCCAATTTCTTTTTATCCAGTTTTTTTCTGGAATTTTCCAGCATATTCTGGGTTTCCATTGAAAATCCGCAGATAAACTGATCATCTCTTCGTTTCCCTGCCAAATATTGCAAAATATCAGTTGTGCGTTCCATAGCTATGGACATATCTCCATCTTTTTTCTTGATTTTTTCATCACTAACATTTGCTGGTCGATAATCTGCCACTGCTGCTGATTTAATAATAATATCCTGCTCATTAAAATTATCCCGAACAGCTTCAAACATATCCTGCGCACTTACAATTGGAATTACTTTCACAAATGGAGGCGGTGTCAAATTTGTCTGACCGCTTACCAAAGTCACATCTGCACCACGAAGCATAGCTGCTCTGGCAATGGCATACCCCATTTTTCCAGTAGAATGGTTGGTAATGTAACGTACTGGATCAATGGCTTCCTGAGTTGGTCCTGCTGTTACCAGCAATTTTTTCCCCGCCAGATCTTTGGGTTTTGCAATAGCTCTTTCAATATATTCTACCAGTACTTCTTCACTTGGCAGTTTACCAGCTCCTACATCTCCACATGCTAGTCTTCCAGCGGCCGGTGCAATAATTTCATATCCATAATGTTCTAGCTTCTTTAAATTATCCTGTACGATTGGATTCTGGAACATATGGGTATTCATAGCTGGCGCAATGATTTTTACCCCATCACATGCCATAACGGTCGTTGTCAGCATATCATCGGCAATTCCTCCGGCAATCTTTCCAATTACATTTGCGGATGCCGGTGCAATCAACATACAGTCGGCCTGCTGAGCCAATGACACATGTGCGACATGAAACTGAAAATTCCTATCAAAGGTATCCACCAAACATTTATGATTGGTTAATGTTTCAAAAGTAATTGGATTAATAAAGTGAGTTGCATTTTGTGTCATGATTACATGAACATCACAATGCTTTTTGATTAACATGCTGGCTACATTGGCCATCTTATATGCTGCAATACTTCCTGTTACTCCTAATACAACTGTTTTTCCTTTTAACATGATATTCTCCTACATTGGCATCTGCTACATCCAGTGCCTGTTTTATAACTAATAATTTTTGTATAATACTACATATCTTCTAGTCTACCATGTTTTTCATAGTTTGTGACACGTGAAATACGATTTTCTTCATCAACAAATAAAACTTTTGGTTTATGAGTTTTTGCTTCTTCCGCAGTCATGTCTGCATAACACATAATAATAATTTTATCTCCAGTAGAAACACATCTTGCAGCTGCCCCATTTAAGCAGATCATTCCACTTCCTCTTTCTCCAGCAATGGTATAAGTCTCAAATCTGCTTCCATTATCTACATCTACAATCTGAACTTTTTCATATTCTAAAATTCCCGCTTCTTCTAATAATTCTTCGTCCACTGTAATGCTTCCAACATAATCAAGTTCTGCCTGTTTTACTGTTGCACGATGAATTTTTGCTTTTAACATATTAATACTCATGATCTTCTCCTATTTTTCAAATGCAAAATTATCAATTAGTCTTGCTTTCTCATTAATATAAACTGCAATAGCTGTAATAATTGGTCCATCAATGACATCTACTGGCTGCATCGTCATGGCGTCCACTACTTTTACATAATCAATTCGTGCCATTGGTTCAGACTCAATTTTTTCTGTCATCGCAGCTGCTACTTTTTTAGCATCTTTTTCGCCTTCTTCTACCATTTTCTGTCCTAAGAAAATACTCTGGCTTAATACTAAAGCTGCTTTTCGCTCTTCGTCATTTAAATATGTATTTCTTGAACTTTTTGCAAGTCCGTCTTCTTCCCTGATAATTGGACATCCGACGATTTCTACATCAATATTTAAATCAGCTACCATACGTTTGATAATTGCCAGCTGCTGAGCATCTTTCTGACCAAAAAACGCTTTGTCAGGCTGTACAATATTAAATAATTTTGAACATACGGTACAAACGCCGCGGAAATGAACTGGACGTGTTTTTCCACATAGATCTTCTGTCAGCACACTCATATCCACATAAGAGCAAAATTGTGGTGAATACATTTCTTCTGGTTCTGGATGAAAGATCATGTCCACACCAAGTCCTTCGCATAATGCAGCATCCTTTTGTAAATCTCTTGGATAAGAAGCCAGATCTTCATTTGGTCCAAACTGCATTGGATTTACAAAAATACTTACAACTACTTTATCACACGCTTCTTTTCCACGTTTCATTAAACTTGCATGACCTTCATGAAGATATCCCATAGTAGGTACGAGCCCTACGGTAAGTCCTTCTTTCTTCCATGCTTTTACTTGTTCTCTTACTTCTTTAATTGTTGAAACAATTTTCATTTTTCCAATCTCCTAACACAAATATATATCAAAATGCAGTTAATACAGTTTTTCAATTACTTCTTCTTTGATGGTATAGCAATGTTTTTCTTCTGGAAATGCTTTCGCATCCACTTCTTCGATATAAGAAGTAAACGCTTTTTTCATGATACTTCCTAAATCTGCATATTTTTTTACGAACTTTGGTGTAAAATCACTGAACATTCCAAGCATATCCTGATATACCAAGATCTGACCATCACAATCTACACCAGCACCAATTCCAATGGTTGGAATGTGCAGAGATTCTGTTACCATTTTAGCCAGTTTCGCAGGAATTCCCTCTAATACAACTGCAAATGCTCCTGCTTCTTCTACTGCTTTTGCATCTTCTAACAGCTGTTTTGCAGCTGCTTCTGTTTTTCCCTGAACCTTAAATCCACCAAAAGCATTGATAGACTGAGGTGTCAATCCAATATGAGCCATAACTGGAATGGAAGCATCTACAATTGCTCTAATGTGAGGTGCCATCTTTACTCCACCTTCTAATTTTACTGCACCAGCACGTCCTTCTTTCATCAGGCGTCCTGCATTTTTTACTGCATCATATACAGAAGTCTGGTAAGACATAAATGGCATATCGATAACCACTAATGCATTTTTTGCCCCTCTTGCTACAGAAGAACCATAGCGAATCATATCTTCCATTGTTACAGATATTGTATCTTCATATCCTAACATTACATTCCCAAGAGAATCTCCTACTAAAATCCCATGGATTCCTGCTTCATCTTCCAACTTTGCAGTGGAATAATCATAAGCTGTTAGCATGGAAATTTTTTTGCCTTCGTCTTTCATTTTCTGAAATGTTGATACTGTATTCTTCATTTACTTTTCCTCCAATAATTCTTTCAATTCATATTCATCCCTATCTGGATATTTTCTGTTTGCAATTTGCATGAGCACCTTAGAGCATTCTTTATAAACCCTTCTCTGTTCCTGCTCAAGCTCTGCTAAATGTTTTTGTACCGTATTCACATCGTTTCGTTCTATTGGCCCTGTCAGTGCTTTTGTCGTTCCCACTTCCAGAATATTTTTCATATTTCCCATCGCCAATGGGCTTAATGCATGTAAGGCTTCTTCTTCTGAAAATTGACATTTTTTTAACAAGCAGGCTGCAATTTCCATCAAGGCAACGACCTGATTAGAAGCCATAACTGCTGCTGCATGATACAGTGTCTTCTTTTCGCCTTCGAGCACTTTTACTGAGTTTCCAAACCCTTCAAATAAGGAAACAAGTTCGTCTCTTTTTTTCAGATCCCCTTCAACGGTAATATACGCCTTTTTCATTACTTCATATGAAATTTCTTTGCTATTAAATGGAAACATTGGATGAATAGAATACCCATAAGCGCCTCTCTTATGGATTTCTGAAAAGACATCAGCGGACATCGCTCCGCTGCAATGACATATTACTTTTCCTTTTATGGGAAAGCTTTTAACCTGATTCCAGACCTCTTTGATTTGACTGTCTGGAACTGTAAGAAATAGAGTATCACATATTTTTACAATTTCTTCGATTGTATCAAACTGCATTGTATTTGTTATATTGGCTGCCAGTTGTGCAGACTTTTTCGTTCTACTATAGTAGCCGGCAACTTCCACTTTGTTGAAAATAAAATATCTCCCCAGAGAACACCCTACATTCCCTGCTCCGATAAATCCAACTCTCATTCTATCACCTTCTCTCAGGTGATACTCCAAGTCTTATTCCTAATGGATACAAGCTTCATAATTTAAAATATATAATAAATCACCGGTATAGTTTCTTTCCAGAATACCATCCAATGGCTAATATATCAAAAGATTGTCAAAATGTAAACAATTTCTTCTCAAATGACTGTTTCTTTTTTCATACATTCTCTGTTTCTAATCATTTCATATTGCAAGCACTATACAAAAAAACGCCCAGTTCATAAAACTGAGCGTTTTTCTATCCTATAAATATTTTTTCAAATCTTCTACTTTGTCTAGTTTTTCCCATGGAAGATCCAGATCATTTCTTCCGAAATGTCCATAAGCAGCCGTCTGCTTATAAATCGGTCTTCTAAGATCTAACATCTTAATGATACCAGCTGGACGAAGGTCAAAGTTTTCTCTAATCATTTCCACTAATTTTTCTTCAGATAATTTGCCTGTACCAAATGTATCTACCATAATAGAGGTTGGCTGTGCTACACCGATTGCATAGGAAAGCTGAATCTCACATTTATCTGCAAGTCCTGCTGCCACAATATTCTTTGCTACATAACGTGCTGCATAAGCTGCAGAACGGTCAACCTTTGTACAGTCTTTTCCAGAAAATGCTCCACCGCCATGTCTTGCATATCCACCATAAGTATCAACAATAATTTTACGTCCAGTCAGACCCGCATCTCCGTGAGGCCCTCCAATTACGAAACGTCCGGTTGGATTAATAAACATTTTTGTATTTTCATCTACCATATCTGCAGGAATGATTGGTTCAAATACGTATTTTTTAATATCTTCATGAATCTGTTCCTGTGTTACATCCGGGTCATGCTGAGTAGATAATACAACAGCATCTACTCTGGATGGCTTTCCTTCTTCATCATATTCGATGGTCACCTGTGTCTTTCCATCCGGTCTCAAATATGGAAGGGTCCCATCTTTACGAACTTCTGTCAATCTTCTTGATAATTTATGAGCCAGTGAAATTGGATATGGCATATATTCATCTGTTTCGTTTGATGCAAACCCAAACATCATTCCCTGGTCACCAGCACCAATAGCTTCGATTTCTTCATCTGTCATTTTGTTTTCTTTTGCTTCCAGTGCTTTATCAACACCCATGGCAATATCACTGGATTGTTCATCAATAGCAGTTAAAACTCCACATGTTTCTGCATCAAATCCATACTTTCCTCTTGTATATCCAATTTCAGCAACCGTATTACGAACAATTTTCTGGATATCAACATATGCATTGGTCGTAATTTCACCCATGACCATAACAAGACCTGTTGTTGTACATGTTTCACAAGCAACACGGCTCATAGGGTCTTTTTCTAAAATTGCATCTAAAATTGCATCTGAAATCTGATCACACATTTTATCAGGATGTCCTTCTGTAACAGACTCTGAAGTAAATAATAATTTTTCCATCTTTTGTTCCTTTCTAAAAAACTAACCATTTTAACTTATAAGAAATATAAGATTTTCTTATAAATCAAAAAAGTCCGGTTGATAACCGGACCTCTACTTGCACCTACAAGTTTTCTTATTGCTCCGTTTCCACGGCTCCGGCCGGCACCTTCCAATTACTGGGGTTGCCGCGACTTCACAGGCCCTTAAACCTCCGTCGCTCTTAATAAGAAACTTTTTATTTATTTTTCAGGCATCACATCACTATGATGGCTTCTGACCACCTCAATTTCTATAATGACACCCTTAATTACTTTGGAAATTCGAAGCGCACATCCATGAAAGTATACACATACGCCCTTTTCCATCCGCTCTGAAGCAGAATACTTGTAAAACACATCATACAACGTATCCTCTTCATTGTCAATCGGAATATTCACATGCATCAGCTTATTTACCTTTTTTACCGGTTCTTTCGCTGAAAAAGACATGTGTTCTGCATCATCATATGGAAAGAATAAATATCTGCGCACCGCAAACAAAATGGCAATACTCCCAATCGAAATTAGATTTTCAATCGGTGTTGTATGTTCCACGATCATCTGTCTGGCCACTGCAAACATTAACACCTCTACAATAATCGAAGGAGAATGTTTACAAAGCATCTTAATAAATTCAATCCCAATGACTAATCCAAATCCCAAATTAATGAATCCACTTAAGTCATCAATATTGGCAGAACTTCCCCCGACAAGCAGCTGTTTTAATTCCATCATTAAAATTACCGCATAAAACATAATTGCTAAAATAATAAGAATGGAAATAATCAGTTCTAACCACTGACTTAACTGATACACTTTGTCCTTTAAATACTTCCTGTTCCCCATATACCCTCTCTGTGTCGTAACCTTATCCTACCTGAAGAATGAATTTTTGTAACTCTTTTTCAGTTTCCACTAACTGAATTTGTCCTCCAAGTTCTCGTAATTTTTCATCGAATTTTTCGTAACCTCTGTGAATGTAGCCAATGCTGTCTACCTGTGTAATACCGTCAGCTGCAAGTCCGGCGATTACCAATGCTGCTCCCGCACGTAAATCAGGTGCGCTTACTTCAGCCCCTGTGTATTTTTCAACTCCAGTAATCAAAGCAGTATTTCCTTCTACCTGAATTTTCGCTCCCATACGTGTCAGTTCGTCCACATAACGGAAACGATTTTCAAAAATACTTTCTGTAATAACACTGATTCCTTCTGATAAAGCCAGTGTAATTGCCATCTGAGGCTGCATATCCGTTGGAAATCCTGGATATGGCAATGTCTTAATCTGTGTTGGTTTTAAACGTTTTGTTGCAACAACACGCACTGCATCATCAAATTCCTGTACTTCTGCACCAATTTCTACTAATTTTGCAGTAATTGCTTCTAAATGTTTTGGAATTACATTTTTAACGGTAATATCCCCTTTTGTAACAGCTGCTGCTGTCATAAAAGTTCCTGCTTCAATCTGGTCCGGAATAATAGAATATTCACAATTTCCAAAAGCCTGTTTTCCATTAATACGAATGACATCGGTTCCGGCCCCACGAATATCTGCGCCCATGCAGTTCAAAAAGTTTGCAACATCAACAACATGTGGCTCTTTTGCCGCATTTTCAATCACAGTATTTCCTTCTGCAAGAGAGGCTGCCATCATAATATTAATAGTTGCACCTACAGATACCACGTCCATATAAATATGAGTTCCAATCAGACGTTCGGCTTCTGCCTTGATCATTCCATTTTCAATCACAACTTTTGCTCCAAGCGCCTCAAATCCTTTGATATGCTGATCAATTGGTCTTGCTCCAATGGCACATCCACCTGGCAGTACAACCTGGGCTTTTCTATATTTTCCTAACAGTGCTCCAATCAAATAATAGGATGCACGAATCTTACGAATGAACTCATTATCTACAACTCCATCCGCTTCAATTCCTTTCCCTGTAATCACTACTTCATTTTCATTTATTCTATTAACGCCTGCGCCAATCCCTTCCATGGCTTGTAATAAAACATTAATGTCTCTTACGTTTGGCATATTATCAATATGGCAACATCCATCTGTCATTACTGCTGCTGCTAAAACTGGAAGTGCTGCATTCTTAGCTCCGCCAATGACTACTTCACCAACTAATGGATTGCCACCTTTAACTACATATTTTTGTTCCATCTTACACCTCAATATATACTCATCTATCTATTTAAATCGATTCATTTCGCTTAATTTACATAAAAATTCACATACTAAAACATTTATATTATAGCATACAATTCCTTTTTGTAAATTAAAATTTACATCCACTTAAAAAATTAAAGATTCTGTAATACTTCATCCAATACTTCCCCGATATCCAATCCATCTGCATCTACTGAGATGTGTGCATATTTTTCATATAAAGGAACTCTTTCTTCGTATAAGTCTTTTAGTGTCTGCCCATTTTCAAACACAACACCTCTCTTTGTCAAATCTCCAAGACGTTTTCTCAGTTCCTCATACGATAATTTCAAATAAATCACCTTACTGATTGATCTTAAATGTTTCATCGCCTGCGGACCATAAATCACACTTCCGCCTGGCGCAATCACTGTCCTGTCTACATTGACACCTGCATTGACTCTTTCCTCAATCTGTTTGAACTTGTCTAAACCTTTTTGGGCAATTATCTCACGAAGAAGCATCCCTTCTTCATTCTGAATCAATAAATCTGTATCCAGAAAATCAAATCCTAATGCTTTTGCCAAAAGTACACCTATGGTACTTTTTCCAGCTCCTGGCATTCCTAATAATGTAATATTATTCATTATGATGATACCTTTCGTTTTTTCTTTTTTCGTTTTTTCTTACGAACAGAATAACCAAAACTTCCAATTTCTTTTCCTGTTTCAAAATAACCGCCATGAGAATATACCAGCGGGTTGGATTTGGCTAGATGAAATTTCCCTTTCTCATCCATTAATCTGTCATCCACATTTACATTTACCACTTCGGCTAAAAACATATGATGAGAGCCCAATTCCCTAATTTCAGTTACTTTACATTCAATATTTACAGGACTCTCTGCGATCATAGGTACATTGACAGCTTTTGCTTCTTCTTTTGTCAAATTCATCTGCGCGAATTTATCCAGGTCTTTTCCAGAACGAACCCCACAAAAATCTACTGCTTTTACTAAATCTCTGGTAGTCAGGTTAATAACAAATTCTCCTGTTTCTTTTATCATTTGATAAGAATGTCTCTCTGGACGCACAGATATATACGTCATAGGAGGATTCGTACAAATGGTTCCTGTCCACGCAATGGTTATAATATTATCTTCCCCATCTGTGCCACGGCAGGTGACCATGACCGCTGGCAAAGGATAAATCATATTGCCCGGTTTCCACGAAATTTTCGCCATATCTATATTTCCTTTTTAATGCTATTCACTAATTCTGCTTTTTCTTCTTCTGTAATACTTCCCTGAGGCCATGAAACATTTACCTGATCTCCTTCATAACGAGGAATCAAGTGCAAATGAAAATGGAATACCGTCTGTCCTGCTATTGTTCCATTGTTCTGCAGCACATTCATCCCATCACAGTTTAATACCTTTTTCATGGCACGTGCAATCACAGATGCAAGTGAGAACAATTTTCCTGCTGTTTCTGCATCAATTTCAAAAATATTATCATAATGTTCTTTTGTCAGAATCAATACATGTCCTCTTGTTGCAGGTCCAATATCCAGCATAACTCTGAAATCTCTGTCTTCAAATATCGTTGCAGAAGGAATTTCTCCATTTGCAATTTTACAAAAAATACAATCGTCTTTTTTCATTGTTGTGTCCTTTCTATTCTTGCCATCATTGATTAGGTTAATAACGGCACCGAATCGGTGCCGTTATGTTTTTAAATGAACAAGCAGACTAATCCACTTTCTTCTTTTTTTCTTTTTCTAATATAATAATAGACTGTCTTGGTATTTGCAAAGTTAATGTGTATGGGAATCCATTCCATTCCATCGTACTCACTTCTAACTTTCTGTTTTCAAAAGATTCTAAGCCTCCATATTCCTGGGCATCACTAGAAAAGCTTTGAAGATAAGCATTTTTTTCAGGTACTCCCAGTTTAAATGCCTGATAATCCATTGGTGTAAAGTTACAGATAAAAATTAATTCTTCGCCTGTCTGCGGATTTTTTCTCTGGAAAGATACAATTTCACTTTCTCCCACACGGGTCAGCCATTTTATGGAGGCTGCTTCATAATCTGTCTCATATAATACATTGTGTTCACGGTAGAAATATATCAAATCTCTAACATAATTTTGCAATTTTTCATGAGATGCTTCTCCTAAAAGATGCCAATCCAGACTTCTATAAATATCCCATCTATTCCATTGACCAAAATCCTGTCCCATAAAGAAATGCTTTTTCCCCTGCATTCCAATGATAAATCCATACAATACACGAAGATTTGCAAATTTTGCAAAATAATCTCCTGGCATCTGTGAAATAATAGAACCAATTCTTTCATTAAATCTATGAGAAATTTTAATAATCTTTTGTCCAGTACTATTCAATTTCTGGAATCGGTTGATAATCTGATTTTCCAATTCGCGCTCTGCATATTCTGCTTTTCGCACATGTCGAATCAATGGATCAATATGATCTCCAGCCCATTGAAATGTAGATTTGATTACATAATTAAGCACCTTTGGCAGTTTTTCCGTAATCACAATGCAACCATTCTTCTGTTCTGCAATCATTTCTGTAAATATCTGAAGAAAATGTCTGCCCATTTCGTTATCATGATAAGAATCCTCATATAACAATCCATTCAATGCTGCAATTCTAAATCCATCAATGTGAAATTCATTCATCCAGAATCTGGCATTGGAAAGCATATAGTTTACGACCTGTCTTTTAGAATAGTCAAATGGAAGGTTGTTCCATCTCATCATTTGTACTTTTTTCGGATCTGTCGTTTCAAACAAATGACTTCCGTCAAATTCTGTCATTCCAGCAGAATCTTTCGACATTCCTACTGGTGTCCAGTCAAGAATAACACCAATTCCATTCTCATGGAGATGATTGATCAGATACATCAATTCTCTTGCTGATCCAAACCGGGATGTCGGCGCATAAAATCCTGTAATTTCATGTCCAATGGATTCCTCCCGTAAATGTTCAAGCACTCCCAGAAGCTCTACGTGGGTATACCCCATACGAAGAATATAATCTGCAAGTTGATGTGCTAAATCTGCATATGACAAATACTGATCGCCTTTTTCTCCTACTCTTTTCCAAGATCCTAAATGGACTTCATAAATCGCAACTGGACTTTTTTGTATATCTTTGTCTTTCCGACATTCCATCCATTGTTTATCACTCCATTGAAATCCCTGAAGTTCTGTTACAATAGATGCGTTTTTTGGTGCAATTTCAAATTCATTTGCAAATGGATCTGATTTTAAGAACACATCTCCCTGCGGTGTCTTAATCTCATATTTATAAATTATTCCTTCTTGTAGTTCTGGAAGAAATAATTCAAAAATGCCTCCAATGCTTCTACGAATCATAGGATTCATACGTCCATCCCAATTGTTGAAATCTCCAACTACACTAACTCTTTTTGCATTTGGAGCCCATACAACAAAATGAACTCCTGCAATTCCATTCAAAGTCATAGGATGAGCACCTAAATAGCGATATACATCCAGCCATTTTCCCTTCTCCCATAACTCCAATTGTTTTCTTTTTAACTGCACCTTAAACGCATATGGATCTTTTATTCTAATTGTACAATTGTCTTCCAAAGTTATACGTATATAATAAGGTTTATCTTTTCGATGTGGTACAAATGCAGAAAAAATGTTCGTTTTTTCTACATTTTCCATCAAATACTCCTCATCCTCGAATTCTAAAACAGCTTCCTTCCCATATGGATGATAAAAACTGATTACTTGTCCTCCTTCTACGAGATGTCTGCCTAATGTCTTTTGTGGACAATCGCTGTCACCAAATCGTAGATAATTTACCTGATCCCTTGTTAAAATTTTTCCAACTTCTGGTCTCATAATACCACCACCTTATTATTTATTTTACCACCTTATATATGATGGTGCAAATATGATTCGTTTTTACGAATATATTTTTTATAAAGAATTATATAAGTCCATATTTTTATATATAGAAATAAAAAATTTCTACATATAAAAAGCCACCCTCTGAATCTCAGTTTTCATTCAAAAGGGTGGCTCTTATTCTTCTTTATTCAATTATTCTTTTCCTTTCCTAAATTTTTACGAAGGCTTTTTCTCAATAATCTTTTCCATACACCTGTTTTTTATAATGTTTTTTCTTTCAAAATAATATTATAAAACAATTTTGCTTATCTAACACATTCTATTAATATGAATGAATCTAAATTATCTACCTTGTCTTATGCACTTCGTCTTGTACTAATGAATACTGGACTATTCTTATATCTTAAAGGCGTACCGTATGGAAAATCAAATTCACATTCATATTAAATTTTAACGATTCTTCAATGCTTCCCAACGGTATCTCCTCCTTCCGATTTTTATTTAAATTTCTTTTTATCTATGCATTTATAATAACAGCCCCTCCCTGAATTGTCAACCTTATTTTCTGTATTTATTTATTTTATTTGCCTATTTTAAGTAAAAATTATAATTGTCTGAATTTTCTGTATTTGTTTTTTTATAAAATATACACATTTTAGTCACAATTGCATTTTATAATACTAATTGTTAGAGCTTTTCATATAATAACATCTGATAGATATTTTCTGTTAGAGTTATATGAATCCTCTCCCCCTCAAATGGCAGCCTTTTCGGCTGCCTTCCTTTTATCAAATGATTGTAAGATATTTTGTAACACAAAAAGAAGAACGGACTTTTCTGATATAACAGTCAAGTTCGTTCTTCTTTTTTATATCTGGACTCTTCCTTCTAAAGCTCTCAAAAGAGTCACTTCATCAATATACTCTAAATCTCCTCCAACTGGTACTCCACTAGCAATTTTGGTCACCTTAATCCCTGTTGGTTTTACCAACTTACTAATATACATAGCAGTCGTCTCGCCTTCTAAACTGGAATTCGTTGCAAGAATCAGTTCTTTTACCTCTCCCTGCAGACGAGCCATTAACTCTTTTAATCGAATATCATTTGGCCCAATTCCAAGCATTGGAGATATGGCCCCATGCAGAACATGATATACTCCCTGATATTTGCCGGTTTTTTCATATGCTGCAAGGTCTCTTGTATTCTCGACTACCATAATAATACTATGATCTCTTTTTTTGCTGGCGCAAATTGGACAAATTTCCTGATCTGTTAAGGTACAGCATTCCTTACAATAACGAATATTTTTCTTTGCCGAAATCATGGCATCCGCCAATTTTGTTACCTGATCTTCCGGCATATTCACAATATGGAATGCCAACCTTTGAGCAGACTTTGCTCCAATACCAGGAAGCCTGCCAAACTCTTCGATCAGATTGGTAATTGCATCACTGTAATAGTTCATTAAAATGGAAAGCCTCCACCCATACCGCCTGTAAAGCGGCTCATTTTTGCATTGCTGTCATCTTCCATTTTTTTCAAAGCATCATTTACAGCAACGATAATTAAGTCTTCTAACATCTCAATATCATCCGGATCAACCACTTCTTCTGCAAGTGATACAGATAATAATTCTTTTTTTCCTGAGACTTCTACTTTCACAACACCGCCTCCGGCAGTTGCTTCATATACAGTTTCTTCTAATTCTTTCTGTGCTTCTTCCATCTGTTTTTGCATCTTTTGTGCCTGTTTCATTAATTGATTCATGTTTCCCATGCCCATACCACCTGGGAATCCACCTCTTTTTGCCATATTCCTTCCTCCTTAATCGTCTTCAAATTCAATGGACATATTAATTTTACTTAAATCAAAATAATCCCGGTTCTCTACTTGTGTTTTTTCCATTAGCTGGCAATCAATCTTTACTTCTTTATGAACCAGATTACTAATTTCTTGTTCTAATTGCTGCAGTCGTTCTGCTCGATCAAACGTTACCTTTCCATCTTCCCCATCTGGGGTATTGGGAAATAACAGACAAAGCTGACCGCTATCCTCTCTTACCACCATCTTGGCAAAGTTGACTAAATATTTCATGCGTGGCGGTAGTTTATATTTAATCTGATTCCATCCTGCCGCAATCTGTTTTAATTCTTTTACCGTGGCCGGCTCAAAATGCTTGTTTAGCTCTTCTGTTACATTAACAGAAATCTCCTGCTTATACTGCTTCCTATCATTGGACACCTGTGCAGGCGATGGGACCGCTGCCACTGGTCTTGTTTCTAATTCCTGAATCTTTGTTTCCATTTGCCGGATACGATCTAAAATACTGTCATAATTTTGCTCCATCTGGGGCTTGCATAATTTAATGAATGATACTTCTGTTAGAATTCTTTTTGACGTGGAATATTTGATCTGACCCTGTAATTCTGAAAGTACACGAATATATCTCATAAGTACAGCAGCATCAACTTTTTCTGCATCCTGTTTCATAACTGCCAAATTATCGCTTGAAATATCTAAAGTATCCTCCTTTACATCTCCACTCTGCATCAAAAGCAGATTTCTCAAATACCACATAAAGTCGGTAATGAATTGAGATAAGTCTTTTCCCTGCCAAATGATTTCTTCAATAAAGTTCATAACTTTGGCTGCATCCTGTTCGAGAATTGCATTTAACAATCTCTGATAAATTTCTGTATCAACAGCACCTAAAACATCCAATACTTTATCATATGTTAAGGTCTGTCCAAGATAAAATGCAATACATTGATCCAAAAGGCTTAATGCATCTCTCATGGAACCATCTGCTACTTTTGCAATATACCGAATCGCCTTTTCTTCTACTTCTACCTGCTCTTTCTTCATTAATTCCTGCAATCGAGCCGCTATGGTATGAATAGAAATTCTACGAAAATCATATTTTTGACATCTTGATAAGATCGTAATTGGAATTTTGTGAGATTCTGTGGTCGCCAAAATGAAAATAACATAAGAAGGCGGTTCTTCCAATGTTTTTAGTAATGCATTGAATGCTCCAATGGAAAGCATATGAACTTCATCAATAATATAAACTTTATATTTTCCTTCGGTTGGAGAATACTTTACTTGTTCTTTAATGTCTCGGATATTATCTACCCCATTATTAGAAGCAGCATCAATTTCAATGACATTCATGGAACTTCCTTCTGCAATGGCCTGACAACTTTTGCATACCCCACAAGGACTTCCATCTACTGGATGCTCACAGTTTACTGCTTTTGCAAATAATTTTGCAACGGTTGTTTTCCCAGTTCCTCTTGTTCCACAGAATAAATATGCGTGACCAATCCTGTCTGCCATCAGCTGGTTTTTCAGCGTCGTAACAATATGTTCCTGTCCCTTCACATCTTCAAATTGATCCGGTCTAAATTTTCGATAAAGAGCCATGTACGACATCCTGATTCCCTCCTTTTTTAGCATAACAGCATTTATTTTCACCCTTTTGTTCTCTCTTATAAAAGGAGAACCCAGGATTTTATATACTAATGTATTTTACCATAAGTATATGAATTGGAAAAGGAAAAATCCATCGAACTTTTGACCATGATATTCGTTGAACCCCCATTTTTTCTCTGCTAAACTAAACTTATCAAAATTAAAGGAGTTATTGAATATGAAACAAACATCGCCCAGTCTTCCGACTCTTTCTCATGAGATTAATAATTATTTGACCATTATTTATAGTCAGTTACAACATATCGAACATTTATATAAATACCTCTCAAAAGATGAACACTGGATACAGATGAAAGAAGACTTTTCCTCTATCTTTCATCTGTTAGACCAAGCCCTGGAAGAAGAAAGTCTTGTGTGTTCGACTGCTGAACCTACCCAATTGGCACCTTTCCTTTCCAGCCTGTATCAGTCATGGCTTCCGCGCCTTTCCGAAAAACACATACGTTTTTCTATTCCAACCGAAATTGAACAGGTGGAGCTTCCTGCCAGTGAATATCAATTAGAACATATTTTTCATAATATTTTAAACAATAGCTATGATGCCATCTGTCAGAAGAATTCCGCCCACAGCCTGGATAATTATATTTCCATCAAAACAGAACTGCATTCAAAATCTCTCCAGATTCATATTCAGGACACCGGATGTGGTATGAATCCAAATCAGCTCTCCAATATATTAAATCCTGGAGTTACTTATAAAGAACACGGCCACGGAATTGGACTTCCTCTTGTTATGGAAATTATGGATTCCATTGGAGGACAATTAAAAATTCTTTCCTCTCCTGGACGTGGAACCACTGTTATTTTAAACTTTCCATTGTAATCATGTCTGATCCTATATAGAAAGAAAAAGAATAATCCCATATCATGAGACTATTCTTTTCCTTTTTTCTTCATTAGTAATCCAAATAAGATTCCTGCTGCCAGTCCGCCTAAATGTGACCAATTGTCAACACCGGCTGCCTGATAACTATGAAAAATAGAGCCTGCAATGAGAATCATTAGTCCAGGCCCTTCTATTCCTTGTAATTTGCCCTTTGTCCGAATTAAAATAACTGCCAGCATCCCAAGTACTCCATAAATTGCTCCAGATGCTCCGGCTGACCAGATCAGTTCTGTACTTCCAATCTCAAAATAGAACGATATCATATTTCCAATCAATCCACTCCCCAAATATACCAGCAGATATCTTCCTGAACCTAAATATCGTTCCGCAAAACTTCCTGTTAAAAACAATACCAGCATATTACTAAATAAATGCTCCCAGTCAAAATGCAAGAACATACAGGTAAATAATCGGTAATATTGCCCATTTATCATGATATCTGACCAGATTGATACCCCTTTTTCAAGCAATTCGTCTCCGAAAACCAAATATGCACCAAAACAGATGATGTTCACTGCAATAAGTCCCATATTTACCGGAGTTAAATAAACTTTTAATTCTTCCCATTGACTCTTTTGACTTTTTGTTTCCTGAGTTTCCATTATTTTCCTTGCTTCTTCCCCTTTTTGTGATACAAAATGATATAGATAAGAAAATTCCTTTTCTGACGCTTCATTTATATATAATTTTCCTGTTATCTCATCCTGTACCCATACAGAAAAAGCGTAATCTCCTGCCAATTGTTCTTCCATTAAATGTCCATCATCTACGATAAGTATGCATAAAAGCTTTGTTTCCTGCTCTGGAAATATGGTATCTCTAATTTCCAGCAATGGATGCTGATATTCTTCCAATCGAACTGGTTCTTTTGTCTGATTTTTATGATAAGTTAAAAATATAATTTGCCTTTCTCTTTCTTGTTCCAGTACATAGACCGGTCCTATCTGGCTCATATATTTTTGATATCCTGCTTCTAATAATAAATTAACTAGACTCTGATACATCCAAATCTCTCCCATTTGTTATTTTTAGGCTATCTTATCAATGGATTCTTTTTCCGTCAATATCATTGTCACACCATCCGGGACTTCTTTTCTGCAAATTTTTCGCAACAGATAGCAAACGTTTCCTACGAAAATAACCAGGATAAAAACTATCACTTTTCCCTTCTCGCCTGTCCATCCATATTGTATTATTTCGATGATCCGATACCCAAGAAAAAACATAAGCATTCCACTGATTCCTATGGATATCCCTACTTCTGCATACCATTGCTTTGGTTGGTTTCCGATTTTTTCATAGTTTTTATTTTTTTCCTGGATAACTGTTTCCTCTTCTTCCTCCAGTTCTAATAAGCCGTCTTCCTTTGTTTCTTGTTTTACCGTTATTTCACAAATCCAATCCGGCAGAATTCCTTTTGCTAATTCTTCATGAATGCCATAGATATATTCTACTAATCCACGGTCTTCATAATCAATCCATTCTAGAAATTCCTCCGTCAATTGCTGCAGTTGCTGCATTAAATCTTTTTTTCGACCAGGCTCATAACAAAACCGGATTTTCTCTTTTTTCTCATCATAGAATACAATGGTCCCTTCCAGAAAAATTCCTTCTGATGGAATCAGATATTCTTCTAATTCTTCTACTGCTTCCAACAGCTTCTGATAAATTTTTTGATATTCTTCTTTCGAGGCTTTTCGATTTTTTAATTTTTGTTCCAATGATAAATAACCAGATGTCTGATAGTAATAATAGCTTTCTTCATCCACCCTCCGAATTACAAATGGCAAAATTGCCTGGCATTTTTGTTCACTAATGACCCTTTCTTCATATGTACATTCTTTTTCTTTTTTTACAACATAATAGGATGAAAATCCTTCCCTTAAAAAATGTTCATTCAATCTGCTGCCACCTCCGAATCTGTTCCGCCGGCATTCGTATTTTTACCGAAATCTTTTCTTCTACTTTAAATAAAGAAATACCACCAATTTCTACTGCTCCAATAACGGGAATGGGAATTTGCGATGTTATTTTTCCATTAATTTCTCCATGTTTCATTTCCACCCAGATCTTTGCCTCATTTCCAAATAAGGATCTTTTTTGCATCTTATCTTTTATGCTATTTTTTAACTTTGTTTCTATCTGTCCAAAATTATAATTTAAAAGATAACTTAATTTTCTTTCATTTAAGTATGATAATTGATACTCTCCTGTTTCCAACGTTCCATTTGTTTTTACTACATCCCCAGCCTTTCCGACTTCTTCCTGTAAAATTCCTGCTGCTGTTCCTGATTCGAATCCATAAAAGAAAAAGAATAAAATCAATACCAATACAAACAACACTGTAGGTAAAATAAATGCCGCCTCTACTGTCATCATTCCTTTTTCTAATTCCCGCACCTTTGGCATGGTATCCTTCCATTTACTTCCCATATTGTCACCTTCCGTATCAATCTGGTCAATCCGCTGCAGCTTAACGAGGTATGATAACACTCTCCATCTTTTGCAATAAATAATTGACTGATTCCTGTCACATTCCTCTTTGCACACTTAGAACAAGGTTCATATTTTGTTTCACCGTTTAAATACTTTTTCACCGCTCCTCCATCCTGAATGCGCAACATAATATGACTGCAAGATAAATTTTTATGATATACTGTTCCATATTTAGTTATATAGACATATCCCTTCCCCTGTTCAAACTCTGACGGTTCATATCCTGTAAATGCCTTTTGTCTGATTTTTTCATTTACTTTCATAGTCTTTGTTCCAAAAAGCGGATATTGGACGCATATTTGATAGGACATA
The DNA here is from genome assembly GCA_036311565.1 of Lachnospiraceae bacterium. GTDB lineage: Bacteria > Bacillota > Clostridia > Lachnospirales > Lachnospiraceae > Fimousia. Next base: position 22,229 of record JAXJPR010000013.1, read on the forward strand.
TGTAACTGTACTTCTCCTTGATCATTTAAGATCTTGCTTCCTAAAAAAGAACGGCTCTTTACTTTTATAAGTCCCGACTTCTCCTCTATCTTTGCATATTTTTTCTGAAGTCTTGCAGCTGTTAAGATACTTCCATGTCTTTCCTTTTGACTATAATAATATTCCTGGGAAGCCATTTCTTTTGCTGCTTCCATTAAACCGTGATGCATGTTTCCTTTTATGATCAACATTTCACCAAATAGCATACATGCTGTCATTGAAAATAAAAATAGCGGTAAAATAAAACTTGCTTCTAATGTCATACTTCCTGGCGCAGAGGGGAAGCAGCATGCTCCCTCTTTTCTTACTTTATTGTAATTTCCTTTTTTCTTTTGTCCACACGAGTTATTACTTTTAATAGTTGTGCAGGTGCATTTGCCTTGGAGAGAAGTTTTTTTATTTTTTTGCACAAAAGAGTATGAGAGCATGCTGTTTCACCTCCTAGTAAACATAAATTCTTGAATTTTCTACGGAATACGTATTGCGGAAAAAAAGAGAGTCAATTTCTACCTTTACTTTCATTTCATATGAAAAGCAGCATTCTGATAATAGGAAATCTGGTTGACATAATTGAATTCTCTGTTCCATCAAATCCATCATCCGCATATATTTCTCTTTTTTGTCAGACTGTAACAATAGTAGAATTTTTAGATAATCCTCATAAGAAGTTCCTGATTTGCTTGTTTTCTCTTCTGCTGATAAGTCAGCTAAATTTTTTAATGACAATTGCCAGTTTTCGGCATTTTTTACAAAAGGCACCTTGTTTCCCTTTAATAATCCTCGCAAATCAATCACTGATTCTCCATAAGCCCAGGCTGCCATGATCAACATCTTAATCCCCTCCACAACTGCTGGAACTGCAGATGCAACATTTCCAATGGAAACCGCAAGACCATAGGCCTGTGCCTGTTTGCTGCTATCTGATAATAAACAGGCATAGTTTAAGCAAAATCTTATACCTAATAAACGATTGACTACCGATTTTAAATTTGCTTCGTCATTATCTTTTCCTGCAATCAGATATTCTACCTCATATTGAATTCCTTGATCTGACTTTTGATTCACTGCATTTTGAAAGACTTCTAATGCATACTCCGCAGAAAGCCCTTCTGTTGTCAAGTTTCCAATAGCTGTTTCTTTTTCCTGTTGAGAAAGATAATCTACAACGCTGTCTTTTTTGTAAAAATCTATCTTTTTATCTGCCTTTTGATCGGGCTTTCCATAGACAACTAAGACTTTTTCTTCGGATATTTTATAATTTTCCGGTATGACCAAATTTAAGATCCCATGACTTAGCAATTCTTTTAGGCTCCTTCGCGGGTCTTTTACCTTTTCTGCTTCCGATGATTCTTTTTGCGGCTCATCTTGTTCAGAGATATTATCTACCTGTTTTTGTATGCTCCTGGTTTCTTCCTCTTCTTCTATGCCAGCCAGACTGTTTTTTATTGTTTGTAAAATCTTTGTGCTTTCTCCATATTTCATATATTCGCGGATTTGATGCCTTAATACATCCCCTTCGTGATCCGTTACATATGTACAATCCGCCAAAGACAATGATACCGGGGCCATTGCCATATTTTGCTTCCAGTTTTTTGCAAGGTCTGCTTCCATCTTTGAAACATAACGTCCATCCACGGCAAAAATATGATATTGCTTCAATAGTTCTTTATGGTAATTGGCTTGTCCATATTCCCCAGATGCCAGTTGTTGTTCCATAACACTTCCCATTTGCATACGGACATAAATACCTTCCAGGCAAACACTTAAAATCAATAAAAAACTTATCAACAATAGACTTAAGAATAAAGTGACCTGTCCACATTCTCCACGTTTCATTTCACACTTCCTGCTTTTGAAGTAATCGTTTTGAAAATATTGTTTACAATTTTTTGAATTTGTGTCTGAAAAATAATCACCAGTCCAATCAATACAACGATAATTAAAATAACTTCCACGACACCCATACCAGATTCATCTTCTAAAAAACGTTTCATTCTTTCACCTCCCCTAAAACTGCAAAAATGCAGGTATCATTAATAGTATTAATATATTTAAAAGCATAACTCCCATAGGCAGAAGCAATTTGGTATCTGCCTCTTCTCCCATGCGTTTTGCCTGCTCACACCGATTTATAAATGCCTCTTGTTCTTCACTTTTTAATATGTCCAGCATATTTTTTGATCCCTTTGTCAGGTTCTGTAAAAACAATGTCATTAGTTTAGAATATGATTTCATAGACATTCTTTTACTAAATACACCAAATGCTCTTTCCTGAGATTCACCCAATTCCATTCGATGATATACATAAGCCATCTGTTCATACACATAACATCGGGCAGTTTTCATCTGGTTCTTTTTTTTCTCATAGTCCATGACGATCTTTTTCCATGCCGAGGATATCGTAAGACCCGCTTCCAACAAAAGAATAAACTGCCACAATATATTGGAATATTCCAGCTCTGATTCATTTTTTATTTCTTCTAATTGTTTTTTTTCTGACTCCCATTGTCTGGCAATAAAAATTGGAAATAAAATTATGATCATAACTGCTGCTATCATCCAAGGATTTCTTTGCTTTCCCCCTGACACCTGTACATTCAAAATAGAAGTGGGTATTTCAATCCATTTGCTAGTACGACTGTTTTTTTCTAATTCTTTTATCTTCTTCCATGCTGCCTCTGCTGCCTTTTGTGTTTTTGTAAGTTTTCTCGGACATACAATGATCGTATAGACTTTCTCCTCTGTTGTATTTTGATAGGTAAGTATTGCTTTTACATGGGTAATTTTTGACCCTCTTGTTAAATCTTCATTCCATACCTTTCCTTCCATATCAATCAGATCTTCGTCTTCAAATTCCCATTGGACCTCCATCGGACTACCTGGTACTTCCCACATAAATACCAGATCACTTCTAACTTCTTCTAATGAGTGATTCTTGGCCAGCATCTGCTCCTCCAAATAAGAAAATGCATCCTGAAACGCCTGCTTTTTTTCTTTTTCCGTATAGAGTTCCTCTGATACGGGAAGTTGATACTCATATTCCTTTCCATCTGATATTATTTCTAATTGTTCGCTGCTTTCCCCTCCTCCTGCAGCATTTCTTTCAATTTTAATCGTATTTTCTTGTGTTAGGGAATAAATTACTGTACCCGCTATACTAATTACCAGTAAACTAATCAATAGCACTGCTACTTTGACTTCTGTTCCAATCTGCTGTTTTATTTTTTCCTGTATATAGGACTCTGTTCCAAATGTATAACCACGAATTCTTTTTTCTCTTTGGTCTATAAATTTTTTCGGCAAATACTCAAAGACCATATCCTCCCATTTCATACTCACACCCCAATTTCTACAATTCGATCTGCCATTTTTCCTGCAGCTGCCATAGACAACAAACTAATCGTCATACAGATACGTCCAGCCAAAGTCTCATACATAATTTCTAGATATCCTGGATTAAAAACTCTTAAATAACAAATCAGTAAAAATGGTACCATCTTCATAATATTCTTCTCGAAAACTCTTCCTGCTAAAATGGTCTTAATTTCTTCTTCTACTTGATGTTTTCTCCCAATGGTATCAATGGTCTTTTCTAGTACCTGAATCAAATTACCACCCCTCTTTTTTGCTATCCTTAGGATAAATGCAAATTGAAGCAAATCCTCATTATCATATTTTTTTGCAAACTCTTCAAAGGCATCCTCCATACTCTGATTCATCTTAAGTTTCTGTTCTATGATTTTTAATTCTGGGATAATCATGCTTTTTTTATGTGAATAAAGAAGTTCCATTTCCTTTCGGATTACTGGTATGCTCCGTTCCAGAGAATATCCAGCTGAAAGGCAGTTCATCAAAGACTGAAGGAACTCTCTGCTTTCCTGCCTCAACTGATCTTTCTTAGCTTCCTGTCTTTTTTTCATCTGTTTCTGATACCAGATGTAGAGATAGGGTGAAAGTAATACTGCTGCAGCCAGCTGATCATAAAAAACCACTGCTGTCATCAATAAAAACATTCCTCCTGAGAGAAGGATCAACATTTGATCCTTGGTAAAAAGAACTCTGTCCTTCTTAATATCAGGTCCTATATCGTTCCAATAATGCTTCATACTCTTTGAAAAGACCCCTTTCTTTTAATTTATGAGTAAAATGCAGCGAATGCACTCTCACAAATTCTCCCTGAATTTTTCCATTTTCCTCCCCTATTTCTTCAAAACAATACAACGGCTGAAGCATAATCTCTCCATTTCTCATACCCAGGACCTCTGATATTTCCACAATCCTTCTTGACTTATCTCTAAGTCTTGAGATATGAATCATCAGATCAATGGCTGATGCAATTTGGCCTCTCACTGCACTGACAGGAAGATCCATGCCCATTAAAACCATAGTTTCTAAACGCAGTAACATATCTTTGGTACTATTGCCATGTCCGGTAGAAACGGAACCATCGTGTCCGGTATTAAAAGCTTGCAACATATCAATGCACTCTTCTCCCCGGACCTCTCCTACGATTACTCTAGTAGGGCGCATCCGCAAACTTGCCTTAATCAGATCTTTTATCGTAATTTTATTTTCTCCTTCCAGATTGGCATTTCTGGCCTCTAACCGGACCAGATTCTTAATTCCATAGAGCTGAAGCTCTGCGGAGTCTTC
>JAXJPR010000014.1:0-13656 GCA_036311565.1 Lachnospiraceae bacterium
GGAATTTATTAATAAATTTAAAATTATTAATACCAAAAGAAATATAGAAAAGAAGAAAACGGGTAAAAAAACGGATTGTGACCACTGGTAAAAAATAAGAGATAAAAAGTTAGAAAAAATCAATTAATATATTAATAAAAATGGAGATAAATGCGATAAAACCAAGGTTTTTCAAATGTTGACAAATTGGTAATCATATGGTTATATGGATATGAAAATAAAAGAAAAATGATAGTTACTTCAAGATATATTCGAGAAAGGGAAGGAAATCGAACATGGATGTAAATGCATTGAAAATTTTTGATTGTGGGTGTGGGAAAAATCATGACACCAATATGGAATTGGTTGATATTTCTCAGGGAGCTTTAAAAAATGTACCATTCTATTTAAAGAGAAAAAAAATATCCGCTATTTATATGGTAGCAGATCAGCATACCTATGAAGCAGCAGGGCAAAGCTTAGAATCGATTTTAAAAGAGGCAGGAATTGATACAGATGTCTATATGATTGAGGCAAAAGAGGAAGTCATACCTGATGAAAAGACGGTGATGAGTGTCATTTTCGGCATGAAAAAAGAATATGATCTAATAATTGCTGTAGGTAGTGGTACCATAAATGATATTTGTAAATACGTAAGCTTTAAATTAAAGATGGAATATATCGTATGCGCGACAGCACCATCCATGGACGGATTTGCATCTGCAGGGGCTACGCTTATGGTAAATCACTTAAAGACAACGATGGAGTGTCATGTTCCTATGGCAATTTTTGCAGATGTTGATGTATTAAAAAAAGCACCAATGGCTATGATCACAGCAGGACTGGGGGATATCTTAGGAAAATATACTTGTCTATGCGACTGGAAGCTCGCTTCTATTATTAATGGTGAATACTATTGTGAGGAAATCGTAAAGATGGTTCAGGGGTATATTCAAAAAGTTGTGGATACTGCAAAACAGGTACAGATCCGTTCTCCAGAAGCAATTGTAGCGATTACAGAAGCACTGATTGGCACTGGCATTGTTATGAGCTTTGTAGGTAATTCAAGATCGGCATCCGGAAGTGAACATCATATTTCTCATTATTGGGAAATGAAATTCTTATCTGAAGGAAGAAAACCTGCACTTCATGGAACGAAGGTCGCCATTGGAACCATTGCAATCATTCGTTCATGCGAAATGCTGCTGAAAATGGACATTGACTTTGCAAGAGCAAGAGAAGTTGCTGCAGCTTATGAGGAAAAAGCCCATGCACAAAGAATAAAAGTAATAGAAGAAAAATGGCCAGCAATCAAAGCGATGATAAAAGAAACGATTCCAAAAGTTTCTTATGTAGAAAATATCTTATGTCAATTAGGGGCACCATATAATCCAGAGCAGGTAGGAGTTGGAAAGAATATGGTCGCAAAAAGTATTATTGCTGCAAAAGAAGTGAGAAATGGTTATGGTCTGCTGCAGCTATTGTGGGATCTTGGTATTGCAGAAGAGATGGGAGAAAAAATTGCAGAATATTTTGAAAATGACCAGAACATCTACAAAGATATGTTGGTAAAAAAATATCAGAAAAAAATAGATGAATTAAAATGCTTTATTTTAGATATGGATGGAACTATTTATCTTGGACAGGAACTGTTTTCATTTACTCCTGCATTCTTAGAGAAGGTAAGAAAAACAGGAAGAGATATGTATTTCTTTACCAATAACTCTTCTAAAAGCCAGCAGGCATATATTGATAAGCTAGATAAAATGGGAATTTGCATTGAACAAAAACAGATGATGATTTCCAGTCATGTTATGATTAAATATCTTCAGGAACATTATCCTGGAAAATCCATATATGTGGTAGGAACGCAATCCCTAATCAATGAATTTAAATCATTCCATATGAATCTGGTCGATGAAAATCCAGAAATCGTTGTTTTAGGATTTGATACAAGCTTAACTTATGAAAAGATGGAAAGGGCTTGTCATGCAATCCGTAATGGCTGTATTTATTTTGGAATTAATCCCGACTGGAACTGTCCAATGGAAGGTGGAACATTTATTCCGGATTGCGGTTCCATGGCAAAAATGATCGAGGGTTCCACTGGCAGATGGCCAGAGTTCTTTGGAAAACCTTCCAAACATACATTGGAGTACATGATAAAAGAAAGTGGATATCAGACAAATGAAATCGCAATTGTTGGTGACAGACTTTATACAGATATTGCAGTTGCGGATGGAAGTGAAGTGACCTCGATTATGGTATTGACCGGTGAAGCTTCGTTAGAGGATGTGGCAAAGAGCAAGATTAAACCAGATATGATTGTAACTTCGCTGGAAGAGATTACAAATATGTTATAATACGTACAATATAGAGGAAAAAAGGCCAGATAAACATCTGACCTTCGAGAGAAAATAATGAAAAAGTTTATTGCTTTAGCAATGCTACGGTTATATAATATCAGAAGTTTGTGTCAAAAATGTGAAGCATAAAAAATTATTATTTATGATTTTTTATAAAGATAAGCCATATAAGACTTTGAGAATGAGTCTTATATGGCCTTTGTATTCTTTATTCAATAATAGTTTCAGAATATGTAATTCGATCGTTCTATACGTCATGATAGGACTTAATATATAATCCTGTTTTAATACCGAAAGCAAGTAAAGCAAGCATAAGCACAATCATACACCATCGTTTTATAAAAGCAGAATTATTCAGTTTTTTGGACAAAGTATCTGTGTCCATCATTTCTAGTGCTGATGCAATAATATCTTTTGTGGTTCCAAATTCGTTTTGGAAGTCTGAAAAGGTTGCAGATGGATTTTCTTGAAAATACGACTCTGTACTATTTTGGATGAATAAGAAAATTTTTTTCATTTGTGTAGAATTATAAGATAGTTTTAGCTGTTGTTTCACTTCTCTAAAAAATTGGTTTATTTCCTTTTTCACTATTTTGTTCCCCATAAATTTCTCCCTCTTTTGAATTTAATAAGAACGAAATGATACTTAAAAATTCATGATAGTTTGTTATTAACTCATTTAGATATTTCTGTCCAGCTGGTTCCAAATGGTAATAAACCCGGATTTGTCTTTTCCCTACCTTTTTTTCATAAAACGAAATGTAATTTTGGTCTGTTAGGCGATATAAAATTGGATACATTGATCCTTCTAAAATGGTATATGTTCCAGAACTTCTTTTTTTCATTTCCTGGGTCATCTGATATCCATACATATCGTTTTCTGATAGTAATTTCAATAATAACATTTCGATTGTGGCTTTCTTTAAACCAGAAAGCAATTGATTTTTTTTCGCGCGCATAAATAGTATCCTATTCCTATTATTGTTCTATACATAATTATAGCAAACAATACACTCAATTCAATACATAGAGTAAAAATATAGTATTGAAGAAATGTATATTTTGATATAAAATATAAAAAGATAGTATAATGAATTGCTTTGTTAGATTTACTGAAGGAGGAGTAGAAAATGTATAAAAAAGTTATAATGTTTATTTTGACAGGAATTTTAGTACTTAATACTGGGGTTTTCACATCTGCTGGACAAGTAGAAAAAACTTCATCTGGAAAAACATTCAAAAGTAGTTGGTCTGCTACAGCAAAAAATAGCAGTGGAAATGGTACTCTTACATATGGATATAATACAGATTGGATTAATGAAGATTTTGCTTGGGCGAATCACAAGAATTATTCTCATTATGCATCTTTAAAAAATGCAAATGGATGGCATACCAGTAGTTCAAAGAAAAAAGGTGCTATTGCTAAAATAGAAGTTAGACATAAATATGATGGGAATGTTATTAAGTATCGATGTAATTGGTAGACAAAAAAGTAAGTAAATTTAAAAAGCTATAAAAAATTAGAATCTAACAAAGCAAAATATAAACAATCTGGAAATAAAAAGGCAATAGTTAATTGCGTATTTCAGCAATATGACTATATTGTTTCAATTCCGTCCGATTGTTAAGTGTATAACGTACTATTCTTATATTATTTGCTTTATCAGATTTAGCTTTATGGAGACAATTGTTACCAAAGTTTTTAAAAGGTTTGCTTTTTCAAAATAGGTTGGTGAACATGGAATATCACTTGTTATGGTAAATCCTTTTTCGTAAAAAAGATAAAGAAATTAGATGAAAACACTCCCAAAAAGATGGCTTCGAAAGATCCGAAAGTGATTGCAAAGCTGGTGATAGATGGGAGATATTCTATCTCATATACATCGGATGGTATGTTTGCATAAATCAGAGATTTAGTATACAGCAGAGACCGGATCATGAAACAGCATAATATCGTAGCGAACAGGATCCAGAGATGGTTATCCATTCATTTTCCGGAATATCTGGGTATCTTATAAAAGGTTTAATGCAGTATGTGGTCTTAAGGTATTGGAGGTGGCGCCATTACCGTCCGACATAAAAAAGCTTGGTGCAGAAGGTGTAAAGAAGATTTGGAAAGACAATAAGATGCGAGGCGGAGGGGCAAGTATAGAGAGGGCAAAAAATGAAACAAATAAAATATATATCATTTATTATGATAATTTGCATTATATTTATAGCCATTAATGAATTGTTTGTTTTACATCTCGAAAGCTTTCAGGAAGAATTTCATTATATGACGTTCTATAGACCTAAAAACTCATTAGAAGTGACACAGAGTAAAATGAAACATGATATTATAAGAGCTGCTAGAAAACACGACATAAAAATATTTGTTATATACCAAGACTTAGAAAATATATATTCTTCACATATTAAAATATACACTACAGAAAATATAGAAAAAGAAATGGTTGATTTAGCTGAAATCAAGGAAGGCAGTTATCAGAGTATTTTTTTAGGTAATATTAGAGTATCTTTTATTGATTTTGAAAGTATAGAAGATATTGATTCCTTTTCTACATTTTATTATATTGGTAATAAATCGGATGCAAAGGCATTTAAGAGAGAATTAGTAGATGTTTATAGTGGAAAATTTCCCCAAGATGGATATGTTTCTGAGAATGATAATATGGCTATTGCATTTATATGGGGGATAGGACTCTCTTTTATTTTATTACTATCAGTTTATCAAATTATGCTGGAAAAAAAGGAAGTTGCAATAAAATTAATATTTGGTGAAAGTCTTCAACATATACTTTTGAAAAATATATGTTCAGATGGCTTGTTTTTTGGGAGTACTTGGCTAATTATATACACAATTGGAAAAAATTTTCTAAATTTAGATTATAAAAATGATATAACTTTTTTATCCTTAGTTCTATTTTTAATAATAGATTTAGTAATTAATTTAGCATTGTTGAAAAATAATTATCAATATAATTCGCAAAAGAAAAAAGAGGTCGAAGTACTAAAATTTAGTTATATATATAAATTTATCATTATTATTATTTGTATTATTTTAGCAACAGGATGGATAGCGATTATTGTATCAGGGTATAATTGTTATTTACAGAAAAAATTCTATAAAACTTATCAAAAATATTCTTATTGCAAAATAGAGAGTAATAATGATGAGTTGGTAACAAATTTAAAATTTGATTTTTATAAAAAGAAATTAAATCAAGGAAAGACATTTTCGCTAAATAGGATAGAAAGTATAAACGGAAAGAAACATTTTATTTATGCTGATGAGGGAACTATGGATTATCTTGAAAGTGTAATACCTGAGCTAGAAAATAAAAACTTAAATGAAAAAGTTGTTTTTATACTACCTGTAGGAAAAAGAGTAGAAGATGCAATAGAAACATGGGATGAATATTATCATAGTAGCTATCAGTATAAAATTATATATTATAGAAATAAAGTAAAATTAATATCAAATGATTCACCAGATTATGAAAAAATTAATGGGGTAGTCGAAACTAATCCGACAATTATTTTAAACCATTTAACAAATCCTAATTTTAAGAATACAAGTGTTTATTTGATACATAATACAATGTATCAAATTGATAAAAATGAATGGAACAAGTATATGAATTATGATTTAGTGGATAAAAGAACAAGCTGTTTAACAAATGTATATGATAATTATTTATTAAATTGGATAAAAGTAAAAAGATATTTAATATTAGGAATAGGAATTGTTGGACTGATATTTTTATTACAGATAGTAATCACAAAAACTATATTAGAATATGAATATAAAATAAATTCAAAAGAAATAGTTTTAAAAAAAATATTAGGCTATTCTTTAATAAAAAGATATCAAATGCTTATTTTAACCACTGTATTAGGAGATTTTATGGGAATTTTTATGACAATATTAATATTTATATGTTTAAATATTGATAATTTCCAATATGCACTGATAGATGGAATTGTATTTGTAACAGTTGATAGTGCAATTATTATTAAAAATATACATTGTCTGGAATCAGAATACATCAATAAAATTTTAAAAGGTGGTATTTTATGATTGAAATAAAAGAATTAACTAAGATATACGATAATAAAGTTATTTTTGACCATTTTAATTTACGAATTAATAAAGGAGATTTCTTTATTATTTCTGGAGTAAGTGGGAAAGGAAAAACTACGCTACTTAATATAATTGGAGGTCTCGAGAAAGCTGAAAAAGGTATAGTTTTAGTGAAGGGACAAGATGTATTAAAAATGAAAAATAAAAGAAAATATTTCGGACAGGTAGTGGGATTTCTATTTCAAAACTTTGTATTGTTAGAAAATAAAACAGTATATGATAATTTAAAGTTGATTAAAAAGGAGAATCGTTCAGATATTTCAATGGAAAAGGCATTGGATTTAGTTGGTATGAAAGATTCGATAAATAGGAAAATTTACACTCTATCTGGAGGAGAGCAACAGAGAATTGCATTAGCTAGATTACTGTTAAAAAAATGTGATGTAGTTTTAGCAGATGAACCGACAGGATCTTTAGATAAAACAAATAAATTTATAGTAATGAATCTTTTGAAGAAAATGAACAAAATGGGAAAAACAATTATTATGGTAACACATGATGAAGAATTAATACAAAAAGGAAATAAGGTGTTAGAATTATGAAAAAAAGGTTATTTTAATAGTAATTGTTTCATTTGTCTTGTATAATCTTTCATGGTATTTTCTGATTCATAATCTATATGATTCATTTGTTATGAGTGATATGGAAAAATTGAATTATACTACATACCAGTGTTTTGATTCTGACGATTATGGATAATAGTATCATTTCCGGGATATTTGCATTTCAACAGTGGATGTTTAAGTGTTACAGATTCAAAAAGCTCATCTTCTTTGATTATATGGCCTCAATACGGTAATAATGATTATGAATATGGAATATATGTAGAATATAAATCTGATATATATCAGATCATGATGACAAAAGATAGGATGCCATTAGATATTAATGATCAAGAGGTTATTGATACCAATAAAGAAATTATAGATTGTTTATATACAAAAGCGGAAAAAAAGTGGGAGAGATTACAAATGAATAGATAGGAGAAAAGAATAATAGAAATCAAGATTTTTTAGCTGATATGTCATTTATTTTGCAGATGGCATATCAGCTTTTTTCTTGAAAACAGGGGGGCATTAGTATATAATTAGTCAATAATGATTCGTTCATGGGTGGGGGTAATTGTGCCTAAATGGCGTTTTAAAGAGGAAACCGATGTAATAATTATGCATCGATATACGAAAGATAGAAAGTGAAAACGGAGGAAAGTAACTATGAATTTAAAAGGAAGAGATTTTTTGACATTGAAAGATTTCTCACCAGAAGAAATTGAATTTTTCATTGATCTGGCAGCAGATTTAAAAGCAAAGAAAAAGAACAGAGAGACCGTTGACTGGTGTCGTGGAAAGAATGTGGTGCTGATTTTTGAAAAAAGCAGTACAAGAACCAGATGTTCTTTTGAAGTTGCAGCATCTGATTTAGGAATGGGAAGTACTTATCTTGGACCAACTGGTTCTCAGATCGGAGTAAAAGAAAGTATTGCAGATACTGCACGTGTATTAAGCCGTATGTACGATGGAATCGAATACCGTGGATATGGACAGGAAATCGTGGAAGAACTGGCAAAATATTCTGATGTTCCAGTGTGGAATGGTTTAACAAACGAATATCACCCAACACAGATGTTAGCAGATCTGCTTACGATTCGTGAACATTTTGGTAAATTAAAAGGTTTAAAATTAGTTTACATGGGTGATGCAAGATATAATATGGGAAATTCTTTGATGATTGCATGTTCTAAGATGGGACTTGATTTTACTGCATGTACAACAAAGGCATATTTTCCAAATGAGGAACTGGTAGACCAGTGTAAAGAATATGCAAAAGATTCTGGATCTGTCATCACATTAGAGGAAGATGTAAAAGAAGCAGTCAAAGGCGCAGATATTATTTACACCGATGTATGGGTATCCATGGGTGAACCAGATGAAGTATGGAAACAGCGTATTGAAGAATTAAGCCCTTATAAAGTGACAAAAGAAGTAATGGAAGCAGCAGGACCAGATGCAATCTTCTTACATTGTCTGCCAGCATTTCATGATTTAAAGACAAAAACAGGAAAAGACATTTATGAACGCTTTGGAGTAACAGACATGGAAGTAACGGATGAAGTATTTGAATCTCCACAGTCAAAAGTGTTTGATGAAGCAGAAAACCGCATGCATACCATTAAAGCGGTCATGGCTGCAACGATAGGAGAATACTAATTCATGAAAACAGAGCTTTTGAAGCTTTTAAAAACATCCTGGATGGGACAGGAAATTGAATATTTTCCAGTAACCGATTCTACGAATCAGAGAATCCGCACATTTGCAGAAGCAGGAAAGGAAAATGGCCTTTTGGTGATTGCAGAAGAACAGACGGGAGGCAAAGGGAGCCGTGGAAGAAGCTGGGTATCCCCACCAGGAACAGGAATCTGGATGTCTATATTATTGCGTCCTGAGTTAGAACCCACGAAAGCATCCATGATTACAATTGTAGCAGCCCTGGCTATAGCAAAGGCATTAGAACAGACCGTTTCAATACCTGTGAAGATTAAGTGGCCCAATGACATTGTAATGAATGGTAAAAAAGTCTGTGGAATCTTGACAGAAATGAGCGCGGATATGGAAGCGGTTCATTATATTATTGTAGGAATTGGAATCAATGCCAATACAGAAAATTTTCCAGAAGATCTCTTAGACAGAGCGACTTCGATTTTCAAGGAAAGTGGAAAGAAGATAGACAGAACAGCCCTGGTTGCAGAATTTTGTTTTCAATTTGAGCGGTATTATGAAAGATTTTTAGAAGCAGGCAATCTGCGATTTTTGAAAGCGGATTATGAAGCGTATCTGATCAACATCGGAAAAGAAGTAAAAATCATAAAAAACAAAAAGGAAAAAATACGCAGGGCGCTGGGAATCAATGAGCTAGGAGGATTGATCGTAGAGAAAGAGGATGGAACGAAAGAATGTATTTTTTCTGGTGAAGTATCGGTTCGTGGCTTATATGGATATGTTTAATTAGGAGGAATCTATGTACCAGGATAAAGTGGTTTTATGTGGTGCCAGTGCATATGAGAAAAAGTTCTATTTAAATGAAGATTTCTCTTCACTGCCTCAGCAGGTGAAGGATGAACTGAAAATTGCATGTGTTCTGTATACTGCAGAAGTTGGAGGAATTATCACAATGGAGTTTGATAAGGAAGGTAATCTGGACATTGTGGCATCTTCCAAAGAAAATGATTTGTTATTTGATGAAATAGGAAGTGCATTAAAGATTAAAGATATGCAGATAAAGAAGAAAGAGTTATGGGAAACTCTGGAACTTTATTATAGGGTCTTCTTTTTAGGAGAAGATTTGGAATAATTAATTAGGAGTATGATGAAATTTCATGTATTTAAATGGAAGTAGCATCACATAATGTTAGGAGAAAATGATATGTTATTAGTTGTAGATGTTGGGAATACCAATATTACGATAGGTATTATGAAAGGACAAAAGATTTTAACAACATTTCGTATGACAACGAAGAATACTCGTACGTCAGATGAATATGGAGTATTGTTATATGATATGATCCGAAGAAAAGGATACGATCCAAAGCAGATTAAGGATACTATTATCGCATCAGTCGTGCCGAAAATGATGTATTCTTTTACCAACGCTGTATATAAGTATTTTGGGAAAAATCCAATTATTGTAGGTCCTGGGATTAAAACAGGAATCAGCATTAAAACAGCCAATCCAAAGCAATTAGGCGCAGACCGTATTGTGGATGCAGTAGCAGCATATGAGATTTATGGAGGACCAGTGCTGGTCATTGATTATGGAACAGCAACTACATATGATCTAGTTTCAGATAAAGGAGAATTTATCGCAGGCGTAATTGTGCCTGGAATTCAGACTTCTGCCAATGTGTTATGGCAGGCAGCTGCAAAGCTTCCGGAAATTGAAATTAAAAAACCAGCTACAATCTTAGCAAAGGATACCGTGTCCAGTATGCAGGCAGGTGTGTATTTTAGCTGTATTGGTGAAACCAGCTATATTGTTCGTAAATTTAAAGAAGAAAGCGGATATGAAGACTTAAAGGTAGTTGCAACGGGAGGATTAGGAAAGATTATTTCCAATGAAGCAGGATTAATTGACATCTATGACCAGAATTTAACATTAAAAGGACTTCAGATTTTATACGAAAAACAGAAATAATGGAATTTAAGATTAGAGACAAAGTAATAAAAAATAATTTTATATTGGCACCGATGGCAGGGATTACAGACTGGCCATTTCGGTTATTGTGCAAAGAAATGGGATGTGGAATGTTGTATTCAGAAATGATCAGCGCAAAAGCATTGTATTATAAAAATAAGAATACGTTGCCATTGTTGAAGACCAGTGACGAAGAGCATCCCATTGCGGTGCAGATTTTTGGATCAGATCCAGAGTTAATGGCGGATATGGCCGTACAGATTGAAGACCAAGGATTCGACTTTATTGATATTAACATGGGATGTCCCGTTCCAAAAATTGTAAACAATGGAGAAGGGTCAGCTTTAATGAAAAATCCAGAATTGATTGGGAAAATTGTAAAGGCAGTTTCAGATAAGACGAAACTGCCTGTTACTGTAAAGATTAGAAAAGGATTTGAATTAGAAGACGAAACGGCACCGGAACTTGCAAAAATAATAGAAGAAAATGGAGCAAGTGCTATTGCCGTTCATGGAAGAACCCGTTTTCAATATTATTCTGGAACAGCTGACTGGAATACCATCCGAAAAGTAAAAGAAGCAGTAAAGATACCAGTCATTGGAAATGGCGATATTGTAACGCCTATGGATGCAAAGAGAATGTATGAAGAAACTGGCTGCGATGCTTTCATGATTGGAAGAGCAGCCAAAGGAAATCCCTGGATCTTCAAGCAGATGAATCACTATATGGAAACAGGAGAGCTGCTACCAAAGCCGCCTTTTACAGAAGTGATTGATATGATTCTCAGACATGGAGAAATGATGCAGGACTTTAAAGGGGAATATACTGGAATGAGAGAAATGCGTAAGCATGTGGCGTGGTATACGTTCGGGTATCCAAAGTCTGCAAAATTGCGGGGAAAAATCAATGAAGTTGAGACGATGCAGGACTTTCAGGAACTGCTGGAGGAATATGCCAAATCATTGACAACAAGCCAGCTCTAGTATATAATATTGTGGTTAAAAATGATCATTTCACTTTAGAAAGGATATAAATATCATGGCAGAAAAGAAAAATATTTTGACATATGATGGGTTAAAAGCATTAGAGGATGAATTACAGGATTTAAAAGTTGTCCGCAGAAAAGAAGTTGCTCAGAAAATCAAAGAAGCAAGAGAACAGGGCGATTTATCTGAAAATGCTGAATACGATGCAGCGAAAGATGAACAGCGCGATATCGAAGCAAGAATTGAAGAATTAGAAAAAATCTTAAAAAATGCAGAAGTCATTGATGAAGCTGAATTTGAACAGGGAAAGATCAATATCGGATGTACTGTAAAATTATACGATTATGATTTTGATGAAGAAGTAGAATATCGTCTAGTAGGTTCTACAGAAGCAGATATTTTAAATAATAAAATTTCTAACGAATCTCCAATTGGTATGGCATTAATTGGTGCTGGAATCGGACAGGAAATTGCAGTAGAAGGACCAGATGGAGTATGCAAATTTAGAGTATTAGATATTACACGCTAATTCGGAGGTTAAAATGGCTGAACAAAATTTAAATGAATTACAAAAAGTCCGCAGAAATAAATTAAAAGATTTACAGGAAGCTGGAAAAAATCCTTTTGAAATTACAAAATATGATGTAACACATCATAGCATGGAAGTAAAAGATCGTTATGAAGAATTAGAAGGAAATGAAGTAACCGTTGCTGGACGTATGATGTTCAAACGTGTTATGGGAAAAGCTTCTTTCTGTAATATTCAGGATTTAAAAGGAAAAATCCAGGCCTATGTGGCAAGAGATGAAATTGGCCAGGAAGAATATAAAGATTTCAAAAAATATGATGTTGGTGATATCATCGGTATCAAAGGTACTGTATTTAAAACAAAAACCGGAGAAATTTCTATTCATGCAACAGAAGTTGTTCTCTTATCTAAGAGTCTTCAGGTATTACCAGAAAAATTCCATGGATTAACAGATACTGATACTCGTTACCGTCAGAGATATGTAGACTTAGTTATGAATCCAGAAGTTATGGATACATTTGTAAAACGTTCAAAAATCCTTAGCGCAATCCGTAAATATTTAGATGGACAGGGATTCATGGAAGTAGAAACTCCAATGTTAGTTGCAAATGCAGGTGGAGCAGCAGCGAGACCATTTGAAACGCATTTCAATGCATTAAATGAAGATTTCAAACTTCGTATTTCCCTTGAATTATACTTAAAGAGATTAATTGTAGGTGGAATGGAACGTGTATACGAAATCGGACGTGTATTCCGTAACGAAGGATTAGATACCAGACATAATCCAGAATTTACATTAATGGAATTATATCAGGCATATACAGACTACAATGGAATGATGGATTTAACAGAAAATCTGTATCGTCATGTTGCACAGGAAGTATTAGGAACCACTACCATTACTTACAATGGCATTGAAATGGATTTAGGAAAACCATTTGAACGTATCACAATGGTGGATGCAGTAAAGAAATATACTGGTGTAGATTTTAAAGAAATTAAGACTTTAGAAGAAGCACGCAAAGCAGCTGATGAACATCATGTTGAATACGAAGCACGCCATAAAAAAGGAGATATCTTAAACCTATTCTTTGAAGAATTTGTAGAAGAACACTTGATTCAGCCAACATTTGTTATGGATCACCCAATTGAAATTTCTCCTTTAACAAAGAAAAAACCAGAAGATCCAGAATATGTAGAACGTTTCGAGTTCTTCATGAATGGATGGGAAATGGCAAATGCTTATTCTGAATTAAATGACCCAATTGATCAGAGAGAACGTTTCAAAGATCAGGAAGAACAGCTTGCACAGGGGAATGACGAAGCCAACACAACCGATGAAGACTTCTTAAATGCATTAGAAATTGGTATGCCTCCAACAGGTGGTATCGGATTCGGAATTGATAGAATGTGTATGTTATTAACAGATTCTTCAGCAATTCGTGATGTATTATTATTCCCGAC
>JAXJPR010000015.1:0-28781 GCA_036311565.1 Lachnospiraceae bacterium
GATGCTATGTTTCAGTCTGAATATAAGAAATTGGCCCGGAGGCGCCGCCGTCGAACGCTTCCAAAGATTGCAGCTGTAGTGTCAGTATTCTTTGTCGTTGGCCTGTTATCCATCAGCCGTGTGACTGCATGGAAGGAACCACTTTATAATTTCTTCTTTAAACCAAGCGATGATGGCGAAAAGTCTAAAGTTGATATTGAAGAAATTGAGGAAGAAGATGAATTCCAGAAATACCTGCCGGAATATATACCGGAGGGGTTTGAGCTGGTGGATAGTTTTTATGATGAAACACTAGAGCAATATCTATATTGTTTTGAAAAAGATAATTTGTGCTTTAATATAAGCATTATAAATAAAAATTCTGACATGTATCAAGATATGTCTGAATTTAAAAAAATCTATTACAACAACCGGCAATATTTTATTAACAAAAACAATACTATCTTATGCCAATATAAAGATTATACAATAATCTTTGACGGCAACTTGAAAAAAAAAGAAGCATTAAAAATTATCGATTCTATAAAATAATTCTAATGATATAATTTTTCTGGTTTAAATAAAATCAATAGAGAACAAAAAAGAGGGGAAATCTTATGAAAAAACATATGAAACGACTTATTTATCTATTCTTAACTTTTATATTTTTATTTAATGTAACCGTATTCGCTGAGGATACTGCTCCCGAAGACTTTGAAGACGATAGTACCAATACCACCGTTGATTTTTCCGAACCTGATGATACCACCTTTGACGATACGGTATGGACCAGGGAATATGAGGATGGTACCGAGGAAGTAGTGACCTATGAAGATTTAAATCCAAGCCCGCTTCTGCGTTGGGCTGCTATTTCTGGAGTTTCCATGAATCTTCAATTTAAAACTGGTGGAAAAGCCGCTTTTGGTACAACCGTAACTATTACAAATACTAGTTACTCTATTAAAATTGTAACAAAATTACAAAGCTACCGCAGCGGAGCATGGAAAACTCTTTATACAAAAACCAAGACTTCAAACAGCACTGGTGCTATGAACTCTGGTTATTACTACGTTACCAAAGGCTACAAGTATCGTACACACAATATCATTACGATATACAACTCCAGTGGAAATGTAATCGAAACCGATACTTTAAACTGTACACGTACCTATAACTAAAAATAAGTACGAATACACAACACAATTTTTGACACAAGAAACCAAGCACAATAAATTTTTGTTCTCTAATTATAACTGCCGCAGCAAAATGCTGCGGCAATTTTTTATTTTCAAAACCTGTATTTACTTTCATAATTTACAGCAAATAAAAATTTTTTAATTTTTTTTAATTTCTTTCTAATATTTTTCCCACTCATCTGATTTATAAGGTGTAGAGTAAAAAAGTTGGACCTGTATACATTTTCAATCATGGGTTTTATCCATAACTTATAAATACTATCACCAAAACAAACGATGGATAAAATATTTGAAAAACAACAATAAGACCAACAGCTAATATTTTGTAGGGTTCTTTGATTGTTCATTTTCAAATTTGAAAGAGCATGTTTTATTTTCATAAATCGATTACATTCACAAATTAATCTTTATAAATTAAGAAATACATTTTTCAAGACATCCCCGTTGAATCATCTTTTTATGAATTTTGCAGAACTTTTTCTATTACTTTTTTACTCTGCCCCTTTTAAGAAATATCAATTGATACAAAAACAGCCATTTGTCTCCCTTTATGACAAATGGCTGTTTTTCGTACATAATAAGGGCACCAGTCAAAACCGATGCCCACTTCATTTATGCTGTTGTACTTCCGAATCCACCGTTTCGAATAGCATCTGCTTCATCGTCCAGCGTAATTCCATATTCAAGAAAGATTCCCTGAATCATTCCCATTCCGGCCTCGATGGAAACCACCTTATCCTCATTAGAATCGTTGGTCAGCTTTACAAAAATATGTCCTTCATTATCAGAATTATAATAATCGCTGTCGATAATTCCTACCGTATTGTTCAACTGCAGACGATATTTAAATCCTAATCCGCTTCTTGGATAACATTTTAGTACCCAGTTGTCTTCCATCCAGACACGAATTCCAGTTGGAATTTTAATCGTTTCCCCAGGTTTTAACTGAAAGCTGAGGGGGCTGAAAAAATCATATCCTGCTGAGCCTTTGGTAGCACGTTTTGGCAACTCAATAAAATCGTAAACTCTTCTTACTTCGTCTTCAAAAGATGTGCCAAAGCAGTCTGTCCATCCTTCAAAAAACTGTTCAAAGCTTACTTTATAAAACTTTGCAATCCTTTTCATCTGTCATTCCTCTTCTGTCATCAATCTTTTTATATTGTCATCTCATAGTGGTATTTTATCAGATGTTCCCTGGTTATTCAACGCCAATATTGCCAATCTTATTGAGACTGCCAAAGGAAAATCCTTCTTTTTCAAGATTTGTCAAGACCGTATCTAACGCCTCTGCATTGGATTTGGAAACATTGTGAAGCAATGGAATCGCACCATTATGATAATATTTTTGAAAGTGCTCAATAACATAATCAGTCCCTGGCTGATTATCCACATCATAATCTAAATATGCCATACTCCAGAATATGGTCTTATACCCAAGATTCTTACAGATCTGCAGGGTCCGCTCACTATACTCTCCCATTGGAGGACGCACAAACAAATCCATGTCATAACCAGTGGCTTCTTTACAATAATCTGCACAGGTAATCAATTCTTCCTTAATATCTCTTTCCGATAGTTCTGGCATGCTTTGATGCTTTACCGTATGATTTCCAACCAAATGCCCTTCCTTTTTCATTCTTTTTACCAAATCCACATTGTCTCTGATATAAGTCTGCGTGACAAAAAACATAGCAGTTGCTTTATGCTTTTTTAATGTATCCAGTATTTGTCCGGTATATCCATTCTCATATCCACAGTCAAATGTCAGATACATGATTTTTTCATTTTTCCGATCAACATCTACATAATAAGCATCATATTTCTGCAGGTCAATTTCATCCTGCGCCTGGGATTGCTCATGATTTTCCATCCGCTTTAACCACCATGCCTGCTTTTTATTGGATAACGATGCCACATCTACAGAATCATTGGCTGTCGCTGCCGTTGTCTCGGTTGTTTCCTTCTCTTCAGAGGAGGCCTCTTCCTTCTCTAATGTTTCTTCTTTTCCCTGTCTGCATCCAGCCAGACAAAACATTAATATTACAACCAGCCAGATTCTTTTTTTCATTAAAATTCCCACCAATCTTTTAAAATCTCTCCAAACACCTTGATTTCTTCTTTGGTCAAAAATTCTTCCTGGGAAACTGCTGCTTCCTCTTCTATTTTCTTTTTCTCTCTGACTGGTTTTACTGCTTCCATTTTCTTTCTTTTTACGGCACCCTTTTCAATTGATAGCAACAAGTTGGTTCTCACCACTGGAATCGCTGCTTTCGGATCAATAAAAAGTTCCATGATAAAAAATACTGCTGTCAGATTTATTCCCGTTCCAAAAAGCCAGCTCTCATCTCCCTGAAATACCGCCAGTGCAATCAACACCATGCATACCGTTGGAATTTTACAAAATATTCTGCTCTTTAATCCACAGATACGGTCCATTTCCATATATTTATCCACAAAGTTTTCCGGATTCTCCACACGGAAATTTAATTGTTCATATCCATCAAACCGTTTTTTTAACGATTTTATCCATTTTGTATGTACCCGTTCCAACTGTTGTGTTTCCTCCAGCAGCCTATTGTAATGTATGATTGTTCCAATCTTAGAAAATACCCCCAAAAGAACTGCTGCTTCTAATAAAAATGCCCAAAATGACTGATTCATAAATTGTTGTAACATAAAAAAATACTCCCTTCTTTTTGCAATGATTTTCCTTTTTAAACAGCCAGTCTCACATCAGACTGCATCGCAATCAAAAACTGCTGTTCAAAAGGATACTTACATTATAAAAAGACGGAAGTACTTTCTCATTAAAATTCGTTCGTCAAATCTAGATTATAATTTTGCAAACATTGCTTCTAACAGTCGAACTGTGTGGATAATTGCCTGTTCTTCAAACTCATTGTAATTCATCGTCGCACTGTTATCTGCTTTATCTGAAATTGCACGGATGACCACAAACGGAATCTGATTCAGATACGCCACCTGTGCCATGGCTGCACCTTCCATTTCCGCACAATAGCCCTGAAACTGTTCAATCAGATATTTTTTCTTTTCATTTGAGCTAATAAACTGATCCCCACTGACAACTCGTCCTACATAAACAGAAATCTCTGGATTCACTTCCTCGCATGCTTCTTTTGCTTTGGCAATTAGTGTTTCATCTCCGTGAAATACAGACTGCTCCATCTGTGGTATCATTGCTAAATCATAACCAAATCCAGTTGCATCCATATCATGCTGCAGTGTATCGGAAGATAATACAATATCTCCAATATTGATCGGTCCATACAAGCCACCTGCAACACCGGTATTAATCAATGCATCCACCTTATAAATGCTTGCTAATATTTGTGTACACGCTGCCATATTTACTTTGCCGATCCCACTTTTTACAACTACCGCTTTCTTATTCCATAAGATTCCATCATAAAAGTCCATTCCTGCGATTGTCTGTTTTCTTACATCCTGCATCTGCTCAATGAGTTGCTGCACTTCTTCCGGCATAGCACCGATAATTCCAATATATTTCATCAATATTCCTCCTGATTTGCTTTCAATTTTATCTTTTTAAGTATATCATGACTATGTTACAATTACAAAAGATATGGTATAATGTTTAACACTTTAGGAAAGGAATGATACACAATGATTTATAAAACAAAAGGAACTTGCTCCCGCTCTATTGAATTTGAAGTAGAAGACGGAATTTTAAAAGATATTAAATTTATCGGAGGATGCCAGGGAAATACTCAGGGCGTTGCTGCCTTAGCAAAAGGCCGCCCTATTGATGAAGTCATCGACAGACTTTCCGGTATTCAATGCGGTTTCCGCGGTACATCCTGTCCTGATCAGCTTGCACTTGCTTTAAAACGCTATCAGGCAGATAATTAGGAGGCATTTTTATGAAACGAATTATTTTAACTGGCGGCGGTACTGCCGGACATGTTACTCCAAATATGGCACTGGTTCCAGCACTTCAGAAAAAAGGATTCGATATTCGTTATATCGGTTCTTACGAAGGAATGGAACGAAAATTAATTGAAGATATCCATATTCCTTATTACGGAATTGCATCTGGGAAACTTCGTCGTTATTTTGATCTGAAAAACTTTTCTGATCCATTTAAAGTTATGAAAGGCTATTTTGAAGCCAGAGCATTGATGCGTAAATTAAAACCGGACATTGTCTTTTCCAAAGGCGGTTTTGTTACCGTTCCTGTGGTATTAGCTGCAAAGCATAAAGGCATTCCTGTTATTATTCATGAATCTGATATGACTCCAGGTCTTGCAAACCGCCTGAGTATTCCAAGTGCTTCCAAAGTATGCTGCAATTTCCCGGAAACTTTAAAACACCTGCCAGAAGGAAAAGCAGTTCTTACCGGTTCCCCAATCCGCGAAGAACTATTCCAGGGAGAGAAAGAAAAGGGATTGTCTTTCTGTGGTTTTGACAATCAAAAACCAGTTCTTTTAATTATGGGTGGAAGTTTAGGCTCTGTTGCCATTAACAACGCAGTCCGCGGCCAATTAGATACCTTATTAGAAAAGTTCCAGATTATCCATCTATGTGGAAATGGAAATTTAGATACCTCATTGGAAGGTAAAAAAGGATATGTACAGTTTGAATATATCAAAGATGAGTTAAGAGATTTATTTGCATGTGCCGATCTTATGATCTCCCGTGCAGGCGCAAATGCAATCTGCGAAATTTTAGCACTTCGAAAACCAAATGTCTTAATTCCACTTTCTGCCCAGGCAAGCCGTGGAGACCAGATCTTAAATGCTGCATCTTTTGAAAAACAGGGATACAGTTTTGTACTTCAGGAAGAAGACGTTACCGAAGACAGCCTGGTAAATGCAGTAAATACGGTTTATGAAAAACGTGAAGAATATATCCATGCAATGGAACAGAGCAAATTAGCTGATCCAATTGCTACGATCATGGAGCTGGTACAAGAACTTGTACCATAAAAAATTCATAAGTATTTTAAGGAGGTAATGAACATTATGAGCGAAACAATGGAAACATTATTGACCAGAAGAAGTATTCGTAAATACAGACCTGATATGATACCAAAGGAAACCATTGACACCATCATTAAGGCTGGTACTTATGCTGCAACTGGCAGAGGCATGCAATCCCCTATTATCATTGCCGTGACCAATAAAGAATTACGGGATAAACTTTCCCGCATGAATGCAGAAATCATGGGAACCGATACCGATCCATTTTACGGTGCTCCTGTCGTACTGATCGTTTTGGCAGATAAAAGCCGTCCTACTTATCTCTATGACGGAAGTCTTGTAATGGGAAATCTTATGGCTGCTGCTCATGACTGCGGCATTGGAAGCTGCTGGATCCACCGTGCAAAAGAAGAATTTGAAACAGAAGAAGGCAAAGAAATCTTAGCTTCTTTGGGAATTGAAGGAGATTATGAAGGCATTGGCCACTGCATTCTTGGATATGCAGATGGAGAAGAACCAGATGCTGCTCCAAGGAAAGATACTTATGTTTATTATATCGAATAACAATAAAAATGCTATGAAACCGGTTCTGACCGATTCCATAGCATTTTTTGTCTCTTTAAACTATAATTAGCAGATTTCTGCTCCTGGCGGCATATCCTTTTCTGGTCCAACGATGGCCAGTTCTCCTTTTTCGTTTTCTGCACAAAGAATCATGCCTTCAGATAATACTCCTGCCAGTTTGGCTGGTTTTAAGTTTACTAATACCATTACTTTCTTTCCAACCATTTCTTCTGGTGTATAATGTGCTTTGATTCCAGATACGATCTGTTTTACCTGAGAACCGATTTTCACCTGAGAACAAAGCAGTTTTTTGGATTTTTTTACAGGTTCACAAGAAATGATTTCCCCTACCTGGAACTGCATCTTCATAAAATCATCAAATGTCACTTCTGGTTTTGGTTCAATATCAATAAAAGGACCTTCTGCTTCTAATTTCTGTTTTTTCTGGAGCTCTTCTACTTCTTTCATTACTTCTTTGATATCCAGACGTGCAAATAAGATTTCTGGTTTTTCTGTCACTTTTGTTCCATTTTCATATAAACCAAAAGTATCTAATTCTTCAAATGATTTTTTCTTAGCATTTAACTGAGCTAAAATCTTTTCTGTCGTTTCCGGCATAAATGGTTCTAACAATGCAGCACCTGTGGAAATACCTTCTACCAGATTATATAATACAGTAGCCAGACGATCTTTTTTGCTTTCGTCTTTTGCTAAAGCCCATGGCATTGTTTCATCAATGTATTTGTTGCAGCGTTTAAACATATTAAAGATTTCTGTCATGGCATCTGCTACTCTTAAATCAGCCATCTTCTTTACAACTTTTTCTTTTGTTCCTGTTACAACTGCTTTTAAGTTAGCATCAACTTCTTCTTCGATTCCTTTGTCTTCTACAATACCTCCAAAATATTTGTTAGACATAGAAATAGTACGGTTCACTAAATTTCCGAGAGTATTTGCAAGATCAGAATTCATACGTTCTACCATCAATTCCCATGTAATGATACCATCATTTTCAAATGGCATTTCATGAAGTACAAAGTAACGTACTGCATCTACACCGAAGAAGTTTACTAAATCATCTGCATATATTACATTTCCTTTTGATTTACTCATCTTGCCATCTCCCTGTAATAACCAAGGATGTCCAAATACCTGCTTTGGAAGTGGTAAATCAAGCGCCATTAAGATAATTGGCCAGTAAATAGTATGGAAACGGATAATATCTTTTCCAATTAAATGAAGATCGGCTGGCCAGAATTTATTAAACTGTTCGCATCCTTCTTCATGATCGGCATCATATCCAATACCAGTGATATAGTTGGTCAATGCATCCAACCATACATATACAATATGTCCTTCATCAAAATCTACTGGAATTCCCCATTTAAATGAAGTTCTGGATACACATAAATCCTGCAGACCTGGAAGTAAGAAGTTATTCATCATTTCATTCTTACGTGATTCAGGTTGAATAAATTCTGGATGAGTATTGATGTGTTCGATTAACCAGTCTGCATATTTGCTTAATTTTAAGAAATATGCTTCTTCTTTTGCAGGCTGTACTTCACGTCCGCAGTCTGGACATTTTCCATCTACTAACTGTGATTCTGTAAAGAATGATTCACATGGTGTACAATACAACCCTTCATAATATCCTTTATAGATATCACCTTTTTCGTATAATTTTTTAAAGATTTTTTGAACCTGTTTTTCATGATAGTCATCCGTGGTACGAATGAACTTATCATAAGATGTATTCATTAAATCCCAGATATTCTTAATTTCTGAAGACACATGATCAACAAATTCTTTTGGTGTAATTCCTGCTTCTTCTGCTTTTAATTCGATTTTCTGTCCGTGTTCGTCAGTTCCTGTCTGAAAGAACACATCATAGCCTTCTAATCTCTTAAATCTTGCAATACTGTCTGCCAATACAATTTCATACGTATTACCAATATGTGGTTTGCCAGATGTATATGCAATCGCTGTAGTCATATAATACGGTTTTTTGCTCATGATTTTCCTCCGTTTTTCTCTTTTCATCGTAACTTTTATTATAGTACATTCTATTATCAATCGTCAATGGACCAATCTATGCTTTCCAAAAGATTTCCACATACTTTCTGTTATTTTTTCATAGTTATTTATAAAATATCTTTTGAGGTTTATTTATGAAACGACGACGCATTTATTTTCTTTTCTTTATTATGATTCTTATATGTTCCTTTACCTCCTTTTTTCATTTTGGACTTCCTGAAAACTCCAATAGAAAGATCCAAAAAAATTTTACCTGTTATTTAGATGACCTGTTTGCTGACTGGGTCAGTGCAGATTCCATTACCCTCCATTATCACCTTGCAAATCCAAAACAATATGGTATCCAGGAATCCTCTCCTAATTTATCCGGTTCCTATTTTTCTAATGCCAACGATTATGAAAAAGAGTTAGACAAACTCCATACATTTTCCCCTTTCAAATTAAATGATAAGCAGCAAAAACTTTATCATATTTTAGAAGATTATCTTACACGCAAAAAAAATGTATCCGAATTTCCTCTTCACCAGACGATTTTTTCTCCGACTACAGGACTGCAGGCACAGCTTCCCGTCACTCTATGTGAATATCCATTGCGCACAGAAGAGGATCTTCTAATCTATCTGCAATTGTTAGAACAGATTCCAGATTATTTTCAGAAATTATTCCAGATTGAGCAGGAAAAGTCCTCTCAGGGCCTCTTTATCTGTGACAGCATCTTAGACCAGATCCTATCTCAAATGAATACCTTTTTAAAAGAAAAAGAAGAAAATCCACTGATCACTACATTTTCTGACCGCCTCAAAAATCTTTCTCTTGGCAGTCAGAAGAAAAAACTTTATATCAAAAAAAATAAAAAACTGATTTTACATACAGTTCTTCCCGCTTATCGTACACTGATGCAAAATCTTCTTTCATTAAAAGGTACCAGTACAAATGACCTTGGTCTTTGCTATTATGACCGCGGCAAAGAATACTACTGTGCACTGATTTCCTCTTTAACTGGTTCTGATAAAGCACCTAAGCAGCTGATCCAGATGACCGAAGAGAACATTTCCTCCTGCTATAAAGAACTGGAAGAAATTTTGTATCTTCAGCCAGAAGCTTATGACCAGTTCCTGAATTCTGATATTTCCAAATGTGTACCATCTTCTGAAAAAGAAATTTTAAACTGGTTAAAACAAAATCTGCCGGATGATTTTCCTTCTTCCACGCAGGCAGATTATAAAGTAAAATCCGTTCCAGAATGTCTGGAAAGCTACGTAAGCCCTGCTTTTTATATGATTCCATCCATCGATGCTTCTATGAATAATACCATTTATCTCAATAAAAAACAGTTGTCTTACCTTAGCTCCCCGTACAATATCCTGGCCCATGAAGGATATCCAGGTCATCTATATCAGACCACTTATTTTTATCAGCATTTGGATCATCCCATCCATTCTCTTTGCGATTATGATGGTTATGTAGAGGGATGGGCGGTCTATGCTGAAAATCTGAGCTATGAATTTCTGGACTTTGGAAAATACTCAAAAACCGTTGCCAGACTTTATCAGATCAACCATATATTAAATCTTGCAATTCCCTCCCGCATTGATCTAGGTATCCATTATGAAGGATGGAATCGTGAAAATGTCAACACCTTTTTATCTACTCTGGGATTAGAAAAAGAAGAAACTTCTATGGATATCTTTGATACCATTTTAGCCGAACCAGGGAACTACTTATCATACTATATTGGATTTTTAGAAATATTGTCATTAGAGCAAGATTATAATATTTCAACCAAAAAAAACAACAAAAACAATCATTTTTATCAACATTTTCTCTCAACAGGTCCTTGTGATTTCTCTTATCTCGAGAAATTATTAACAAGCGAATCTTAAAATTACCTGATAGAATTGACACTTTTGCCAAAATGCACTATAATATTTTGGTAGTTCGTGATTATTAAAATATGAAATTTTACTTACTTTATTATTCAATATACAGAATTATTTAGGAGGAACCATTTATGTCAACAAAAGCATATTATACTCATGATGAAATTGGAGCTGGTAAAACAGGTTTTTCAAAGACCCGTTCCATTATTGAAGCTACTTTTTATGGAAACAACGTAACAAAAGTAACCTCATTAAAACAGGCTTACAATTTAGCAAAAAAATCACCAGGTACGATCGTAACAGATATGCCAGTTTATAAAGGTGAAGAATTCGGCCTTGAAAAAGATGCAAAAGTATTATTATTTAACGACGGTTCTGTAACCGGCCGTTGTGCTGCTGCGCGAAGAATTGCTGGTGCAACTGGTGTAGACACCGAAGATTTAGATAAAAAATTAATGGATGCTGTCTATGATACCCGTTGGAAAACTTTGTATCATGCCGAAGTTATCATTGGACTGGATCCTGAATTTATGGTAAAAGCACATCTTCTGATTCCAGAAGGAGAAGAAAATATCTTATATTCCTGGATGTTGAACTTCCAGTATTTCTCTTCTGCATATGCAAAAATGTACAAAGAATCTGCCCCAATTGCAGATGAACCAGATATTTATATTTTCTCTGATCCACAGTGGTCACATCCAGAACATCCATTAGGACTTACCTACTTCAATACAGAAACAAACTGTGCCGCTTTATTGGGTATGAAATATTTCGGAGAACATAAAAAAGGTACCCTGACTATTGGATGGGCAATTGCCAACCGTAACGGTTATGCATCCTGCCATGGTGGTCAGAAAGAATACATCCTGCCAGATGGAAGCTCTTACGTTGCTTCTGTATTCGGTTTATCCGGATCTGGAAAATCTACTATTACACATGCAAAACACGATGGCAAGTATCCTGTAACAGTACTTCATGACGATGCATTTATCATCAATACGGATACTGCATCTTCTATTGCAATGGAACCTACTTATTTTGACAAAACAGCCGATTATCCTACTGGATGTGACGATAACAAATATCTTCTGACTGCACAGAACTGTTCTGCGACCATAGATTCCGAAGGTAAAATTGTTCTTGTTACCGAAGATATCCGTAATGGTAATGGGCGTGCAATTAAATCCAAATTATGGTCACCAAACCGTGTAGACCGAATTGATGCACCGGTAAATGGTATTTTCTGGATCATGAAAGACCCTACCATTCCACCATTGGTAAAATTAAATGGAGCTTCCCTTGCTTCTGTTATGGGAGCAACCCTTGCAACAAAACGTTCTAGTGCAGAACGTCTTGCACCTGGAGTAGATCCTAACAAATTAGTAGTAGAACCATATGCAAATCCATTCCGTACTTATCCATTAGCAAATGACTATGAGAAATTCAAAAAGCTGGTACAGGAACGCAATGTAGACTGCTACATTTTAAATACTGGTGAATTTATGGGCAAAGATATCAAACCAAAAGATACCTTAGGTGTAATCGAACAGGTCATCGAAGGAAAAGCTGTTTTTAAACCATTTGGCCCAATCTCTGACATCCAGGTATTAGAATGGGAAGGATTTATTCCTGATTTCGAAAATCCTGAATACGTTGAAACATTAAAAGCAAGAATGCAGGATCGTGTCACTTTCGTAAAAGAAAGAAGCAAGAAAAAAGGTGGTTTCGACAAACTTCCTGCAGATGCACTTGAAGCATTAGAAAAAATTATGAATGAATTAAACGCATAAAAAATTCCCCATCAACGGTTATCCGTTGATGGGGTTTTTCTTTTTTCTTATTCATGTAACTGATCCGCCATATTACCCAATGCCTTTTCCAGTACAGCAATTTCCTCTTTGCTCAAATCCGCGGTCAATCTTTCAACAATACCCTGATGATATGCCATATGATGATAATAAGCCCTTTCTCCTGCTTCTGACAGGGAAATGAACACGACCCTTCTGTCTTTTTCACTTCGCTTCCGAATAACATAACCTTTCTTTAGCAGATTATTAATTGCAATGGTCAACGTTCCCACGGTAATATTCAAGATACCCGCAATTTTTGACATATTCTTTGGTGAATCAATTCCAATTGCCTCAATAATATGCATATCATTGACAGAAATATTCTTAAATTCCCCTACGATCAATGTTTTTTCTTCTTCCTGCATAATATCATTAAAAATTTGTACAACTAGTTGGTTAATGTGTGTTCTCTCTTGATTCATAATTCACCATCTTTAACTTTTCTGAATTTACTTGTTTTTATGATTATAACATAACTAAATAAAGATACAACTGAGAAATTTTTTGTAAAATTCATATATGAGAATTTTCTTATATGAAAAAAAGAATCCCGCATGCGAGATTCTTATCCTGCCGCGAAGACTTTTTAAAAACTTTCGCGACAGTACAATATTATCTTTTTCATCTTTTATTTACATTTCTTTAATAAGGATTCCCATCTTCTGTCTACTTCCTTCTGGAATTCTTCAATCAGATGTTCATTTCCTTTTTTGAATAAATGTTTAAATCTTCCCTGTGGGCGCAAAAAGTCTTCTATTGGAAGTTTCTTCTTAGGTTCGTAACTTAAATGATATTCCCCTTCTACCACTTCAAATAATGGCCAGTAACATGTTTCTACAGCCAGATTACAGATATCCATAATATCAGGAGTATTGTATCTCCATCCACGAGGACATGGAGCCATAATATTTAAGAATGCCGCACCTTTTGTATAGATTGCTTTCTCTGCTTTGATATGTAAATCTTTAAAATTCTGTACAAAGGTCGTCTGTGCTGCATATGGAATATCGTGTTCTACTAAAATATTCGTCAGGTCTTTTCGATTCTGAGGTTTTCCTACACTTTCTGTTCCCACTGGAGTTGTTGTTGTATCTGCATACATTGGTGTTGCAGAAGAACGCTGAATTCCGGTATTCATATATGCACCGTTATCATAACATACATACACAAAATCATGGTTACGTTCTACTGCCCCAGATAAAGACTGAAATCCGATATCATAAGTTCCGCCATCTCCGCCAAATGTGATAAATTTATATGTTTCGTCTTCTTTTAATTTTCCTTTTCTTTTTAATACATTGTATGCACCTTCTACTCCACTGATGGTAGCACCTGCGTTTTCAAATGCATTGTGGATGTAGCTGTCTTTCCATGCAGTATATGGATACATAAAAGTAGATACTTCCATACATCCAGTTGCATTACCAATCACTGCATGATCTCCTTCATGAAGAGCTCTTAATACGTTTCTTGCTGCAATTGTTCCACCACAGCCAGCGCACATTCTATGTCCTGGAGCAAGACGTTCTGGTCTGCTCATAATTTCTTTAAAATTATAACTCATTGTTTTCCTCCTATGTCTTACTCTCTGACACCCATATAACGGTATGTGTCACCAACTTCACCGGTTGCTGCGATCTGTTCTAATGTTTCGAATACTCGTTCCATATCTTCTACACGAACATCACGCCCACCTAAACCATATACATAGTTAATTGCATAAGCCTGAGAACGATTTCTAAATAAAGCTGCCATCACCTCTGCTCCTAAAGGTCCGCCGTGATCGCTAAAGCTGTCTGCACGATCCATTACCGCTACTGCTTTTACATTTTTAAGGGCATCTGCAATTTCCTCTGCTGGGAATGGTCGGAAAACTCTTAATTTTAACAGTCCAACCTTTTTGCCCCGCGCGCGCATCTTGTCAATAGCATCTTTGGTGGTTCCTGCTGCTGATCCGATCATAATTACTGCATAATCCGCATCGTCCAGACGATATTCTTCGAATAAACCATATTCTCTTCCTGAAATCTGTGCAAATTCTTTTGCAACATCTAAAATTACCTGTTTGGAATTTTTCATTGCTTCTGCCTGGGCACGTTTGGCCTCCATATAAAAATCAGTTACAGAGTATGGTCCCACTGCTGTTGGACATTCTGGGTTTAACAGATAATTTTCTGGTTCATATTCCCCTACAAAATTCTTAACGTCTGCATCTTCTAATATTTCAATATTTTCCACTGCGTGGCTTGTGATAAATCCATCCTGACAAATCATAATTGGAAGACGGACATCTTTATGTTCCGCAATGCGGAAAGCCTGCACCATATTGTCATAAGCTTCCTGATTATTTTCTGCATAAATCTGAATCCATCCAGAATCTCTTGCCCCCATAGAATCGGAGTGGTCACAGTTAATATTAATTGGACCAGATAATGCACGGTTTACTAATGCAAGTGCCACTGGAAGACGATTAGATGCTGCAACATATAATTCTTCCCACATCAGAGCAAGTCCACAAGAAGAAGTTGCTGTTAAACTTCTTGCTCCCGCTGCAGATGCACCAATAGCCGCACTCATAGAACTATGTTCACTTTCTACTGGGATAAATTCGGTATCCACCTGTCCATTTGCTACAAAAGAAGCAAAATACTGTGGAATTTCTGTTGAAGGAGTAATTGGAAACGCTGGAAATACATCTGGATTAATCTGACGTAATGCGTAGGATACTGCCTCATTTCCTGATAAACGATCTCTTTTAGCCATTTTATAGTCCCTCCATTTCAATTGCGCCAAACGGACACACTTTTGCGCAGATTCCGCAGCCTTTACAATGTTTTAAATCAACTTCTACTCTTTCTTTTTCATTTACTGGAATTGCACTGTCTGGACAAGCCTGCGCACATAATAAACATTGTCTGCAGTCTTGTTCTCTTACATGTGGTTTTACAGATGTCCATTCACCTGTATGAAACTCTTCTGATGTTCCGCCTGCATGAATCATCATTCCCTGTGTCAAATCCTGCCATTTTGCAGTTAATGTTAATTTGCTGATATCCGTTGCCATTACTGAACCT
This sequence comes from Lachnospiraceae bacterium, assembly GCA_036311565.1. Classification (GTDB taxonomy): domain Bacteria; phylum Bacillota; class Clostridia; order Lachnospirales; family Lachnospiraceae; genus Fimousia. The sequence goes on from JAXJPR010000015.1 coordinate 15,542, forward strand.
CCTCTAATGCCATCTGAAGCGCTTTCATATTACCTTCAATTACTTCTGGTTTGCTGGCAAATTTGTGCTGGAATGAAGCTCTCATTTCATTTAAGAATAATTCTTCATCCATTAATCCGGTTACTTTTACAATTGCAGCCAGCATCGGAGAATTTGGAAAATATTTTCCTAAACAGGCTATGGATACCTTGCGGGCATCAATGGTATAGACTTTTCCTTCATAACCTTTTAAATGAGGGATAATTTCTTCTTTAGATCTTGCAGTATTGATCACAATGGCTCCTTCTTTTTTCAGCCCTTTTGTCACATCTACCGTTTCTAATAATGTTTCATCTACCACTACTACAAATTCTGGATCATATATATTAGAATGCACGCGAACGACATCATCGCTGATTCTGTTATAAGCAGTAATTGGGGCACCCATACGTTCTGGTCCATATTCTGGAAAGCCCTGCACATATTTCCCCGTCTGAAATGCCACATCCGCTAATAAAAGAGCTGCTGTTTTGGCTCCCTGTCCGCCACGTCCGTGCCATCTGATTTCTACACAGTTTTTCATCATCTTTCTCCTTCTTTTGTCTCTTTCACACTTTCTTTATGTTAATGTTAAAATTTATTGCTATTTTTTACATGTGAGCAAGTCCGATTATACCAAAATTTTTTTCACTTTACAAATGAAATATATTCAACTTTCTTTTTCTAATTATAATTTTTTCGATTTAAAACTTAAAAAAAATAAGAAATGTTCAGAAATTATGAAAAAAGAAAACTTCCAATCCAAAGACTTGCCAGTACTCCTGCAAGCGTACAAAACAGTGCTCCTGGAAGAGTCCATCTGGTCTTTTTCACATCCACATACATAAAATAAACAGACATTGTATAAAAGACCGTTTCTGTCGAACTTAAGATCAGGGAGGCAATTAACCCCACCTGTGAATCCGCACCGTATTGTTTAAATAAATCCAGCAGGATCCCGGTAGCTGCTGATGAAGAAAATAACTTGGCAGCAATAACCGGAATAATTTCAATAGGCATTTTTATGAACGCTCCTACTGGCTCTAAGATTTTTACCAAAAGGTCCATTGCTCCAGAAGTCCGAAACATGGACACTGCCATAAACAGACCAATCAACGTAGGAGCAATATCAAATACAATATGAAATCCCTCTTTTGCTCCTTTTAAAAACTCCTGATAAATGTCTTTTTTTTGCTTCCATCCATAACAGACAATGATGAAAAATAAAATGGGTATCAGACAATTAGAAAGATAAGTTACCATATTCCTCCTTAGACCGTTTTATTGTAATTTTTTTAGCTTTTTGATAGAATAAAGCCTTGGAATAATATTAATTTATGAAAGAAAAGGGAGATTATGTTATGAATATCTTACAACGCTATTTTAAAGCATTCGAAAATTATTTTAATGTAAGCGGCCGTGCAAGCCGTGCCGATTACTGGTCTTTTATATTGGTGAATTTACTTATCACCTGCATTTTAGAATTTGCACCTGATATGGTGTCTACAATTTATAGTCTCATTGTCTTCATTCCTGTAATTACACTTGTGATCCGAAGACTCCATGATGCTGGCCGTTCTGGCTGGTGGTGGCTGTTAGTCTTCACTGGCATTGGTTCCATTTATGTATTATACTTAATGCTCAAACCATCCCAGAGCGGAAGCAACCAGTACGGATCAAATCCTTACGGAAGATAGTAAAAAAGGCCATTCTCCATATCATAATCGGAGATTGGCCTTTTTCCTTTTATCTTTCTTTTTTTAATAAATCACCAATAGTACTGTGCTCTTTTTTTTGCTGGTCAAGTTTTTCTCTGACTTCCTGCTCAAAACGCTTTACATCTTCTCGTAATTCCCTTGCAGACATCAACTGGCATCCTTGACCGGTAATAATAATTTGTTCCATACGATCTGAAGTTGCCACTGTCACATCATATTTCCGTCCATTTTCATGAGCAAATTTTTCGATATAAGCATCTGCTGTTTCCGCTTCCTTGGTATAAACTACATGAATATTATGAAAATCAAGAATTTCTGTATCATGTCCTTTTACCCGGTAGGCATCAAAAACCACGATCAATTCTCCCTGTCTGTTTCCCTGATAATTGGACAAAATATCCATTAGTTTGTCTCTTGCACTGTCAATATTTACTTCTGCCAGTTCTTTTAATTCTTCCCAGGCAAAGATAACATTATATCCATCCACCAGTAAATACTTTTCTCTTTTTTCAAACGAAGGTTTTTTCATTCCACGATAACTTTGGGCAGTTGCATAAGTATCTGGTTTTCGGTTCCGAAATGACTTTTTTGGAATGGATTTATCTGTCTTATTTGCATAAAAAGTCTGACGGAAAATTGCTTCAATCTCATCTTCGCCGATCCATTTCTCTGATTTCTGTATTCCATCACGAACCGGAACAGCTTCTATACTCTCTTTCTTTTCCTTTTCCAAAATACTTGGAATATGCATGTAGTCTTTTACCTCATCCCAATTTACAACAAAACCAGCACCATGGGAACAAAAAACAGATCCAGTAGGGTTGTCCAGATCCCTTTCCGGGTCATAGAACGATGCTTCTATGACTTCTTTTTCATTATGACATGGTTCGTATCCTTTGAGGCTGCAAAATAAACGGCCGTATCCTTTCGTATATGCCGCAAATTCCCGCTGATATCCTCTCATGCAGGCAACTGGTGCACTTCCTGTTAAAACGGTCATATTGGCCCCATTTTTTTCTTCTTCGTCATAAGAAATCTTACAGGTTCCATGCATACGTTCTACATCCATCATGGCTCTTCCTACTTCTGATTCCGGAATTTCCATTCGAAACTCATAAAAAGGCTCCAATAATATAGATTTTGCCTGACGTAGCCCCTGCCTTACTGCACGATATGTGGCTTGTCTGAAATCTCCGCCTTCTGTATGCTTTTGATGGGCTTTTCCTGCTGCCAGTATAATCTTTATATCTGTAATTGGTGCTCCTATGAGTACCCCTCTGTGTTCTTTTTCATACAAATGGGTCAAAATAAGCCTCTGCCAGTTCTTATCAAGCATATCCTCGCTGCAGTTCGTATCAATGACGATCCCGCTTCCTGGCTCTCCTGGCTCCATTAACAAATGAACCTCTGCATAATGTCTCAATGGCTCAAAATGCCCTACCCCTTCTACCGTATCTACAATCGTTTCCTTATATACAATATTTCCTGTTCCGAACGTGACCTCTGTGCCAAATCGTTCCTGAATCAGATTTTTTAAAATCTCGATCTGCACTTCTCCCATAATCTGTGCCTGAATTTCCTGTAATTCTTCATTCCAGCTAATATGTAATTGAGGGTCTTCCTCTTCTAACATACGCAGTTTTGAAAGCATGACACTGGCATCACACCCTTCTGGCAATTCTATCCGGTAATGAAGTACAGGCTCTAACACTGGAAGAATTTCTCCGTCTTCACATCCAAGCCCTTCTCCGGCTTTTGTTTTTGTAAGCCCTGTGACCGCACAGATCATTCCCGTTACTGCCTCATTTACCGTCTGATACTTTGCTCCTGAATAAATACGGATCTGATTCACTTTTTCTTCCCAATGTTGCGTTTTTAAGATGTCTTTTACTTTTAAACATCCTCCAGTTATCTTTAAATGAGTCAGACGGTTTCCCTGGTCATCTCTGGATATTTTATACACTCTTGCTCCAAATGCCTTTTTACCATTTTCTTCTTTGGTATACGCATCAATTCCCTGCAAAAATTCTTCGACCCCATTTAATTTTAAAGCAGAACCAAAAAAGCATGGAAAGATACTTCGTTCCTTTATGGCTTCTACAATCTGCTCATTTTTTAAACATCCATGCTCCAGAAAATATTCTAAAAGCTTTTCATCTGACATGGCTGCATTTTCATAAAATTCTTCTGTATCTGTCTCAGTAAAATCCATACATCCATCATGAAAACGTCGTTTCATCTGGGCCAGTAATGCATCTTTATCCGTTCCTGGTTGATCCATTTTATTTACAAAGATAAATACCGGAATCTGATATCTTGCCAGCAGTCTCCATAAAGTTTCTGTATGTCCCTGCGTTCCATCTGCTCCACTAATAACTAAAATAGCATAATCTAAGACCTGAAGCGTTCTTTCCATTTCTGTGGAAAAATCTACATGGCCCGGAGTATCCAGCAGCGTAATATTGGTATTTCCAAATTTCATCTCTGCCTGTTTGGAAAATATGGTAATTCCTCTTGCCCGCTCCAATTCATAAGTATCTAAAAAGGCATCTTTTTTATCCACTCTTCCAACTTTTCGGATGCTCCCGGATTTATAAAGCATGGCTTCTGATAATGTTGTTTTTCCTGCATCAACATGCGCAAGAATACCTAAAACTAATTTTTTCATCCTTTTCATCTCCATAAAGCAAAACGGAGAATAAATTCTCCGTCTTTTGGTATTCGTAAATTTATTATATCTTAAAATATTTGCGTTTTCAATCGAAGAAACCATGGCCTTTTCACTCTTTTCTTCCCATCCATTTACAACAAATGACACCTGCAAGAGTGCTAATTGTAGTCGCAAGAATGGCCGGTACTACAATAGCGGTTGGATTGACACTTCCATATTGGCTGCGATAAGCAATAATATTGACTGGAATCAATTGCAGCGAAGAGATATTAATGATTAAAAATGTACACATCTCCACACTGGCTATTTGTTGGTATCCATTTAATTTCTGAAGACATTTCATTGCTTTTAATCCACTTGGTGTCGCCGCCCAGCCAAGCCCCAGTATATTAGCAGCCATATTTGTTGCTATATACTGCATTGCTTCTCTATCCCGAAGTTTCGGAAATAGGAACTGTATCACAGGCATCAAAAATTTTTCTATTCTATAAAGTACTCCGATACTTTCCGCAGCCTTCATCATTCCTGTCCACAGACCAACAATTCCTAACATGTAAATACAGAGATCTATGGCTTCCCTGGCAGAGTCTAAAATGCCCTGTGAAAGATTCTGCATATTTCCAGTAAACATGGAACAAATAACACTAATAATGATCATTCCGGACCAAATATAAGTAATCATCGCACCTTTTCCCTTAAATATATTTCTTTACCATTTTATGAAGACTTCTCTATAATATGAATTTCTTACCATTATGTGAATTTTTTCATAAATATTTGACTTTAAAAACTATCCATGTTACTCTAAAAATAGTATTTATGTATGTTTCGTTTGTTTTAGGAGGTATTGGTATGAAAAGTACAGGAATTGTGAGAAAGTTGGATGAATTGGGTCGTATTACTTTACCAATTGAATTAAGAAGAAATCTGGATGTGAATGAGCGTGACCCATTAGAAATTTTTGTTGATGATGATAAGATTATTTTAAAAAAATATGATCCTAGCGATATTTTCACAGGTGATATGGAAGATCTTGTTGAATACAAAGGCAAAAAGGTTTCAAAAAATTCAATTAAAGAACTGGCAAGACTTGCTGGATTTACTATTTCTGAATAATATGAATATAAAGGAAGGTCTAAGAACCTTCCTTTTTTTCTGTACCTCTACTGCAACAACGCCTGATAAATATCTCTTTTGCTGACACCTCTGTCTTTTGCCACCTGTTTCATGGCATCTTTTTTGGACATTCCTTTCGACACATAGCGTTCCATATGTTCTTCAACAGAAATACTTTCCCATGACTTCTGCTCTTCTTCTTCTAATTGTTGAAAGGTAACCCCTTCGATTACCAACACACATTCTCCTCTGACTTCTTCTTCCTGATAATAATCCATCAGTTCTTCTAAGGTCATTTTTTTATAGTCTTCATGACATTTCGTAAGCTCACGGCACAATGTAACCGTCCGATTTCCCAGTTCCATTCTAAGTTCTTTTAATGTTTTTTTCAAACGATGAGGAGCTTCATATAAAATAATGGTTCTTGTTTCTGTTTTTAACTGGTTAAGAACCGCTTTTCGTTCCTTTTTGTCTGTTGGAAGAAATGCTTCAAAACAAAAACGTCTTGTTGGAAGCCCGGAAATTGTCAGTGCTGTAATGCAGGCACATGCTCCAGGAAGTGATGTCACTTTAATTCCTGCTTCATGGCATTGTCTGACCAGCTCTTCTCCAGGATCAGAAATTCCAGGCGTTCCTGCATCTGTCACCAATGCTACATTAACCCCTTCCTGCATCTGGCGCACCAGATAAACGGCTTTATCGACTTTATTATATTCATGATAACTGGTCAATTTCGTTTTAATTCCAAAATGATTTAATAATTTTATACTATGCCTGGTATCTTCTGCAGCAATCACATCTACTTCTTTTAACACATTCAGCACCCGGAGCGTAATGTCTTCAAGATTTCCAATTGGTGTTGCACATAAATACAACTGCCCTGCCATAATTTTTCTTACCTTTCTTTTCTGTCTGGTAAATCCAATCCGTAAATATCATAAATTTCCTCATGATAAACATTCGGTTCTTTATATACAATTAACGGAGGTTCTACCTTTATTCTTGGTTTTCCACCTTTTAATCCTTCAATTAAAAATATATTTGGTTCTTTATTAATATATGGATGCACCATACGAATACGTTTTGGTTCTAACCCTTCCCGTACCATCAAATGTATGACTTCTGCCAGCCGGTAAGTCCTATGAACCATAAAAAAGCTACCGCCATGTTTCAGTAGCTTTTTTGTCTGTATGATAATATCTTCTAATGTACATAATCGTTCATGCCTTGCAATGGCTTTTGCCGGATTCTCATTCTGCATTCCATGTTGATCCACCATATAAGGAGGATTTGAGGTCACTACATCAAAGGAATCTGCACCAAATATGGACACTGCAGATTTAATATCGCCTTCGACAATAGAAATCTTATCCTGCTGCCCATTCATGAGAACACTTCTCTGGGCCATTTTTACATATTCTGGTTGAATTTCCAGCCCCGTAAAATAGCTGCCTGAAGTTTTTGCTTCCAACAAAATAGGAATGATTCCAGTTCCGGTTCCCAAGTCCAGAACCTTTTTCCCCTTCTTGACTTTTGCAAAGGAAGAAAGAAGCACTGCATCCATGCCAAAACAAAATCCATCTTTTTTTTGAAGAATCTGATAACCTTTGATTTGGAGATCATCTAATCTTTCATCTGGCATTCTTTCTACATTCATTACAGTTTTGACTTTCCTTCCTTACGTTCTAATTCTTCTAAGGCCTTTAATTCTGCATCCTGAGGAGTCTGGTTATTTTTCTTTTTTCGTTTCGGTTTAAAGTGTAAATCACTGATTTTATATTCCCGGATCTCTTTTTCCCCAGTTTCATCTTCAACGATTACTTTTACTTTCTGACGCAGTACATTCACCCGCTGTACTTCGCCTTTTAATCCATCATTAGTCTTTACAATATCGCCTGTATTCGGAAGCTTTTTATTCAGATATTCATATGTTTCCTGCTCATGCTTTAAACAGCACATTAACCTTCCGCATACTCCTGAAATCTTGGTCGGATTTAATGATAAATTTTGTTCTTTTGCCATTTTAATAGAAACTGGCACAAACTCTGACAAGTGCGTATGACAGCAAAGACTTCTTCCACAGATTCCTATGCCTCCTAAAATTTTTGTCTCATCCCGGACACCGATCTGCCGCAGTTCAATTCTTGTTTTAAATACAGAAGCTAAATCTTTTACCAATTCTCTAAAATCAATTCTTCCATCTGCTGTAAAATAAAATAATACTTTATTATTATCAAATGTATACTCGGTATCAATTAACTTCATTTCCAGTCCATGTTTTTCAATCTTTTCTAAACAAATCTGGAATGCTTCTTTACTTTTTCTTTTATTTTCTTCATTAATGGTATCATCTTCCGGTGTCGCAATTCGAATGACCGATTTCAGCGTGGAAATAACCTTTTCGGATTTAATCTTTCTTCTTCCCAATACGACCTTTCCATATTCAATGCCTCTCGCTGTCTCAACGATTACATTCTGTCCCACCTCAATTTCCAGGTCATTGGGACTGAAAAAATATATTTTTCCGTTTTGTCTAAAACGGACTCCTATTACTTCTACCATTTTGTTCCGTTCTCCTTCATCGCAAACAAGAGAAGTTCCAATGTTACATCAAAATTAACATTTGCATTCAATCTTACTTTTGCTTTTTCTATTTCTTTAATAATACGGTCAATTCCTTCGAAACTTAAGTAAATAGACTGCTTTTTCATCAGGGAAAACTTATCTTTAAATACAGTCTTATTAGGAAGACCGGTTACTTTCAGAATTAAAATATCACGATAAAAAATTGTAATAATATCTAAAAACTCAAAAATTCTTTCTTTATAGTTTTCCATCTGCTTCAAATATAATACAATCTCATGAATATTCCATTCTTTAATATGCGCCAGCATATTCAGACAATGATTTTTCAGTTCTTCGAACTCTTTGGATTCCATCACTTTGATTGCCTTGCCGATATTTCCCATAGAATATGCAACTGCCAGATCTTCTTTTTCACATCCTTCTCCGTAATGTTCGCGAATATATGCTCTGACTTGTTCCTCTTTTACAGGTCCAAAATTCAGATTGATACATCTGGAACGAATCGTTTCTAAAAATGTATCTTTATTATCTGCCAGTAAAATAATAACTGCATATTCTGGCGGCTCTTCAATGGTCTTTAACAGAGCATTCTGTGCCATCACATTCATTTTATCCGCCTCATCGATAATATAAATCTTATAATCGCTGCTATATGGTCTTACTGCTATCGTGTTGTTTACCTGATTACGAATATCATCTACAGTAATCACCGCTTTTTCATGAGTTACATAAATAACATCTGGATGGTTCATAGAGTCGATCTGTATACAGGACTGACACTGTCCACAACTATCTTTTTCTTCGCACAACAGCGCCTTGGCAAATGCTTTTGCGATTGTCAGCTTACCAGTTCCTTCTTCCCCATTAAAAATGTAGGCATGAGAAACTTGTCCTTCTGCAATTGCTTTTTCTAAATGCTCAATGTTCTGTTCGTGTCCTATAATTTTTTGAAAATTACTCATATTCTCTCGCCTCTTTTCTATGAATCTAATACAAAATATTCTTACTTATCTTGCATCGATAATGGCATCCACAATTTCTTTTATCTGATTATGGATTGCTTCGATGGTTTGTGTCCCATCAATCATTTGGATTCTTTCTGGATGTTCTTTTGCCAACATACCATATCCTTCAGAAACCTTCTCGTGAAATGTGACCGCTTCCAATTCCATCCGGTCCAGTTTTGCTTGTTTTTTCTTTCGCTGAATTCCTTCTTTGCCCTTAATATCCAACAGAATTGTAACATCTGGTACGGTATCACCAATTGCATACTGATTCACTTCATAAACAAGCTTTGGTCCCATACCTCTTGCAATTCCCTGATAAACTGCTGAGGAATCTACAAAACGGTCGCAGATAACGATTTTATTTTCTTTCAATGCCGGACGAATTACTTCTTCTATCAGCTGCGCTCTTGCAGATGCATACAATAAAAGTTCTGTCATATGTCCCATCTCTGTAAATTCTGGATTCAAAATTACAGATCGGATTGCTTCACTGATAACAGTTCCTCCGGGTTCTCTACATAATATTATATCATATCCTTTATTCGATAAATAGTCTTTTAATTTCTCAATTTGTGTAGATTTTCCGGCTCCATCCGGTCCTTCCATTGTGATAAATAAACCTGACATGCTTTCTCCTCTATGCTTTGATTATTCTTATCATTCTACCTTCTAAATCAGCCATTCCTCTGATTTTTAAATGCTTCTTCCAATACTCTTTTATTTTTTGAATGCAAGCTTCATTGATACGTTCTCCTGGAACGATCAATGGAATTCCTGGTGGATATAGATATACATATTCCCCACTGGCTGCTCCACAGCTTTCCTCAATAGGAATGGTTTCCATTTTCTTTCTCTTTGCTTGATTGGGTATATATACCTGTTCATTTTCAATCATCCATTTAGAAAATTTTAAAGCTTTTTTCCCACTAATTTTTTCATCGATTTCTTTTAAAGCCTGTGCAAGACGTTTCAATCCTTCTTCCGTATCGCATACGCTGGTCATGGCAAGACAGTACGTCTCCTGTGCCATTTCCATCTGCAAATGATAGTTATTTAATAATATATCATATAATTGTTTCCCTGTCATATCTGTTTTGGATGTAGAAATAACCAGTTTTCCCGGATCATGGTTTGGAACCAGATACAGTTTTTTTAAAGTCATCAGCTCTTTCTTTAAATGTTTTAAATTCCTTCCATACTGCTTAAATTGATCTTTTCCATCTATCCCAAAGGAAATAGCATAATCAATAGATGCACAAAGCAAATAAGACGGACTAGTCGACTCAAAATAGTCAATACATTCTTGTACTCTATATATCGGCACTTTTTCAGAACACACATGAATGACTGCGGTCTGAGTCAATGCAGGCATTGTTTTATGCAAACTTTGAATGACTAAATCTGCTCCAGAATTAATTGCACTTTTTGGTACCTCTTCCATAAATGGAAAATGTGCTCCATGAGCCTCATCTACAATCAATACCATATCTTTTCCTTTTATTATGCTGGCAATGGATTCTATCTCCATGACCATACCTTCATAAGTAGGACTTACCAACATGACCGCCTTTGCTTCAGGATATTTATCCACAATTTTTTGTAGTTCTGCACAATTTATGTTCGTGACCAGCCCATTTTCCTCTTCTGTTTCGGGATAAATGTAAACTGGATGTAATCCCAGCAATTCCACTGCCATATATACAGACTTGTGGCAATTTCTGCCCATAATAATAGTATCTCCTAAATTACATACAGATGCAATGGCTGCCATAATACCTGAAGTACTTCCGTTGACCAGATAAAAAGTTTCTTTTGTCCCATAAAATGCTTTTGCACAATCCATAGACTGTCGAAACATCTCTTCTGGCGCATGCAGATCATCCAATCCATCAATTTCAGTAAAATCTACTTCATATGGATGTACTCCTTGAAATATATTACTAATTATCCTTTTATGTCCTGGCATATGAAAAGGATAATCTCCATTTTTGCTATGCAATATCATATTATCATATATTATTCCCATAATATCATGCCTTCCTTTTTTCTTTATTTTCTCATTGTTTGAACAAATTTTCTATAAAAACTTTACATTCTTCTTCATCTCTTAGTATACTATTTATGACAGTCACTTCCAAACTTAAGCCCTACACTCAAGTTTTTCAAGTAAAAATGAAAAATCTCTGTAAAAACTTTCATTTTCTCTAAAAACAGTACTTAATTTTGTGCAAAAAAATAGGTATTTTTTAATTTTTATTTATTGACTTAACCCTTAGTTTCAGCTTTATAATAGTTAACGAAGATAACACTTAAGACTTTCTTCTTAAAATTTAACACACACGAGTAAAAAGGCTGAAACACAAAAGTTTCAGCCTTTTTACATGGGAGAGAAATAATTAATAAATATAGGAGTTATTATGTACGAAAAAAAAATTGGAACTCTTGCTAAATTTGCCGGAGTCACATCACACACCATTAAATATTACGAAAAAGAGGGATTCTTCTCTTCGATCCGAGATAATCATTCCAATTATCGGTTTTACAATTTAAGCAGCTGTGCTTATATTCTTGAATGTGTCAAATACCGAAATCTTGGTTTTTCTGTAAAAGAATTAAATACTTTATGTAAAATCGCAGACAGCAATACCATTAATAAAATGTTACTTCAACGAATGGATGATCTAAATGATGAAATACAATTATTATCAAAGAAAAAAGAAATGACGAAGTCCTATTACGATGAATTATGCAGTATTGAGGAAAAATTAGATGATTGGTTTATCTACAATTTTCCAGAAAATTATTTTCTGGCACAAACAGAACAATTAGAATATTTAGATGAATATGAAATGGAAAAGAACGGAATTAATCTGATTGATTATCTACCATATGCAAAATCATGTGTAAAATTTCCAAAGGATACTTTAAATGGATTATCCAATTCTTTTTATTGGGGACAAATCATAGAACCTCAGTATGCACCAGATGATTTATTAGAAAAACGTCCTGAAATGAAAAAAATCGGTGGAACAAAGCAAAAAGCTTTTGTAACTTATCTTGCACTGAACAATAAAAACTATACTTCTAATGAAGATTTAGTCATGCGTATCCGAGAAATTTACCAACAATTTTCTTCCATTTTCTATGGAGATGCTTACGCACTTCGTATGAAGATCGCCTATGAACCAAAAGAGACCCATTATTTTAAAGTTTATATACTTATTTAATAAACATCTTTATACATAAAAAAGCCTTAAGAATTTATTCTTAAGGCTTTTCTTCGTGAGCGTGCGGGGGTTCGAACCCCGGACAACTTGATTAAAAGTCAAGTGCTCTACCAACTGAGCTACACACCCATATCTATTTTAACATTAAAACTATATTATATATAGCCTTAGAATGCCCAGAGCCGGAATCGAACCAGCGACACGAGGATTTTCAGTCCTCTGCTCTACCAACTGAGCTATCTGGGCGTTTAAAAGAAGTTGCGGGAGCCGGATTTGAACCAACGACCTTCGGGTTATGAGCCCGACGAGCTACCAGACTGCTCCATCCCGCGATATTATAAATGGATGGAGAAGGATTCGAACCTTCGAAGGCGTTGCCAACAGATTTACAGTCTGCCCCCTTTGGCCACTCGGGAATCCATCCACATTTTATACAAAAATAGATTTTCGCATAAAAAAAGCCGACGATCGGACTTGAACCGATAACCTGCTGATTACAAATCAGCTGCTCTGCCAATTGAGCCACGACGGCATAAAATGGGACCAACAGGGCTCGAACCTGTGACCCCCTGCTTGTAAGGCAGGTGCTCTCCCAGCTGAGCTATGATCCCATTTAGAAAATATAAAATTTTCAAACGACCCAGAAGGGACTCGAACCCTCGACCTCCGCCGTGACAGGGCGGCGCTCTAACCAACTGAGCCACTAGGCCTTATAACAGAATAAGACTAAAAGCTTTTGCTTTTGGTCTCATCCCAAAGGATGTACCTTAAAAACTACATACAGATCCTATAACTTCTTCCATCTATCTTTTCAGTACTTCAAACATCTACAGCCATTCTGGTTAAGACCTCGACCGATTAGTGACAGTCAGCTCCATGTGTTGCCACACTTCCACC
>JAXJPR010000016.1:0-2567 GCA_036311565.1 Lachnospiraceae bacterium
AGGAATATTAGAGTACCTGGAAAAAGAGAGGATCGATTTGGCAATCCTGGATATTATGCTTCCGGATACCGATGGATTCACCCTATGTAAAAGTATCCGGAAAAAATGGTTTTTCCCAATTATTATGCTGACTGCAAAAATCCAAAGTTCTGATAAGATTACCGGTATCACTTTTGGTGCAGATGATTCCATCACAAAACCATTTCATCCTTTAGAAGTATTAGCACGGGTAAAATCCCAGCTGCGCAGAGCTGAGGTCTATAATCACTCCATGCTCCAAAATATAATCAGCAAAGATGAACTATATCAAAACGGTCTGGGGAATTGGTTATAAAATAGAAGAATCATAACAACAGGAGGACCTATGAAGAAAAACATCAAATACGGCGTGACAAAAGAACTGTTCTCTCGTTTCTTAATACATATTACCCTTTATACTGTTATCTTATTATTTCTGTTTGCCATAGGATACCTCTTGGGACACAGCAGGCTTTGGTATGCTGACACGCCAGAATACTACTTCTTTCATTTTATTCAGGACTACTGGCCCATCTTCTTTCTGATCTTCCTGCTTGTTGGCTGTCTTGTCATTGCCGGCATGCATATTATGAAATTTTCAAAAATATTAGAGGAAATTACGGGTGCTGTCAGTGACCTTTCCAGCCAGCGGACCACTTATATTAAGCTGCCTTCCCAACTATATGAAGTTGAATCTGAATTAAATCAAATATTAAGTCAGATGCAGCAAAATCACCAAATTGCAAAGGAAGCTGAGCAACGGAAGAATGATATGATTGTATATATGGCACATGACCTTAAGACACCACTGACTTCTGTCATTGGTTATCTAACGCTGCTTCACGATGAAAAAGCAATCAGTAATGAATTTCGTGATAAGCATCTTGGGATTGCATTAAGAAAGTCCGAGTGCCTGGAAGAACTGATCAATGCATTTTTTGAAATGACAAAATATAATTTTTCTAATACCGTCTTAACAATTACAAAAGTAAATCTCTCCCTCATGTTAGAACAGATCATCTTTGAATTCCAGCTGATGTTTCAGGAAAAGGGCGTTGATTGCCAGATAGAGATTGAAAAAAATCTGCTTCTTCCATGTGATGTTGAAAAAATGGAACGAGTCTTTGATAACTTATTTAAAAATGCCCTCCATTATTGCTATGAAAACAGTACGATTTTTGTAAAACTAAAATCCAGACCAGAAAATGATGGTATTCTCTTAAGCATTCAAAATGCCGGAAAAACCATTCCAAAAGAAATGCTCGACCACCTTTTCGAACAATTTTTCCGTATGGATTCTTCCAGAAGCAGCAAGACCGGTGGCTCAGGTCTGGGACTTGCAATTGCAAAGGAAATCATAACCCTTCATCATGGGACTATCACATGTGACAGCGAAAATGAAACCATCACATTTACGGTCTATCTACCATATTAATCATCATAAGAAAATCGTGAGAATTTTGATAGAAAAAATCAAAACACGGGAGGTTTTTTATATGAGTACAAAAAGGATACGAAGAAAAAAAGGATGCTTTCGTCTGCTTTGGATAATTCTTCACTGATTTCGTCAAACAACGCTTTCCCCTTTTCCGTATTGATTTTTACCATGGATACTCCATCAGAGTCGACAAATTCTGGATGCAAACTCAACCAATACAAATGGATTTTTGATATCTTTAAACTTATTATCAGACTCAAATCGAACAATTGGAGAATGATAGACAGTAAGCGCAGAATTATTTTACGCTTACTATTGAAATGATATCAAATTTTTATGTGAAGAATGGGAACAAAAAGAGCTCCATTCCAGAAACCAAATCGAGATGATTTTTCTCTGGAATGGAGCTGCTTTCGTCTTTTTCTAGTTTCTATTTTAATGTTTTTTATTCACTTTTAACAGATGCTTTCTGTACCATATGAAGCACCATAATTTCCGGTGGATTGTTGAATCTAGGAAGAATCTCTTTATGACTTCCTAACCCTGAAGTAATTACCATATCCAGAGTATCAAATTTATAATATCCAGCGACATAATCTGGAAACCACCCCTGATCCGGTGCCCAAAGCCCTCCAAGAAATGGAAGCACCACCTGACCGCCATGAACATGTCCACTGACGACTAAATCAATGTTCCATGTCTTTCCTGCTTCTCCAAAAATAAAACTATCCGGTCGGTGTGACATCATCAGCTTAAAATTATCTTTGCTCTGAAACTCTTCCAGATAATTTAACAGATCCGGATCCATATCCTTTTTACTCATATGTCCAGCCCCATCGACTTCAAAGGCATAGTCATAGATACCTCCAATGGAAAATAAATTTCCATTGACTTCGACATCCTCATACTCTTCCTCTAAGACAATGACACCTGCAGATTCTAACTGTTTTATTAATTGGGTTGAATGATGTAATTCCATATATTCTATTTCCTGGTTTCCCAGGGAATAATATACCGGATAATCCTTTACTAATCGCTGAATCAAATCTACTGCAACATCTGGTCTATCAGAAGTACTATTCATCATATCTCCTGCCATTAAAATGGCATC